>NZ_JAPCIM010000012.1:0-784092 GCF_025910055.1 Pantoea sp. JV6 | reverse complement strand
AAACAGGAACACACGGCCATCAGCCCGTTGCTGACAGCTGTGAAAGAATCGGTGGAGCGGTAGTTCAGTTGGTTAGAATACCTGCCTGTCACGCAGGGGGTCGCGGGTTCGAGCCCCGTCCGTTCCGCCACTTAATTGGAAAGCCCTGACTTAACGGTCAGGGCTTTTTCCATTGCAGAAAATTCAACACGGAAAAATACACCGCGCTGATTCTCTTCGATCTCCCGGATCATTTTAACGATCGCTAATTCTTTGAATCTGAAGCGATAATCGCGCAATCGATCCCACACCTTCCAAATTGTGTGCGGGCAGACCCCGATCAGGCCTGCCCCTGTAGACTTCAGGTACGCCACGGCTGGTCAGCTGTCCACTCACTCAGAAAATCGATAAAAGCGCGCACACGCTGGCTTACGCCAATATCACTGTAGTAAACAGCATGGAAGGGCATCTCGACCGGCAGACGCTGATCGGCCAACACTTCCACCAGTTTTCCCTCAGCAACTTCACGATCGATCATATAGTCCGACAGGCAGGCAATACCATTACCGGTAAGACAGAGCTGCTTAATCGTCTCTCCGCTGTTAGAGGAGATAGCCCAGCTAATATCATAGAGTTCGCCGCTTTCACGGGAGACGGGCCAGCGATTGAGTCGTGGGGAATCATCAAAGCCGAGACAGTGGTGGTTATCCAGCTCAGCCACCGTTTGCGGTGTCCCATGCTCACGGAGATAGGCGGGTGAAGCAACCATCTTGCGAAAGCTCCTGAACAGCAGCCGGGCGCGCAGCGTTGAGTCGGTGAGATTGCCGGCGCGAATGGCGATATCCACTTTCCGCTCAATCAGATTGATAAAACTCTCTGAGGAGATCAAAGAAAGAGTCACGTCAGGATAGCGCAGACGAAAGGGTTTAATCATCGGCATCAGCAAATGCAGAATGACCGGCGTCGCGGCATCAACGCGCAGTAGTCCTTTAGGCGCCTGTAAACTCTCGATCAAATCGCTTTCTGCCGTGGTCATCTCCTGCAAAAAACGTTGAACATGGCGAAAATAGCGTTCGCCCTCCTGCGTAAGCGCCAGCTGCCGTGTTGTGCGGGTCAGCAGGGCAATACCCAGCTTGCTCTCCAGCTTTTTAACTGTCCTGCTGACGGCAGAGTTAGCCATCTTCAGCTGTTCAGCAGCGCGACTGAAACTTCCACTTTCTACTACGCTGACAAACACTTTTAGTTCATCAGAAGATGCCTTCATTCTTCCTCCCTGCAGTCACATGGCCATTAAGCCAGTTTATGACTGATAATGCTGTTATAACCAGTACAGGAGCCGTTAACGATGACATCGGGGATGTCACCGCCTGATCTGCCTCGTTTTGCTTAGCGAACGTAAAAGGGCTGCTTTATTCTGGAAAAGGTGATGAATTCTGACATTCACCTGCATCCATTGAAACCCCGGTCTAAAATCCCTATAACAGACAGGTGTTAACTGTATTTTGAATCATCAGCCAGGCGGGAAAGTGCGCAAAAAAACTTATGCAATGCGATATGTAGCAGGACAACCAGTGGAACAGATCTTTCCACCTGGCGCGATGCTCCATCTCGGTCAGGCACTGCCACCCGGCGCCCCCTTGCCCGCGCACCCAAACCTCAAAGTTCTGGTGTGGAACATCTTTAAGCAGCAACGCGCAGACTGGATGTCGGTACTGGAAGGATTTGGTAAAGATGCGCACCTGGTATTACTGCAGGAAGCGCAGACCACACCAGAACTGGTGGAGTTTGCCACCAGTAATTATCTTGCTGCCGATCAGGTACCTGCCTTTGTGCTGCCTCAGCATCCCTCTGGGGTGATGACGCTCGCCTCTGCGCACCCGGTCTATTGCTGCCCGCTGCGTGAGCGTGAGCCTCTGCTGAGGCTGTCAAAATCGGCACTGGTCACGGCGTATCCGCTGCCCACGGGGGAAATGCTGATGGTCGTGAACATCCATGCGGTAAATTTCAGCCTGGGCGTCGACGTCTACAGTAAACAGCTGGGGCCAATCGGGGAGCAGATCATGCATCACCAGGGGCCGGTGATTATGGCCGGGGATTTCAATGCCTGGAGCCGTCAGCGTATCAATGCCCTCTACCGTTTTGCACAGCGAATGAAGCTGGAAGAGGTCATGTTTACTGCCGATCACCGCCGTAAAGCCTTTGGTCGCCCGCTGGATTTCGTCTTCTATCGCGATCTCAGGGTGAGTGAGGCATCCGTACTGGTGACGCGCGCGTCCGACCATAACCCCTTACTGGTGGAGTTCAGTTCAGGAAGCTAGTCCGGTGCATTAAGCGAGCCTGTAGAAGGAGGAGGGAAGTCCGGCAGATGAGTAAACGGTGGCGGATGAATAAAAGAAAAAGGCTGACAAATGTCAGCCTTTTCAACGTATCAGGTATCAGGTGTTGCGTTATTATTCACAAACAGCGTTAAGTTATCGCCGGGTTGAATATCTTTCGCACTGTCCAGCACACTGTTCCAGCGCATCACGTCTTTGATGTTAACGCCGTGATGACGGGCAATACTGTCAAGAGAATCACCCTTACGAACACGATAGGTGATGCTGTTGCCGTTATCAGCCAGTCGGGTGCCATTCGAACCAATGGTCAGAGTCTGACCCGGTCGGATATCAGCACCGCGCAGGTTGTTATCCTGCTTCAGTGTCGAGACGCTAACGCCAAGTTTTGAGGCGATACCAGAGAGCGTATCACCCCGTCGCACTTTGTACCCGCCACTCGCACTGGCTTTCGCAAGCTGAGTAGGTTGTACCGCTGCGATGTCACCGGAAGCCAGTGAGTTACGCAGTTTCGCGACGTTCGACTTCGGCACCATAATATAGTGTGGGCCGTTTGGCGCTGTTGCACCGCCTTTGTAACCGGTATTGAAGCTCTTCAGTTTCGTGAGCGACATACCCGCCATTTCGGCAGCCTGCGTCAGCTGTATCTGCTGACCCACTTCCACTCGCGCCAGAGCACGACTTTCATTAGGTGTCGGCAGTTTGATACCGTAACGCTTGTTATTTTTGAGCAGTTCACTCAGAGCTAACATTTTAGGCACATACACGGTCGTTTCGCGTGGCAGCGATAAATGCCAGAAGTCAGTCGGCTTACCGCGCGCCTTGTTCTGCTTTATCGCTTTGAGTACACGTCCTTCACCACTGTTGTACGCTGCGATGGTTAATAACCAGTCGCCGTCAAACATGGTGTTAAGACGCTGCATCATATCCAGCGCAACTTTCGTGGATGCGACCACATCGCGTCGCCCATCGTAATACTGGTTCTGTTTCAAACCATAGTTTCGACCTGTTGCAGCAACAATCTGCCAGATACCAGCGGCATTGGCGGATGAAGTTGCCCGGGGGTCAAAAGCGCTCTCCACTATGGGTAGCAGTACCAGTTCCATCGGCATTTTACGTTTCTGTATCTGCTCGACTATCCAGTACATGTACGGCTCTGCCCGTAATGTTACATCGTGGAGATAGCTCTTATTTTTTAAAAATTTACTTTTTTGTTCGCGGATTGCCGGGTTTTCCGGAATCCCCATCTTCAACTCGTCACTAATGAAACTCCAGAGATCTGCGTCTGCTGCGAGGCCAGTTCCATCTTCCTGCCATCGCGGCGACAAAAACTCGTCTCCGTACTTTCCATTTTCACCTTGACCAGCTGAAGACAGACTCTGTGCATGCTGTACCGGGATATTGGCATCGTTCCTGGACGCCTGACATCCTACCAGCAAGACTGAGGCGAGTAAGATCGCTTTAGCCTTCATGTGTGTGTCAATAGTTCGCTTAAAAGACGAGCAACTATACGTGACGACTTTTCACAACACAACCCGAAAAATCAAAAAGCGTCTTTCTTCTCGCGTAGAACGGCAAATGAACGCCATACGGGTTCATCAGTAACGTTAACGTTTAATGCCCTTTGTAAATCAACGTCTTGCGTGCGAAGAAATAAATTTATTGTCCGTTCGTGCGCCAGTTTTGTGGGCAAACTAATGCCATTTTCAGCGCGTAAGTCCTTAATTTTCTGATATTCGGCCGTTATTTGTGGGTCATGGGGCAGAATAGCCGCAGCAAACTTCAGATTGGATAAAGTATATTCATGTGCGCAGCAGACTAATGTCTCACCTGGAAGCTGGTTAAGTTTTTGAAAGGAATCATACATCTGCTCTGCCGTGCCCTCAAAAAGGCGTCCGCAGCCGCCCGAAAAGAGTGTGTCACCACAGAAAAGATAAGGTGAGCTGTAATATGAGATATGTCCTAAAGTGTGACCAGGGGTGTGGATTACCTCAAACGTCAGGCCCAGTACCGTGACCTTATCGCCTTCGCTGACTATGGTTCTGGCTCCTTTAGCCGCAGTTTCCTGGGGACCATAGACCTCAAGCTGAGGGAAATGCTCGCACAGTGTTTTCACTCCGCCCGTGTGGTCGTTATGGTGGTGAGTCAGCAGAATAGCGACCGGCTGCCAGCCGTTGGAGGCCATTTTTTCTAACACCGGTTGGGCTTCGCCGGGATCGACAATCAGGCATTTACCGTCATCATCAGTCAGCGTCCAGATGTAGTTGTCCTGCAACGCAGGAATACTGGTAAGATTCATCATCACCTCTCGCAGGTCGTAGGAAAAGGAAGAGCGTAAAGCATGAAGCCCGCTAAATCACGCCAGATTCTGAACGCACCGCTGTCATGGCGCGATATGCCGTGGGGAGATTATTTCCGCGACGCGCTAACGCAGCAGCTTCAGCCTTACCTTGGAAAGCTTTATGGCTTTCATATGCTTAAGCTTGGCAACCTCAGCGCAGAAATCAACACCGAAAACTGTGCTATTTCACATCAGGTCAATGTTGGCAGGGAAGGTGAGCTGTTACAGGTGCTGGCTGACCCGATGCAACTGCCGTTTGAGTCGAAGTCGATCGATGCCTGTTTGCTGGCCCATACGCTCGCCTGGAGCCAGGATCCTCACCGGGTGTTACGTGAAGTAGATAGGGTGTTAATTGATGATGGCTGGATGATTATCAGCGGCTTCAATCCATTCAGCCTGCTCGGCGTGAGTAAGATGGTGCCGGGCCTGAACCGCAAAGCCCCCTGGAGCGGACGGATGTTCAGCCAGGTGCGGTTAGTCGACTGGCTGGGACTGTTGAATTATGAGGTAGTCTATCGCACCCGCTTTCAGGTGCTGCCGTGGCATCGGCAGGGCGGAAAACTGATCAGCGCCCACTTACCGGCGCTGGGCTGTCTGAATATTGTGGTGGCACGTAAACGCACCTTCCCGCTGCTGCCGACCCGGGCTAAGAAGAGTATGAGCACCAGCAAGATCCGCCAGACGGTCAATGCCACACGCCAGTTCCGGCAGGCAGAGGATCAGGATTCGGTTTTATAACCGATATCCTCAAAAGCGGGATTTTCAGCCGCGCTGCGGGCCAGCACGTCGCAGCGCTCATTTTCCGGATGTCCGGCATGGCCTTTAACCCACTCCCACTGAATCTTATGGGTGCTGAGTGCTAAGTCGAGACGCTGCCAGAGATCGACATTCTTCACCGGCTTTTTGTCGGCGGTTTTCCAGCCACGCTTTTTCCAGTTATGGATCCAGCTGGTAATTCCCTGACGCACATACTGACTGTCGGTACTGAGCACCACATCGCACGGCTGGGTCAGCGCTTCCAGTGAGACAATCGCCGCCATCAGCTCCATCCGGTTATTGGTGGTAAGGTGATAGCCCGCGCTGAAGGTTTTCTCATGCTGACCGTAGCGTAAAATCGCCCCATAACCGCCGGGACCGGGATTTCCAAGACAGGATCCATCGGTGAATATTTCTACCTGTTTGCGCATCTCTGGTAGACTTCCTCTCAAAAACGCTAAGTCTGACATAAAACGGGTCTTATGAGCACTGCAAATAACCGCCAGATCGTTCTCGATACTGAAACCACCGGCATGAACATGATCGGGGTACATTATGAGGGGCACCGCATCATTGAGATTGGTGCGGTAGAGGTGATTAACCGTCGCCTGACCGGTAACAATTTCCATATGTATCTTAAGCCCGATCGGCTGGTCGATCCCGAAGCCTTTGGCGTACACGGCATTGCCGATGAGTTCCTGGCCGACAAGCCTGCCTTCAGCGAGATTGTCGATGAGTTTCTCGACTACATTCGCGGTGCTGAATTAGTGATCCATAACGCCCCGTTTGATATCGGCTTTATGGACTACGAGTTTGCAAAGCTGAACCGCGGCATTGAGAAAACCGAAACCTTCTGCAAAATCACCGACAGTCTGGCGCTGGCGCGCCGTATGTTTCCCGGCAAGCGCAACAGCCTTGATGCGCTTTGCTCGCGTTACGAAATAGACAACAGCAAACGAACCCTGCACGGCGCACTGCTCGATGCCGAGATTCTGGCTGAAGTCTTCCTGACGATGACCGGCGGACAGACTTCACTCTCCTTTTTATCGGAAAGTGAAAGCGCCCGACAGGCGCAGGGAGAGAGCATCCAGCGCATCGTGCGTCCCACCTCTGCACTGCGAGTGGTCACGGCCAGCGATGAAGAAGTGGTTGCCCATGAGTCACGTCTGGATCTGGTGATGAAAAAGGGTGGCAGCTGCCTGTGGCGCGGCTGAATTACGCATTTTTGTGGATAAAATCAACGGCAAGCTGAAAAAAACAGCAAACGATTTGTTCGCCTGGAAAAAGCGTTGACGTCGCAACAGGCTGCCATTACTATGCGCCTCGTTCCCGACGGGGAACAAAGCGCGGAGCGGTAGTTCAGTTGGTTAGAATACCTGCCTGTCACGCAGGGGGTCGCGGGTTCGAGCCCCGTCCGTTCCGCCAATCTCTTTAAAAAAGCCGATTCAGAAATGAATCGGCTTTTTGCTGTCTGCTATTCAGCGGCGGCCTGGTTCTTCTGCTGCATCACCTCGCCTTGCCAGCGGGCACCATCCTCCGCCTCACGATCTTCACGGGCAATAAAGCGATAGCAGCCTGCCGCCAGACCGGCACCAATAAACCAGCTGAAGTTCGCCACCTGATGCAGGGAAGGGATAAAGCTAATCACCAGGCAAATCGCCACCGATGGCAGCAGTGCGCCAATCGCTTTAGGGTTAAAGCCACCGCGATACCAGTAACGGCCTGCTGGCGTATCGTTAAAAAGATCGTCGACCGAGATACGTCCACGTTTAATCAGATAGAAATCGGTCAGCAGAATCCCGAACAGCGGCCCGATAAACGATCCCAGCACATCCAGCGTATAGTGAATCAGCTCAGGAGACTGGAACAGATTCCACGGCGTTAACAGCACCGACCCCACCGCAGCGATCATCCCGCCGGTACGGAAACTGATTTTCTGCGGTGAGCAGTTAGAGAAGTCAAAAGCGGGTGAGACGAAGTTCGCCACGATATTGATACCGATGGTGGCGGTAATCATGGTCAGCAATCCAATCGCGACCGCCAGATCGTTGCCGACCATGCTTACGGTTTCGATGGGATCGGTAATCATTTTGCCAAACAGCGACTGGGTGCCCGACACAATCACTACCGTCACCACCGAGAACAGCAGAAAGTTAAACGGCAGTCCCCAGCGGTTGCCGCGACGGATCTCTGACATGCTTTTGCCGTAGCGTGAGAAGTCACCGAAGTTCAGCAGCGGCCCGGAGAAGTAAGAGACCACCAGCGCCGTCGCCGTAATCATCTGCCACGTCTGCTCGCCTGCGGTAAGCGATTTGCTGGCGAGGGTAAACGAGATCCCATCGAAGCCGGTCTTGTATACAATCCAGCCCGCCAGCGCCACCATCACCACATAGACTGCCGGTCCGGCGACATCAATAAATCGTTTGATGGCGTTCATGCCATGCCAGAACACCATCGCCTGTAGTAACCACATAATGCCGAAGCAGCACCAGCCCAGCAGCGACAGACCAAGCCAGTGCGGCACGGTCATCGACGTCAGCGACGGCGCGAACTTCAGCAGCACCAGCATCAGCGCATTCGCCGCCAGATAGGTCTGGATGCCATACCAGGCGAACGCGATCAGGCCGCGTATCACCGCCGGGATATTGGCACCAAACACCCCAAACGCCTGACGGCAGATCACCGCATAGGGGACGCCCGCCATCTGGCTCGGTTTCGCCACCAGATTCGCACAGATCTGCACGATGCAGATCCCCGCTAACAGGCAGAGCAGCACCTGCCAGCTGGCTAATCCCAGCGTGAAGAAGCTGGCGGCCACCACATAGCCGCCCATGCTGTGCACATCCGACATCCAGAAAGAAAAAATGTTGTACCACGACCAGTTCTGATCGCGAGTCGGTGCCAGGTCGTCGTTACAGAGTCGTGGGCTGTAACGGGCGTTGGCTTCAGAGGCCGTACTGGCCACCGTTGATTGATTTGGCATGAAACCTGCTCCTCTACCCGAGAGTGGAATGAATAATCTGGTAAAGCGGTATTGCAGGATCCAGGCCAGATCTCTTTTCTTGTATACAATATTTATTTTTCACGTATACGATATGTGGCGTACAGCAAGCAACCGGAGCGGGTAATGACGAGTAAAACAGGACAGCGAGACGCCACCAGGCTGCAGGATAAAGATGAAGGGATTTACCAGGCATTGATGAACGCCATTGTTGAGCATCAGCTGCCGCCGGGCAGTAAATTGCCGGAAGAGGCGCTTTCCGGGGTCTTCGGTGTGAGCCGCACCGGCATCCGCAAAGTGCTGCAACGCCTCGCGGCGGTGCAAATGGTCACCCTGACGCCCAAGCGTGGTGCGCAGGTCTCAACACCCGGCGTTGAAGAGGCGCGGGATATCTTCTCAACCCGCAGTTTAATGGAGTGCGCTAATCTGCCAGCGGTCCTGGCCCATCTGCAGCCCCCGCATCTGGTGGCGCTGGAGCAGCTCATCGCGCAGGAGAACCAGGCGCACGCCGATCATGATGGGCCGGCAGCCATCCGGCTGTCAGCGGCCTTTCATATTCAGTTGCAGGCGATCTCCGGGAATCAGGTGCTCACCGGCATGGTGACCAGTCTGACGCAGCGATCATCGCTGGTGATCGCCGCCTATGGCGCACCCTGGCAGCGTGGCTGCCGCTGTGACGATCATGCGAATCTGCTTCAGTTACTGCGCGCGCGTGCGCTGCAGCCGCTGACGCAGGCGCTACAGCATCACTTCGAGCACATCGTCTCCAGCCTGCACTTTGAGCGCAGCGGGGAAACGCTGCCCGACTTTTCCCGACTGTTTGCCGCAGGCTCTGGAGCTGCCTCATGAGCCTGATTCAGGTTATTAACCCTAATACCAGCCTGGCGATGACCGAAACTATCGGTCAGGCCGCGCGTGCGGTCGCCGCACCGGGCACCGAAATTCTGGCTGTTTCACCGTCGCAGGGCGTGCCTTCCATTGAAGGGCACTTCGATGAGGCGATCGCCGCCATCGGCGTACTGGAGCAGATTAAACTGGGCAGAGCGCAGGGCGTCAGCGGCCACGTCATTGCCTGCTTTGGCGATCCGGGTTTGCTGGCGGCACGCGAACTGGCCAGCGGACCGGTGATCGGCATCGCGGAAGCGGCGATGCATACCGCCACGCTGCTGGCGACGCGTTTCTCCATTGTCACCACGCTGCCGCGCACCCTGGTGATTGCGCGTCATCTGCTGCAGCAGTATGGCTTTACCCATCACTGTGCCGCGCTGCATGCCATCGATCTGCCGGTACTGGCGCTGGAGGATGGCAGCGGCCTGGCGCAGGAAAAAGTGCGGCAGCGCTGCATTCAGGCGAAGCGGGAAGATGGCAGCGGGGCGATTGTGCTGGGCTGTGGCGGGATGGCGACGCTGGCCGGGGAGCTGACCCGGGAGCTGGGACTGCCGGTAATCGATGGCGTCAGCGCGGCGGTGAAGATGGTGGAGTCGCTGGTGGCGCTTGGTTTTGGCACCAGCAAACATGGTGATCTGGCCTGGCCTTTGCAGAAACCTCTCTCAGGTGCGTTTCAGCATCTAAACTAACGGAACTTTCCCGAATCAAAACAGGTGGAGTGATGACTGACGCTGCAGAGAAGAAAGAGTACAGCTTTAACAAAAACTATCCGCGCGATTTAATCGGTTATGGCGCTCATCCGCCGCACGCCGCCTGGCCCAACAACGCCCGTGTGGCGGTGCAGTTTGTTCTGAACTACGAAGAGGGCGCAGAAAACAGCGTGCTGCACGGCGACACCGGCTCAGAGCAGTTCCTCTCCGACATCATCGGGGCAGCGAGCTATCCCGATCGCCACATGTCGATGGAGTCGCTGTATGAATACGGCTCACGCGCCGGTTTCTGGCGTATCCACAACGAATTCCAGAAACGCGGTCTGCCGTTAACGGTTTTCGGCGTGGCGATGGCGCTGGCGCGTCATCCGGAAGTCGTCGAGGCGATTAAACAGGCTGACTACGATGTGGTCAGTCACGGCTGGCGCTGGATCCACTATCAGGGCATGGATGCAAAAACCGAACGCCAGCATATGCAGCAGGCGGTCGATGTGCTGGTTGATCTGTTTGGTAAAGCGCCGACCGGCTGGTACACCGGCCGCGACAGCCCGAATACCCGGCGGCTGGTGGTGGAGCAGGGCGGTTTTAGCTATGACAGTGACTACTACGGCGACGATCTGCCTTTCTGGACCCAGGTCACCTGTCAGGATGGAACGGTTAAACCGCACCTGATTATCCCCTATACCCTGGAGTGCAATGACATGCGCTTTGCCTCGCCGCAGGGATTTAATACCGCGGAACAGTTCTTTACCTATCTGCGCGACAGCTTCGATGTGCTGTATGAAGAGGGCGAAACCGCACCGAAGATGATGTCGATCGGTATGCATTGCCGCCTGCTGGGTCGTCCTGGCAAATTCCGCGCGCTGCAGAATTTTCTCGATCACATCCAGCAGCATGAGGATGTCTGGATCTGCACCCGTCAGCAGATCGCTGACCACTGGATCAACACGCACCCGGCACCTTAAGCCGGTTCCGGCGCTCGCCCCGCGTTGATCGGGCGAAGCGCCGGACGATGTCAGCTCATCAGGCTGACCTGCGCCGCCACGATGCACCAGCCGTGGGGCATACGTACCCAGGTCTGCTGCTGACGGCCAATTTTATCGCTGCCGGTGCGGGTAAATTCGGTGCTGCAAACCGCATAATCCTCGCCAAAGGTGGTGATCACGGTGTTTCGCAGCGTCCGGTTCAGCCCGGCTGAAGGACGCGCGGCGCGGAAGGCACGAATCTCATCAATGCCATACAGATTCTCACCCGCGCCGAGGCGCACGGTTCGCGGGTCGTGCCAGAACAACGCATCCAGTTCGGCCACGTCATTGCTGACCAGCGCCTGCTCGTAGCGGTAAAACTGCGCCGTCACCTCGGTGACGACCTGCGGTAAATTAATCTCTCTGTTCATCAGGCTCCAGCCATATTGATTTGCGGTATCGTAATGCCGCGTTGTTCCAGTGCCCAGGCGGCACGTAACACCGCCTCTTCATTAAATGGACGGGCGATAAGCTGTAATCCAATCGGCAGACCGCTTCGGGTCGCCAGCGGCACGGTACAGACCGGCAATCCCAGGAAGGAGATCGGCTGCGTCAGCATACCCATGCTCGCCTTAGCGGGCAGCGATTCCCCCTGAATCGACAGGGTCTGCTGACCGATGGTGATCGCGCTGCAGGGTGTCGCCGGCGCTATCAGCACATCAAACCGATCAAAAAGCGGCAACACCTGCTGCTGGAAATGGCGGCGGAAACGCTGCGCCTGCACGTACCAGGCACCTGGCATCATGGCACCGGCCAGCAGACGCTCGCGTGAATTAGGTTCAAACTGCTCAGGCGTCTGGCGCAGGGCGGGCAGATAGTGATTGCCGCCTTCTGCCGCGGTCATGATAAACGCCGCCGAGCGTGCCAGCTCAGCGTCCGGCATCAGCACCTCTTCCTGTGCATCAAGTGCTGCCGCGACCACCGCGACGGCAGCGCGGGCATCCTCATCGCACCAGCGGGCAAAAAAGCCACCCAGTACGCCGCAGCGCAAGCCTTCGCTGCCCTGTGACAGCCCCGGTAGCGTCGCGGCCAGCGGGCGATCGGCCTGAAACGCATCGGTGTGGTCTGCGCCCTGCAACAGATCATATACCAGCGCCAGGTCTTCAACCCGCCGCGCCAGAGGACCGATGTGATCGAGGCTGGCAACAAACGGATGGCTGCCGCTGCGTGACAACCGGCCAAAGGTCGGCTTAAGACCAAAAATACCGCACAGCGACGCGGGCACCCGAATGGAACCGTTGGTGTCGGTGCCCAGCGAAAAGTGGACCAGACCGGCGGCCACGGCAGCCGCCGAACCGCCTGACGAGCCGCCAGCCACACGGCTGAGATCGCGCGGATTGTGCGTCGCGCCGTAGTGGCTGTTTTCGGTGGTAAAACCATACGCGTAGGCATCCATGTTCAGCATGCCCGACAGCAGCGCACCAGAGCGACGCAGTTTATCGACGGCAAACGCATCTGCACGTGCCGCCGGCCGGTCGCTGAACAGGCTGGCACCGGCCAGGGTAGTGTGCCTCGCCACATCAAACAGGTTTTTTACCGCATACGGGATGCCCGCCAGCGGTGGCAGGGTTTCGCCGCGCTGCCGCTGCGCATCAATCGCACTGGCTTCTTTTAACATGCGGGGCCCGGTCACTTCCGTCCAGGCATTCAGCGCCGGATTATGCTGCTCAACCGCCTGCAGCGTGCGCTTTGCCACTTCCAGCGCACTGATTTCACCCTGCTGAATCGCCCGTTGCAGGGTCTGAATCGAAACGTCACCTAATCTCATGCCTGGTATACTCCTGCCACTTCAAGCCGGTCATCCAGCGGAAACGTCATCAGCGGCGCGGCCATCTCCGCGATACGCGACAGCTGGATCAGCAGTTCAGCGCGGCGGGCGTCATCCAGTTCCAGTTGCAGTATCTGCTCCATATGGCCGATGTAGCTGGCCCAGTCGTGTTGATTCATGATTCGCTCCTGTTAAAAACCGGCGGCGCTGCCGTTACTGCGTGGATCGCTTGCGCCCTCAAACATGCCGTTGCTGTGGCGCACAATGGCGCCCGCATGGCCCACGGATTCGCTGAAGTCCGGCAGCAGCTCCACCTCATGTCCCCACAGACGCAGCATCAATACCGTTTCGTCGTCAAAACGACCTTCCAGTTTCAGCGAGTCTGATGATTGCCCCCAGGTCCGGCCCAGCAGCCAGCGCGGCGCACTGACCGCCTGTTGTAACGGCAAGCCCTGAATCACATGGCGGGTAAAAATCGCCGCCTGAGTCTGCGGCTGTCCATCCCCACCCATCGCGCCATACACCAGCGTCCGGCCATCTTTCAGCCGTGCGGCGGCGGGATTCAGGGTATGAAACGGTTGCTTACCGGGTGCCAGGGCCAGCAGATGGTCAGGATCGAGGCTGAAAGCGGCACCGCGGTTCTGCCAGGTGATACCCGTGCCGGGCAGCACCACACCACTGCCAAATTCGTGATAAATGCTCTGAATAAAGGAGACGGCCAGGCCGCTGCTGTCCATCACGCCCATCCAGACCGTATCGCCCGGCCCGCGTCCGTTTCCCCATGCCGCCGCCTCTCCATCGGTGATCTGGCTGGCGAGTGTGGCAAGGTGATCGCTGTCCAGCAGCGCCTGCAAATCTTCCGTGACGTGACGTGGATCGGTGATGTGTTTGTCGCGCAGTGCAAACGCTTTTTTGGTGGCTTCCACGATACGGTGCACCGTCTGCGCATCGTCAGCCTCCGCCATCTCCAGCCGATCGGTGATGCCCAGGATCGCCAGCGACACCATGCCCTGCGTTGGCGGGGTGATATTCCAGATATCACCTTCGCTGTGGGAGAGATGCAGCGGCGTTGTGCGACGGGCGCGATGCTGCTGCAGATCGGCCAGCGTCACCGGCATGCCCAGCGTGGTCATCTCATCGGCCATATGGTGAGCCAGCGGGCCGCGATAAAAGCTGTCGAGCCCCTCTTCAGTAAGCTGGCTGAGGGTGTTTGCCAGGGCGGGCTGGGTAAAACGGCTGCCTGGCTGCGGCACGTTGCCGTCAGGCATAAAGGTGGCGCTGAAGCCGGGCTGATGCTGCAATTCACTGCGGAACGTCGCGGTGGCGGCGCTCTGTGAGGCAGTCACCGGAATACCGTCGGCGGCGTAGCGAATCGCATCGCGCAGCAGACGTGCCAGCGGCAGCGGCGGGGTGCCCATCTCAGCCGAGAGATTCAGTGCCTCCTGCCAGCCGCTGACCGTACCGGCCACGGTCAGCGCCGCTTTCGGCCCGCGATGCGGAATCTTAAGGTGATCGGCGTAGAAATCGTGATGAGCCAGCGAACCGGCTGCGCCGCTGGCGTCGATAGCGACAGGATCGCCGCCGGGCGGCAGAATCAGCCAGAAACCATCACCGCCCAGTCCATTCATATGCGGGTAGACCACGGCGATGGTCGCGGCAGCGGCCACCATTGCTTCAATGGCATTACCGCCATCACGCAGAACCGCGAGCGCGCTCTCACTCGCCAGATGGTGTGGCGTCACCGCCATCCCCTGCGGGGCCATATTGCTTTGAATCATTTTTTTCTCGTTATCCGGGTGACAGAACCGATAACAAAGCAAGAGCTGTTCCAGTTTTCACCCTGAGCTGACAATGCGCCGCTTAACCTGGCGCAAATTGTGCTAGCTTCTGCTGAAACAAAAGTTACAGGACGGGTTATGAAACAGCTTGATGAACGACTCAGGAGTCACTATCCCCAGCTCTCCCCGCAGGAGCAGCGTATTGCCGACTTCGTGTTTGACCACTTCGATGACCTGATCAGCTACAACAGTGCCGAGCTGGCGCGGCTCAGTGGCGTGTCGAAAGCCACGGTCAGCCGGCTGTTTAAGCGTCTGGGCTATGAAAAATACAAGGATATGCGTGATGAGTTACGCATCCTGCGCCAGAGCGGCATGCCGCTGACCGATAATCGTGATGCGGTGCAGGGCAATACGCTGCTGGCGCGACACTACAAGCAGGAGATGGCTAACCTGACGCAGTGGGTGAACAGTCTGGATGCCCGGCACTTTAATGAGGTTATCCAGCAGCTGGCGCAGGCAAAACGCGTCTTTATCATCGGCATGCGCAACGCCTATCCGGTGGCACTGCATCTGCGACAGCAGCTGGTGCAGGCGCGTTCGCAGGTACATATCCTGCCGCAGCCGGGCCAGACGCTGGCTGAGGAGCTGGTGGATATTACGCCGGAGGATATGGTGGTCGTGATGGCCTTCCGTCGTCGTCCCCGCATCATTCGCCCGCTGATGCAGCAGTTGCAGGCGGCCGGTATCCCGCTGCTGGCGCTGTGTGAGCCGCAGGCGCAGACGGTGATTGCGCTGGCGCGCTGGCAGCTCTGTACGCCGCTGGACAGCGTTTCCGCCTTCGACAGTTATGGCTCCGCCATGAGTCTGGTTAACCTGATTGCCAATGCACTGCTACATGAAATGCTGGCACAGGGACGTCAGCGCATTCATCAGATCGCCGACCTTTATCAGCAGTTTGACGAGCTGGAGCACCGCTAAAAGGCACCGTTTTGGTGCTTTGCCCCATTTCAGAACAGACCTTCCCCCGGCGTAGTCGTCCCGATTACGCCAGATTTCAGCTGAATGCTTTGCCGCTTAACCCTTTTTCTGTGGCCGTCCGGATTGGCACATTAGTTGCAGATTGCATCTCAAAGAATCTTTTGTTTCACGTTAATCTCACCGGGGTGCATAATGAAAAAAGTTTTGATGGCGGTTGCGACAGCGGCATTACTGATGGCACAAGCGGGAAGCGCGCTGGCCGATCAACTGCAGGACATCCAGAAACGCGGCGTCATTCGCATCGCCGTGCCGCAGGATTTCCCGCCGTTTGGCTCGGTTGGCACCGATCTGCAGCCGCAGGGGTATGACATCGACACGGCCAGATACCTGGCAAAGCAGATGAAACTTAAGTTGCAGCTGGTGCCGGTCAGCAGTGCCAACCGCGTGCCTTATCTGCAAACCGACAAGGTCGACCTGGTCATCTCCAGCATGGGTAAAAATGCCGAGCGGGAAAAAGTGATCGACTTCACCCGCGCCTATGCGCCGTTCTTCCTGGGCGTATTCGGGCCGAAAGGCGATGAAATCAAAGCGGCGTCTGCCCTGAGCGGCAAATCGATTGGTGTAACACGCGGTGCGGTAGAGGACATGGTGCTCAGTGACGTTGCGCCGAAAGATGCACAGGTGAAACGCTACGAAGATAACAACACTACCTTGTCTGCGTATCTCTCCGGTCAGGTGCAGTATGTGGCGACCGGCAACCTGGTGGTCGCCGCCATTGCCCGTCAGAATCCGGCTAAAGCGCCGGTGGCGCAGTTTATGCTGAAAGATTCTCCCTGCTATATCGGCCTGAAGAAAGATCAGCCGGCACTGAAAGCGAAAGTGAATGCGCTGATTGAGCAGGGCATCAAAGATGGCACCCTGAATAAACTGTCAGAAGAGTGGCTGAAAGCGCCGCTGCCCGCCAACCTCGGCGCCTGAGGAAAGATCCATGACCGGGCAACTTAACTTTCCCGCCCTGTGGCCCTACTGGCCGGAGCTGCTCTCCGGTCTTTGGGTCACCATTCAGCTGACGGTGCTGGCGACTACCGGTGGCGTGGCGCTGGGCATTGCGGGCGCGGCGCTGCGCAGTGGCAGACCCAGCTGGATGAGCCGCCTGTGGGGCATCTATGTCGAGCTGATCCGCAACACGCCGTTTGTGGTGCAACTGTTCTTTATCGTTTTCGGTCTGCCTGCGCTGGGGCTGAAACTCACTGCTGGCGAGGCGGCGCTGCTGGCGATGCTGATCAACCTCGGGGCATATAGCACCGAGATTATTCGTGCCGGAATACAGGTGACACCCAAAGGGCAGTGGGAAGCGGGACGGGTGCTGGGATTAACCCGCAGCCAGACGTTTCTGCGGGTGGTGTTGCCGCCCGCGCTGCAGCGCATTTATCCGGCGCTGGTGAGTCAGTGCATCATCGTGATGCTGGGTTCGTCGGTGGTGTCGCAGGTCTCCTACGAGGAGCTGACCTTCGCCGCCAACCTGATCCAGTCGCGCACCTTCTTAAGTTTTGAGGTCTATCTGGTGACCACGCTGATCTACCTGGCGTTGTCGATTGCAATGCGCCATCTGCTGCTGGCGATTGGCCGTAAATGGTTTGGAGTGCAGCCATCATGATGACGACCTTTACCGACTGGGACATCCTGCGCAACCTGCTGCTGGCGGCACGCTGGACCCTGTTGCTGTCGCTGGTGGCCTTTGTCGGCGGCACGCTGGTGACGCTGCCGCTGCTGTTTATGCGCCTGCTGCAACGCAAATGGTTAACGCGGCTGGTACGCGGTTACACCGCGCTGTTTCAGGGCACGCCGCTGCTAATGCAGCTGTTCCTGGCGTTTTTCGGCGTCGGCCTGTTCGGCATTGATGTTGCACCCTGGACGGCGGCCTCGCTGGCGCTGACCTTCTACACCAGCGCCTTTCTGGTCGATATCTGGTACGGCAGCATCCGCGCCCTGCCAAAAGGCCAGTGGGAAGCGTCGCGCTGTCTCGGCCTGACCTTTGGTCAGACGCTGTGGCGGGTCATTGCGCCGCAGGCGATCCGCATCGGTATTGCCCCGACGGTGGGGTTTGCTGTCCAGGTGATCAAGGGCACCGCGCTGGCGTCAATTATCGGTTTTATCGAGCTGACCAAAGCGGGCACCATTCTGAACAACGTGACCTATCAGCCGTTTAAAGTCTTTGGGCTGGTGGCGCTGGGCTACTTCCTGATGTGTTATCCGCTGTCTCGCTACAGCCAGTATCTGGAGAAAAAATTCAATGCCGCTCATCACCATTAATCAGGTGCAAAAATATTACGGCGACAACCATGTGTTGAAAGGCGTGGATCTGGATATCGACATGGGCGAGGTGATCTCAATCATCGGTCGCAGCGGATCGGGCAAAAGCACGCTGCTGCGCTGCATGAACGGGCTGGAAGGCTATCAGGAGGGCAGCATCAAGCTCGGCGGTATGACGATTACCGATCGCGACTCGCAGGCGCGTGAAATCAGCCGCTCGGTCGGGATGGTGTTTCAGAGCTTCAATCTGTTCCCGCACATGACGGCACTGGAGAACGTGATGCTGGCGCCGCGCCGGGTGCTGAAAAAAAGCGAGGCCGAGTGCCGGGCGCTGGCGGCGCAGATGCTGGAGAAAGTCGGGCTGGGCGAGCGTCTCAACTACTATCCTGCCAGCCTCTCCGGCGGTCAGCAGCAGCGCGTGGCGATCGCCCGTGCACTGGCGATGACGCCGAAAGTTTTACTCTGTGATGAGATCACCTCCGCGCTCGATCCCGAGCTGGTGGGCGAAGTGCTCAAAGTTCTGGAGCAGCTGGCGTCAGAAGGGATGACGCTGATCCTCGTCACGCATGAAATGAGCTTCGCCCGCGACGTGGGCGATCGTGTGGTCTTTATGCATCAGGGGCGCGTCTGGGAGCAGGGCGACAGTAAGACGCTGTTCGCTCAGCCGCAGTCACCGGAGCTGAAGCAGTTTATCTCTTCGGTTCGCCTCTGATTCTGAAAAAGGAAATTACGATGGATATCAATCACTACCCGCAACTTAACCCGCCACAGCGTCTGCTAATGGGGCCAGGACCGATCAATGCCGATCCACGTGTGCTGCGCGCCATGTCGAGTCAGCTGCTGGGGCAGTACGATCCCGCGATGACCCACTACATGAATGAAGTGATGGCGCTCTATCGCGGCGTGTTTCGCACAGAGAACCGCTGGACACTGCTGATTGACGGCACCTCCCGCGCCGGTATCGAATCGATTCTGCTGTCATCGATCCGGCCTGGCGACAAAGTGCTGGTACCGGTGTTTGGCCGCTTTGGTCATCTGCTGTGCGAAATTGCCCGCCGCTGTCGTGCGGAAGTGCACACCATTGAAGTGCCGTGGGGCGAAGTCTTTACTCCCGAACAGATTGAAGATGCGATCAAAAAAGTGCGGCCGCGCCTGCTGCTGACCGTGCAGGGCGACACCTCAACCACCATGCTACAGCCGCTTGAGCAACTGGGTGCGATCTGCAAACAGTATGGCGTGCTGTTCTACACCGATGCCACCGCGTCGCTGGCGGGTAATGCGCTGGAAACGGACGCCTGGGGGCTTGATGCCGTGTCCGCGGGGATGCAGAAATGCCTGGGCGGTCCATCAGGCACCTCGCCGATCACGCTGAGCGCAGAGATGGAAGCGGTGATCCGCAAACGCAAATGCGTAGAGCAGGGGATCCGCACCGAGGCGCATCAGGATGGCGAAGAGGAGATGATCTACTCCAACTATTTTGATCTCGGCATGATCATGGATTACTGGGGGCCGGAGCGGCTCAACCACCATACCGAAGCGACCAGTGCGCTGTTTGGCGCGCGCGAGTGCGCCCGGCTGATCCTGCAGGAGGGGCTGGACAACGGCATCGCCCGCCACAAGCTGCACGGTGAAGCATTGCTGAAAGGCATTCAGGGGATGGGGCTGGAGACTTTCGGCGACCTGAAACACAAAATGAACAACGTGCTGGGCGTGATGATCCCGTCTGGCGTAAACGGCGATCAGGTGCGCAAGCTGATGCTGGAAGATTTCGGCATTGAGATTGGCACCTCGTTTGGCCCGCTGCATGGCAAGGTGTGGCGCATCGGTACCATGGGCTACAACGCGCGTAAAGATTGCGTGATGCAGACTCTCTCCGCGCTGGAAACGGTGCTGACCTATGTCGGCTATCGCACGCCGCAGGGTGCCGCGGCGCAGGCCGCCTGGGATCACTACGGGAGCCACGCATGATGATGAGCGCCAGCGAAGCCCAGGCCGCTGCACAGCGCGTTATGGCGCGCTGCGATGCGCTGGCGGCGATCAGCGAAACGGCCGAGGGGCTGACCCGCGTCTACCTGTCGCCCGAACATCTGCGCGCCAATGCCTGTGTCGGTGAGTGGATGCAGGCGGCGGGGATGCAGGTGTGGCAGGATGAAGTGGGCAATATCTGTGGGCGCTACGAGGCGGCAGAAGCGGGTGCACCCGCGTTACTGCTTGGCTCGCATCTCGACACGGTGCGCAACGCCGGTCGCTACGACGGCATGCTGGGCGTGCTCAGCGCCATTGAAACCGTACAGTGGCTTAACGAACATCAGCGCCGCTTACCGCTGGCGATTGAAGTCATTGGCTTTGGTGACGAAGAGGGCACCCGTTTTGGCATTACGCTGCTCGGCAGTCGTGGCATTACCGGCAGCTGGCCGCAAAGCTGGGTGACGCATCCTGACGGCAACGGCATTACCGTGGCGCAGGCGATGGCGGATGTCGGGCTCGACAGCGACAGGATCGCATCTGCGGCGCGGCGGGTTGAGGATATCGTCGGTTATCTTGAGCTGCACATCGAGCAGGGCCCCTGCCTGGAGCAGGAGGATCTGGCGCTCGGTGTGGTCACCGCCATCAACGGTGCGCGCCGCCTCAACTGCCGTTTCACCGGTGAAGCGGGCCACGCGGGCACGGTGCCGATGACCCACCGCAAAGATGCGCTGGCTGCTGCTGCCGAGTGGATGGTGTTTATCGAGCAGACCACCCGTGAGCAGGATCCGCAACTGGTGGCTACCGTCGGTACGATTAACTGCGCGCCGGGAGCGGTCAATGTAATCCCTGGCGAGGTATCGCTGTCGCTGGACGTGCGCGGTCCGCTGGATAACCCGCTGGAGACACTGCTCTCCAGTCTGTTAACCCAGGCGGAGGCGATTGCGCTGCGGCGTGGACTCCGCTTTGAGTCGAACGAATATTATCGCATCGGTGCCACCGCCTGTGACTCCGCGCTGCAACAGGCGCTGAGTCATGCGGTGGAAACGGTGCAGGGGCGCAGCCTGTCACTGCCGAGCGGTGCGGGGCACGACGCCATCGCTATCGCTGAACGCTGGCCGGTCGGCATGCTATTTGTGCGTAACCATCGCGGTATCAGCCACCATCCGGCAGAGTCCGTGGCGGTGGCTGATGTGGCGCCCGCGCTGCAGGCTTATTTACAGGCGGTCTCGCTGATTGCTGAACGGAGCTGAACATGGAATTAGCCGCATTTAATCAGCTGTCGGCTGATGAGGCGCAGGCGGCCATCCGGCATTGTGTTGCCATTCCGCACTGGCAGCAGTCGCTGGTGGCGGCGCGGCCTTTTGACACCCTGGATGCGCTACGGGCAACCGCCGATGCGCTGGCCCGCCAGTGGCAGCAGCCTGAGCTGGAGGCAGCACTGTCGGCGCATCCCCGCATTGGCGAACGCGCGAACGGTGCGGATAAAGAAGCGGCACTTTCACGCGGAGAGCAGTCCGCCATGCAGCAGGCCGACAGCGCTTTGCAGCAGGCAATGCAGCAGGGGAATCAGGCGTATGAAACGCGTTTTGGCCGGGTGTTTCTGATTCGCGCTAAAGGGCGCAGCGGCGAGCAGATGCTGGCAGAGTTGGAGCGTCGGTTGCAGAATAGCGATCCTGCCGAGCAGCAGGAGGCGCTGGATCAGCTGCGTGAAATTACCCTGTTACGCCTGAAGGAGACGATTCAATGAGTACTGTTACCACCCATATTCTGGACACGGCGCTGGGCAAACCGGCCAGCGGTGTAGCGATTTCACTTGAGCAGAACAGCCCGGAAGGGTGGTTTCCGATTTCACAGGGTGAAACCGACAGCGACGGGCGTCTGAAAGATCTGACGCCCGAGCCGCTGACGCCGGGCCACTACCGTTTAACGGCAGAAATCGGCGACTATTTTGCCGCCGCCGGTCGGGATGCACTCTACGTTAGCGCGCAGATCGATTTTATGATTGCCGAAGCGGGCAGTCATTTTCATCTGCCGTTTCTGATTTCGCCCTGGTCCTGGTCAACCTATCGCGGCAGTTAATGGGCGGGCTGACTTCCCGCCTGCCATTCACAGCGAAAAGCGATCCGCATCCTGCCAGGCCGGGAAGCGCTCGCGATAAGCATTCAGTGCGTCCAGCGACAGCTCTGCGTCCAGCCTGGCGCGCTGGTGCGGCTCAGCCGCGCTGAGGATCTCGCCCTGCGGTGAAATAATCTGGCTGTCGCCGCTGTATTCATGCTGATTGCCGTCACTGCCGACGCGGTTACAGCCTGCTATATAAGCCTGATTCTCAATTGCCCGCGCCAGCAGCAGTGCCTGCCAGTGCAGTGCACGCGGTGCAGGCCAGTTGGCGACATAGAGCGCCAGATCGTAATCGTTGCGGTTGCGCGAGAAGACCGGGAAACGCAGGTCGTAACAGATTTGCGGCAGGATGCGCCAGCCGCGCCACTCAAACACCTGACGCTGTTCGCCAGGCAGATAGTGGTGATGCTCGTCCGCCATGCGGAACAGGTGGCGCTTGTCATACTGATGCAGCGTGCCGTCCGGCTCCACCAGCAGAAAGCGGTTTACCGCGCCGTGTTCGGTCTGAATCGCCGCGCTACCGCCGACCAGGGCATCGTTGCGACGGGCATGCTGATGCAGCCACTCCACCACCTGCGCCTGAGGCAGCGAGCTTTTCGCCGCTTCCATTGCAAAGCCGGTGGTAAACATCTCTGGCAGTAAAATCAGATCGCGCCCGGTGAGTTCATCCAGTTGCTCGTCAAAATGGCGCAGGTTGGCCTCGCCATCCATCCAGCTCAGCGTCTCCTGCAGTAACGTGATTTTTAAAGCTGACATAAGCGCTCCGCGGCGGCATCTAATGTCGCCGGCTGTTTGGCAAAACAGAGGCGGATCAGTTTATGAGGAAAGGCATCGGCGCAGAACACCGACAGAGGAATTGCGGCCACACCGACTTCCCGGGTCAGCCACTGGCAGAAACTGACATCATCCAGATCGGAGACGGCGCTGTAATCGACCAGCAAAAAGTAGGTACCTTCGCAGGGAAGCACCTTAAAGCGGCTGCTGCTTAGCGCCGTTGCCAGCCGATCGCGGCGGTCGCGATAAAACGCTGGCAGCTCAAGATAGTGCTCCGGATGCTCACGCAGCATATCGGCAATCGCCAGCTGCGCCGGCGTATTCACCGAGAAGGTCAGATACTGATGCACCTTGCGCAGTTCCGCGCTGATCGCGGCAGGGGCAATGCAGTAGCCCACTTTCCAGCCGGTCATATGGAAGGTCTTACCAAACGACGACACCGCGATAGCACGCTGGCGCAGTTCGGGATGTGCCAGCACGCTGGCGTGGCCTGCCTGATCGAAGCAGATGTGCTCATAGACTTCGTCGCTCAGCACATAGACCGGCCGCGCAGCAATCGCCTGCCACAGCGCGGCGAAATCCTGCTGCTGCCAGACGGTGGCGGAAGGATTGTGCGGCGTATTCAGGATCACCAGCCGGGTTTTATCACTCAGCAGCGCAGCAAACGCCTGCCAGTCAACCCGGAAAGCGGGCGGCTGCAGCGTAATGCGTTTCATCACGCCGCCCGACAACTCTACCGCAGGCGCATAGCTGTCGTAGCTGGGATCAAAGCAGATCACTTCATCGCCTGGCCGCACCAGCGCGGTAATCGCCGCATAGAGCGCTTCGGTTGCGCCTGCCGTCACCGTAATCTCCGTTTCGACATCAGGCCGATAGTCATAAAGCCGCGCGGTTTTCTCTGCTATCGCCTCACGTAACGGCAGCGCACCCGTCATCGGCGCATACTGGTTCGCGCCCTGGCTGACATGATACGCCAGCCGCTGCTGCAGATAGGCCGGGCCGCTAAAATCAGGAAAGCCCTGAGAGAGATTGATAGCGTTATGCTGCTGCGCCAGCGCACTCATCTGGCTGAAAATGGTGGTGCCGAGCAAAGGGAGTTTACTCTCGGGGATCAGGTTGTGCTGCGTCATGATGTCAGGCCTTAAGCGCGAAGATTGATGCGGTGTCACCCGGTGTTTGTGCCACTATAAACAGGATGATAGTATTTGGCAATCAAGACGCTTAGATGGCTAAATGCGTCATGCTCCACACCTCAGCTTCGTTAGCTTCGTTTGCTTACCCCGGTCACTGACAAGTGTCAGCTCCCGGGGATGCGCGCACTTGCTGCCTTGCTGAGATGCGGATCATCTGGCAGGACCCGAAGAGTATGGTTCAGCAGTCAGGCACCAGACCCATAAAATTCTGTTACTTCGATCCCGGCTCAATCACCTCATATCCCGGCAACTGAAACGCCCGGTATATCACGTCCGTCCTGCTGCACCGGTGCAACACGCTCAGTCAGCAAAAACCATCAATAGCAAAGCCGCGGGCCGGCTGTTGGCTGCTGGCGGAATTTATAACGGCAATATCGAGGGGTTCAGAAAGACCGCCGGACAGCTCGGCGGCGATGCTCCAGCCGGTTTCGAGCAGGTCATGGATAACAAAGGTCTGCTCATTACCGGCGCCTCTGTAGCGGCAGGTCTTGCAATGGGAAAGCTGGGAACGGTAAGCGAATTAGAAAAGCTGTCTGCGTTATCAAAAGTACCTAAGCCACCTCCATCAGAATTTGTTAATTTTGAAACCAGACAGCTACAGAAAAAGTTTAAGCACGCTGTGGATTTCAACCTGTCGGGCACTCCCAATGCCGAAGGGTTGAAGTCATATGAACAGGCACTTAAAGCGCATATAGACGATCCACTGACACAACAAATCGCCGGCAAATACCGATGGAATCAGGATGTTAACCACTACTACAATCCTGAAACTAAAATTGATGTAATGACTAAACCTGATGGTAATTTCATCTCTAAATGGAAGTTATCCGAAACTCAAATTTCCGATCTGAAAGGTGAAGGTAATGTCTACTGATCAAAGCGAAGCAGATATGTTAGCCCTAATCGATTCGTTTGTTTCAGGTGCTATGTCGGCGCCAGAGTTTGAGGAAAAATACCTGAACGCATGGCGTGAACACAGAGCTGCTGACACAGCGGATAAACAAAACAAAGATACACAACGTTATTTTGACTCGGTATTCTCAGCTGTTGATTCTTATTGCTCTAATCCTGACCTGATTGACGAAGATGACTTAGATGCTCAGGGTCTGTTTGATTACGTCGTAAATTTAAGAAAAACCTGGGAAGAGTCACTCCTGGCTTGATGACCTGGGCGAACTGAACATCATATCCCTGACCGTTATCTGAGCCACCCGAGATCACATTTCACCGCAAGGAACTTTTATGTCGCAGAGTCTTCCATTAGATCAGCTGGTCGCCGCCTGTCACTGGATTGGCGCGAAAGGCTGGGCACCGGCCACCGGCGGAAATATGTCGGTGCGCCGCGATGAACATGTCTGCCTGCTGAGTGAATCGGGCAAAGATAAAGGCACGCTGACGCGGGATGACTTTATCGAGGTCGATATTGCTACCAGCCAGTCGCTCTCTGGCCGTAAGCCGTCGGCAGAAACCGGTCTGCACACGATGATCTATCGACTTTTTCCCGAGGCGGGCGCGGTGCTGCATACCCACACCGTGAATGCGACTGTTCTGTCGCGGGTGGAGCAGGGCGCGGCGCTGCTGCTGCACGGCTATGAGATGCAAAAATCGTTAAGTGGCCAGCACACCCATCTGGATACGCTGGCCATTCCTGTGTTCGACAACAGCCAGGACATTGCGGCGCTGGCGTCAGAAATTGAAGATTACGCCGCCCGCTTTCCGCTGCGTTACGGCTTTCTGCTGCGCGGCCACGGCTTAACCTGCTGGGGCCGGGATGTCAGCGAAGCACGCCGTCATCTGGAAGGTCTGGAATTTTTATTTGAATGTGAACGTCAACGTCGCCTGCTGGAGAGAGCATGATTCGCGCCATTGTTACTGATATCGAAGGCACCACCAGCGATATCCGTTTTGTACATAACATCCTGTTTCCCTACGCCCGCCAGCATCTGGCGAGTTTTTTGCGTGAAAATGCGCATCAGCCCGAGGTCGCCGCAGCGCTGCAGTCGGTACGTGAGGAGGCCGGTCAGCCGCAGGCCGACCTGAATGCGGTGACAGAGATTCTGCTGGGGTTTATGGACCAGGATCGCAAATCAACCGGCCTGAAGGCGCTGCAGGGCATGATCTGGCGCGATGGTTATGTTAACGGCAGTTTTACCGGCCATCTCTATCCTGACGTCCTGCCAGCACTAAGCCGCTGGAAGGCACAGGGCATTGAACTGTATGTATATTCCTCCGGCTCGGTTGCGGCGCAGAAATTGTTATTTGGCTACAGCGACGAAGGTGATATTACTGACCTCTTCAGCGGCTATTTTGATACGCACGTGGGTGCCAAACGCGAAGTCGCAGCCTATCGCGCTATCGCCGCTGAAATTGGTCAGCCAGCGGAGCAGCTGCTGTTTCTCTCCGATATTCATCAGGAGCTGGATGCCGCCGCTGAGGCGGGCTGGCAGACGCTGCAACTACTGCGTGGCGATGCAGACGGCGAGAGCCGCCATCGTCAGGTGACAGATTTTTCCCAGATTAACCCGGAGTCAATTTAGGATGAGCGCACTGACTATTTTTACCGACCGCGAAGCCAGCCAGCCGGTGTGGCACAGCACCGACGCGGAAGAGATTCGTGAACGCCTGAGCACCAAAGGCGTCCGTTTTGAGCGCTGGGAAGCCGATCGCGATCTGGGTGAAAATCCGGATCCCGAAACGGTGATCAACGCCTATCAGCATGCGATCGATCGGCTGGTGGCAGAGAAGGGCTATCAGAGCTGGGATGTGATCAGCATGCGCGCCGATAATCCGCAGAAAACCGTGCTGCGCGAGAAGTTCCTCTCTGAACATACACACGGCGAAGATGAGGTGCGTTTCTTTGTTGAGGGTGCCGGACTCTTCTGTCTGCACCTGGATGGCGAGATCCTGCAGATCCTCTGCGAAAAAAACGATCTGATCTCGGTACCAGCGGGAACACCACACTGGTTTGATATGGGATCGTCACCGCACTTCACGGCTATCCGTATTTTCGATAATCAGGAAGGCTGGGTAGCGAACTTTACCGGCGATAAGATTGCGGATGCCTATCCGCGTCTGGCGTAAACCGCCCGTCGTTTTCGCAAGGCGTTTGCCGCTCACGGTAAACGCCTTGCAGACCGTTATTGTGGCTGGAAAATGCCACCCTGAACCTGGTCAGGCGTGACTACCCCGGTGTCCAGTACCCAGCCGCTGATCAGGGTGGCGGGCGTGACATCAAACGCCGGGTTATAGACCTTCGCCGCTTCCGGCGCCCACTGCACGCTGCCAAAACTGCCGGCAACGCCCGTCACTTCACTGGCGGCGCGCTGCTCAATAGGAATCGCTGCGCCGTCCGGACAGCTGCGATCCAGCGTGGTATGCGGGGCCGCCACGTAAAACGGAATCTGATGATAATGGGCCAGCACCGCCAGGCTGTAGGTGCCGATTTTATTCGCCACATCGCCGTTGGCGGCAATGCGGTCAGCGCCTACCCATACGGCATCGACCTCTTCACGGGCCATCAGGCTGGCGGCCATGGAATCGGTAATCAGGGTGTAAGGAATCGCCAGCTCACCCAGCTCCCAGGCGGTTAACCGGCCGCCCTGTAACAGCGGACGGGTTTCATCAACCCAGACATTCTTAATCAGCCCCTGCTGATGGGCGCGGGCAATCACGCCAAGGGCGGTGCCCACACCGGCGGTGGCGAGTCCGCCGGTATTACAGTGGGTCAGCAGCTGGCTGCCGGGTTTCACCCGCGTACAACCCGCGTCAGCAATGGCGTCACACAGCTGCTTATCTTCCTGCACCAGTCGCCAGGCTTCTTCTGCCAGCGCGGGGGCAAAGTCCGGCTGCGCCAGCGCCAGTTTCATCCGGTCCAGATTGTTCATCAGATTGACAGCGGTAGGGCGGGCGGCGCGCAGGGTCTCCAGTGCCTGCGCCAGTTCAGCGCGCGTCTGCCCCTGTTCTGCCAGCAACGCCAGCAGCAGCGAGGCGGAAAGGCCAATCAGCGGCGCACCGCGCACCCGCAGCGCATGAATATGTTCAATCAGCTGGGGCACGCTGTGCGCGGGCAGCCAGTTCTTTTGCTGCGGCAGTGCCTGCTGATCCAGAATCCAGAGCTGATTGTCACGAACCTGTAAGCTGGTGGTTTGAAGTGTCTGCATTGTGGGTGAAATCCATGTTGCGTTAATGATACCTATTGTGCCAACATGCTGAACGGATGTATAGACGTCTGAACGGCTTATTACACCCAGGTTATCCCCCTTCGATTGATGAGGAACAGGCAATGTCGCAATACCGTACCTTTACTGCTGCTGATGCTGTGGAATATGCCCGACAATTTGGCGGCGTGGACAATCCTGCCGCGCTGAGCAGCGCAGAAGAGATTGGTGATGGCAACCTCAACCTGGTGTTTAAAATTTATGACGATCAGGGCAACAGCCGGGTGGTGGTCAAGCAGGCGCTGCCCTATGTGCGCTGTGTGGGTGAGTCCTGGCCACTGACGCTGGATCGGGCGCGGCTGGAAGCGCAGACCCTGGTCGAACACTACAAATATTGTCCGCAGCACACGGTGAAGATCACCCATTACGATGCGGAGCTGGCGGTGATGGTAATGGAAGATCTCTCCAGTCATCGCATCTGGCGCGGCGAGCTGGTGAAGGGCGCTTACTACCCGGAAGCGGCTCAGCAGTTAGGCGACTATCTGGCACAAACCCTGTTTCATACCTCCGATTTCATCCTGCATCCGCACCAGAAAAAAGCGGAAGTGGCGCGTTTTATTAATCCGGAAATGTGTGAAATCACCGAAGATCTTTTCTTTAACGATCCCTATACCGACCATGAGCGCAATAGCTATCCCGAAGCGCTTGAACCGCTGGTCGCCAGCCTGCGTAATGACGATGCACTGCGCATTGCGGTGGGCGGTCTCAAGCATCGTTTCTTTGCCCACGCTGAAGCGCTGCTGCATGGTGATATTCACAGCGGATCGATTTTCGTTGCTGATGGCAGCCTGAAAGCGATTGATGCGGAATTTGGTTATTTTGGCCCTATCGGTTTTGATGTCGGCACCGCCATCGGCAACCTGCTGATTAACTACTGCGGCGTGCCGGGTCTGCTGCCACCGCGTGAGGCCGCCGATGCACGCGAGCAGCGTCTCAGCGATGTGCACACCCTCTGGACCACCTTTGCCTCGGGCTTTCTGGCACTGGCGGCTGAGAAAACCCGTGATGAGGCGCTGGCTTATCCAGGCTATGCGGAGGCGTTTCTGCGTAAAGTATGGGCTGATACCATTGGTTACTGCGGCACCGAACTGATTCGCCGCACGGTGGGGATGTCACACGTGGCGGATATGAAGCTGATTGCCGATCCGGCGATGCGTACCGACTGCATCCGTAATGCAATTAATCTGGGACGCACGCTGATTCTGGCGGCCGATCATGTAGAAGATGTGGATGCGCTGATTGCCCGCATCCGTCAGGCGGGATAAAAAAAGCCGACGTGATGTCGGCTTTCAGGTAAATCAAAGGCTGGCTGTAAGAGTGTGCCCGCGCCGGAAACAGGGGCAGATCGGAAAGTCGCTAAAGCCATCCCTGGCTCGCTCGGCCCGCGTTGTCCTGACGCGGGACGCTTTCCTCTTCTGACCCTGTTCCTGCGCCGGTGATGCAGGCTAACGCTAACCCTATGCTGCCTCACTCGCCCGCGACGCAGCCTGAGGGGCTTTCTCTGGCACCGGCACTGCCAGCGCATCCGCCTCAAACTCATCGACGTTAATCGAACGCAGGCGGCTGGCCTCAGCACGCTGCAACACTTCAGCCTCTTTAGCATCAATCCAGCCCTGCTCCAGCGCGCGCTTCGCCAGCGCATCCAGCCGGGTAAAGGAGAGGTGCTGCTTCGTCTGTTTGCACAGCCTGTCATGGATCACTTCTGCCGCCATCACATCCTGCAACGCCTGTTCCAGCTGACCGGCAGGGTTGTGCTCGCTGGGCGTCAGGTACATGCCACGGCCCAGACGGCTGCGTGTAGCTGACGGCTGTTGCAGCAGTTTTGCCAGCTGATGGTCCAGACGGTCAGACGGAGCAGGGCAGTGATGACCGCCTGCAAAAATAGTCATCCGCAATGCGCCCGCGACCAGACGGTTCGGGAAATTACGCAGCAGATCGTCCATCGCGACTTCCGCCTGATGTAACGCATCCTGCACGCCCCAGTGTACCAGCGGCAGATCGGCTTCGTTGCGGCCTTCATCGTCATAGCGTTTCAGCGTCGCCGAAGCGAGATAGAGCTGGCTCAGCACATCGCCCAGACGCGCCGAAATACGCTCACGACGTTTCAGGCTGCCGCCCAGCACCGCCATCGACACATCAGAGAGCAACGCCAGGTTGGCACTGATGCGGTTCAGATGCTGATAGTAACGACGGGTGCCATCGCGGGTCGGGGTGGCGCTGGTGCGTCCGGCGGTTAAGCCCAGCCACAGGCTGCGCATGGTGCTGCTGCCGACATGGCCGATGTGGCTGAACAGCGCCTGATCAAACGCGTTAACATCGTTGCTGGCTGCTGCCGCCATCTCCTGCAGTACATAAGGATGGCAGCGAATCGCACCCTGTCCGAAGATAATCATGCTGCGGGTCAGAATATTAGCGCCTTCCACCGTGATGGCGATGGGCGCACCCTGATAGGCGCGGGCCAGGAAGTTGCTGTTACCCAGCATAATGCCTTTACCGCCGGCAATATCCATGGCGTCGATAATGGCGCGCTGACCGCGATGGGTGCAGTGATATTTCACAATCGCTGACAGCACTGCCGGTTTTTCACCCTGCATAATACCGGCGGTAATCAGCGTGGCCGCCGCATCCATCACGTAGGCGTTACCGGCAATGCGCGCCAGCGGCTCTTCAATCCCTTCCATCTTACCGATTGAGACGCGGAACTGACGACGGATATGGGCATAGGCGCCTGTCGCCAGCGCCACACTTTTCAGGCTGCCGGTTGAGTTCGATGGCAGCGTAATGCCGCGACCCACAGACAGACACTCCACCAGCATCCGCCAGCCCTGACCGGCCATTTGTGGGCCGCCGATAATATAGTCAATCGGCACAAAGATATTATTGCCGCGTGTCGGCCCGTTCTGGAACGGCACGTTAAGCGGGAAGTGGCGATGACCTATCTCCACGCCGGGCGTGTTGGTCGGGATCAGCGCACAGGTAATGCCAGGATTCTCGTTATCGCTGAGCAGATGATCCGGATCGGAGAGTTTAAATGCCAGCCCCAGCACGGTGGCGATCGGCGCCAGCGTAATATAACGCTTGTTCCAGGTCAGCCGCATGCCCAGCACCTGCTGACCCTGCCACTCGCCCATGCAGACCACGCCGGTATCGGGGATGGCTCCGGCATCTGAGCCCGCTTCCGGACTGGTCAGCGCAAAGCAGGGGATCTCATCGCCGCGTGCCAGCCGGGGTAAATAGTGATTTTTCTGCTCTTCAGTGCCGTAGTGTTGCAGCAGTTCGCCCGGACCTAATGAGTTAGGCACGCCCACGGTAATCGCCAGAATCCCGGAGACGCCCGACAGTTTTTGCAGCACGCAGGCCTGCGCATAGGCGGAGAAATCGAGTCCGCCATACTCTTTTTTGATAATCATTGCGAAGAAACGATGCTCTTTCAGATAAGCCCAGAGTTCCGGCGGCATATCGGCCAGCTCATGGGTAATCTGGAAATCATTGGCCATGCGGCACGCTTCTTCAACCGGACCATTGAGAAAAGCCTGCTCATCGGCGGTCAGGCGCGGCTGCGGATAGTTGTGCAGCTTCTGCCAGTCTGGTTTGCCCTGAAACAGATCGCCTTCCCACCAGGTGGTGCCCGCATCGATCGCTTCTTTTTCGGTGCGTGACATCGGCGGCATCACCTGCTGGAAGCGCTGAAACATCGGCTTTGAAAACAGGCTGCGGCGCAGTGACGGCAGGTTGAACGGCAGCAGAATGATCGCCAGCGGCAACAGTAACCATGGCGTCCAGAGGTGAGCAAAAGCCATCGCAGCAGTCCACAGCAGCAGAATCGCGCTGCTGAGCCGCAACGACAGGCGGTGATAGAACAGGGCGCCAATCAGCGCCACTGTGGCAAGTATCGAGACAACCATCATAATGAACCGCTCCAAGTAGTAAGAGGTCTGACCTGTTATGTAGAGAGGTTTAGAGCAGTTGGAATGATTTATCAATTTGTTTACATCGCAATTACAACCTGCCTCACAAAAACCGATTTCTGTCCATTTTTGCATCACCCGCTGCAGCGATAATCGCCGCCACTGCCTGGCCAGCCATGGCATGACGCTTTGCGCTGACCGGCCATTCCGTTAAACTTGCTGCGATTAACCTCTCCTAAAAAAGGACATCCCTATGTACCAGGACATTATCCGCTCTGAGCTTAATGAAGCTGCTGATACGCTGAATAAATTCCTCAGCGACGAGGCCAATATCCATGCGATCCAGCGTGCGGCGGTGCTGCTGGCTGACAGCTTTAAGGCGGGCGGCAAGGTGCTTTCCTGCGGTAACGGCGGTTCACATTGCGATGCGATGCATTTCGCTGAAGAGCTGACTGGTCGCTACCGCGAAAATCGTCCTGGCTATCCGGCGATTGCCATCTCTGATGTCAGCCATCTCTCCTGCGTCAGTAATGACTTTGGTTATGACTATGTCTTTTCACGCTATGTGGAAGCGGTAGGGCGTCCGGGCGATGTGCTGCTGGGCCTCTCAACTTCCGGTAACTCTGCCAATATCATTAAAGCGATTGAAGCTGCCCGTGCGCAGGGGATGAAAGTGATCACCCTGACCGGTAAAGATGGCGGTAAGATGGCAGGCAGTGCCGACATTGAAATCCGGGTGCCACACTTTGGTTATGCCGATCGCATCCAGGAGATCCACATTAAAGTGATCCACATCCTGATGCTGCTGGTCGAAAAAGAGATGGTGAAGTAACTGCGCTGGCCTCCCGCCTGACGGGAGGCCGCTTACTCTAAGGCGGTGGCTATGTGCGAATTGCTCGGGATGAGCGCCAATGTTCCCACGGATATCTGTTTCAGCTTTACCGGTCTGGTTCAGCGTGGCGGTGGAACCGGGCCTCACAAAGATGGCTGGGGCATTACCTTCTACGAAGATAAAGGTTGTCGTACGTTTAAAGATCCGCTGCCGAGCTTTAACTCGCCGATTGCGCGTCTGGTGCAGGAGTATCCGATCAAATCGCATTCGGTGGTGGCGCACATCCGCCAGGCGAATCGCGGGCAGGTGTCGCTGGAAAATACCCACCCGTTTACCCGCGAATTGTGGGGCCGTAACTGGACCTATGCGCACAACGGGCAGCTCAGGGGCTATCGGCAGCTGGAGACCGGCACATTCCGGCCGGTGGGTGAAACGGACAGTGAGAAGGCGTTCTGCTGGATCCTGCATCAGTTGGCGACGCGCTATCCGCGTACACCCGGCAACTGGCCTGCGGTATTTCGTTTTATCGGGGAGCTTGCCGGCACGTTGCGGCAGAAGGGCGTGTTTAACATGCTGCTGTCAGACGGCCGTTATCTGATGGCCTTTTGCTCCACCAATCTTTACTGGATCACCCGTCGCGCACCCTTTGGCCGGGCGCAGTTACTGGATCAGGATGTGGAGGTCGATTTTCAGCAGCACACCACGCCGCATGACGTGGTGACGGTGATTGCTACGCAGCCACTGACGGCCAATGAAACCTGGCAGCGGATCGTGCCAGGTGAATGGGCGTTATTCTGCCTTGGAGAGCGCCAGGAATGAACGTGAAGCGGCTTCGGGACTGGCTAAAACCGGTGCCGGGCTGCTGTTCATCACATATTTACCGCTGGCGACATTAACCATCGGCGGCTGATGATATTTAGCAAAGTAAGCGTATCCCGGCTGCAGCTGCTGCCAGAAACTGGCATAGGTGGAGTAGCGGTGACGCTGCATATTGCTGTCGGTCATGCGGAATGGATAGATGCTGATGCTGATATCCTGCTGGCCGTTACGCAGTGCGGCATTCACATAGGTAAAAATCTCATCCATATAGGCGTTAGTCATGGCATAGCAGCCAATCGACTTACAGTCGCCATGAATCATCAGGTAATTGCCGCTGTAGCCCTGATTACGATCGTACTGATTCGGAAAGCCGATGTTGATCGCGCGATAAAACCGGCTATCCGGCTTCAGCTGATTCAGCTTCACGTTGTAAAAACCTTCCGGGCTTTTGAAATCGCCTTCACGACGTTTCGGGCCGAGGCCGCCAGAAAAGTTACAGATGCGGTAGGTGTCCAGCAGGCGGTATTCGTTACCGATTTTGCCGTAGAGTTCGAGCGTGCGTTCTTCCTTGAAGATCTGGATATAGACCGGGGTGCCGAGTAACTGCTTCTTTAATTCTTTGCTGACCGGTGCCGTTGAGACGGGTTCGGGTGTCATTGCCATGCTGAGGGCTGGCAGTAAAATCATCGCAAACAGGAGTGCGATTTTGCCCATGCTGTGTGTACCTTGAGGTGAAGAGAACATGACGCAAAATGTGCGTCTCTGTTTGCATTATCGGAACTGTCCGCTACCGCAGCGCAACATTAAACATTGTCTGTTTTTTTAGCAAGACGGCGTCAGCCAAATTCGCGATTTACTGAAAGATATTCGGCCAGAAATTTGTAAACTTTAATCGTCAGCGCGACAAATATTGCAGTTACCCCTGCCAACTGTATACTTATCCAGTGCCGGAGGGGGTATGCGTAAAATCATTCATGTCGATATGGACTGCTTCTATGCCGCGGTGGAGATGCGTGATAATCCCCAGCTGCGCGACATCCCGATCGCCATTGGTGGCAGCCGCGAACGTCGCGGCGTGATCAGCACCGCCAACTATCCGGCGCGCAAATTTGGCGTGCGCAGCGCGATGCCAACCGGCATGGCCCTCAAGTTATGCCCGCATCTGCGTCTGCTGCCAGGACGCTTTGACGCCTATAAAGAAGCCTCCGCGCAGATCCGCGACATCTTTACCCGCTATACGCCGCTGATTGAACCGCTCTCCCTCGATGAAGCTTACCTGGATGTCACCGACAGCCCCCACTGTCACGGCTCTGCCACACTGATGGCGCAGGCGATCCGTGCCACCATCTACCGTGAAACCGGGCTTACCGCCTCAGCGGGCATCGCCCCGATTAAATTTCTGGCGAAGATCGCCTCTGACCTCAATAAGCCGGACGGCCAGTTCGTGATTACCCCGCCGGAGATGTCCGGTTTTCTGCTGACTCTGCCGCTGGCGAAGATCCCTGGCGTCGGCAAGGTCTCGGCCAAAAAGCTGGAAGAGATGGGGCTGGTAACCTGTGGCGACGTGCAGAAGGCGGACTTAGCGCTGCTGTTAAAGCGCTTTGGTAAGTTTGGCCGGGTGCTGTGGGAGCGCAGCAATGGCATTGATGACCGCAGCGTGATCGTTGAGCGCGAGCGTAAATCGCTGGGGGTTGAACGGACGCTGGCGGAAGATATCAGCGACTGGGATGCCTGCCTGGAAATTATCGATTTTCTCTACGCCGAACTGGATCGCCGGCTGACGCAGATCCGGCCTGACAAGCAGGTGGCGCGTCAGGGCGTCAAACTGAAGTTCAGTGATTTTCAGCAGACGACCCAGGAGCATATCTGGCCGGTGCTGAACAAAGAGGACATGATTGCCATCGCCCGTAAAACCTGGGATGAGCGTCGTGCCGGGCGCGGCGTGCGGCTGGTAGGATTACATGTGACTATGGTGGATCCCCAGCTGGAGCGTCAGCTGCTGCTGGGTCTGTAACCGTCAGCCTCACCGACCGGCAAGGCTGACATCCGATTACTTCTTATATTTCGCCGCCAGGGTCGCAAACCACGGGGCAACGAAATCCTCATTGCTGCCCCAGCCCGGAATGATCTTGTTCAGTGACGCGACGTTCACCGCGCCAGGCTGGCTGTTAAGCTGCTGCTGAGAGATCGATGCCGCTTTAAACTGATAAGTCGCTGGCGTCTCTTCACCGGCAATTTTCTTCGCCACCAGACGCATATTCACCGCGCCAATGGTTTTAGGATCGACCGCTACCGTCTGCACCCACGGGCTGTTTTTCTCGCGCATCAGCTGCAAATCCTGGTTCGAGACATCAATGCTATAGAGCTTGATCTCGGTACGGCCATTCTCCTGCAGCGCTTTGTAAGCGCCCTGGCTGAAGGCATCCCAGGCACCCCAGATGGCGTCGATTTTGCCTTTCGGGTATTTCGCCAGAATCGCGCCAATTTTATTGGCGGTGTCGCCCTGAACGTCAGTTGAAACCGCACCAATCGACTCAAGCTGATGAATGCCCGGATTCTCTTTCAGCAGTTTTTCATACACCACCTGACGGCGTTCCATCGGCGGGAAACCGGCAACCCATAGCTTGACGATGTTCGCCTTGCCGTTGAAATCATGGATGAGCTGGCCCAGCGACAACTGCGCCAGTGAAGCGTCATCCTGCGCGGTGACGGTGACGCCCGGGATCGGGCTATCCACCGGCGTATCAAACACCGACAGCTTAATGCCTGCATCGGCAATGCGCTTCACCAGTCCGCTGGCGTAGGGCGCTTTACCGTGCGACAGCACGATGCCGTCATATTTCTGGCTGATCGCCTGATTCACGAAATCCTGGAAGCGCGCATCGTCGCCGTTGCTGAGAAAGGTGCTGACCTTGAAGCCAAGCTGGCGACCCTGCTGAATGGCACCGGCAACAAACTGGGTGGTGTTGTCATCGGAGCCGAGATTGCGGATCACCGCAATACGGATCGGGCCATCATGACTGGCGATAGCCGCAGGCACCGGCGTGACGGTATCCGCGAAGGCGGCGCTGGCGTTCAGCAGGCTCAGGGCCAGCAGCGAGAGTGTTATTTTTTGCATTGTTATCAACTCCGGTAAACGCGCCTCAGCGGCGCTGGATATAGGTGATCGCCAGTGCTAAAGCCAGCACCAGCCCTTTAATAATGTCCATGGCGTAGTAGGGAACAGAGAGCATCACCAGACCGTTCTGCAGCACGCCGAGGATCACCGCACCGACCAGCGTGCCCAGCGCATTCGGCTTGCCGGAGCCCGCCAGTGAGAAGCCAATCCACGCCGCCGCGACGGCGTCCATCAGGTAGCCGCTACCGGCATTCACCTGCGAGGAGCCGATACGCGAGGCGAGCAGAATGCCGCCCAGGCCGGCCAGCAGTGAGGCGATCACATACGCCAGCACCCGATAGCGGGTGGTGCGGATGCCGGAGAGGCGCGCCGCTTCCGGATTGCCGCCCAGCGCATACATCCGGCGACCATGTTTAGTCAGGGAGAGCGCCAGCTGCGCGGCGACGGTAACGACCAGCATAATGATGACGATGGTGGGCACCTGGCCGAGCAGGCCAAACGCCGCCGGAATGGTGCCTTCCGCCATATCACCGCTCGGCAGCACCATGTTCTCGGTGATCGATCCGCCAAAGCTGTAGGTCATCGCCACACCCTGAATCACGAACAGTGTCGCCAGCGTTGCCAGCATGTCGGGGATGCGCAGGATCACAATCAGAAAGGCGTTAAACAGCCCGACCAGGGTGCAGAGCGCCAGGGTGAGCAGAATGGCGGTGGTAGTGCCGAAGCCGTACCAGACAAACAGTGAAATCACCAGTGCATTGGCCAGCGAGGCGGTCGATCCGACCGACAGATCAAAGCCGCCAACGGTCAGCGAGATCGAGACGCCGATAGCAATCACCGTGACAATGGCAATTGAGCGCAGAATATTGATGATATTGTTGGGTTCAAGGAAGCTGTCGGAGGCGAGACCAAAGGCGGCGATCAGGATCACCACCGTGAGCAACATGCCCCATTTATAGAGAAAGTCGAACAACTGGTGACGCCACGGCGAGGCTGTCAGATTCAGGCTGGTTTCTTTGCTGCTCACGCAGGGGTTCCTCCGGTGGAATAGAGCAAAAGCGTCTCTTCGGTGACGTCGCGTGCAGCCAGTTCGGCCACAATGCGTCCATCCCAGAGCACGCAAATCCGGTCGCATAAACCGACCAGTTCAGAAAACTCTCCCGACGCGTAAATGATGCCTTTCCCCTCGCGCGCCAGGTTATCGATCAGGGTGAAGAGTTCGGTTTTGGCTTTGATATCGACGCCTTTCGTCGGCTCATCGAAAATCAGCACGTCGGCGTTGTTGCGCAGCCATTTGCCTATCGCCACTTTCTGCTGATTGCCGCCGGAGAGACGGCGCAGCGTCTGTGCCGGACCGGTGGTGCGCACCTGCAACTGCTGGATAACCTGCTCCGCCCAGCGCCACGCCTGGCGATGGCCAAACAGGCTCCAGCGCGAAAAGCTGTCGTCTGCGCTGACGCTGAGGTTCATTGCCACCGACTCATCAATAAAGATCCCCTCTTTGCGCCGCTCCTCCGGCACCAGCGCCATGCGGCGACTGACGGAGTCATGCGGCGAACGGGGCTGCCACGGCTGGCCATGCAGTTCACCGCGACTGACGCGGCTTTTGCTGGCACCAAACAGCGCCTTACAGAGTTCGGTTTTACCGGCACCGGCCAGGCCTGCAATGCCCAGAATTTCCCCTTTGTGCAATCGTAGCGAGATATCCTGCAGCAGTTGCTCATCATGAAGACCGTCAATCGCCAGCAGCAGCGGCTGAGTCTGCTGCGCACGACGGGCCGGGAAGATATCGGTGAGCTGATGCCCCAGCATCTTCTCCACGATCTGCTCACCGCTCAGTGCCGCCATCGGGCCGGTTTCGATCAACCGGCCATCACGCAGCACCGTCAGCTGGTCACAGATTGCTTTCAGTTCATGAATGCGGTGAGAGATAAACACCACGCCGATGCCGCTGGCCTGCAGGCGACGCACCACAGCAAACAGCCGCTCACTTTCATGCTGATCCAGCGGGGCGGTGGGTTCATCCAGAATCAGAAAGCGGCAGTGGTGTGACAGCGCGCGCGCCAGCAGAATTTGCTGCTTTTCAGCCAGGGTGCAGCGCTCCACCAGCCGGTTGACGTCCAGCGCCACGTCGAGCTGAGCCAGCAGCGCCCGCGCCTGACGCCGAACCTCGCCCCAGCGATAGCGGTGGCCAGGCTCTGCCAGCCGATCCAGCAGAATGTTTTCCGCTACGCTGAGCTGCGGCACCAGCGCCACGTCCACTTCCTGCTGAACCAGATGGATACCCAGCCGTTTCGCATCACGCGGCGTACGGATGGAGACCGGCTCACCATCCAGCAGGATCTCGCCGCTGTAGTGGCTGTGCGCACCGGAAAGGATCGCCATCAGTGTTGACTTGCCCGCGCCGTTAGCGCCGGTCAGTGCATGTACCGAATGGCCGTCACTGCGGAAATCCACCGACGATAGCGCGGCAAACCCGCCAAAAGCGATGGAGATGTTACGCATCTCAAGGCAGTTTAACCCTGGCATGTCATTACTCTCCTGAAGAATCACTGGCCGCATTTTTTCCTGAACCTTCAGGCGCGGCAACAGCCGAAAGCGCATAAGCTAGCACGAAATCTTATTAGCCATCCAGACATCTGGACATAATGGCGGCTACAACCAGCGAAGCGCGGGAAAGCGGCGGAATAGCGGGGGAAAGGGCGGAAAAGGCAGCGAATTATGCTGGGGGAAAGTCACAGGCATAAAAAAACCAGGCCGGAGCCTGGTTTACTTTTTTTGTGCCAGAATTACTTTTCTGGCACCACATTCAGCAGGGTGGTCAGCAGTTTCCAGTAAAGGCCAACGCTTTCGATGTGAACCTGCTCATCCGGCGAGTGCGGCCCGGTGATGGTCGGCCCAATCGATACCATATCCATCTCCGGATACGGTTTTTTGAACAGACCACACTCCAGACCGGCGTGGATCACCTGAATGTTCGGGGTCTTATCAAACAGCGCGATATAGGTCTGACGGGTCAGCGCCATAATGGCGGAGTCCGCATCAGGCTGCCAGCCTGGGTAGCCGCCTTTCGCTTTGGTCTGTGCACCGGCCAGCTGGCCCAGTGAGGTCAGCATCTGCACCACATAATCGCGGCCGGTGTCGATCAGCGAACGGATCAGGCAGTTGATCTCTGCATGATCGGCTTCCATGGTCACCACACCGATATTCAGTGAGGTTTCTACTACGCCTTTCGCCACGTCGGAGTTGCGGATCACACCGTTTGGCATGCTGTTGAGCAGGTTCAGGAAGCGATCGCGGCTGTCAGCGTTCAGCGCATCACCCTGATGCGCCAGCGGCTCAGTGACCAGTGCGATGTTCGGCTCTTTGATGCCGTGCTCATTTTTGATGGCGCTCAGGAAGTGCGCCGCCGCTGATTTCAGCGCATCCGCTTTGTGGCTCTCGACCGCCACGGTAGCGAAGGCTTCACGCGGGATCGCGTTGCGCAGCGTACCGCCGCTGAAGGCCAGCAGACGCAGATCCAGTTCAGCAGCGTGTGCCGCCAGGAAGCGCGCCAGCAGTTTGTTGGCGTTGCCGAGGCCCATATGAATATCGGCACCGGAGTGACCGCCACGCAGGCCTTTCAGCGTCAGCTTCAGGGTCTGGAATTCAGCAGGCACCGCTTCACGGGTCAGCGGCAGGGTGGTGACGAAGTCGATACCGCCCGCGCAGCCCATGTAGATCTCACCTTCTTCTTCGGAGTCGGTGTTGATCAGGATTTCTGCCTGCAGCCAGTTGGGTTGCAGACCGAATGCGCCATCCATACCGGTCTCTTCAGTCATGGTCAGCAGCACTTCCAGCGGGCCATGCGTCAGGCTGTTGTCAGCCAGTACTGCCAGCGCAGAAGCCATACCGATGCCGTTGTCCGCGCCCAGCGTGGTGCCGCGCGCTTTCACCCACTCGCCGTCAACCCAGGGCTGAATCGGATCTTTGGTGAAGTCATGAACGGTGTCATTATTTTTCTGCGGCACCATATCCAGATGCGCCTGCAGCGCAACCGGGGTACGGTTTTCCATGCCTGCGGTGGCGGGCTTACGAATCAGGATGTTGCCGACCTGATCGCGCTCACACCAGAAGCCTTGCTCTTTGGCCCAGCCGACGATGTAACTCGCCAGCGCTTCTTCGTGAAAAGAGGGATGGGGAATAGAGCAGATCTTAGCGAAAATATCCCACAGCGGCTGTGGAGAGAGTTGAGACAATTCAGACACGACAGGTCTCCTGTGTCAGTGTACCGGCGAGGCCGGACATCGCGAGTTTCCAGTGAAAAATCGCCGTCAGAGAATCTGACGAGCCAGGCCCGAGAATATCACTGTTTTCTACCGGGTGCGCTCTCAGACGCGCTAAAAAGCCGCAACCAGTGCGCGGGTGCTGGTTTTTAGTGCGTCAACTCCTTATAATCTCGCGCAACCTTTTCCCCGTTGCACATTTTTACGCCACCTCGGTTGGCTGGGATTTCTATTCTATGAGCGAAAAATACGTCGTTACCTGGGACATGCTTCAGATTCATGCCCGTAAACTGGCCCAGCGGCTGCTTCCTGTTGAACAGTGGAAAGGCATTATCGCGGTGAGCCGCGGCGGTCTGGTACCGGCTTCGCTGCTGGCACGTGAACTGGGTATCCGCTACGTCGATACCGTCTGCATCTCCAGCTATGACCACGATCATCAGCGCGAAATGAAAGTTCTGAAGCGCGCAGAAGGCGACGGCGAAGGCTTTATCGTGATCGATGACCTGGTGGATACCGGCGGCACCGCCCAGGCGATTCGCGAGATGTACCCGAAAGCGCGTTTCTGCACCATTTTCGCTAAACCGGCCGGTCGCTCACTGGTTGATGATTATATTGTCGATATTCCGCAGGATACCTGGATCGAGCAGCCGTGGGATATGGGCGTGGTCTACATCCCGCCGATTGTTAAAAGCTGATTGATATGCATCAGACAACGCCCGGTTTTCCGGGCGTTGTGCTTTCTGTGCCTCGCACCCCGAATTGCCGTACAGTACACTTAGCCATCGCCGTTTCTGTTGCAGGAGAAGTGAGTATGTCGAGCAAAAATCTCAGCGAGGAGTTGTTCAAACCGCGCTTTAAACATCCTGAAACCTCAACCCTGGTTCGCCGCCACCATCATGCTACTTCGGATGTCCACTCAGCCCTGGATGGTGACAGCCAGCGTGGCTGGTATCGTATGCTGAATAAGCTGATGTGGACATGGCGTGGCCTGACGCCGCAGGAGATCAGCGAAGTGCTGGCTCGGATTGCCATCAGCAATGTTGAACATACGGATGAGACGCTGCTCGACACTGTAATCGGTTTTCGCGGCGGCAACTGGCATTTCGAATGGTGTAAACAGGCGGGTATCTGGCAGCAGAAAGCGCTGGAGGCCACCGACGACAGCGAGGCGGGCGACTACTGGCTGCACGCGGCGCATCTCTACAGCGTTGCGGCCTATCCCTATATAAAAGGGGATGAGCTGGCCGACCAGGCGCAGACGCTGGCGAACCGCGCCTATGAAGAGGCGACTCAACGCCTGCCGGGCGAGCTGAAACCGCTGACGTTCGCCATTCAGGGTGGCAGCCCGGTTAACGGCTTTCTGCACATGCCGCCTGACGTTGAAGCGCCTTATCCCACCGTGCTGTTCTGTGGCGCGCTCGACTCATTACAGAGCGATCACTATCGCCTGTTCCATGATTACCTGGCACCGCGCGGCATCGCCATGCTGACCATTGATGTGCCGTCGGTAGGCAACTCGGTGAAATGGACGCTAAATCAGGACACCAGCTTTCTGCATCAGCAGGTGCTGCGCGATCTGAAAAACGTGCCCTGGATCGACCATATCCGCGTGGCGGCGTTTGGTTATCGCTTTGGCGCTAACGTGGCCGTACGACTGGCCTATCTGGAATCGCAGCGGCTGCGTGGGGTCGCCTGTCTTGGCCCGATTGTGCATGCGCTGCTGACGCAGACAGCGTTGCAGGATGAGATCCCGGATATGTATATGGATATGCTGGCGAGCCGGCTGGGCATGGCAACCGCTTCTGACAGTGCGCTGCGTACCGAACTCAATCGATATTCGCTGAAAACTCAGGGATTGCTGGGCCGCCGGACGCCGACACCCATGCTGTCGGGCTACTGGCAAAACGATCTTTTCAGCCCGGAAGAGGAGAGCAAGCTGATCGCTAACTCTTCGTCAGATGGCAAAGCGTTGCTGATTCCGGTGAAGCCGATGATGGCCAGTTTCGACAAGGCGCTGAATGAAATTTGCGACTGGCTGGAGAAGCGTTTAAAAAGGTAACTGGCAAAATTTACAGTATTTGCTACAACTAGTAGCGGAATTCTTCCGGGCTGCCGTTAAGCGAAACATGACATCCCCTGGCCGTCCGGAAAATCAAGGCTGTATAGCGGTCAAAATCTATGGAGATTCAGCATGACGTTACCAAGTGGTCATCCCCGCAGTCGCCTGCTTAAGCGCTTTACGGAGCTTGGGCCTTATATTCGCGATGGGAAATGTGGCGAAACCCGGTTCTTTTTCGACTGCCTGGCTGCCTGCGTTAATGTGAAACCGGCACCGGAACTGCGTGAGTTCTGGGGCTGGTGGATGGAGCTGGAAGCGCAGGCTGACCACTTTACCTATGTCTACCATATCGGTCTGTTCGATAAAGAGGGTGACTGGTCGGTGGCAACCATCAAAGGCAAAGAGAATACGGCGCGCGTGGAAGAGACCTTACGGAATTTCCATACCCGTCTGAAAGCGATGCTGAAAGAGTTCGAGCTGGATCTGATTCCGGCCAGCGATTTCGATGAGAAACCGGTGAAGCTGAGCGCCTGATTGGGTGGTTCGCTTATACAACAAGCAAAGGGCGCGTTGAAAAACGCGCCCTTTTTTATGCTCATACATTCTGTAGCTTATGCTGTCCGGCATTAGCCTGAAATCAGAACTGGTAAGTCACACCCATCGCGACCACGTCATCGTTGTTAATCGACAGCGCGTTGTCATCATCCAGCTGGTTGATTTTGTAATCAACGAAGGCGGACATATTTTTGTTGAAGTAGTAGGTCGCGCCCACATCGATATATTTCACCAGATCCGCATCGCCGATACCGTTTTCGATATCTTTGCCTTTGGTCTGTACATAGCCAATGGAAGGACGCAGGCCGAAATCAAACTGATACTGCGCCACGAGTTCGATGTTCTGCGCTTTGTTGGCTGCGCCTGCGACGGTAGCACCGGTGTTACGGTTGGTGCCGCTGATTGGTGTCATGTTGCGGGTATCGGTATAGATCGCCGCCAGGTAGACGCTGTTGGCATCATATTTCACGCCTGCACCCCAGGAATCCGCACGGTCACCGCCGCCATAGGCACGTGCCTGCTGCTGGTTGGTACGGTCAGAAGAGGTGATGGCACTCATCAGGCTCACACCGGAATCACCCAGGGCATAGCCCAGTGAGGCACCGTAGCCGTCGCCATTCTGACGGTTGATGTCGGTGCGGGTGTTGGCGCTGGTGGCGTCGTTTTTACCCTGATACTGCAACGCAAACTTCAGCCCATCGACCAGACCAAAGAAGTTGTTGTTACGGTAAGTCGCCACACCGGTAGCGCGCTGGGTCATAAAGTTATCGGAACGGGCTGTACCGTCACCGCCGAATTCCGGGAACACGTCGGTCCAGGCCTCAACGTCATACAGCACACCGTAGTTACGACCGTAATCGACCGAACCATACTGCGAGAATTTCAGACCAGCAAACCCAAGGCGGGTTTTGTTGCCATTGTTGGCGTCGCTGCCCTCGGAGTTATTGACGTTGTACTGATATTCCCACTGACCATAACCGGTCATCAGGTCGTTAATCTGTGTCTGACCCTTAAAGCCGATACGGGTATAGGACTTGTCTCCATCCTGGCTGGCATTATCGCTGATGTAGTGCTCAGCTTTAACTTTGCCGTATAAGTCCAGTTTGTTGCCATCTTTGTTATAGATTTCGGCAGCCTGCGCGGCAGATGCCAGCGTCAGCGTGGAGAGGATCATGGCCAGTGTGCTTTTCTTCATTTGCTATCAATCCCAATGTGAACGCCGTAAAAAAATGAAAGTTTTTGTAAAGCACGGACTTTTTACCCGTCGGCGATGAACTTTTTATGTCACTTTTCATGATTTCTTGTTAACCCTGAACTTTTGGTCTACGTCCTTGTCCGCGTAAATTCGTGCTTTTCCCCCGCTGGCTGTTGGCTTCCTTATCGACTCCTGTTAAAACGTCCTTTCGTAAAAATTTTTCACTACGGCAGGAAATATGAGTGGCAGTCAGACCTTAGTGGTCAAGTTGGGTACCAGCGTTCTCACCGGCGGCTCCCGCCGGCTGAATCGGGCGCACATGGTGGAACTGGTTCGTCAGTGTGCGCAGCAGCACGCGGCGGGCCACCGCATTGTGATTGTGACCTCTGGCGCGATGGCCGCCGGACGCGAACATCTGGGTTACCCCGAACTGCCACCCACCATCGCCTCAAAGCAGCTGCTGGCTGCGGTGGGGCAGAGCCGTCTGATTCAGCTGTGGGAACAGTTGTTCTCAATCTACGGTATCCATATTGGTCAGATGTTGCTGACCCGTGCCGACATGGAAGATCGCGAGCGCTTCCTGAATGCCCGCGACACGCTGCGCGCGCTGCTGGATAACCACATTGTGCCGGTGATCAATGAGAACGATGCCGTCGCCACCGCTGAAATCAAAGTGGGTGACAACGACAATCTCTCGGCGCTGGCGGCGATGCTCGGCGGTGCCGACAAGCTGCTGCTGCTGACCGACCAGCAGGGACTGTTCACCGCCGATCCGCGTAACAATCCTGAGGCTGAGCTGATCAGTGATGTCCATGTGATTGATGATGCGTTGCGTGCCCTGGCGGGCGACAGCGTATCGGGTCTTGGCACTGGTGGCATGTCGACCAAGCTTCAGGCGGCGGATGTCGCCTGCCGCGCCGGTATCGATGTGATCATCGCCTCAGGCAGTCGCAGCGGCGTAATCAGCGATGTTATTGACGGCAAGCCGGTCGGTACGCGCTTTCATGCGCAGCAATCGCCGCTGGAAAATCGTAAACGCTGGATTTTCGGTGCGCCTCCGGCAGGTGAACTCACCGTCGATGATGGTGCGCTGGCAGCAATTATTGAACGCGGCAGTTCGCTGCTACCGAAAGGGATCCGTGCTATCCAGGGGAATTTCTCGCGTGGAGAAGTGATCCGTATCCGCAGTTTGCAGGGCAGGGATATCGCGCATGGTGTTTCACGCTACAACAGCGACGCGATGCGGATGATTGCCGGTCATCACAGCCAGCAGATCAGCGAAATCCTGGGCTATGAATATGGCCCGGTGGCGGTTCACCGCGACGACATGATCGTCAGTTAAGGAGCGGACAATGCTTGAAGAGATGGGAAAAGCGGCGCGCGCCGCAGCTTACACCGTGGCCGATCTGTCGACGGCAGAGAAAAATCAGGTTCTGATGACTATTGCCGACCGTCTGGAGGCGGAAAGCGCAGACATTCTGGCGGCCAATGAGCTGGATTTAGCCGATGCGCGTCAGAACGGCATGAGCGCCGCGCTGCTGGACCGGCTGACACTCAATCCGCAACGCCTCGGCAGCATCGCCAGCGATGTGCGCCAGGTCTGCCAGCTGGCCGATCCGGTTGGACAGCTAATTGACGGCGGTCAGCTCGACAGCGGGCTGCGCATTGAGCGTCGTCGCGTGCCGCTGGGCGTGGTGGCCGTAATCTACGAGGCGCGTCCCAATGTCACGGTGGACGTCGCCACTCTGTGCCTGAAAACCGGCAACGCCGCCATTCTGCGCGGCGGTAAAGAGACCTGGCGCACCAATGCGGCCACGGTACGAGTGATCCAGAACGCGCTCAAACAGCACGGTCTGCCTGCGGCGATCGTTCAGGCGATCGAAAATCCGGATCGCGAGCTGGTGAATCAGCTACTGAAGCTGGATCGCTACGTCGATATGCTGATCCCGCGTGGCGGAGCCGGGCTGCATAAGCTGTGCCGGGAAAATTCGACTATTCCGGTGATCACCGGCGGCATCGGCGTCTGTCACATCTACATTGATGAGACGATGGAGATCGAACCGGCACTTGATCTGATCGTCAACGCCAAGAAACAGCGTCCCAGCGCCTGTAACTCACTGGAGACGCTGCTGGTGGATCAGGCGATTGCTGATCGTTTCCTACCCGCCTTCAGCGCGCGTATGGCACAGGAAGCGATCGCGTTGCATGCTGACAGCAACGTGCTGGCGCAACTGCAGCAAGGCCCGGCATCGGTCACGCAGGTGAATCCGCAGCAGTACAATGATGAGTGGCTGTCGCTGGATCTTAACGTCAAATTAGTGGCGGATATGGATGAGGCGATCGATCACATCCGTACGCACGGCACGCAGCACTCGGATGCCATCCTGACCCGTAATACCCGCAACGCCGCGCGTTTTGTCCGTCAGGTCGACTCCTCAGCGGTCTATGTCAACGCAAGCACCCGCTTCACCGATGGCGGACAGTTTGGCCTGGGTGCCGAAGTGGCGGTCAGTACCCAGAAACTGCATGCCCGTGGTCCGATGGGATTAGAGGCGCTGACGACCTATAAATGGATAGCATGGGGCGACGATACGCTCCGGCCATAACTGCCATAATTTTTAACAAAGCGGGAGTCTTTCAGAGACTCCCGTTTTTTTTAGCTCCATTTTCCGGTCCAGTGAAAGATAGAGTTTTCTGCGCATCAGCTTAATTTCCGTTCCGGTCTCGTCACTACTGGCCATTATTCTGGCTGATATTCACGCAATTTTTTACGGAACATTCCTGAAAGCCGGGGCTGTACGCGGCCTGAGGCAATATTTTTTGTCCAGCCGTGGGCTGAAGCGGATAATGATTATCAGGAATGCTTGATAAAGCGGTTAGGTAGTAAACGAGCGGTAATATAAAATGAACTGGTAGCAATAATGAAAATAACATCCAGTATCTCTTCTATGGCTGATTATTAACTAATGGTTAAAAAAGAAAGTACAAGACAAGCTTTCACCGCCAGGCTGATAGCGGCCTGTGAGAGTGCCGGCATTGCCGGACATGGACGAAACAAACAGGTTGCCAGGGCTCTGCAGCAGCAAGGCTGTAAGATTTCAACGCCGGGAGTGTGGAAGTGGTTTAACGCGCAGTCAGTGCCGGATGGCGGCAATTTACTGGCTCTCAGCCAGCTGCTGGGCGTCAGGGTTGAGTGGCTGCAATACGGTATGGAACAACCTGCTGAACCGGTGACGCTAAGTGCGCTCACCGGTCAGAAGAATGTGTTTCGGATTGATAGCCTCGACATTGGTCAGCGAAGTGCTGCAGGCCTGCCCGCGCGTGATGAGTTTGTCGAGACTATCCAGGCGATCGAATATGGTCTGGATGAGGCGCGGGTGCTGTTCAACGGGCGCCCGGCGGAAAACATCCGGTTAATCGCTATCAACAGTGACTCCATGGCTGACACCTTTGCGCCGCGCGATCAGCTGTTTGTGGATATCAGCGTGCGGATGTTCGACGGCGACGGCATCTATATTTTCACCCTCGATGAGCAGCTCTATCTCAAGCGCCTGCAGCTGCAGCATAAGAAAATCGCTGTAATATCAGATAATAAGCGTTATGAAACCTGGTATCTCAATCATGATGACGTCACCAGCCTGAAGGTACTGGCCAAAGTGATCATGAGCCAGGCGCGACATTATCAAATCCTCGGTTAAGGCCACTTCTGCCGGTTTTTTCAGGAAGGCTGAAAAAAAAATAATCGGCATAAATTCATAAATTTAACCAGCGGTAAATAAAAAATTAACCAACAGTGTTTGATAAAGCATAAGAACCTGTTAATAATTTGGATATGGATGAACGAAGCAGTTCTTTCAGGGACGAGCCGCTCTTAAACAATTGAGGCGCTGCACAAGCGCGAATCATACCACCCCAAAGTTAGTGAACTTTGGGATGGGGTGGATGCGCAAAATGCAGCGTCGTCAGATGCCGTTTATTTCCCCTCGCTTACTTTCCACCTGACTGCTAATGCAGCCGGGCGGTAAGCGTGCGACCGTGATACGCGACATTCGGGCCCGTTCGGTTCGCCGAAAGCTCGCGCCTGCCACCCCATCGCCAAAGACTCATTCACAGGAGGAGTTATGGCGATAATTCACTATGGCAAAAGCGTTTTTATAGGCAACGCACGTACTCGTCGCCACCGGCGGCGCCAACCTCTCAGCAGCCTGACACAGAGCATCGACGAGGCCCTGAACTTCCCAACTGAAACACCCACCCTGAGACGTGCAGAGCAAATCTGCCAGCGTCAGGTCGCCCCGCGCGTTGACCGCGCAATTACTGCACCCCGCGTCACCAGTCAGGAAACACCCAGTTTCGACAATTGCTGTCTTCCGCACGTTCATCTCTACGCCGTGAGCTGAAACGCGCAGAAAACGCATTTTTCCGTTCCGGCTAACTCTTCGCTTTCTCCAGTTCTCACTGGGCGCAATTTGCTGAATTACTGTTCAGTTTTGCTGCAGGGTCAGTAAGGCCTTCTGCTGCGCCGTGCTGAGTAATGATCAGCGAGCGTTATGTATTTCTTTTCACAAGGCTGAGTTGCTTTAACCCGTCATTGAGGAGTCGTTATGAGCCAGATAATCGCAGTACTGAATTTTGAAGAGGGGTATGTCGACACGCCCTATCTCGACACGCTGGGCTTTCCCACGGTGGCCGGCGGCATTCGCATTGGACCCAAGGGGGCGTCTCTGAGTAATTACGCTTTCCGCGTTCCACGGCGCGTCGGTGATGTCTGGAAGCAGTGCATTCTTGAAAACAAAATTCAGGAGATGCAGGGCAGGGAGCTGCTGCGTAATGCGCTGGCGAAGTGCAACGACGCCCGCACCGACGTGCTGCTGAGCATGGCTTATCAGCTGGGCGTCGAGGGCGTCCTGCAGTTCAAAAACATGCTCAGCGCGATCGTGGCTGAACAGTTTAATGATGCGGCTGACGCGATGATGAACAGCCTCTGGGCCCGTCAGACGCCGGGCCGCGCCAGACGTCACGCGGAGATGATGCGCAGCGGAACCTATGCGGTTTACAGGGGGTTGCTATGAGATGGCTCATGTTTCTCACCGCCGTGCTGACGGCAATCATCATTCTGCTGCTGCTGCAGCGCTTTACCACCCTCCAGTTTGTCTCTCATGCCCGTCTGCTTTTCAAAACCTGGTCTGTCTGGCTTGCGTCGCTGGGTTCCATGCTCAGCGCCTGGGCGCAGTCGTTTCCTTCGGCCGCCGTTGATGCCTGGAGCGCACTGCCCGAAGACGTTAAAGCGATTCTGCCGCACAACTACCTCGGGCTGGTGGGCGCCTTCATGGTGGCGATGGGGGTGATTGCACAATTTGTTCGTCAGAAAAACCTGCTCAATGCGAAGGAGCAGTCTGAAGGAGCGAAGCCATGACTCTGATTACCACCTTACTGGGCGGCAGCTGGCACTGGATCGCCGCGCTGGCTGCGGTCATCGCGGCGCTGGGCGCCAGTTATTTCGGCGGCAAGAAAATCGGCAAAGTGCAGCAAAAAGCGCGTTCTGACGTCGATAACGCGCAACAGGAGGCGTCCCGCGTCACCGCGGTAGCGCAACAGCAACAACATAACCGCGAGGAGGCTAACCGTGTGGCGACTGACAACCATAGCCTTGATGACGCTGCTGCTCGCGACAAGCTGCAGCAGTCGAAATACCACAAACCCTGAGCCGGTGGCGATCACCGACTCTGCCTGCGTACTTTTTTCCCCTCTTTATACCTACGGCGATGACGCGCAAAAAATGGACGTTCGTACGGTGCGCGCCATCAACACCCACAACGACATGTGGGACTCCCTTTGCGGCCATCCGGCTGCGGCTAAGTAGTGCGCTGATTTCAGCGCGATATCTCTATGATCCTGAGGAGGATTCTATGATCGAAGTTAACTCTTTTGCTGAACTGCGTACCACTGTTCCACCAAAATCAGGTGAAGTCGCGAGCCTTAAACGCTATTACGATAAGGACTCCAGCTTCCGTGGCGGCGCAGACTTTGTCGGTTTTCTCAGCACCACTCCGCTGAAAGATGATGGCGGTACGGTGGCGGTGGGTAACGGTTTCTACTGGAAGCGCACCATCAACGATCCCGCCGAAGTGAACATTCTGCACTTTGGCGCGAAAGGGGATGGCGTGACCGATGACACTGAAGCCTTTAAGCGGATGCTGGCATGGACACAATCCTACAACGCCTACGCGAAAGCGATTCCGGTGCGTTTTCCGGGGGGCCGCTTCCTGATTTCACCCATCGATATCAGCGATACGGAGTTGTCGTTTTTTGGTCTGGCAGGCGATGATATCGAGCTCGGCTCGGCACCGCGTACCACCATTGTTTCTGATAAAAGCGCGAATACCGTGTTTAAGGTTAATGCGCGTCGAATCGTCATTAAAGGCATCTGCTGGCATGGACAGGCTAACGCCGGGACTGTCGACACCGCGGCCAAAGTCACCGTCACGCCTGAACAGTGCAGTAACACGCAGCCGTTCTTTGAAAATACCATTGTCGGAGGCCAGATCGTCAATATCTTCTGCTTCAAGGCGCAAAGTACCGGGGGAACCGTCTTTAAGCTGCAGGATACGCTCGACAGTAAGTTCGATCAGATTTACAGCTCCAATACCTTTTCACGGGTGTTTGATGTCGGCTGGTCAAACACACCGAAGGGGAACTGGGACCACTCAACCGCCATTGAGCTGTGTAATGCCAACTTCCAGTCGGGCTATGGCGACGCGACGCTCTATATGCCACGCGTCACACAGGGGCTCATGCGTAACGTCTGGATTGAGCACACGACTAACCCGGGGGATCTGTCGGATGGCGGCTGGAACATCGAAACGCTCAACATTGAAGATTGCGGCACGCCGCTCAATCTCAATAATGCCCGCGTGGTGATGCGTCATATCAACCTGCAGGCGGGGGCGAAAATCACCAATGATCTGGCCGGAAGTAAGTGGTTATCGACCTTCGAATATGGCTATCGTCGGGATGAGAACTACGGCACGTTCATGACCGGTTCGCTGCGTGCCGGCTACTACAGCGGCTATAAAGTGGTGAACAACACCGATACCGACAACTGGTATCGGCTGGGGCAGCTCTATTTCCCGGCGCCTAACCAGCAATGGGTAATGGAGCTGATCGGGAAAGCGGATGCGACTACGCCCTCCGGCACCGCCGGTTCGCCGGTTAATGTGGTGGGCACCGGTAAAACCCTGATCAACCTCCAGCGACTGGAGACGGTCTGGGCCGATGCTTACCATATGGGGCAGCCTTCCGTGCTGGACATTCGTTATGGCCGGGTAGGGACCACCTATGCCGTAATCTGGGTCAAGCTGAGAGCGAACAGCGGCGAGACCATGTTCAACCTGAAGACGACCGGTCCGACCCGCTTCGATACCGGTTCCTGCTCGCTGTTCCAGGCTGATATGTCGGTGGTTACGGACATCACCAAAATCAGCAACCTGAAACCCGCTGCACGTTTTGGCATGCACAACGGGCTGGCGGGCATCGGGGCCAACGAAAAAGGGGTGGTTACGCTGGCTACTGCTGCGGGTACGCCGACCAATAAGACCGCTCCGACCGGTTTTGTGCTGATCAATATCAACGGCATTGACCGTAAGGTTCCTTACTACGATTGATGATCGGCATGTTTTGGGCGAGGCTCCGGCCTCGCCCTTTTTTGATCTGACATTATCTCCGCTTCTTTTTACGTCGCCAGAAAAGTCACCGCTGCACTGTGAAGCCAGACAGTCTCCCTGACACCGCCTTTCGCCTTCATCCTCGTCAACGGGCTGATTGCGATTAATTTGAATTACGGCTTGCGTCACTTTAAGAAGTGTGGCCTAATGAATCGTCGGTTTGATTAACAGACACTATCAAAGTAAGTAACCAAAGCAGTTCTCATCTCTAAGTTTGTCGCGAGACATCCCTTCTTTTTGAGTCTTCTCTTACGTTCTGATTAAAATCTGTTCTCAGGCCATTATGTATGCCGGAAGGCTCGATATATTAAGGATTTAAGCATGTCTAACAAAATTCGCGGTACCGTTAAATGGTTTAACGCAGAGAAAGGCTTCGGTTTCATCTCTCCTGCAGACGGCAGCAAAGATGTATTCGTACATTTCTCTGCAATCCAGGGCACCGATTTCCGTTCATTAGATGAAGGTCAGCAAGTTGAATTCACAGTAGAAAATGGCGCCAAAGGCCCAGCTGCTGCGAACGTTGTTGGTCTCTAAGGACTGAAAATTACTTTTAAATGTCCTCACTGTAGTGGCTCACAGTTTCGTACATCACATTTTGATGTTACAAGAGCCAACCCGCATGGAGCGAAATGCATTTTCTGCAAATCTGTCGTGGTTCAGGTGAACCTGGCAAGGATTGCAATTCAGAGCCAGCTTCGCGCTCTCTGATTAAGGCTAGTGAGCTTTATAGCGTTGTTGCATTTACAGTAATAAAAGGCTGCCTCTGGCAGCCTTTTTTGTTTCTGCGTTTCCTCCTTCTCAAACCTCACGCTTTATTCTTGTAACCTGCCTGTTTACTTTCACTTTCCCTGTATATTTGCAATTCCCTTGTATAACGCTTACCACTTACCACTTACCACTTACCACTTACCACTTACCACTTACCACTTACCACTTACCACTTACCACTTACCACTTACCACTTACCACTTACCACTTACCACTTACCACTTACCACTTACCACTTACCATTTACCACTAACCGCTAACCGCTTCCCGCTCTGTTGCCTGTAACCTATCCGCCCTTATCGTCACCATTCTTAAACTGGCCCGCCGAAGCAGGCCGTTGAGAGGGATTAACGCAGTACGGGTTGCAGTGAGAGCTTGCCGGTATTAAACACGCTCATCGCCTGTGCCATACGCTCTGCCTGATCCTGCAGCGCTTGTGAGGCGGCTGACGCTTCCTGTACCAGCGCGGCGTTCTGCTGCGTCACCGCTTCCATCTGGGTAATCGCCTGATTGATTTCATTAATGCCGCTGCTCTGCTCGCTGCTGGCAATGGTGATTTCGCTCATGATGTTTGCCACGCTCTGCACGCTGTTCACCACTTCGCCGATAGTTGAACCGGCGTGTGTCACCAGCTTGCTGCCTTCATCGACTTTAGCGACGGAATCTTCAATCAGTACCTTAATCTCTTTGGCCGCTGAGGCTGAGCGCTGCGCCAGATTACGCACTTCACTCGCCACGACCGCAAAGCCACGACCCTGTTCACCCGCGCGTGCCGCTTCAACCGCGGCGTTCAGGGAGAGAATATTGGTCTGGAAGGCGATGGAGTCGATAACGCTGATGATATCGACAATTTTTCGTGAGGAGAGGGCGATCGCTTCCATCTTCTCAATGACCTGCTCCATTACCACGCCACCTTCACGCGCCACGCTGGAAGTGGTTGAAACCAGGTGATTGGCTTCACGCGCGTTGTCGGCATTGTGTTTCACGGTCGACGTCATCTGCTCCATGGCAGAGGCGGTCTCTTCCAGCGAACTGGCCTGCTGTTCGGTTCGGGTCGAAAGATCAAGGTTCCCACTGGAGATCTGATTAGAGGCCACCGCAATAGTGTCGGAGCCGGTACGCACTTCGGTCACAATCGACAGCAGATTATCGTTCATTCGTTGCAGCGCCTGCATCAGGACGCCGGTTTCATCGCGTGAGGTCACCTGCATCTGTGAACTCAGATCGCCTGCGGCAACGCGTTCAGCAACGTCAACCGCTGCAACCAGCGGACGCACAATAGAACGGGTCAGGAAGTAGCCCAGCAGAATAGACGCCAGAATCGCCAGCGCGGAGAAAATCAGCGTAATGGAGATAGCCGACTGACCATTTTCCACAATACCCTGACCTTCACTGCGCAACTGTGCGTCCTGAGAGTTGGCAAAATCCACGGCATCCTGAAGGAATTTGTTCTGGGTGGCGGTCATCGATTTCAGGACATAGGTGCTGGCAGCCTCAAAATCGCCCGCTTTCACCAGGGTGATCAGCTCTGCTTTAACCTTCTCAAATGCCTGGGAAGAGGCCAGCAGACCGGCGATCTTTTTCTTGCCGACGGGCGTGACCTGAATATCTTCGATCCTTTTCATTGCGCTGTTGGTGCGTTGCGTGGCTTCATCCAGCTGACCATAACGCTTCACATTCATTTCCGGACGTGTCGTGTCGATCACCATGCCGCGCAGGTATTTGATCTGATCGTTGACGCCATCGCGCACATCAAATGCCAGTCGTACTTTCACATAACGATCGTCAACGATCGAGGCGATCGCCGTATTAATGCTGTTAATCCTGGTTATGGATGTCACGCCAATCACTATCAGTAACGTCACAATAATACCGAAGGCTGCTGCGAGCCGCATTCCCACCTTCATATTCTTGATACTGAACATGTTCTCTTCCCCGTTTTATTATTAATCAATTTGTTAGCAAAACTCAGGTTTCCTGCTGTTGTGCGCAGTGCCTTGCTGATGTCTGTGGTCACAGCCGCAGGCAAAAAGGTGATCTCGCGCATACTGTTATCGGAGCACGAAGTTGTACCTTTAATAATTTTTAAGTAATAACGCCGGGTGAATAAATAGTCAGTAAAAATCATCAGAAATGGTTAAGTAATAACCAGAGGGAATTCAGACAAAAAAAAGGGCTGTCAGCAGTGATGCTGACAGCCCGATCCAGACAAGGATGAATGGATTCAGAAAACTAAGAAGTAGAGGCCTGTCCAGAACGCGACGCTTAACGTGACGGCGCTAATCCAGGCCAGCTGGCGTAAACGGCCACGCAGCACCTTTTGACGGGAAGGCGTAGCAGGTGCAGGCGTAACGGGTAAAGTTTCAATGTGCATAGTCGGTTCCTGATCAGGTCAGCCATTCCGCTGGCTAAAAAGTAAAAGCGTGCCGGGCATTCTTAGCGGCCCGCATTCGCTTAGCGAGCAGTGTCGAGAACGTTGAAAATCACGTCTGACAGCTCATTCAACTCGAACTTCGCCACATAGCCATCGGCACCCACTTTGCGCACGTGATCTTCGTTGGCGCTGCCAGAGAGTGAGGAGTGAATGACGACTGGCAGAGCCTTGAGGATCGGGTCACGCTTGATGTTGCGGGTCAGCGTAAAACCATCCATCTCTGGCATTTCCAGATCGGTCAGCACCAGGGCGATTTTGTCGTGAATCGATTCGCCGGCAGCCTGCGCTTCCTGGCTCATCAATTTAATTTTTTCCCAGGCATCGAGACCGGTGTTAAACATCAGCGCCGGAATGCCCATACTCTTCAGACCCTGCTCCAGCAGCTGACGCGCGACTTTGGAATCTTCTGCCACAATCGCCACCGCACCTGGGCGGTAGTTGAAGGCACGCGGTCTGGCTGCTTCCGGTTCGACGCCGCGCACTGATGGGATGATGTCATACAGGATTTGCTCAACGTCCAGCACCATCGCCAGCTCGTTGCTCTGCTTGTCACTGTCCAGGCAGGCGATGCTGGTAATGTTGCGGCCGCCGATACCGGCTTCGGCGGTATGCACCTGGCTCCAGTCGAGACGCACAATGTTCTCGACTGACTCCACGGCAAACGCCTGGGTGTTACGGGCATACTCGGTAACCAGCAGCAGGTTAAGACCGGTTTCCGGCACACAACCCGCCACGGCAGGCAGGTCGATGACCGGAATGAACTGGCCACGAATACTTGCCATACCCAGCAGCGGCGAACGCATGCCTGCGGCTTTGGTGATAGTTGGCATCGGCACAATTTCACGCAGCTTGAAGACGTTAATGCCAAACAGTTCAGACTTGCCTTTCAGCTGATCGGAACCTAAGCGAAACAGCAGCAGCTCAAACTTATTCGATAACGCGAGGTTCGCTCTCTCATCGATCTCTTTCTGAAAATTATCCATGGTTGCCTCTGCATTAACGCAGCTGGTGAAATAGGGTGTGAACAGGTTATCGGCAGCAAATAGAAAAAAGTGAGAAGAGAAGGGTGAAATAAAACGGACGCCAATTAATGTGCCAGGATTAACCCTGAAGGTTCAACATGGACACCTTTCCAATAAAGGAGTGTGAAATGAAAAAAGTGATTTTGGCGTCGTTGCTGGTGATGATGAGTGCGGGTGTTTCGGCCGAAGAGGGCGGATACAAAGCGGGCGATACGCCGCCACCGCAACACAAGCAGGATGCCGGCTATAAAGGTTCAGAAGATACCGGTCAGACGCATATTGATCAGATCCGCGATTTCCGTCAGGGCGGATATGTGACGCTGGAAGGTTACATCCTGAAGAAAGAGCAGGGCGAACGGTATCAGTTCCGTGACAACACCGGTACCTTACCGATTATCGCGCCGAAGAAGACCTTTGGTGGTAAAACCTACACCGCTGAAGACAAAGTACGCGTCAGTGGCAAGGTACAGGGCAAAGGGGATAAAACCACGCTGCATGTGACCCAAATCGAAGAGCCGTAACAAACCGGGCGAGGAAATCTCCTCGCCCGTTTTATTTAGTCTTTCAGCAGAATCGCCCGGCAGGTTTTGCCTTTGATTTTGCCCTGCTTGAGTTTGACCAGCGCATTTTTGGCCTGATTCGCTTCAATCGCCACATAGGCATGGGTCGGCGTCAGGACAATTTTGCCGATCTGCTCGGCACGATAACCCGCTTCACCCGTCAGCGCGCCCAGAATATCTCCCGGACGTATCTTGGCTTTACGGCCACCATCAATGCATAAGGTCATCATAGCTGCAGGCAGCGGCTTGCTGCTGCCCTTTTTCAGCGTGCTGGCAGAGACCCACGGCAGCTTCTGCTGCAGGAAATCTTCCAGCGCATGCGCACGAGCCATCTCATCGGCAGCAACCAGGCTGACCGCGACGCCATGTTCGCCCGCACGCGCCGTACGACCAATGCGGTGCAGGTGGATTTCAGGATCCCAGGCGAGCTGATAGTTAACCACCATCGCCAGCGATTTGATGTCGAGTCCGCGTGCAGCGACATCGGTGGCGACCAGCACGCGACCACTGCCGTTAGCGAAGCGGATCAACACGCGTTCGCGATCGCGCTGCTCCAGATCGCCATGCAAAGGCAGGGCGCTGATATCACGCGCGTTAAGCGCCGCGGCGACATCATCACATTCACGTTTGGTGTTGCAGAAGACCACACAGGATGAGGGCTGACGATCGCTGAGCAGGGCTATCAGCAGACCCAGTTTTTCATTGTGGCTGGCTTCGAAAAACTGCTGATCGATTGAAGGCAGTTCGCTGACATCTTCTGTCACCACGCTCAGCGCATCACGCTGAAAGCGGGTGCTGATGGCCGTAATGCCGTCTGGCCAGGTGGCGGAAAAGAGCAGCGTCTGGCGCGAGGCGGGCGTTGCTTCAATGATCGTTTCCATATCATTCAGGAAACCCATCTCCAGCATCCGATCTGCTTCATCCAGTACCAGCGTGCTGAGCTGGTCCAGCTTGAGGTTTTCGCGGTTAATGTGGTCGAGGATACGACCCGGCGTGCCGACCACGATATGGGGCGGATGCACCAGCGAATCACGCTGTGCGCTCATCGGCTGTCCTCCACACAGAGTGAGAACTTTGATGTTGCGGGTGAAGCGCGCCAGCTGGCGCAGCACATTGCCTACCTGATCCGCCAGTTCACGGGTCGGACAGAGAATGAGTGCCTGGGTCTGAAAGCGGGCGCTGTCGATATGGTGCAGTAAACCAATACCAAAGGCAGCCGTTTTACCGCTGCCGGTTTTCGCCTGCGCGCGCACGTCGCGTCCCTGCAGAATGGCGGGCAGCGTAGCGGCCTGCACGGGCGTCATGCTGGTGTAGCCCATCTCGCGCAGGTTTTCGAGCTGGCTGTCGGGAAGCGAATTGAGGGTAGAAAAAGCGGTCACGGGCGCGGCCTCTGAGGCTGAAAGTGTAGGGCATTATTGCGGGGCAAGTCTGGCAGAAAGCACGCCTGACAGCAACGGGAACCTCGATGGTTAGCAGTATGAAACTATATCTGTCAGAGGGCTTAGGAATAGACTGAAGTTTACGGGAAAAAGGTGGTTTATTTTTATAGATTAACCCCGACTCAATGTGATTGTTCCAGGATGAGGATCTTTTGAGGCCAGCGATTATTTGATAAGTAGCCGTTTTTAAATATTTATTTCATTGTTAATCAGATAAATCCTTAACTACTACTCCAGTAATAGAATTAATCATTAAAAAATATCACCACTGGTGCCGATAAAAATCCTGAGCTAATTGCTTTATATTTAGCGCGCCATATTCCTGGTACAACGACCGGTAGAGGGTATTTGCATTGAGTAATCGCATCCAGGGACCACATGAAAATGTGCTTAAAATAGTAGGCCGCGCCGTACTGACACTGCATGTTCATGGAGAGAGCTTATCGGCTGATAAGATCGCTTCGATGATTGCGTGTTATGCGGAAGATGAGCCCTGTGATCAGGAAGATCGTCGCTTATACGCGCTGGCAATGGAACTAATGTCGAATGATAAATGGGCCAAAAGCGCGTAACCCGCACTCCGCTCAGGTAAATGCAGAGCCTCCCTTGTGGAGGCTCTGTTGTTTTTGGGGGAGTAGGTTTGCGTTGTGGGGCAGGTACTGGCTCCCGGCGCTTTAGGTAAGGTGGTCGTCTGTAACCGGGCCTGAGCCGGCTCGATCTCTCCGCATTTGCTGAGAAGGCTCAGCGCGGGCGATTACGCACCTCATCCCTGAGGTGCGCCCGTAGCCGTGCCAACGCGTTGCGTCGTTCAAAAACGCTCCCGGCGTTTTTAGTACGCACCTCATCCCTGAGGTGCGCCCGTAGCCGGGCCAACGCGTTGCGTTGTTCAAAAACGCTCCCGGCGTTTTTGTCCGCAGCCCTGCTGTTTCAGGCCGGGGCCAGCGCAAACACCGGTTTACCGCGCGAGAAGGTCGCGACGACCGGCGAAATCCGTGCCACGGCTTCGGCGGAACAGCTCGCCGCTACCAGCATCATGCTCGCTTCATCGCCCGGTACTGGCCACTGGCGGTCACCCTGGGCTGTCAGCGGCAGCCGATCGTCTGTGGCGATCGCCAGCGCCCGCGACAGCGAGAACTCATCCGATCCCCGATAGAGCTGCGCATAGAGATTCGCTTTTTCCAGCATGCTGCCGGTGCCAAACGGTGACCAGTGATCGATAACGCTGTCGGTGCCGGTCATCACCTTCACGCCCGCTGCCTGTAATTGCGGAATCGGCATGGTCAGCTTGCCGATCGGCAGCGTAGAGGCGACGCTGAACTGCTGCTCCGCCAGCCCTGCGATCATCTTATCCAGCGTACTGCCGGACAGGGTCGCCAGCGCAAAACCGTGGCTCAGCGTCACTTTGCCCTTCAGCGCCGGATTCTTTGCCACGGTGTCAATCATGTACTGAATCGCCGCCACGCCAGCAGGTGAGGTTTCATGCAGATGTATATCCACGCCGCGCTGATAGTCGAGCGCAATCTGGAACATCGCATCCAGTGACTTCTCCATGGCACCATCGACATTGGTGGGGTCCAGGCCGCCGACATACTCAACGCCGTGCTGCATCGCCTCGCGCATCAGCCCATCGACCTGCGAGTGCAGCAGGCCGTGCTGTGGAAAGGCCACAATCTCGCAGGGAAAGGCGGGGTGACGGGCTAATGCCGCCTGCAGATGCTCCAGACTTTGCAGGCCGCTGACCGGATCGATATTGCAATGGCTGCGGGCGCGGGTGGTGCCTTTGGCGTGCAGCAGGGCGATCAACCCTTCGGCGCGCGCCTGAGAGTGCGGTAGCAGTTGCGGAATCAGCACCTGTTCACGCGCAATCATGTCCATGATGGTTTTGCCCTGACGGGGACGCGGAGCCTGCCACGGGCCGCCGTAGAAGGTTTTATCAAGGTGGATATGCATATCCTGGGTGGCGGGCAGCAGCAGGGCATCCTGTGCATCCCACGACGGCAGGGTGCTGTCACCCTGACCCGCGGGTGTCAGCTGGTCAATTTTACCGTCGCGCACGCTGATGTCGTAACGCCCGGTGCGGGTCGCAACGATCTCATCATCCTCACGGATAAAGCCCTCCTCCAGCCGCACATTGCGCAGCAGATAGTGATCCTGCCGGGGCAGGGCGGCGGGCTGGTCGGGATTGCTGGAGGACAAAGGTGATGGCGTGGCGGCACTGGCCTGGCCGAGACCGGCGGCCAGCAAGCCGCCTGCGGCGGTCCAGCGGACGCTCTGCCCAAGGAAATCACGGCGGCTCGGCGAAGAGGAAATAGGCATCAGAGGCTCCTGCAAAGTGAACAAGGTCTTAATCTGACAAACGACGCTTCACCCTGCTGCGTTATTTTCCACTGACGACTATTCAATATCTCACTGCCAGCGCAGCTGGCTGAAGGTTGCCAGGGATTCCGCCAGCTCGCGCTGCAGCGGATCCTGCGGATGACGACAGAACAGCGCCAGTTCGAAGGTATCAATCACCGGCAGACCCTGTTCCGGGCCCAGTACCCGATGTTGCGGCAGGCGGCAGCTGGCGGGCAGTAATGTCAGCCCCAGACCCTGCGCACTGGCGGCGGCCAGCGCGACCAGGCTGGCGCTGCTGTAACTAATGCGCCAGCTACGGCCCAGTGCGTCGAGCGTCTGACACACCTCATCGCGATAGAGCCCCTGCTGGGGAAACAGCACCAGCGGTACCGGCGTCTGCTCAAAGCAGGGCCACTCTGCGCTGTCGAGCCACAGCAGGGGTTCAGGACGCGACGCCAGCGGACGCTCGCCATAAGGCTGCTTAATCAGCATGATGTCGAGCTCTTCACGCTGCCAGGCGCGACGCAACTCCACCTGCATGCCGCTCATCACGTCCAGCCGAAGTTGCGGATGGTCGCGACTGAAGTGCGCCAGCAGACCGGCCGTGGGCGCCGCGAAATCTTCTGGCACGCCAAGACGCAGCACGCCGTCGCGCCACTGGTCACTCAGCACATCGTGCGCTTCCCCATTCAGGGCGATAATCCGCCGGGCGTAGCCTAAAAGCTTCTCGCCCTCTTCGGTGATCTGCACCTGATGCGAGGAGCGGTTCAGCAGCTCTTTGCCGACCATCTCCTCCAGCCGTCGCACCTGCTGGCTGACGGTGGATTGCGACAGGTGCACCCGGTCGGCGGCGCGTGTAAAGCTGGCGGTTTCGCACACCGCGACAAAGCTGAGCAGCTGCTGCGGAGTAAACATCGGCTGACGATTCATATTTCCACTACCTGGCAGAGTAATATTTCATTTCCAGATAGTAGCGACTGCTGCCAGGCTGGCAACTTTTAACTGTGTGGATCTCAGATGAAGAGAGAGAACAACCTGCTGCTGGCGGCGCTGGTGCTGGCCGGGCTCAATATGCGACCGCTGATGACCTCGGTCAGTCCGTTACTCGGCGAGCTGCGGCAGAGCATCGGTCTGTCGCCGCTGGCGGCATCGCTGTTGCCTGCGGTGCCGATGATGATGATGGGTGCCATTGCGTTAGTCAGCGCCCCGCTGATGCAGCGCTTTGCGGTACGTAAACTGCTGCTGGGTGGCCTGTTGCTGTTGCTGCTGGCGCTGGTGAGTCGGCTGTTTGTGGCTGACGGAGGCTGGCTGGTGCTGAGTACTGTGCCGGGAGGGGCGGGCATTGGCATTGTGCAGATGGCGATGCCGGGATTGATCCGTCAGCGATTTGGCAGCCGCAGTGCCGGCGTGACCGGACTGTGGGCAGCGGCGCTGATGGGCGGCGGCGGGATTGGCGCGGCGATCTCGCCGTGGCTGAATGGGCAGCTTGGCTGGCAGGGCGCGCTGAGCAGCTGGGCGCTGCCGGTGGTGCTGGCCATCCTGCTCTGGCTGTTTATCACCACCCCACGTGCAGCCCGGACGGAGGCCGCCGCTCTGCCTTCGCTGTGGCGGAAAACCCGCGCCTGGACGCTGGCGTTGAGCTTCGGTCTGGTGAACGGCGGATATGCCATCTGTGTCGCCTGGCTGCCCGATTTTTATCATCAACTCGGCTGGAGCGCGCAGGCGGGCGGTTCACTGCTTGGCATGATGATCGGCTGTCAGGTCACGGGTGCGCTGCTGCTGCCCTTGCTGGCGCGGGGCCGCGATCGCCGTCCGCTGCTGCTGCTGACACTGGCGATGCAGTTCAGCGGCATGCTCGGTTTCCTGTTTGCGCCACAACTGGCACCGTGGCTCTGGGCGGGGATTGCGGGCTTCGGGCTGGGCGGGGCATTTCCGCTGGCGCTGGTGCTGGCGCTGGATCATCTGGAGCAGCCGCAGGCTGGCGCGCGGCTGGTGGCTTTTATGCAGGGCGTCGGCTTTATTATCGCGGGCAGCATGCCGTTTATCGCCGGGCAGTTGCATGCGCTCACCGGTCACTTCACCAGCGTCTGGTTATTGCAGGCGGCGGTCACGCTGCTGTTAATCGTGCTTAATCTGCGTTTCCATCCGCGCAGCTATCAGCACGCCTTTCCTGAGGTGAATCGCTGATTTTGGTCCGACCAATTCCGGCAATATTTTTCTCTGGTTCACACTCCGGGAAAATTCGCGCATCTTCTGTTGCCATAGGTTAACAATGCGTTAACTATCTGTTGCCATAAGCCCCGACAGAGCGGTTTGGTCTGACCAATCCGGGGCAGATGGCACCAGCGCTGCGGCTGCGTGCCACGTCACCTTTTCCTCTGGAGATACTGGCATGCAGATCTGGCAACAAAACTACGATCCGCTGGGTAATATCTGGCTTTCAAGCCTGATCGCACTGATCCCGATTCTCTTTTTCTTCTTTGCGCTGATTAAGCTGAAGATGAAAGGCTACCTGGCGGCCACCACCACCGTGGTGCTGGCGCTGCTGGTGGCGCTGTTTCTCTATCAGATGCCGGTTGCACAGGCGCTGGCCGCCGTGGTGTATGGCTTTCTCTATGGGTTGTGGCCGATTGCCTGGATTATTGTCGCCGCGGTGTTCGTCTACAAGATCTCAGTCAAAACCGGCCAGTTCGACATTATCCGCGCCTCTATCCTGTCGATTACTCCCGATCAGCGTCTGCAGATGCTGATTGTCGGCTTCTCGTTCGGGGCGTTTCTGGAGGGGGCTGCGGGCTTTGGTGCGCCGGTGGCGATTACCGCCGCGCTGCTGGTGGGACTCGGCTTTAATCCGCTCTACGCCGCCGGGCTCTGCCTGATTGTGAACACCGCGCCGGTGGCCTTTGGCGCGATGGGCATCCCGATTATTGTGGCGGGGCAGGTGACCGGGCTGGACAGTTTTGCCATCGGCCAGATGGCCGGACGCCAGCTGCCGCTGCTGACCCTGATTGTGCTGTTCTGGATTATGGCGATCATGGATGGCTGGCGCGGAGTGAAAGAGACCTGGCCGGCGGTGGTCGTGGCAGGGGGATCGTTTGCCATTGCCCAGTTCCTCAGCTCCAACTTCCTGGGTCCGGAGCTGCCCGATATTATCTCGTCGCTCGCCTCGCTGATTTCGCTGACGCTGTTCCTGCGGGTCTGGAAGCCGGTTCGCATCTTCCGCTTTGCCGATGCAGAGGCGAAACAGGGCGATCCGTTGCTGCCACCGCAGAAGTATCGGCTGGGGCAGGTGATCCGCGCCTGGATGCCGTTCCTGTTTCTCACCGCCACCGTCACGCTCTGGAGTATCCCGCCGTTTAAAGCGCTGTTCGCCAAAGGCGGCGCGCTCTATGAGTGGGTGCTGGCTATGCCGGTGCCGATGCTGAATGAGCTGGTGGCGCGGATGCCGCCCGTGGTCGGCACTGCAACCCCTTATCCGGCCATCTTTAAGCTGGATCTGGTGTCCGCCACCGGCACCGCCATTTTAATTGCGGCGATCATGGCGATGATTTTCCTGCGCATGAAGCCAAAGGCAGCATTGCAGACTTTTGGTGAAACGCTGAAAGAGCTGGCGCTGCCGATCTACTCTATCGGGATGGTACTGGCCTTTGCCTTTATCTCGAATTACTCCGGGCTGTCTGCGACGCTGGCACTGGCACTGGCGCTGGCGCACACCGGCCACGCTTTTACCTTCTTCTCACCGTTCCTGGGCTGGCTGGGCGTCTTCCTGACCGGATCAGACACCTCATCGAATGCGCTGTTTGCTGCTTTACAGGCCACGACCGCGCAGCAGATTGGCGTCTCCGATATTCTGCTGGTGGCGGCCAACACCACCGGTGGCGTGACCGGTAAGATGATCTCGCCGCAGTCGATCGCTATCGCCTGTGCGGCGGTCGGGCTGGTGGGTAAAGAGTCCGACCTGTTCCGGTTTACCGTTAAACACAGCCTGATTTTCACCTGTATGGTCGGTGTGATAACCACGCTTCAGGCCTACGTCTTCCCCTGGATGATCCCATGAGCAGCAATGCCGATCCGCTGGTGACGCGCCTGCGGGCCTATATCACCGAACATCAGCTCGAGCCGGGCATGCGCCTGCCCGCCGAGCGGCAGCTCTCTGCGGAGCTTGGCGTCTCGCGCTCCTCGCTGCGTGAAGCCATACAACAGTTGATCAGCAACGGCATGCTGATTAGCCGACGCGGCGGCGGCACTTGGATCCGTCAGCAGCTGGCGCCCTGGTCGGAACAGCGCATCGTCGAGCCGATTCGCCAGCTACTGCGCGACGATCCCGACTACCGCTACGACATTCTGGAAGCGCGCCATGCCATCGAGGCCAGCACCGCCTGGCACGCCGCACTGCGCGCCACCGACGCCGACAAAGAGAAGCTGCAGTACGCTTTCGACGCCACCCTGAAGCTGAAAGAGAGTGACGATCCCGATCTCGCCGCCCAGGCGGATGTGCGCTTCCATCTGGCGATTGCTGAGGCGTCGCACAACGTAGTGCTGTTGCAGACCATGCGTGGTTTTTTTGAGCTGCTGCAATCGTCGGTGATGCAGAGCCGTCAGCGCATGTATACCCAGCCCGCGATTTTCGCCCGCCTGACTGAACAGCATCAGGCGCTGCTCGATGCGATCCTCACTGGCGATGCCGACGCTGCGCGCCAGGCGGCGATGCAGCATCTGGGATTCGTGCACACCACCATGAAAAACCTGCATGAAGATGAAGCGCGTCAGGCGCGCATCACCCGCTTACCGGATAACGACACACGCAACCCAAAGGAATCTGACTGATGATTATCTCCGCTGCCAGTGACTATCGCGCGGCCGCGCAACGTATCCTGCCGCCGTTCCTGTTTCACTATCTTGATGGCGGTGCCTATGCCGAGCACACCCTGCGTCGCAACGTAGAGGATCTCTCGGATGTGGCGCTGCGCCAGCGCATTCTGAAAAATATGTCGGAACTGAGTCTTGAAACCAAACTGTTCAATGAAACCCTGTCGATGCCGGTTGCGCTGGCACCGGTCGGCCTGTGCGGCATGTATGCCCGCCGGGGTGAAGTGCAGGCGGCGCGTGCGGCAGACCTGAAAGGCATTCCGTTTACCCTGTCGACCGTCTCGGTCTGCCCGATTGAAGAGGTGGCCCCGCAGATTAAGCGTCCCATGTGGTTCCAGCTCTATGTGCTGCGTGACCGCGGCTTTATGCGCAATGCGCTGGAGCGCGCCAAAGCCGCCGGTTGCTCCACGCTGGTGTTTACCGTGGATATGCCCACGCCGGGCGCGCGCTATCGCGATGCGCACTCCGGGATGAGCGGCAATCACGCGGCGCTGCGTCGTTACTGGCAGGCGGTCACCCATCCACAGTGGGCGCTGAATGTGGGTCTGCAGGGGCGCCCTCACGATCTGGGGAATATCTCCACGTATCTGGGCAAGCCTACCGGGCTGGAAGATTACATCGGCTGGCTGGCGAATAATTTCGATCCCTCTATCTCGTGGCGCGATCTGGAGTGGATCCGCGAGTTCTGGGATGGGCCGATGGTGATCAAGGGCATTCTCGATCCGGAAGATGCGCGTGATGCGGTGCGCTTTGGCGCCGATGGCATCGTGGTCTCTAATCACGGCGGACGCCAGCTGGATGGCGTGCTCTCCTCGGCGCGTGCGCTACCGGCCATTGCCGATGCGGTAAAAGGTGACATCGCCATTCTGGCGGACAGTGGCATTCGCAACGGGCTGGATGTGGTGCGGATGATTGCGCTGGGCGCAGACAGCGTGCTGCTGGGACGGGCATTTATCTATGCGCTGGCAACCCACGGTCAGCGCGGCGTAGAAAACCTGCTGACGCTGATTGAAAAAGAGATGCGCGTTGCCATGACCCTGACCGGCGCGAAGTCGATCGGTGAAATTACCCGCGATTCGCTGGTGCAGGCGGAAGCGTTACTGGCACCGCAGAGCACACCGCCACGTCCCCGCGCGGTGAGTTGAGCCTGCGAAAATGAATGTATTGTCTATACTTAGCTTCTTTACCAACAGGAGGAACGACATGACCATTCATAAGAAAGGTTCGGCGCATTGGGAAGGCGATATCAAAGGCAAAGGCACCGTCAGCACCGAGAGCGGCGTACTAAGCCAGCAGCCTTATGGCTTTAACACCCGTTTTGAAGGCGGCAAAGGCACCAACCCGGAAGAACTGATTGGTGCAGCGCATGCAGCCTGTTTCTCCATGGCGCTGTCGCTGATGCTGGGCAATGCGGGTCATCCGCCGGAAAGCATTGATACCACGGCCGACGTGTCGCTGGACAAAAAAGGCGATGGCTTTGCCATCACCAAAGTGGCACTGACCAGCACCATCTCTCTGCCAGGCATTGATGAGTCGACCTTCGACGAGATCATCAATAAAGCCAAAGCGGGCTGCCCGGTTTCTCAGGTACTGAACGCGGAAATTACGCTGGATTACACCCTGAACAACTGATGCCGGTAACGGGTCGCCTTTTGGCGGCCCGGGCGTTATGCTATGCCTCACCGGTCCTGTTGCTGACCGGAACAGATGCGCCTTCTGGCGCATCTTCGCTTTCTGACCAGAGGAAACTGAGGTGACGAGATACCGGGCAGCCAAAAAGTACTGGAAGATGGTGCTGGTTCTGTTGTGCATCTGTGGCGCGCTGCTGCTGATTCGCTGGGCTGCCATGATCTGGGCCTGAACAGATGAAGGGGATTGGCCGCCACACGCTGGGCATATTATTAATGGTGATTATTGTGCTGGAAGCGGTTCACTATCTGCTTACTGCCTCATGGCTGCCGTGGCGATAAACGCGCTCAGACAAAGGCATCCTCGCGCCTTTTAGACCGCACATCGCTGCGCGCAATGCGATAAGCCTTGCGCGGATCGCCTACCACAAACTCAAAGGTTGGCGTGTAGTAAAATGGCAGCCAGCCGCCATAGCTGCTCTCCCACTCCCAACGGACGGGGCAGGGCCACAGAATGCCATCATACAAAAGATAGTAAACCCAGCGTCCACCAGGACGACGGGGGCGTGATGTTTTCATGGGATTCACAACGATAATGGTTAACAACAGCTTATATTTTGTACGCTAAAGCGTCAGCTTGCAACGTTACAGCCCTGCTTTATTGAACCTGGCCCTGAATTAGCGATGTACTTCGCCGCACAGCAGTACCACATTCGGTCTGACTTTATGAATGCGGTTCGCCATCGTTTCACAGTCGACCTTCGTCGGATAGATGCGCTCTGATACCGGCAGCGCCTCGCAGGCATCGTAGCCGCATGCGCTCACTAACAACACAAATCCTATCAACATAGATCCTCTCCTTTACACGGTCTGGTGGTCCGGACTGTGGTGCTTTTTATCCCTTTTTAACATCCAGTATAGACAAACGTGCCGGGGCGGCATTGTCAGTGTGAGCTATGGTCCGCCAGCCAGGGTGTGATGCGGCGGCTTTAAGGTGTGTCAGAAGGGGCGGGCCTGGCGCTAGCCTGCGAAATACCAGGCGGGCAGCAGCGCAATCAGGTTATTCAGCGTGTGCAGGAAGATGGGCAGCGCCAGACTGTTACTCCGCAGCCGGGCGTAACAGAGCAGTAGCGAAAACAGCGTCAGGGCGATAAGGGTCTGCCAGTGCACATACTGCGTATGCATCACCGCAAACAGCAGTGAGGTCAGCAGCATACAGGCAAAGCGGCTCCGTGGCGCCCACAGCAGAAAGCCCTGCAACAGAAAACCGCGGAACAGCACCTCTTCAAACACCGGCGCCAGCAGCACGGCGGTGAGCAGCAGGATCAGCAGCGAATTACGTCCCTGCTGGGCCTGCATCACCAGCCATCCTTCCGGCTGCATGAACTGCATCTGTGCGGCCATCAGAACAAATAGCGCGCCAGTAAACAGCAGAGTTTGCAGCGTGCAGAGTTCACCCAGCGGCAGGTCTGTACGGCGCTGGCAGTAAAAGCGGTAAAGCGGATAGATAACAGCAAATTCAAACAGGCAGAGCACCGGCACCAGCAGGCCGTCATTACGCAGCACGCTGTAATTAGGGAACAGCGTGATCAGCATGGTAACCAGGTAATAGACCACAAAGCTGCCGACGTAGAACAGCGTCAGTGTCACTCTGTCGGAATTGGTATTCATAGGCGACTCTGCCAGCGAAGGTTAGCGCATAGTAGCAATGCACCAGATCGCTGTCGAGTCAGCCTGTAACACAATATTTAAGCGCAAAATGTTTACCGCAGACTAAACACCCGCGCGCGCGCGCCGATAACTGAGGAAACTAATCTGGTCAGCACTGCATGTTGTATTGCAGGCCCGTCATCTCAAACTCTGACTGTGTAGTGAGCACTCTTAATGACTTCTAACCCTCCGGCGCCACCCTCGCCTCCATTCAGTCATGCCGCTGAAGACCGCACTGTCCGCTTTACGCGGCGCAGCCTGCGCACGCTTTCGCTGCTGCTGTTTGGCGTGCTGGTGCTCTCGATGCTGATGGTGCTGACGATTGCGCAGCGGCAAAACAGCGTATCGGTTGAGCATGACCAGTTGCTGATGCAGCAGGCGTGGAAAAATCGTCAGGAGGCGATGGTCACGGATATCCGGGATTATGCGTTCTGGGGCGAAGCCTGGCGCAATCTCCATGTCAGGGTCAACAAAGTCTGGGCTTATGACGAAGAGAACTTTGGTCCGGGCCTCTACGAAGAGTATCACTATGAGGGCGTATTCGTGGTCGACGGCAACGGTGACACCACGTACAGCGTCATTAATGGGCAGCTGGTGGATACGCCGCTGGAAGCCTGGCTGGGAAAAGAGGCTCCAGCGCTGATTGCGGCGGCACGTCAGCGCAACGATACGGCGATAACCCGTGATGCGCTGATTAATCATCTGCCCGCCATTGTGGTTGCCGCCCCCATCGGCAGCGGCAAACTGACGAATATGCCGCCGATAGCGGGGCCGGCGTCAGTGATGGTGTTTGTGAATCTTTTCACCCCTGCCAAATTACAGGCGCTGGGCGCCACGCTGGATGTGCGCGAACTGCGCCTGCCCGTCAGTGCAGGGGATGCCCTGCGTGAACCGCGGATGGTGCAACCGTTACCCGGCGGCGATCTGATTGTGCTGCGCTGGACGCCAAAGATGCCTGGCATGGGCCTGGTCTGGTTTCTGTTACCACTACTGATGCTCATGGCGATCATCATAGGCATAATCACCCATCGCGTCAGCCGCCATGCGCTCTCTAATGCGATTCTCTCTGACCGGCGCTTTACCCTGCTGGCGATCAGTCAGCAGGAGCTGGCCAACAGTGAAGCGCGGTTTCGCGATCTCGCTGAGGCGGCGTCAGACTGGATCTGGGAAACGGATGAAGAGGGCCGCCTGATCTACCTCTCAGCGCGCTTTCAAACCGTGACCGGCCACGATATTACACACTGGCTGGGCCGTCACATCGATCACCTGCTGACGCATCCCAGCCATTCGCTGGTCGCCTGGCTGCAGCGTCAGGAGGAGGAGGGGCAACGGATGCCACTGCGCTGTCAGTTTATGTCGGCGCACGGCAACCGCCGTATCGGCCAGCTGGTCGCGAAAACAATCTGGCATGAGGCGCGACGTATCGGGTTTCGCGGCACGGTGTCGGACATCACTCAGAGCATGGAAGCCGAGGCGCGCATTCATTTTTTGTCGCGTCATGACGTCTTAACCGGCCTGTCGAACCGCGTACAGCTGCAGGAGTTTCTGACGCTACACCTAGAGCTGCCTGATGGCGCTGCGCCGCTGACGCTGATTACCCTCGATCTCGATCAGTTCAGGCCGATTAATGAAACCTGGGGCCATGCGGCGGGCGATGAGGTGCTGAGCCAGATAGCGCAGCGTCTGAAGCGCTGTATCGGCCCGCAGGAGCTGGTGGCGCGGCTGAGTGGCGATGAGTTTGTGCTGGTATTGCGTGAAACGAACCGTGAGCGGGTCGATCAGCGTTGTGCTCAGCTGGTGCATGAGGTTCAGCAGCCCATCAGCACCGGCCAGCATGTCCACTATCTCACCGTCAGCATGGGGATTGCCTGTGTACCGCAGGATGCCAGCCATCCGGAAGCGCTGCTGCAAATGGCGGATATCGCGCTGAATGAAGCGCGTGAAGCGGGACGCAATCAATGGGTCTGGTATGCCAATGAGATGGCCAGTCAGCGTGAGGATAAGCGTGAAATGGCGCGGCGGATTGAGAAAGCGCTGAAGAACAATGAATTTCGCCTGCACTACCAGCCCCGCTATCAACTGCTGACGGGTCAGCTGGCGGGTGCCGAGGCGCTGATTCGCTGGCAGATTGCGCCTGATGAGTGGATTACCCCCGATCACTTTATTCCGCTGGCGGAAGAGAGCGGTCTCATCGCCACCATCAGCGACTGGGTGCTGATGCGGGCGTGTGAGGATGCGCTGGGATGGGGGGGCGATCGCTATGTTTCGGTTAATATTTCGCCCATGGAGTTCCGCACCAGCGATTTAGTGCAGCGGGTTGCGGATGTGCTGGCGAAAAGTGGCCTGCCCGCTACCCGGCTGGAGCTGGAGATCACGGAGAACGTGACCTTTGAACATCCGCAGCATGCGCTGGAGGTGATGCAGGGTTTACGGTCACTCGGGGTAAGGTTAACCGTTGATGATTTCGGCACCGGCTATGCGGCCCTGGGCTACCTGAAGACCTTCCCGTTTAATGGGCTGAAGATCGATCGCTCCTGGATGAAAGATTTCCCGGAGTCGCAGCAGGCACAATCGGTGGTCGCGGGGATTATTGCGCTGGCACGCGCCTTTGCCCTGACAATTACGGCTGAGGGGATTGAGACAGAAGCGCAACTGAACCAGCTAAAACAGCTCTCGTGCGAAGAGGGGCAAGGCTACTTCCTCGGTCGACCAATGCCGCTGGCTGCATTCAGTACGCTTCTGGAAAGAACCGCGCAGAACCAGGCTGAACCCGTTTAACGGACTTTAACCGCCACGGCGGTCATCAGCATTGCGCAGACGACAAAAATAATCAGTTCCATCATGACCTCCACAGGGCTAAGACTATTCTTAATATTGTAGTGGTCCGCTGTGCTTTTTTTAGGCAATGAGTGCGATTAATCTTAAAAGATGACCTGTGCTGCGACCCGTTTAATGCTGCTGTAACAACTTTACTTTTTAGGGGTTCAGGTCAGCAGGTGCGCTTTGCTACTCTTGGGGCAGGGTTTTACACGTCCAACAGGAGAATAAACGTGAAATTTTATGGAAAAGGGCTGCTGGTAGTGGGGCTGTTTGCATTAACCGCCTGTCAATCTGCCTCTAAGCCCGATACCGCCAGTGTGGCACAGGATCCCGAAGCTGACCGCTGTGGTGCCTCTCAGTTTCAGAATTATGTCGGTAAACCGTTAACCGCGCTGCAGGGTCAGCACTTCGAACAGAAGGTCCGCGCCATTCCCTATAATTCTGCCGTCACCATGGACTTCAACCTTAACCGGCTGAACTTCCTGGCTGACAAAAATGGCAATATCAGCTCAGTTTATTGTGGTTAACGGCAAAGATGTCATAGGTTTGTCATAACGGCAGGCGAGGATAGCAGCGCGTTTAAGAAACTTCCTCGTCACACAATAGATAGTGCTCGTCTTGTTTATTCCCGCCCCGGCGGGAATTTTTTTAGCGGCTTCGGGCCGTAACAGGAGCAGAGAAGATGAAACGCATAATCGGGGCACTTCTGCCCGCATTGTTACTCAGCAGCACACTGGCGCAGGCTTCCAGTGAAGAGGCCTGGCAAAAGAGCCGTCAGGTGATGGTGCAGGCCTGCATTAACGCCAGTCATCTGAGCAAAGTAAAGGTGCTGGGCGAGGCGATCGAGTATGACGACAATACGGGCTACAGCGCACTGTTGCTGGAGGGACGTTATCCCCAGCCGCAGATGAAAAATAAGCGTGGACGGGAGCTGTGCCTGTTTCAGCGCAGCAGCGGACGAGCCAGTATCAGCGAAGCGGATAAATTGCGCTGGGTGAAGTAGGTGGTGGGTTTACGCCTCCGGCTGCGTGTCGATCAACTGCGCCAGCAGGGTGCGATAACGCTGCAACTGCGTCTCGTCGCCTTCCACTTCCAGTTTATCGATCACCCGCGCAATAAGGGCTTTATTGGTGGCGGGTTCTCCCGCTTCCATTATTTCACGCAGAATCACCGCCAGCAGATCGGACTCAGGCGGTATCCGCCAGTCCGGGCTGTTAAAATAGTCGCTGATAGCACGGCTGGCGCTGTCAGGTTGTACTCTCATTACCCACCTCCGCTCAAACAAGACCCCCTCCCTTACACCTGAGCATAAGGGCGTATAACCATGAAATAAGCTGGTTCGCCTCAGCGTAGCCGGACGGTCTGCACCGTTTTTTGCGGAGGATGTCGCGCCGATTAAAAAGATTGCCACACCGCCGCGGCTGGCGGTTTTTTAAACATAGAAGCGGGGGGAAGAGTTGTCAGTAACAGAATGACATATTTTTCTATATTGACGGGCCGGATTGAGGAAGATTGCGTCAGGCCAGACCATCGCCCGCGTGCTTCGCGCTAAAAACCCGGCGGGCTGGAAAATTTGCGCCGGTGATTGCGCTGAATCAAAGAGGAATCCGGTCTTTTGCCATTTGTGCCATGTTTTGTCGGTCACGCTGAGAATAGCCGCGTTAGACTGAGCATTCCCTCTCTTTAAAATATCTGCTCATGCCACGCACTATAGAACCCTGGAAGATAAACCTGCTCTCGGTCTGGTTTGGCTGCTTTTTTACCGGCCTGGCCATCAGCCAGATCATCCCGTTTCTGCCGCTCTACCTTGAGCAGCTTGGCGTAACCGGTGGCGAATCACTGAGCCTCTGGTCGGGTCTTACCTTCAGTATCACCTTTGTGGTTTCGGCGGTCGTAGCCCCGCTGTGGGGCAGTCTTGCCGATCGCAAAGGCCGTAAGCTGATGCTGCTGCGCGCCGCTTTTGGCATGGGCGTGGTAATTCTGCTACAGGCTTTTGTCACCGAAGCCTGGCAGTTGCTGCTGCTGCGTGCCCTGATGGGGCTGACCTCCGGATATATTCCCAACGCCATGGCGCTGGTGGCCGCTCAGGTGCCGCGTGAACGCAGCGGCTGGGCGCTGAGCTGTGTCTCAACCGGTCAGATTGGCGGGGTGATTCTGGGGCCGATGCTGGGCGGGCTGCTGGCAGACTGGGTCGGTTTGCGTACGGTGTTTATTGTCACCGCAGCGCTGCTGATGGTCAGCTTTCTGGTGACGCTGTTCCTGATCAAGGAGACCGGTTACACCCCGGTGAGTAAAAAGGAGAAGCTCAGCGGACGCGAGGTTTTCCGCTCGCTGGATAATCCAAAACTGATGCTCTGCCTCTTTTTCACCACCATGGTGATCCAGATGTGCAACGGATCGGTGAACCCGATCCTGACGCTCTTTGTGCGGGAACTGGCACCCACCGCTGAGAATATCGCTTTTCTTAGCGGGGTCATTGCCGCGCTGCCTGGCGTCTCTGCACTGCTGGCCGCGCCTCGTCTGGGACGACTCGGCGATCGCATCGGCACGCAGCGTATCCTGCTGGCAACGATGGTCATCTCGCTGCTGCTGTTTATCGCCATGTCGTTTGTCACCAGCACGACACAGCTGGGGGTATTACGTTTTCTGCTGGGCTTTGCCGATGGCGCGATGATGCCCGCGGTGCAGACGCTGCTGGTGCGTCACTCGCGTGACAACATCACCGGCCGGATCTTCGGCTACAACCAGTCCTTTATGTATCTCGGCAATGTCGCGGGTCCGCTGCTGGGCGCCGCGGTGTCGGCGGTGGCCGGTTTCCGCTGGGTCTTTTTTGCCACCGCCGTGGTCGTGCTGATTAACGTGCTGTTTCTGAAGCGCTTTTACCGGCGTCCGAAGACAGCGCTGCCCGCGTCGGCTGACAAATCATCAGTTCAGCCTGCCAGCGCTGCTGAGTCAGTAAAAACTCAGGACTGACGCTGGGGCTCCAGGAGTCATCGCCGCCGACACCCATGTGGCAGGCATCCAGATGCAGCCAGCAGCCCGCTTCCGGACGCAGATGGTGGCGGTGTGATGCCTCCCGCAACTGCTCCAGGCTGAAACGGCTCAGTGAGAAAGCGAAATCGCCGCTGACCTGCCAGCTGCCGCTGTCGAGCTGACGGGTGCCGCAGCGCAGACCGTTCTCACCCGGGAAAACATAAGGCGTTGAGAGCTGATCCAGCGGCAGCTCCCAGCGGGAAAACTGCGCGGCCAGCTGGCGATCGGGATAGTTTTCATGCGGACCCAGCCCGAGCCAGCTCACCTGTTGTGGTATCTGCGTCAGCTCACAGCGTAATCCGATGCGGGCGGGCGGGGGCAATCCGCGCGACTGCTCAACGGAAAGCTGCAACTGCAATTCACCCTGCGCATTGATCAGATAACGTTTACGGCTGATAAAGGCGATCTGGCCATGGGCGAGCCAGCTGTGCAGCGTCTCAATCTGCACCGCCTGTGGCAACGTATTCGCCGTCATCGACACCAGCTGGCTGCTCATCTGGTCATAACCCGCTGCTTTCCAGCGCTCGACCCAGGCATTGGGATCAACCCGTTCCGCTTCGCTGGTGCCGATGTCATTGTCGAGCGGCGCGCGAATAAAGCAGTCCTGAAGCGGTGAAAGCAGCGTTGGCTGTTCATCCACAAACCACTGCGTCAGTTCGCCGCTGTGGCGTGAAAAATGCCAGCGTTGCTGCTGATGGGTGATGACAATCTCACGGGTATCATCGTGCAGGCCCGGTGCGTCGCCACTTTCCGGTTTTGATGGCAGCGCCAGCGACGAGGGCAGCGCCCATTGGTGCCAGGCGACACGCCAGCCAGCGGCGCTCCATTGGGTCGGTTGAATCTGATGAACCGCGACGTTCAGCCAGCATTCGCCCTGTAATGCTGGCGGTGACGGCAGCGTGATCCGCTGCTGGCCCTGTGGAGCGATATCCAGCGGCACTTCTCCTTCCGTCACCACACGACCCGCCTGTTCGATGCGCCAGCGCAGCACTTCGTTGTCACTGTGGCGGAACAGATAGTCGCTGCTGACCGTAAAGCTCAGCGGATCGCCGGGATCGACGTCAAACTGCCAGAACTGCTGGGCGCACTGCGCCTCATAAAGCGCCGGATGCGGCGTGCGATCGGCAAATACCAGCCCGTTCATACAGAACTGACGATCGTTGGGTTTATCGCCAAAATCGCCGCCGTAGGCCTGCCAGGGTTCGCCCTGATCGTCATAGCGGGTCAGGCTCTGATCAACCCAGTCCCAGACGAAGCCGCCCTGCAGACGCGGAAACTGGCGGAAGGCCTGCCAGTACTTAGCAAAACCGCCAAAGCTGTTGCCCATGGCATGCGCGTACTCACACAGGATCAGCGGACGCGTCTCACCCGGCAGACCGATCCACTTTTTCAGCGACCATTTCGGCACCGCCGGGAAGGGCTGATCTTCATCAACCCTGGCATACATCGGGCAGATGATATCGGTAGCAGCGGTATCCGCACCGCCGCCTTCATACTGAACCGGACGGGTTGGATCGCTGCTTTTTACCCAGCGGTAGAGCGCATCGTGTGTGGCACCATGTCCTGACTCATTGCCCAGCGACCAGATAATAATGCTGCAGTGATTACGATCGCGCTGCACCATGCGCGTCACGCGTTCGCTATAGGCGGCAAACCAGCGGGGATCATCGGAGAGCCGGTTCATCGGCTGCATGCCGTGGGTTTCGATATTGGCCTCATCCACCACATAAAGCCCATACTGATCGCACAACCGGTACCAGAGCGGATGATTAGGATAGTGTGAACAGCGCACCGCATTAAAATTGTGCTGCTTCATCAGCTCAATGTCGCGGCGCATCGTCGCCTCATCCACCACCTGACCGCGCTCCGGATGATGTTCATGACGGTTGGTGCCGCGGATCAGCAGCGGCTTGCCGTTCAGACAGAGCAGTCCGTTGTCGATGGTGACCTGACGGAAGCCGACATCATAGGCTTCCACCTCGATCAGCTGCTGATTCTCATCCAGCAGCGCCAGCGTGGCGCGATAGAGGTGGGGTGTTTCGGCACTCCACAGCGCAGGCTGTTCCACCGGCAGGCTGAGCAGGGCGCGTTCGGGATAGTGACCCCGCTCGTCAATAATGGCACTGCCCAGCGGCTGCTGACATTGAGCAATCTGCTGGTCACCCTGCCACAGCGTCAGGCGCAGCTGATAGCGCGAGCTGACGTCAGCTGGCAGAGCAACACGGACCCGGGCACACAATTCGGCACGGTAAAACTCCGGGCTGAGCCGGGTTTCCAGCTGAACATCGGCCAGATGCACCTGCGGTTTATGCAATAACGTGACGTCACGGAAAATACCGCTCATTCGCCACATATCCTGATCTTCCAGATAACTGCCGTCGCTCCAGCGCAGCACCATTACTGCCAGCCGGTTTTTGCCCGGCCGCAGATAAGGCGTCAGGTCGAATTCAGCGGGCAGACGACTGTCCTGAGAGTAGCCAATCCAGTGTCCGTTGCACCACAGGTGAAAGGCCGAGTTTACGCCGTCAAAAATGATGCGTGTCTGCCCATTATCCAGCCAGGTTGCGTCAGTGCTGAATGTGAGCGAGTAACATCCGGTTGGATTCTCTGTGGGTACCAGCGGAGGATTGACCGGAATCGGATACTGCACGTTGGTATAAATGGGGGCATCGAAGCCGTGCATCTGCCAGTTGGCCGGAACCTGAAGGGTCGTAGTGTCCGGCAGATCCTGCAGTAACCAGCTGGCCGGGACCGCTTCAGGCTGCGTAAAATAACGGAAACCCCACTCTCCGTTGAGGCTCTGCAGTGACGCCGAGGGGCTGTCATCCCGCGCGGCTGCTTCATCTCGCCAGCTGGCGAATGGCGGGTGCGCATCCAGCCGATGCAGCGAGGTCACGACCGGATTTTCCCAGTCGCGCCGGGAGAGGATGTCACTAAAAGCAGCCTGAGAGAGAGTCATGTTTATATCCTGTAAATGTAATGCGCTCACAATGCGCAAAATTACGCCGCCTGTAAAGTGTTCACCCTCCCGATTTGCACAAATAATTTGCACTGTAATCCAGCCGGGATGTTGAGATTGTGCTGCCTTAATGGTGGTAAATCGTTAAGTCTGGTCAGCAAAGATGAATAGTCGCCGTATGCGGAAGAATCTCACTTGTCGCCATGCAGGTGGCTCCATACACTCAGCCCGATTTCATCACCCTGAGGTAGATATGGTACGAATCTTTAAGCTGGCTGCCGTTGTGGCATTGGTTACTGCATTAAGCGGATGTATTTTCCCGCCTCCAGGCGGCGGTGGTGGCTGGGGCGGACACGGCGGCGGACCAGGCCGCGGATTTGTCGATCCTCGCTAAGCGAAAGACCGATTTCGGGCGGGCGAAGCGTTTAACCATAGCGTTGATTGCAGGGAAAACGTTTCGCTCGCAAGGTTAGCCGGAATCGTCTGAGCAGACGGTGAGGAATGCGGGCTAACTCACTGAAAAAAGTAGCGGTTACCCTCTGTTTTTTTAGCCAGCGTGGTGATAATTTCAGCTTTTCTCCACCGCTGAGATAACAGCATGAAAAACCTGATTGCTGAATTGCTGGTAAAGCTGGCTGAAAAAGAGGCGACAGCCAAAGAGCAGATGGCGCAAATCGAAGCGCTGGAGATTGTTGTTACCGCACTGGTTCGCAAGCTGGAGCCGCAACAACATCTGGCTATAACCACCAGTATTGAAACCGCAATAGACAATGTGGCCGATGCCGGAGATGAAAATGCGCAACTGCTGCGCAATTACATCGAAAAGTTACTCCGCCATCCTCGTCAGTAACGATCCCAGTGCCAGACTGGAATGGGATCTTCACATCACTTTGACCTGAAACATTTTCCGCTTTGCTTATTCGCTGCCAGAATAACAAAGGACAATCCACTGTGGAGATAACAAGATGAAAGTCGGTTTAATGGCGATGATGATGGCGGGCCTGCTGGTCAGTGGACTGGCCGGTGCGGCTGAAAAGACCCCGCAGCAGGAGAAGATGACGATGTGTAACCAGCATGCTAAATCACAGGATCTTAAAGGGGATGCGCGCAAAACCTTTATGAGTGAATGCCTGAAAAAGGACAGCAAGCTGTCGCAGATGTCACCGCAGCAGATGAAAATGAAAAGCTGTAACGGCGAAGCTGGTGATAAAAAACTGGCGGGCGATGCGCGTAAAACCTTTATGAGCCAGTGCCTGAAAAAAAGCTGATTATCCCCACGGCCACGCAGGTGGCCGCTTCTCCTTCCCGCGCAATACTGATTAAATTCCCCTTTATAACAGCACGTTAACCTTCTGATAAGCATTCATCGCCAGGCTTCCCGGTTCTTTTGCCACACTTACTGTTTGTGGGGATTTGCGCAGCACTCTGTTTTGCCGCGCAGCACAAGACAAGAACCGTTAAAGGAGCCATGTCGTGAACTATCAATTTACCGTCGACCTGAACGATCTGCCCCAGCGCCAGCCGGTTAAAAAAACGCTCGGCGAGGTGGAAGTGTTGCTGATCCGCGAAGGCGACAATGTACGTGCTTATCAGGCGAAATGCCCGCACGCAGGCGCGCCGCTGGAGCAGGGCGCGATTTGCGGCGATCGGCTGGTCTGTCCGTGGCACAAAGCCGCGTTTAATCTGGCCAGTGGAAAAATGTGTGAACCGCTGGCGTTAGCCGATCTCAAACAGTATCCGCTGCGCATTGAAGAGGGCCGGGTGCTGGTGAATCCGAAAGCGATGTCGCCCGCGGCGCCGATTGGCAGTGGTGCAGCCGCACCGGTCTATGTGGTGCTCGGTGGTGGGGCAGCGGGCAGCGCGGCGCTGTGGCGTCTGCGCCATGAAGGCTTCAAAGGCCGCGTGATTCTGGTTGAGCGGGAAGCGGATGCGCCTTACGACCGCACCGCGCTGACCAAATTTGTGCCGTCGGGCAAAATGGATATCAGCGAGGTGCCGCAGCTGCTGAAAGCGGATGTGATGGATCACGTTGAACGACTTCAGGCTACGGTGAGTCGCCTGGATGCTCAGCAGCAACGGCTGATCTTTGAGGATGGCGAGACGCTCGCCTTCGACAAACTGCTGATCGCCAGCGGCGCGACGCCAGTCCGCCCCGATTTGCCGGGCAGCGATCTTGATGGGGTCCATCTGCTGCGCAGCAAAGCGCAGACCGATGAGCTGCTTCAGGCGGTGGATGCCAGCCATAAAATCGTGATTATCGGCAACAGTTTTATCGGCACCGAACTGGCGTCGGCGCTGCGTAATCGTGACATTGACGTGATGGTAATCGCCCGACAGGCGTTGCCCTTTGCTAAACAGTTTGGCGATCAGATTGGCCGCTATTTCTATCAGCTGCATGAGCAGAACGGCGTGAAGTGGGTGCAGGGCGAGATCGAAGCCTTACAGGGGGACCAGCGGGTGAGTGGCGTGCAGCTCAAGGGCGGACGGTTGCTGGACGCGACGGTGGTGCTGTTTGCCACCGGGGTTAAACCGGCTACCGACTTTATCCACGATCTCCCGCTGGCAGAGGATGGCAGCCTGCAGGCGGATGAGCAGTTGCGGGTCGCTGACAATATCTGGGTGGCGGGAGATATCGCCACGTATCCGTCGGCACAGGGGCCGCTGCGCATTGAGCACTATCGCGTCGCGCATCAGCAGGGACAAACCGCCGCATGGAATATGCTGGACCAGGCCGTCGCGTTTGATCGTGTGCCGTTCTTCTGGACTACGCAGTATGGCACCCGTTATGAGTATCTGGGCCATGCCAAAGAATGGGATTCATTCCAGCTGCTCGGCTCGCTGGAGGATAAAAAGTTTATGGCGTTTTATGGCCAGCAGGGGAGGCTGGCGGCAATCTGCTCATGCGGCATGTATACGCTGACCGCTGAGCTGGTGGAGCGGATGCAGCAGCCGATGACGTTTGCCGACGCGGTGGCGCTCTGTCAGGAACAGATCCGTTAATATCTGTTAAGCTGGAGGCAAGGAGGGCCAGCGTGCGGGGCCGCCTTGCACATCCTTTGTTGAGCGGTTAGCTGCGGCTCAGTTTCTCTGACTTCGCCATGCACTGCAGCATCGCTTCCATCACCGCCGAGCGCATGCCTTTCTCTTCCAGCACTTTCACCGCTTCGATGGTGGTGCCGCCCGGAGAGCAGACCATATCTTTGAGTTCAGCCGGATGTTTTCCGGTGGTCAGCACCATCTGCGCCGCCCCTTTCACCGCCTGTGCAGCAAACTGATAGGCCTGAGCGCGTGGCATGCCGCCCAGTACGGCCGCATCGGCCATCGCTTCGATAAACATAAACACGTAGGCCGGCGCAGAACCGCTGACGCCGACCACGGAGTGAATCAGATATTCATCCACCACGGCCGCTTTGCCGAAGCTCTCAAAAATCGCTATCACCTCGTCGATTTCCGCCTGCTCAACCAGCACGTTGGGCGTGACCGAGGTCATGCCTTCGCTGACCAGCGAGGGAGTATTCGGCATCGCACGGACAATTTTACGATCGTAACCCAGCACCGATGAGAGCGAATCGAGCGTCACCCCAGCCGCAATCGACACCACCAGCGCCTCTTTTTTCAGGCTGCCTGTCAGCTCTTTTAAGACTTTCAGAATGACATTGGGTTTGACCGCGCCGAACAGGATGTCCACTTCACGCGCCAGCGCTTCAGCGCTCTCCGCTGCGTTGATGCCATACTGCTCTGCCATCGCCTGGTTGGTCTCTGCTTTGCGATCGTAAACGAAGATATCAGACGGGGCGATTTTGCCGCTGTTGACCAGTCCGCCGATAATGGCTTTCGCCATATTTCCCCCGCCGATAAACCCGATTTTCTTTGCCAGCATCGCCATCTCCTTAGGACATTATTCGTTTTTCTCAGTGAGCTAGCTTACTTCAGCCAGCCTGAATAACAAGTCAGCCGGGCGCAGGCTGGAAAGCACGCCGCAAATAAAATTTGCCATTTAGGGGGAACCCGGCAAGATCTTACTCTTCTCTGACTGTAAGGAATGATGATGTTTATCTGGGTCGATGCCGATGCCTGTCCGAATGTAATCAAAGAGGTGCTCTACCGCGCAGCCGACCGCACCGCAACTACCATCACTTTTGTGGCGAACCAGTTTCTGCGTGTACCGCCCTCACCGTATCTGCGCACCCTGCAGGTGCCTGCCGGATTTGATGTGGCGGACAATGAGATCGTCAGACGTTGTCAGCCAGGCGATCTGGTGATCACCGCCGATATCCCGCTGGCAGCAGAGGTCATTGAGAAGGGTGCGGCGGCGCTGAATCCGCGCGGCGAGCGTTACTCACCGGCGACGATACGTGAACGCCTGACGATGCGGGATTTTATGGATACCCTGCGGTCAAGTGGGGTGCAGACCGGCGGCCCCGCGGCGATGAGTCCGCGTGACCGCCAGCAGTTTGCAAATGAGCTTGATAGCTGGCTCACCCAGCAGAAACGCTGAAGTTAAACGAAGCTGTCGTCGTCGTAATCGTTGCCGCCAAAATCATTGAGATCGCTGTTGTCGGCATAATTACTGTCCCAGCCTGTATTCTGGTCGAGGAAGGCGTTGTCGTTACCGCCGTTAAAGGTATCGGCATTGTCATCGCCACCGTTGAAGGTGTTGAGATTGTCATTCACATCGGGCAGGGGTGGCTCATTGATGATGTTCACAATCTCTTCCGGCTGTGAATGGTGGAACATGCTGGTCAGCATATCGGCCATCACCACACCGCCCGCCACACCCACAGCTGTCTGCAGTGCGCCGCCGAGGAAACCGGTGCCGCGTGGTGCAGGCGCTTGTGCAGGCGCATATTGCGGCTGAGCCGGTTGCTGTGCCGCACTGTTCCACGGTGACGATTGCTGTTGCTGCTGCACAGGCGGCTGCTGACGCGAACCGCTGCCAAACAGCCCGGACAGAAAGCCGCCGCTGCTCTGTGCAGGTTGCTGCTGCTGTTGCTGGGCCAGCTGGCTTTCCAGCGCCGATACTTTCTCATTGAGTTTTTTCAGCGCCGCTTCCTGAATCAGGATCGCCTGTGCCATGTAGTAAGGCGCGCCCGGCTGCGCCTGCAGATGCTGGTTAATCAGTTGTTCGGCAGCGGCATCGCGTGCCACGGTCTGGCTTTCAGCCTGTTTCAGACGGCTGAACAGCCCTTCGATCAGTTGTTGTTCTTCGCGTTGCATGATGACTCTCCTGTGGCGATTGTTACCAGTATATGTGGGCGCCAGCGTGAAAAGTAAAATCGGGGCAGTAAGCAAATATTGCCGACGCATTTTAGCCGCTCTTTTGCGGAGTTTTTATCGCTCTGTTACGGCCCTGATGCACAAAACGTGCATGCATTTCCCCTTGAAAACACAAAGATTGTCGCTGTTCAGGGGACGAAAATGCGTAAATCGTGCCTGACAGGTAGAGGCCATAATAATTTCCAGTTATTATGCGTCGCATTAATAAGCTCACCATGCAGCCGCATCGCGCGGTCAGGCGGAGGAACGGCCCTGATGTCACTACCCATCTTTTTGATTGGCGCTCGCGGTTGCGGCAAAACCACGGTCGGCGAGGCGCTGTCGCAGGCGCTGGGCTACGCCTTTACGGATACCGACCACCATCTGCAACTCAGCACGCAGCGCAGTGTGACGGAGATTGTGGCAGAGGAAGGCTGGGAAGGTTTCCGCGCCCGTGAAACGGAATCGCTTAAAGCGGTGACGGCACCCAGAACCGTCATTGCCACCGGCGGCGGCATGATTCTGGCTGAAGAGAACTGCCGTTTTATGCAGGAGCAGGGCCAGGTGATCTGGCTTAGCGCGTCACCCGAGGTGCTGGCAGAGCGGCTGGAAAGCGAACCTGAAGCGGCCCAGCGTCCGACCTTAACCGGCCGTCCGATTGCTGATGAGATGAGTGATGTGCTGCGTGAACGTGCGCATCTCTATCAGGCTGCGGCCCATCATCAGGTGAATGCGATGCAATCGCCTGAGTGCGTGGTAGAGGAAATTCTGCTGTCACTCTCCCTGGCGCGCGCCAGCTAACCCTCAGATTTTTCCCGCTTTGATCCCGCTTCAGACGGCATTGTCTATACTTATCCTATGACAGGCAGCGGCCTGTCCTGTGGAATGTTATTCAGACAAGAGGGACACAGTATGCCGACCAGACCACCGTATCCACGTGAAGCGAAAGTTGTGCCAGTTGAAAAGGGCACTGAAGGTAATAAAGTAACCTCTTACGAATTGCGTGCTGATCATCCCAAACCGAATTCATTAATCAGTGAGCACGAAACGGAAGAAGAAGCGCGTGACGCCAAAGCGCGCTACGAAGACGTTGAAAAAGAGTAAAGCTTTACTGCTGGCAGGGACGCCAGCCTGTTACACCGGATAACTGCTTATTACTGACCCGCCTGACGCTGTGCCTGAACCACGCCTCTTTTTACTCCCACCTGCAGTCGATCGGGTTATTTAAGAAGCGAAATTGACGCAGATTTACTGTCGAATGCTCTCTGCGTATGCTTCTGTTCTGCACTCTCCTTGTCTCACCAGATAAAGCCCCGCTAATCATTTTTATCCCCTTATTTTCTCTGCTGCCGATCTCTGTGTGAATCAAATTGTCGCTTGACCGATTCAGCGCCACGTTTTATTTTCATCAAACCAACAGAGGAACTTAGTTCCATATAGTGGAACACGTAACATGACCACACTTGAAAATGCTGCCGCCGTACTTCGATTGTTTCAGCACAAAGGTGTGACGCAGGGGCATGTTGGTCTCTCATTCAGTGAGGTGGTTGAGGCGTTAAACCTGCCAAAAAGCACCGTTTCGCGTCTGCTGGCCACCATGGAAAGTCAGGGGCTGCTGGAGCGGAATGCGGATACGCGCGGTTATCACATTGGTCGCGTATTGCTGGCTGCCGCCGGACATTATCTTTCGGCACCGCTGGTTGACAGCGTTTCAGCGGCGATGGTCAGGCTGGCTGCGAAGACCGGCTGCATGGGTTACGTGTCGAAGCTCGACGGGCGGGAAGTATTAGTGATGCGTATGTTTCATGGGCGTCACTTTACGCAGATGGTCACGCCACCGGGCAGTCGGATGCCGGCTGCCGCGACCTCAACCGGCCGGGCGCTGTTAGCGCAGTTAAGTGATGAAGAGGTGCTGGCGCGCTTCCATGATCAATGGCAGGTCGCATCAGCGAACTCGCCGCAAAGTCCTGAGGCACTCTGTGCCAGACTGGCTGAGATCCGCCAGCAGGGCTGGTCACTGGCCCGAAATGAGTCGCTGCCAGGCATCAGCTCGCTGTCAGTTATTGTTCATAACAAACATCATGGCGAAACGGTGGCACTCTGCCTGTCGTTTCCGTCTATGGAGTCTGAACCGGGTTTCCCGTCAGAGCTCCTTGAAGCATTACGCGCAACGGCCACAGAGATGACCGAAAAATATGGCGCGTAACTTCACACCGTTTTTATCGGCGTAGTACTTTCGCCACACCAGGGAAAACAAAGGCCTTCGGGCCTTTTTCTTTCAATCTGATCGCCACGCTTTACGCAGCACTCCGGTTGCCTGTGTCCGTCTCTCATTGCCTCCTGTATCGGTTCAGCATGCGGAGGGACGACCATCTGCAGTGGCTGTTGCAATCTCTGTGCGCATCAGAGCAGTGAAACTGATAACCGGCGTAAACCGGCCAGCGGGCGGGTAGACGTTATTTCATTTCTTCTGGACAAGGACTGGCGGGGACGTATGGAACGGGTAAATCCGATTAAACACGTTGGCGTGGCACTGGTTTTAATTCTTCTCTCCATTGCGGGTGCCATTATTGGCATTCAGCTGATTACCACCATTGGCGTAACGCCTAACACCTCTATTATCGGCGCGCTGTTTGCCATGCTGCTGGCGCGTATTCCGCTGCAGGCATTCCGCCGTTATCGTTCGATTGAAATCCAGAACCTGGCGCAGACCGCTATCTCTTCAGCCACCTTTGGGGCGGCGAACAGTCTGTTGATGCCGATTGCCGTGCCCTGGGCGCTGGGTGAACCGCAACTGGTCCTGCCGCTGTTCTGTGGCGTCAGCGCCGCGATGCTGCTGGATGCCTGGCTGCTCTATCGGCTGTTTGATACCCGCGTCTTTCCGGCCAGTAATGCCTGGCCACCGGGCGTTGCAGCAGCAGAAGCGATCAAAGCGGGAGATAAAGGCGGACGCCAGGCGTGGCTGCTGGTGCTGGGCATTGTGGGTGGCGTCGTCGGTGCCATGCTGAAGATCCCGATGTCCGCCTTTGGCACCGCGTTTATCGGCAATATCTGGGCGCTGTCGATGCTCGGCATCGGTTTTCTGCTGCGTGCCTATGCGCAGCCGGTGGCCGGTATTGATATTAATGCGCTTTATATTCCGCATGGCGTGATGGTCGGTGCCGGTCTGGTGGCGCTGATTCAGGTCGTGATGGTGATTCGCAGCCGCAAAAATGATGCGCTGGTGGTGAGCCGTAATGGCAATGAGGTGCAGCGGGCGCTGGGTTTCGGCAGCGTGGGTTACATCGTGATTTCGGCGCTGCTGGCGCTGGCGGGCGGCCTGTGGAGTGAGATGGGCATCGCGATGCTGCTGCTGTTTGTTCTTTATGCCGCGTTTGCTGCTTTCGCCCATGAACTGATTGTCGGCATTGCCGCTATGCACTCCGGCTGGTTCCCGGCCTTTGCCGTGGCGCTGATTACGCTGATTATCGGCATTCTGATCGGCTTCCCACCGCTGGCGCTCTGCCTGCTGTGCGGCTTTACCGCCGCCACTGGTCCGGCGTTCGCCGATATGGGTTATGACCTGAAGGCAGGCTTTATCCTGCGCGGCAACGGTGCCGATCTGCAGCAGGAGCTCTGGGGACGTCGTATTCAGCTCATCGCAGCTATGATCGCCTTTGTTGTGTCGATTCCGCTGGTCTGGTACGCCCATACCTTTTTCTTTGCTGACAACCTGCTGCCGCCTGTAGCGCGGGTGTATGCCAAAACCATTCAGGCGGGTGCTGAGCCAGGTATCGCCGGTAATCTGCTGATGTGGGCGATTCCAGGGGCCATTATCCAGTTGATCGGCGGGCCGAAACGCCAGCTGGGCGTGCTGCTCGCCACCGGTTTATTAATTAATAACGCCATGGCGGGCTGGGCAGTGGTGGTAGGGATCGCCTTACGCATCGTAATCATCCGGATCTGGGGCGAGCGGGGCCGGTCGCCTATGGAGGTGATGGCGGCAGGCTTTATTGCCGGTGATGCCCTCTACAGCTTCTTTCATTCGCTGTTTGCCAGCAGCAGCAAGAAATAAAAGGATAAAGCATGAGTTTGCAGCAGACCCTGGCGGTTTTTGAGTTACTGGATAGCGCCCACATTGACGGACAGCAGGTGGTGGATCTCTTCGCGGCGTATCCTGATGTTGATGCCCGCTTTACCCGTGTCTCCGGTCCCAAAGGCCGCACCGATTTTGTGCGCATTGATATTCCGGGGACGCAGGGCAAATCAGGCGGCGGCAGTGCACCGACGCTGGGGATTATTGGTCGCCTTGGTGGCATCGGCGCTCGTCCTGGTCGTATCGGCATGGTGTCAGATGCGGATGGCGCGATCGCGGCCGTTGCCAGCGCGCTTAAACTGGCGCAGATGCAGAGCAAAGGCGACAGGCTCGATGGCGACGTCATCATTACCACCCATATCTGCCCGGATGCGCCAACGCGGCCGCATCTGCCGGTCGATTTCATGGACTCGCCGATTGACGATGTCACCATGAATGATAATGAAGTGGTGGCGGGTGTGGATGCGATTCTGTCAATCGACACCACCAAAGGTAACCGCATTATCAACCACAAAGGCTTTGCCCTGTCGCCGACGGTGAAAGAGGGCTACATCCTGCGGGTTTCGGAGGATCTGCTGCGCATCATGGAGATGACCAGCGGCCGTCCGGCGGTGACCTTCCCCATCACCACTCAGGATATTACGCCTTACGGCAATGGGGTTTATCACCTCAACAGCATTCTGCAACCTTCTACCGCCACGGATGTGCCGGTGGTGGGGGTGGCGATCACTGCCGAGTCGGTGGTGCCGGGCTGCGGAACCGGCGCCAGCCATGAAGTGGACATTGCGGCAGCGGCGAAGTTTGCCATTGAGGTGGCCAAGGAGTTTGGTCGTGGAACCTGTCACTTCTACGACGCGGAAGAGTATGCGCGGCTGATTTCACTCTATGGCAGCCTGGCGCATCTGCGTCACCGGAATCACTAAGATGACGAAACCACTGGTAACGCTGACTATCGGCCAGTCTCCGCGCAGCGATATTCTGCCGCTGCTGCGGCAGCATCTGCCGGATGCGCTGACCGATCACGCCGGTTTACTGGATGGACTCAGCGCGGCAGAGATTGCCGCACGCTTCGCGCCAGCAGCGGGCGACCGGGTTCTGGTGTCGCGGCTGCAGAGTGGCGAACAGGTGCGGCTGGCGGCCTCGAAAGTGGAGCAGGGATTGCAGCGCAAAATCAGTGCGCTGGAGCAGGCGGGCTATGCGACCATTCTGCTGCTCTGCACCGGTGAATTCAGCAGGCTCCGTACCCAGCGTGCGCTACTGCTGGAGCCGGATCGCCTGATTCCACCGCTCATCTGCGCCATGGTGCAGCAGCAGCGGGTCGGCATTGTCGTGCCGGTTGAGGAGCAGATTGTTGAGCAGGCAGGTAAGTGGCAGCAACTGCCCGCGCAGCCCTGCTTTGCGGTCGCCAGTCCCTATCAGGGCGATCAGGCAACCTTCGCCGATGCTGCAAACAGTCTGAAAGCGCAGGGCGCAGCGCTGGTGGTGCTCGACTGTATGGGTTATCACCAGCAGCATCGGATAGGGTTACAGCAGCGGCTGGGCGTACCGGTTCTGCTCTCTAATCAGCTGGTGGCGCGCCTGGCGGCGGAGTTGCTTCCCTGAGGAAAGAGATCACAAACGGCCATCATTTCGCGTGACAGATCAGCGGGTTCCCTTCTACACTGCCAGACACACAACATGTGCTCTGGAGAACTATTATGCTCAACGTAAGTGAGTATTTTGACGGAAAAGTTAAGTCTATCGGTTTTGACAGTGCGAGCACCGGACGTGCCAGCGTGGGCGTAATGGCTGAAGGCGAATACACATTCGGTACCGGCCAGCCGGAGGAGATGACCGTGGTCAGCGGCTCGCTTAAGGTATTACTGCCAGGTGAAACCGAGTGGAAATGGTTTGAAGCGGGTTCGGTGTTCAACGTGCCGGGTCACAGCGAATTTCATCTGCAGGTTGGCGAGCCAAGTTCCTATCTCTGCCGTTACCTGAAAGATTAAAAACATGGCCGCTTAGCGGTAATGCTGGTCAGTTAAGCGACAGGTGATAACGCAGTCTGGTGCCGGGCAGGGGCTGGCGGTCCTCGCGCCGCTGCGCGGTCCCTTCACTTCATTCCTCTGCCTGACGGACCGCCGGGGATGGCACATCCTGTGCCGCCCCGCCTTTCGCCCGCGTCCTGCGGGCTCTCCTGGCAGACTCATTCTGTTCAGCGCTGCGGATTGCCTGCTCCTGCCCGGCACCAGCCTGCTCTGAAACTTCAGTGTGTATTGTTAAAAAGTGCACGAGAGTGGAAGCCTGAGCGCCTCTGCTGCTGAAAGGGCTATCCACAGCGCTGAGGCGTGACGGTGGGCCAGAAGTCCACGCCGGGAAGCGTGGACAGTTCGGGGCCGGCCAGGGAGGGCCGATCCCCGAACGGTTCGTCGGCACGACGTCAAAGCCGAAGGAACCGCGTCAGCGGCGCGAGGACGGCCCGGCAGCAGCAGAGGTGCGCTGGCCCGCACTGCGGCCCGCTCGCCCGGAAAAAAAACTGCCACGTCTGACCGTGACAGCCTTTACAAATCTAATCTTAACTGACTGACATTAACGCTTAGCGGCCATTTTTTTGGCGAATATCGTCTGTCAGGATGATTCTGCCGGTGACTGATTAACGCTGGGCTTCGCCGCCCAACGCTTCTACCAGATTGCTGGTCAGTGCGGCCAGTTCGCTGGTCATCAGAATAAAGTCCGCATCAAAGCGCTGTGCAAAATCTTCGCGGTCAATATCGTCGTTCTGGTCGCGCAGCGTGTCGCTGAACTTCAGACGCTTCACTGAACCATCATCGGCCAGCACGAACTGAATGCGCTCCTGCCAGTCGAGCGCCAGTTTGGTCACCAGCTTGCCCGCTTCGATGTGGTTAGCGATCTCATCGCACACCAGATCCTGTTTCTTGCAGCGGATAACGCCGCCATCTTCCAGCAGCGCTTTCAGCTCCGCTTCATCCATCAGGGCGAATCCGGCAGGCAGCTCGCCTGAACGTACCCATTCTGTCAGGGTCAGTTCAATCGGGCTTTCCAGCGTCAGCGGCACCACCGGCAGTGAGCCCAGGCTTTTGCGCAGTAGCGCCAGGGTATCTTCCGCTTTTTTTGCGCTGGCACAGTCAACCATAATCAGGTTGTTGACCGTGTCGATCCACAGGTAGGTCTGGCTGAAACGGCTGAAGGCGCGCGGCAGCAGGCTGTGCAGCACTTCATCTTTCAGCGAATCTTTTTCGGTCTTTTTGAGCTTGCGGCTCTGCTCAGATTCCAGCTTGTCGATTTTCGCTTCCAGCGCCTGTTTCACCACCGGCGAAGGCAGGATTTTCTCTTCTTTGCGGGCGCAAATCACAATCTGGCCTTTGTTTTCATGGGTCAGCGCATCGCTGCGGTTGCCCATCGGCGAGACCCAGCCGGTCTTGCTCATATCCTGACTGCCACACGGTGAAAACGTGAAGGCGTCGAGCTGCTTTTCCATCTCATCTGCGGACAGCGGAATGTCACGATTCAGACGATAAACCATCATATTTTTAAACCACAACATCGGGATTCCTTACCGTGGCGCGATCGGGCGCACAAGTCTGCGAGAGTCAGCGCGCATGATAGCGAAACATCGGAGTGGTTTCATTGCCTTTCCGGCAGACGCCTTTTACTGTATCTCTCACCTGAACGAATAACGAGGACGTAATCTTGCGCATAGGCATAGATCTGGGTGGCACCAAGACAGAAGTGATCGCATTGTCGGATAAGGGAGAGGAGCTGTTCCGCCACCGGGTGAATACCCCGCGTGATGACTATCAGGCAACGGTGCAGGCGATTGTCGATCTGGTCACGCTGGCGGAGCAGAAAACCGGCGCAACCGGCACGGTCGGCCTCGGTATTCCCGGCACGCTTTCGCCCTACAGTAAGCGGGTAAAAAATGCCAACTCCACCTGGCTCAACGGTCAGCCGCTGGATAAAGATCTGGCGCAGGCGCTGAACCGGGAAGTGCGTATCGCCAACGATGCCAACTGCCTGGCGGTGTCGGAAGCGATCGACGGTACCGGTGCCGGACAGTCGCTGGTGTTTGCCGTGATCATCGGCACCGGATCGGGCGCCGGTGTGGCGATCAACGGTGAGTCGCGTATCGGGGGCAACGGCAATGCCGGTGAGTGGGGCCACAATCCGCTGCCGTGGATGGATGAGGATGAGCTGCGCTACCGTCAGGAAGTGCCCTGTTATTGCGGGCAGCAGGGCTGCATTGAGACCTTTGTTTCAGGCACCGGTTTTGGTATCGACTATCAGCGGCTGAGCGGCGTGCATCGCAAAGGTGCGGAGATCGTCTCGCTGCTGGCGCAGCAGGATCCGATCGCCGAACTGGCGATGAGCCGCTATGAGCTGCGGCTGGCAAAATCGCTGGCGCAGGTGGTAAACCTGATCGATCCCGATGTGATTGTACTGGGCGGTGGGATGAGCAATGTGGATCGTCTCTATCAGACCGTGCCGGTGCTGATGAAGAAGTGGGTATTTGGCGGGGAGTGTGAAACGCCGGTGCTGAAGGCGCAGCATGGCGACTCCAGCGGCGTACGCGGTGCGGCGTGGCTCTGGCCGCTTAACGGCTGAGTCACCTGAGCATCCGCTGACGATTCAGCGCCAGCGATACCCGGCGCTGAATCGTTAACCCACGGCACTCACCCGCGCCGCTTTTATTCGCCGACCAGCATACTGTCCTGCGGCGCCCGATCGCGCTGCGCTTTGGTGGCTAGGAAGTAAAGATAGCCTGCCAGCATGATGGCGAAAAACAGCGCGCCAATCACCGGATTAAACCACAGCATCGCCAGCAGACAAACCACCGACAGCAGCAGGGCGATGCCCGGAACAATCGGATAGCCCGGCGCGCGGAAACTGCGGACCATCTCCGGCGCGCTGCGGCGCAATTTAAACAGACTTAGCATACTCATGATGTACATCACAATCGCGCCAAATACCGCCATGGTGATCATCGCCGCCGTCAGCGTCATCCCCTGCAGATTAATCACACCATCGCTGTAAATTGCCGCGATACCCAGCACGCCGCCGAGAATAATCGCCCGATGCGGGGTCTGGAAACGCGACAGTTTGGCCAGAGAAGGCGGCAGATAGCCCGCGCGTGCCAGGGCAAAAAACTGCCGTGAATAGCCGAGGATGATGCCGTGGAAGCTGGCAATCAGGCCAAACAGTCCAATCCACACCAGCATATGCATCCAGTTAGAGTGTTCGCCGACAATCATTTTCATCGCCTGCGGCAGCGGATCGTTAATATCGGCAAGTTTGCGCCAGTCGCCCGCGCCGCCCGCCATCAGCATCACACCTATCGCCAGCACCACCAGCGTCAGAATCCCGCTGATGTAGGCGCGGGGAATGGTCCGGGTCGGATCTTTCGCCTCTTCGGCCGCCATCGCCGCGCCTTCAATGGCAAGGAAAAACCAGATGGCAAAAGGAATGGCGGCGAAAATGCCGGAGAAGGCGGGCAGTCCGAAGCTGTCACTGCCTGCCCAGCCGTGCGCGGCGAAGTTCGCCAGGCTGAAGCCGGGTGAAACCACACCCATAAACACCAGCAGTTCAATCACCGCCAGCACCGTCACAACCAGTTCAAACATCGCCGCCAGTTTTACGCCGAGAATATTCAGCGTCATAAACACCAGGTAAGCCCCGACCGCCGCAATCTTCGGGTTCAGTTCGGGATACTGCACGTTGAGATAAGCCCCAATCGCCATGGCAATCGCCGGTGGCGCAAAGACAAACTCAATCAGCGTCGCCAGACCGGCAATCAGTCCGCCGGTTTCGCCAAAGGCGCGGCGACTATAGGCAAATGGCCCGCCTGCATGGGGGATCGCGGTGGTCAGTTCGGTGAAGCTAAAAATAAAGCAGGTATAGAGTGTGGCGATCAATGCGGTGGTGACCAGAAATCCCAGCGTGCCCGCCACGGCCCAGCCGTAACTCCAGCCAAAATATTCGCCTGAAATGACCAGGCCAACCGCAATCCCCCACAGATGCAGGGTGCCCAGAGTGGGCTTGAGTCTGTTTGTCATACTGTTATCCCCGTCGTTGTTGGTCTCATGCGGCGTTACACCGCCATTACGCTACAGTAAGGGGATAATGCCGTTGCATTACTCGCCACGACTTGACGCGGGCGCAGTGACTTCTGTCCTCCACGGTCAACTCACAGGCAACAACCGGGCCAGCTGCACGCTGCGGTCAACTTTGTCTCTTCCGGAGTCAAGCAGCTCACCTTCTGGCAACGCATGCTGAGATAACGCAAGTGACAAGGAGCCGGACTGATGAGCGCTAAACAATATGACAACCTGACTGATTCCCAACTCACCCTGATGGCGCAGCAGGCGCTGGCCTGTTATCCCGCCGCGCTGCAGGGCCAGCTCAGCCTGCTGTGCCGCTCAGAGAACGCCACGTTTCTGCTGCAGGCGGCAGGCCGGCGTTATGCGCTGCGACTGCATCGCGGCGATTATCATCAAAAAGCCGACATCGTCAGCGAACTGTTGTGGCTCAATGCGCTGCGCGAAACCGGCATTATGGTGCCGGAAGCGGTGCCGGACAAAGAGGGCGAAACCGTGCTGACGCTGCGGCTGCCGGAGGGCGGTGAACGCTACGTGGTGCTGTTTCACTGGATCGACGGAGAGATGCCGACCACCGACGTCGATCCCCGCGCTTTTCAGCAGCTCGGCCAGATCACCGCGCGGCTGCATCAGCACAGTAAACAGTGGCAGCCGCCTGCGGGTTTCCAGCGCATCATCTGGGATCACCACACCATGACCAGCGCAGAGAGTCACTGGGGACGCTGGCAGGATGCGCCGAATCTGAATCCTGCCGATCACGGCGTGGTAGAGCAGGCGATAAGCCAGGTCGGCGCGGCGATGACGCAGTTCGGTAAAGGATCGGATCGCTATGGCCTGATCCACGCCGATCTGCGGCTGACCAATCTGCTGCTGCACAAGGGCGAAACGCGGGTGATCGATTTCGATGACTGCGGGCTCGGCTGGTATCTGCACGATCTGGCGGCGGCGATCAGTTTTGTTGAGCATCATCCGCGCGCGCCAGAGTGGATCGATCACTGGATCCGCGGCTATGAGCAGGTGGCGCATATCAGCGATGCGGAGATGGCCATGCTGCCCGCGCTGTTGATCCAGCGTCGTATCCAGCTCACCGCGTGGGTGGGATCACATGCCGAAACCGAAATGGCGCGCAGCCTGGGATCGGCGTGGGCCAGCCACTCGGTCCGCCTCTGCCGCCGCTATCTGGAAGGTGAGCAGCTGCCGGTCGGCGTCTGATGCACCAGCGGCGGGCGTCGCTGCGCCGCCGCAGTGCCCTGCGCGTAGCCCGCACGCCGCCCGGAATGCCCGCAGGCGGCGCGTCGGGCATCAGGGACCTGGTATGGAAATTGCTCGGATAGAAGTGACGGGTGATCCACCTGAATTCTGACTGAGGCGACCATGAATCCGACACTGATAAAGCCCGATGCGTTTGCGGCCTGCTCGGCAGCGGCGGGGGCAGGCAATCACGGCGTGCTGGCAGCCGCGGCGACTGGCTTAGGCGACTTTATTCATACCCAGGGCGGCGATGTTGATCGCATCTTCGGCATCAGCGGCATCGATCCGGAGCGCCTGGCCAGTCCGACGCTCAGCCTGGGGCTGGTTAACTACTGTCGGGTGCTGGAAGAGGCGGCGCGTCACTCCGGTTTTGATAACTTCGGTTTGCACTACGGCAGGCAGTTTAAACCGCAGTCATTAGGCCTGATCGGCTACATCGGTTTGTGCTCCGCCACGCTGGAACAGGCGCTGCATAATGTGGTCAACGCGTTTCCCTGGCATCAGCACGACACCTTAACCCGGCTTGTGGATAAGGGAGAGTGCTGGCGGCTGGACTATCAGGTGCGACATGGCGCGATCCTGTCGCGCCGTCAGGATGCGGAGCTGACGCTGGGGATGTTTATGAATCTGATCCGCCACGTGGCGGGCAGACACTGGGCACCGCGCGAAGTCCACTTTGAACATCCGCGTCCCGGCCAGTGGCACGATCACTGCAAAGTGTTTGATGCGCCGGTCTGGTTCGATCAGCCGTTTAATTCACTGGTGATCCCCAGGCGCGATCTGCTGCGCGCCATGCCGGAGAGCGATCCGATCCTGTTAATGGTGATGCAGGATGCGATCCGACGGCTTAACCGTGGGACGTCACAGCAGAGCATGATTGAACAGGCGCGTTCGCAGGTTAATTTATCGCTGATGCAGGGTGAGCCGGTGCTGGAAGAGGTGGCGGATAAGCTCGGACTGTCGAGCTGGTCACTGCAGCGGCGGCTGCGCGAAGAGGGCAGCAGCTTTACCGCGCTGGTCGATCAGGTGCGCTGCGAAATGGCGACATACTATCTGCAGCAGAAGCAGCTGCCCATCTCTGAGATGGCGCTGCTGCTGGGCTACTCGGAAGTCAGCGCGTTTTCACGCGCGTTTCGTCGCTGGTTTGGCATCAGTCCGCGCCAGTGGCGTCAGGAAGGTCTGGCCAGCTAACCGCGCGGCGCAAAGCCGAACCACGCCGGTTGTCCAGGCGCCGGCGGCGGCGGCAGATCGCGGGTCTGCGCGACCAGTTGCCAGGCGCGCAGGCAGAGCGCTTCATCACCCTGCGTCTGGGTCACCGCATAATGTCTGCTGTGTGGTTGCCACTCCATCCGTACCAGACATTGCTGACCGGCGTAACGCGCCGCATCGCTGAACTGCCGGTTCAGTACTGGCTGCATTTGATTAGTCCAGTGACAGGATTGGCTGTCAGGATCTTTCGACGGCTGACAGAGGTTTGCCACGCTATCCCGTTGCTTTGTCACAGGTTGCTGACAGGCGCTGAGCGACATTGCAATAATCACCCCCGGCAACATTCTCATCGTTATATTAATTAAATTCATTTAACTGGCCAACTTTCCTTAAAGATCTTCCGGTCTGCTGCCGACAGTCTACAGACCGGCATCATGAATGCTATGGCATTACTCCGACTGTCGACAGAACCAGAATTTACCGCTCTGGCGCCCGTTATCCCTGCGGCAGTTCCAGCTGGCTGTAACCCAGCCCATTCATCTTGCGTACTTTAATCTGAACCGGAATGCGCTCTTTCATCGCTTCCACGTGGCTGATCACCCCAATGGTTTTGCCGCTGGCGTTGAGTGCATCGAGTGCGTCCAGCGCGGTATCGAGCGTCTGCGCATCCAGCGTGCCGAACCCCTCATCCAGAAACAGCGATTCGATGCGCGTTTTGTGGCTGACCAGATCCGACAATGCCAGCGCCAGCGCCAGACTCACCAGGAAGCTCTCACCACCCGACAGCGTGCGGGTATCGCGCGCCGCATCGGCCTGCCAGGTATCGACCACATCCAGCTCCAGCAGATCCTGCGCCCGTCGCTGCAGCAGATAGCGGCCATGCAGCCGATCGAGCTGACGGTTAGCCAGGGCCACCAGGTGATCCAGCGTTAAGCCCTGGGCGAAGCGCCGGAATTTATCGCCGCTGGCGGAGCCAATCAGATCGTTGAGCAGGCTCCACTGCGCCAGCGTCACACCATCCTGTTCAATCTGTGTCATCAGGCTCTGCTGGCGCACACGAAGGCTGGCATCGCTCTGTAGCTGCTGCTGAATCTGACCCTGCTGGCTGGCGTTGTCGCGCAGTGCCAGCCGTAACTGCTCCAGCTGTTGCGCCAGCGCTTCGGTGGATTCCGGCATCGCAGCGGGTTTCGTCTGCTGATGGAGACTGAGCCGCTGACGCAGATCCGCCAGTCGCGCCTGCTGCTGCTGGCATTGCTGATCGAGCTGCTGCAACTGCTGATGCAGTTGCACTGCGGTCTGCTCATCCAGCAGCGCCGCGCGCAGGCTGGCTTCATCCGCAAATCCGGCGCTCTCGAGTGCCTGCTGCAGCGCGCTTTCCGCCTCTGCCAGTTTGCTATTGAGCGTCTGCCGCTGATTTTCCAGTCCCGAAAGCTCACCCTGCAGGCGACTGACCTCGGCCTGCGCCTGTTGCAGGGCCGTGAGCTGCTGTGCCAGTTGTTCATCAGCCTGCTGAACGCGGGCCTGTATCTGCTGACGGGCGTGGGTGACCTCGCGGTCGCCAAACAGCGCCTGACGGGCACGGCGCATCTCGCTGAGCTGCGTCTGGCGCTGGTTTTGCTGCTGCTGACGAGTGGTGAGCTGCTGCTGCTCCAGTTCTGCCTGCTGTTGCAGGGCAGTGAGCTGGGTTTCCCCCTTTAACAGCTGCGGTTGCAGGTTAGCGAGCAACCGCTCACTTTCCTGCCAGCGCTCCCAGCGCCGCTGCTGTTCTGTCAGCCATGCATCGCGATGGGCGGCGTCGGGCAGGGCAAGGTTGTGTGCACTGAACTGCTGCTCCAGACGACTCTGCAATTGCGCCATGGCCTGCTGTTCCTGCTGCTGACGCTGTTGCAGCGCATCCAACGCCTGTTGCAGGCTGGACAGCGACTGCTGCGCCAGCTGTTCTGCCTGCAAATGCTGCTGCCAGGCCTGTGACTGCTGAAGATAGTAATCTTTTGCGGCCTGACGCGCCTGTTCGGCGGCTTCCTGCGCCTGTCGCTGTTGCTCAAGCTGGCTTTCACGTTCGCTTTGCTGCTGCTCCCACGCGGTTAAGGCATCCCGATCGGCGAGCGGGAAGGTAAGTGCCAGCTCACTGCTCAGCGCCTGCCATTGTTGCTCAAGCCGATCGAGCTGTTGCTGCATCTCCGCGATCTCATCGCGCAGGGTCTGCTGTTGCACGGCTGACTGTTTCAGCTGTTCGCTTTTTGCCGTGCCCGCTTCGCGCAATGCCTCGGTTTGTTGTTGCAGTGCAGCCCGGCGCTGCTGGTTAGCACTTACTTCCAGCGTGCTGTAGGCCTCAACGGCGGGATGCGTGCAGGAGCCGCACAGCGGACAGGGCTGATCGGCGGCGAGCCGGGCGCGGTAATCGCTGAGATCGACAATCTGCTGCTCCAGCGCGCAGATTTTTTCGACATCATCCAACTGCTGTTTTTCGCGTTTCCACGTCTCGCGCAGGGCCTGGAGTTCCGCTTCACTCTGCTGATGCGCTTTTGCGAGCGCGATAAGCCGCTGCTGGCGCTGGCCCAGCTGCTGGTGCAGCGGCTGCCACTGGGTTGAAAGCAGCAGCAGTTGCTGACGCGCCGGACGGCTGTTCTGCAACTGGCTTAATGCCTGACGCAGTGCGGCAGGCGGATGCTGTTCCTGTAGCGAAGTTAGTACTTGCTCCGCCTGCGAGAGCGCCTGGCGGGCCTGTTGCTCCGCCTGCTGGCGCGGGAGCGCCTGTTCTGCCTGCTGCTGCTGTTCCGCCTGCTGGGCAGCGATCTGTCGCTGCTGCTGCTCGCGCTGTTGCGCCAGTCCGGCCAGGGTCGCTTCACGCTGCGCCAGCAGGGCAAAGTTCTCCTGCCACACCGGCAGCGAAGCGCCCCATTGGGCGAGATCGGCAAGCTGCTGGCGTAACTGATGCTGTTCGGCAATCGCCTGCTGCCATGTCTCAACCTGGCGCTTCTGCTCTGCCAGGCTGGCCTGTGTCTGATCAGCATGCTGCTGCTGTCGGGCATTTTCCTGCTGCTGCTCCGCAAGCTGCTGCTGCAGTGCGCTGATCCGCTGATCCAGCGGCAGCACCTGTTCTGTCAGCAGACTTTCCTGCTGCTGCTGTTCCTGCAGCGCCTGCTGGCGGGCACTCTGGGTCGTCGCGTAGTGCTGTTGATGCTGCTGCTGTTGGCTCTGCGCCTGCTGCTGCGCCGACGTGAGTTGCTGACAGCGGCTCACGACCTGCTGCTGTTCGGTGCGTAACGCGTCGCGCTGCTGCAGTTTTACCCGCAGCTTTTCAGCCGGTTCGCTGCGTGCAAGACGCTGACGATCGGCCTCTGCCGCCTGGGATGCAGCCTGGGCCTGCTGCAGCGCGACGTCAGCCTGCGCATCTTCCTGCTGTAACTGCTGCGCCTGCTGTTGCCACTGCTGCTGTTGCTGCGCCTGCTGATAGTGCGCGCTGAGCTGCTGTTCCGCATCGGTCAGATCGGTGAGCTGCTGTTGCAGCGCGGCGCGTGCGTCGCTATCCAGCAGCGCCATCGCTCCCGCCTGGCTGCGCAGCAGATCCAGCTGGGTTTTTGCCTCTTTGTGGCGCTCGTAGATGGCGGCGGAAATCAGACCGTAAATTTCGGTGCCGGTCAGCTCCTCAAGCAGTTCCGCGCGCTCACTGGCTTTGGCATTGAGAAAGGCGGCGAACTGGCCTTGTGACAGCATCATCGAGCGGGTAAACCTTTCGAAATCGAGCCCGGAGAGGGTTTCGATCAGCTTCAGCTTGTCACCGACTTTATCGGCAACAATAGTGTTGTCAGCGCAGCGTGCCAGCTCAACGCGCGGTGCCTGAAGTTTGCCGTCGGCAGTGCCGCGCGCGCGGTTCTGGCTCCAGAAGGCGCGCCAGGCTTCTCCTTTGATCTCAAACTCCACCTCGGCCAGACATTCGGCACAGTCGCGGGTCATCAGCGCATTCTGGCTCTGTGAAATCGCGCCCAGGCGCGGTGTCTGGTGATAGAGCGCCAGGCAGATGGCGTCCAGCAGGGTGGTTTTACCGGCGCCGGTGGCACCGGTAATGGCGAACAGGCCGTTGCTGGCGAAAGGTTCGGCGCGGAAGTCGATGAACCATTCACCGCGCAGGGCATTGAGGTTTTTGAACCGTAGCGTGAGGATCTTCATTGGGTCTCTTCCATGGCGGCCAGCGTCTGGCGGAACAGGGTGGTCATCTCGGCGATTTGCGCCGGTTGCAGCTCCTCATCCAGCGCCAGCCGGCGGGCAAAGACCTCCTCCACCTTCAGTTCACTCAGGGTTTCGTTGTCGAGCCGCGCCAGGCTCTGTTGCCGCTGTTCACGGCTGCGGCGGAGCAACAGGACTTCGACCGGCAGCGTGGCGGTCAGGGTTTCTACCTGACGCTGCAGGTCGCTGAGGTACTCCTGGGTGGTGACTTCGATGTCGAGCCAGGTCGGCTTCTCCTGCTCTGCCGTGCTGAAGGCGTTTAACTGCTCTGCAATCTGCGCCAGCGATCCTTTCAGCACCTGCATCGGCTGCGCCTGTGGCACCACCAGCGGCGTGACCGATTGCAGGCCGCTGGTGGTGAGTTCCAGCAGGAAGACGCTTTTTTCTGTGCCCAGCTCGTCAAAACTCAGCGGAATCGGCGAGCCGCTGTAGCGGATATGCTCGCTGCCCGCGACGCGCTGAGCGCGATGAATATGCCCCAGTGCGATATAGTCAGCCGCGGGAAACGCGCTGGCCGGGAAGGCGTCCAGCGTGCCGATATAGATGTCGCGCACCGAATCGCTCTGGCTGACGCCGACGGTGGTGAGATGGCCGGTGGCGATAATCGGCAGTGCATGGCCCAGCGCCTGGGCGGCGGTGAAACGCTGCTGATAGTGGTGGGCGATCGCTTCCAGCAGCGAGGTCTGCTTGTCGCGTCCCGACTGACCCGCCCGGCTGCGCAGGATATCGCGCGGCCGCAGATAGGGAATCGCACACAGCAGCGCGCCCGGCTCGCCCTGGCGGGTGTTGAGCAGCAGCACATCATCCTTCTCCTGCGGGGTGGCGATCACCCGGGTATTGAGACAGGCGAGCAGCTCACGCGACTCATTCAGCGTGGCAACGGAATCGTGGTTGCCCGCCAGCACAATCAGCTGACAGCCGCTGGGCTGCAGCGCCACCACAAAGCGGTTGAACATTTCGCGGGCGTAGCTGGGCGGTGTACCGGTATCAAACAGATCGCCTGCGATGATCAACGCATCCACCTGATGCTGTTCAATCTGGATCAACAGCCAGTCGAGAAATGCCTGATGTTCGGCTGCCCGACTTTTGTTGTAGAAGAACTGCCCCAGATGCCAGTCCGCAGTATGAATGATGCGCATGATGAGTCCCTGCCGTTGTGATTCGCCCGGCGATTATACTGGCTCTGCGGCCAAAGCAAAAAATTGTCGCTGCGCTGTCATAAATGATTACCAGTGAGGTTACAGGCAGGTTATGTTTTTCATAAAAGTGTCACAAATCTGACGCATAATGGCGCCGCGAATCTCAGTGACATCCGTCATAATCAGCAGGAGTAATAATGGCTAAGCGCATTTTGGTTGTGGAGGATGAAGCCCCCATCCGTGAAATGTTGTGTTTTGTTCTGGAGCAGAACGACTATCAGCCAATCGAGGCGGAAGATTATGACAGCGCCGTTGGCAAGCTGATTGAACCCTGGCCCGATCTGATTTTGCTGGACTGGATGTTACCCGGTGGCAGCGGTATTCAGTTTATCAAACATCTGAAACGCGAGGCGATGACACGCGATATCCCGGTGATGATGCTCACCGCGCGCGGCGAAGAGGAGGATCGGGTGCGCGGCCTGGAAGTGGGTGCCGATGATTACATTACCAAGCCCTTTTCACCTAAAGAGCTGATGGCGAGAATCAAAGCGGTGATGCGCCGTATTTCGCCGATGGCCGTGGAAGAGGTGATTGAGATGCAGGGGCTGAGTCTGGATCCCTCCTCACATCGCGTGATGTCCGAAACCACGCCGCTGGAGATGGGCCCTACCGAATATAAGCTGCTGCACTTCTTTATGACCCACCCGGAACGCGTTTACAGCCGCGAACAGTTGCTGAACCACGTCTGGGGCACCAATGTGTATGTGGAAGATCGTACTGTCGATGTTCACATCCGTCGTTTACGTAAAGCGCTGGAAGTGTCCGGCCACGATCGCATGGTACAAACCGTTCGCGGAACAGGGTATCGTTTCTCTGCCCGCTACTAAACGGAGCCTTTACCGTGCTGGAACGCCTCTCCTGGAAGAGATTACTGACAGAACTGCTGCTGGTCTGTCTGCCCGCAGTGCTGCTGGGCCTGCTGTTCGGCGGTCTGCCCTGGTGGCTGCTGCTGAGCGTGCTGACGGTGCTGTTGTGGCATTTTCACAATCTGATGCGGCTGTCGCACTGGCTGTGGCTGGACCGCACCATGACGCCACCGGCCGGGCGTGCCAGCTGGGAACCGCTGTTTTATGGTCTTTACCAGATGCAGCTCCGCAACCGGCGGCGGCGGCGTGAACTGGGCAATCTGATTAAGCGTTTCCGCAGCGGTGCCGAGTCGCTGCCGGATGCGGTGATCCTGACCACCGAAGAGGGCACCATTTTCTGGTGTAACGGCCTGGCGCAGCAGCACCTGGGTCTGCGCTGGCCGGAAGATAATGGCCAGAACATCCTCAATCTGCTCCGTTATCCGGAGTTCTCGCGCTATCTTCGCCAGCGCGATTTCGACAAGCCGCTGACGCTGGTGCTGAACAACAAACTTCACATGGAGTTCCGCGTCATGCCCTACAGCGAAGGGCAGTGGCTGCTGGTGGCGCGTGATGTCACGCAGATGCATCAGCTGGAAGGGGCGCGCCGCAACTTCTTTGCCAACGTCAGCCATGAATTGCGCACACCGCTCACGGTGCTGCAGGGCTATCTGGAGATGATGAACGACTCGGTGATGAGCGAGCCTTCGCGCAGCAAAGCGCTGCACACCATGTCGGAGCAGACGCGCCGCATGGACAGCCTGGTCAAACAGCTGCTGACGCTATCGCGCATTGAAGCCGCGCCCGCAATCGATCTGAAAGAGAAGGTCGATGTGCCGGTGATGCTGAAACTGCTGCAGCATGAGGCGGCAACGCTGAGTGGTGGCCGTCACGACATCCATTTCCATACCGATCCCCATCTGAAAGTGTTCGGCAACGATGAACAGCTGCGCAGCGCCATCTCCAATCTGGTTTACAACGCGGTAAACCACACACCGGATGGCACGCGAATTGATATCAGCTGGCTGCGCGGCAAACAGGGGGCTATCTTCCGGGTGTGCGATAACGGGCCGGGCATCGCCTCAGAACATATTCCGCGTCTTACCGAGCGTTTCTACCGGGTCGATAAAGCGCGTTCGCGTGCGACCGGCGGCAGCGGGCTGGGGCTGGCGATAGTGAAACATGCTCTGAGCCACCATAACGCCCGGCTCGATATCACCAGCGTGCCGCACAAGGAGACCTGTTTTACCTTTACGCTGCCAGCGAGGTTGATTGTCAGCAGCGTGATGCAGGAGAATGCCGTTCATTAATCGCTGCCGGATCTCCCTGATGCGCATCCTTCTTTTGTTGATCGTTACTCTGCTGCCGGGCCTGGCACTGGCCCAGCCCGGCGCGCTCTCCGGCAATCTCAGCAGCGTCGGATCCGATACGCTGGGTTATCTGATGACGCTGTGGGGCGAAGATTTCAGTCGCCAGGCGCCGGGCGTCAATGTCCAGGTTCAGGCCTCCGGCTCTTCTACTGCGCCGACCGCGCTGGCGGCGGGTGCAGCACAACTCGGTCCGATGAGCCGCCCGATGCAGGCAGATGAACGCCAGGCCTTTGAGGCGCGCTACGGCTATCCGCCGCTGGCGGTTCCGGTGGCTATGGATGCGCTGGTGGTAGTGGTGAATCAGCGCAATCCGCTACAGCAGATTGAACCGCGACAGCTCGATGCCATCTTCTCGATTACCCGTCTGTGTGGCGCACACAGCGTGCCGCTGCGCTGGGGCGATCTCGGCTTAACCGGCGCGCAGTGGAGCAAACGGCCGATTCAGCGCTATGGACGTAACTCCGCCTCCGGCACATGGGGTTTCTTCAAGCAGCAGGCGCTGTGTAAAGGTGATTTTCGCAGCGACGTGGCGGAGTTTCCCGGCTCGGCCGCAGTGGTGCAGGCGGTGGCCGGTAATTCACGCAGCATCGGCTACGCCAGTTTTGGCTTTCATCTCAGCGGCGTAAAAATGCTGGCGGTGATGAATGATCAGGGGCAGGCGATTACCCCGGATGCCGATGCCATCCGCAGTGGCCGTTATCCCTGGGCGCGCCCGCTCTATCTCTACGTGAATAAAGCGCCCGGCAAACCTTTGCCGCCGCTGGTGGCCGCGTTTCTGCAGCAGGTACTTTCGGCGCAGGGACAGCGGCGGGTCAGTGAAGCGGGCTATCTGCCGCTCTCTGACAGTCAGATGACGCAGGCGCGCGCCGCGCTGCGTTAATCTCCCACACGTGAATTTTTTTCATCATCACTGAATTTTCTTCAGTTGCAGAAGAAAGCCGCTCATGCCACTCTGTGTTCAGACATGTAGCCATCCAGATGGCTATTTATATCAGGATGCAACTATTTCCTGCCGTCATTAATGGCAGGAGAGACAGGAGTGATCATGCAAAGAGAAACCGCCCCGTTCCGTGCCGATACCGTTGGCAGCTTTCTGCGTCCCGCCGCCATTAAGCAGGCGCGCGAACAGTTTGCAGCCGGAGAGATTGATGCGGCGGCCCTGCGTCAGGTTGAAGATGATGCGATTCGCGATGTGGTGGCGAAACAGCGGGAAAATGGCCTGAAAGTGGTCACTGATGGCGAATTTCGTCGCGGCTGGTGGCACTTCGACTTCTTCTATGGCCTGAATGGCGTAGAGCGCTATGAGGCGGAGCAGGGCATTCAGTTTAATGGCGTGCAGACCAAAGCGCATGGCGTGAAAGTGGTGAGCAAACTCGGTTTCCCGACGGATCATCCGATGCTGGCGCATTTCCGCTTCCTGCAGAGTATTGCCGGTGATGCGGTGCCGAAGATGACCATTCCCAGCCCCAGCGTGCTGCACTTCCGTGGTGGCCGTAAGGTGATCGACGCGGAAGTTTATCCCGATCTGGCGGACTACTTCGACGATCTGGCGCAGACCTACAAAGCAGCTATTCAGGCGTTTTATGACGCGGGCTGCCGCTATCTGCAACTGGATGATACCGTCTGGGCTTACCTCTGTTCTGAAGATCAGAAGCGCGATATCCGGGCGCGTGGCGACGATCCTGACCAGCTGGCACAGACTTATGCTCAGGTGTTGAATAAAGCGCTGGAAGGTAAACCTGCCGATCTGACCGTGGGTCTGCATGTCTGTCGCGGCAACTTCCGTTCAACCTGGATCTCTGAAGGCGGCTATGGGCCGGTCGCAGAAATCCTGTTCGGCAGCGTCAACGTGGATGCCTTCTTCCTGGAGTATGACAACGCCCGTTCCGGCGGTTTTGAACCACTGCGTTACATTAAGCCAGGTCATCAGCAGGTGGTGCTGGGCCTCATCACCACGAAAGTGGGTGAACTGGAAGATCCGGCGCAGGTGAAAACCCGGCTGGAAGAGGCGGCGCAGTATGTCAGTCTGGATCAGATCTGCCTCAGTCCGCAGTGTGGTTTTGCCTCAACCGAAGAGGGCAACAGCCTGACCGAGGCGCAGCAGTGGCAGAAGATTCGCTTAGTGGTCGATATCGCGAATCAGGTCTGGTAGTGCTGTAACGTTGTGCAGACAGGCGCGTAAAACGCGCCTTTTGTGTATCTTCAGGCCCGTTTATGCGGGGATTTCTCGCGCTCTGTCTATTATTTAGGCACATCATCTTGTGTGCCTGCTGCAAAAATTAACGCTATCCACTGCCTTTTGAAAAAATGGCGGCATAACCTTCTGGTTTTCCGATCCCGTATTGCCTTTCACCGCTATAAACGTTTTACTTAGCGCCGTTGTCGATCCATCCCTCTGTGAACAGAATAAAAGCAGCTCAAATCACCTGTGCTTTACCCTGCGACGAGCATAATGCGCTGACATTGTCAGCCTGGTCGCGGTTTACACGCAGCGAGGGGACAACACTAACCCAACTTCCACCGCAACATCAGTGACAGGCCGTATGACACATCGTTTAACTTCGAAGGACATTCTCGCGCTGGGCTTTATGACATTCGCCCTGTTTGTTGGCGCGGGCAACATCATTTTCCCGCCCATGGTCGGTATTCAGTCTGGCGAACACGTCTGGACTGCCGCGATTGGTTTTCTGATTACCGCAGTCGGTCTGCCCGTGATGACCGTGATCGCGCTGGCCCGCGTCGGCGGCGGCGTGGATGCACTCAGCACCCCGATTGGCAAGGTCGCTGGCATCGTGCTGGCCACCGTTTGCTATCTGGCTGTCGGGCCGCTGTTTGCCACACCGCGTACGGCCACGGTCTCGTTTGAGATGGGTATTGCCCCGCTGACCGGTGATGGCGCGCTGCCGCTGTTTATCTATAGCCTGATTTACTTCACGCTGGTGATTGGCGTATCGCTCTATCCCGGCAAGCTACTCGACACGGTAGGGCACTTCCTTGCGCCATTAAAAATTATTGCGCTGACCGTGCTGGGCGTTGCTGCCCTGGTGTGGCCTGCTGGCGGCACGGTTCCGGCTACCGCTGATTATCAGCGTGCGGCCTTCTCCAGCGGTTTCGTCAATGGCTATCTGACCATGGATACGCTGGGCGCGCTGGTATTTGGTATCGTAATTGTCAACGCCGCCCGTTCGCGTGGCGTCGATAATGCCGCGCTGCTGACCCGTTATACCGTGCTGGCAGGGTTAATCGCCGGTCTGGGCCTGACGCTGGTCTACCTCTGCCTGTTTAAGCTGGGCGCGGGCAGCGGTGCGCTGGTGGATCAAAACGCTAACGGCGCAGCGATTCTGCACGCGTATGTTCAGCACACCTTTGGCAACATGGGCAGCTTCTTCCTTGCCGCGCTGATCTTCGTCGCCTGTATGGTGACCGCCGTAGGCCTGACCTGTGCCTGTGCGGAATTTTTTGCGCAATACCTGCCGTTATCGTATAAAACGCTGGTGTTTATTCTGGGTCTGTTCTCCATGGTGGTGTCGAATCTCGGCCTGAGCCACCTGATTCAGATCTCCATCCCGGTACTGACGGCGATTTATCCGCCCTGTATCGTGCTGGTGGTGCTGAGTTTCACCCTCAACTGGTGGAATAAGAGCAGCCGGATTATCGCGCCAGCCATGCTGATTAGCCTGCTGTTTGGTATTGTTGATGCGATTAAAACCACCGGGTTTAAAGATTTGCTGCCCGCTTTCAGTCAGCATCTGCCGCTGGCCGATCAGGGTCTCGCCTGGTTGCCGCCGTCGCTGGTGATGCTGCTGATTGCCGCTGTTATTGATCGGGTGAAAGGGCCGGAACAGGTGACCGTTCACTCGTAGCAGAGAGCACTGATTTTTCTTTAACCACGGGCCTGCCCGTGGTTTTTTCATTTCACAGGTACAGGTTGTTATGCAAGAAACCAACAAGCTCAAACGCGGACTGAGCACGCGCCACATCCGCTTTATGGCGCTGGGATCGGCGATTGGCACCGGGCTATTCTACGGTTCCGCTGACGCGATAAAAATGGCCGGACCGAGCGTGCTGCTCGCCTATATCATCGGCGGGGCAGTGGCTTACATCATCATGCGCGCACTGGGTGAGATGTCCGTTAACAATCCTCAGGCCAGCTCCTTCTCACGTTACGCGCAGGACTATCTTGGGCCGATGGCAGGCTACATCACCGGCTGGACGTACTGTTTTGAAATCCTGATCGTGGCGATTGCGGATGTCACCGCGTTCGGCATCTATATGGGCGTCTGGTTCCCTGAGGTGCCGCACTGGATTTGGGTGCTGAGCGTGGTGCTGATCATCGGTGCCGTCAATCTGATGAGCGTGAAGGTGTTCGGCGAAGTGGAGTTCTGGTTCTCCTTCTTCAAAGTCGCCACCATTATCGTGATGATTCTGGCAGGTTTCGGCATGATCATCTGGGGGCTCGGCAACGGCGGCCAGCCGACCGGCATCCACAATCTCTGGACTAACGGCGGCTTCTTTGCGCACGGCGTAGTCGGTATGCTGCTGTCGCTGCAGATGGTGATGTTTGCCTATGGCGGTATCGAAATCATCGGTATTACCGCCGGTGAAGCGAAAGATCCGGAGAAGTCGATTCCGCGCGCCATCAACTCGGTGCCGTGGCGCATTCTGGTGTTCTACGTCGGCACGCTGTTTGTGATTATGTCGATCTACCCGTGGAATCAGGTAGGCACCTCGGGCAGCCCGTTTGTGCTGACCTTCCAGCATCTGGGCATTGCGGCAGCCGCCTCTATCCTCAATTTCGTGGTGCTGACCGCGTCACTCTCGGCGATTAACAGCGATGTGTTTGGCGTGGGCCGCATGCTGCACGGGATGGCGCAGCAGGGACATGCGCCGAAGGTCTTTATGAAGGTCTCTTCGCGCGGGATTCCGTGGGTGACGGTGGTGGTGATGATGTTCGCCATGCTGATTGCGGTTTATCTCAACTACCTGATGCCGGAAAAAGTCTTCCTGGTGATCGCCTCGCTGGCGACCTTTGCAACGGTGTGGGTCTGGATCATGATTCTGCTGTCGCAGATCGCGTTCCGTCGCAAAATTGGTAAAGAGGCCGCCAGTAAGCTGCAGTTTGCGCTGCCAGGCGGCAGCTGGACTGCTGGTGTCGGCGTAGCCTTCCTCTGCTTTATTATCGGTCTGATTGGTTATTTCCCCGATACCCGCATTTCCCTCTATGTCGGTATGGTGTGGATAGTGGTGCTGCTGCTGGGCTATAAGCTGGTTCATAAACCCCGCTAATCTCCTGTTCTGCTCTCTCATTCGTGGGGGAGCAGAACGCGCTATTTCCCGCGCTTTTATATTCCTGCTCATCTGATTATTTATGTGACCCAATGCACAATATGGAATCCTGTTATCAGGAGCAAAACGCCTGCCTGCGAAATAAGTTTATGTCCCGGTTTATATCCATGAATGCGTATTTTAATTGGCAGTGAATGTGGCGGATAGTGATAACCGGGCAGAAAGCGATAAGGGAGATTCAGAGAAGTGAGCGTGCAGTCACACAGGCGCTGGCGGGCAGCAGTAGCGGGGCGTGTAAGAAATAAAAAACGGCGAAACCAGTCGCCGAAATACTCAAGAATTACAGGAAAATAGCTAATAAAGGGATGATTGACGGGTCTATCGTAAAACAAAACGAGTGGCGCTGATAGTCAGGCGATTTAAATAAGAAAAGGTCGGAATGGCGTTAATTAACAGCGGTTAACATTATTCAGGCCGCGTTGATGCTGCGGCCTGAATTTGATTAGCCACAGACTCAGGGCAATATAACCGAAACCGGCAGCACAGCGCTGTCATCCAGCTTTTTCCGCAACTGAATCAGCGTGGATTGATAAGGGCAGAGCACGCCGACATCGGTGATTCTGCAGTCGGGCTGATGCCACTCCTGACGTAATAACGGATGTTTATCATCAATCGGTTGTAACTGACGAATCCCATCCAGACTCTGCGCCTGGAAATAGAGCCGCAAAAAACGTTCGCCGCTGTGGGTGTCGCGCCAGCGCTCCAGCACCAGACTACTGCCCGGTGGAATGTTGCCGCGCGAATAGCCAGGCAACTGCCAGCTAAAGCCCATCAGGGTGCGCACCATCGCAATATTAGTGTCATGTGCCACCAGAATCAGCCAGCGGCCCGGCGCGCTATCGGAAGCGATCGCCTCCAGCAGGGCGTTGAGCAATATTGAGCCACGGCGCTGTGCCTGATAGAGCACGTCGTTGCTGAGATCGTAGTTTGCGGTCAGCAGCGGCAGCAGCGTGGTGATCTGCGCGGCCGAGGTGATGTGTCCCCAGGCGAGCTGGTCCAACGGCAGGTTTTCGCTGTAGCCCAGTCGCAGCGTCTCCACCATGCTTGCCATCACACTCAGCCCGTAAACGTATGTGTTGCCGTTACGGGTTTGCCGGAACGACCAGGGCGCATCAAAGAGGGGGCAGTCAGTCGCGGGCGGGCAGACGGCGGCTTTCAGCTGCTGAATGGCGGGTTGCAACTGCTGTTGCAGCCGCGCCAGATCGCCCGCTTTCTGCTGCTTAGCCGCCAGCTCCTGAGCAGGATCGCTCTGGGTGATCGTCAGCTTTTCACTCTGAAACAGGGGATCGACTTCGCCCGCTACGTGATGCACCGGCACGCCGCAGCCGGGAAAGGCCCCGTCAGTCAGCGCTGTGGCCGTGGCACGGGTGCGCTGCAGCGGACTGGCGCGCACGTAGACCTGTGCCGCATCAGGACAGCCCGCGCCCAGCAGGCCGAGCTGGCGATAGTGCTCGCCTTGCCAGCGTCCTTTATTGACCACCGCGCTGTAGCCATGACCGGTCAGCTCACCATCGGCGGTGGTCCACTGCGTCCAGGGTTGCTGGCTGGCGGCTTCAATCTCTTTACGATTGCCGGGGGTGGGCGGACGGACACCGTGACGGCTCAGTTCGACCACCTTCTCCAGCTGGTAATCCGCCGCCTGTGACGCTGGACTTAACAGCCAGAGAAAACTGAGGATCAGCGCGCAGCGGTACAGGCCGGGCAGCGTCATTTACTCCTCCAGCGCGCGATTACCGGTCAGCGCTTTGATTTTTGGATAAAGAGTCGCATTGGCCAGCAACACCGGGTTGCCGTTTTTGAGTCCTTCGTTGCGCAGATAATCATTAGTAACGCCGCCCGCTTCGCGCATCAGGACGATGCCCGGCAGACTATCCCAGGGATGCATATGCGCTTCATAGTAGCCAATCAGTCGCCCGGCGGCCGCCCAGGCGCTGGTCAGCGCGCCAGAACCGATGCGAATAAACATGCCACCCTGTTCAGTTAAGCCGCTAATCAGGCGCGAGACGCTTTCGGCTGGGGTGCGACTGGAGTTGCTGATGCCGAGCAAACCCTCGTTGAGATGCGTCGCGCCATGAACCTGGAGACGGCTCTCATTAACCCACGCACCCTGACCTGCTCGTGCGTGAAACAGCTCCTGATGATTGGGATCGCAGACCACGCCGATTACCGGTTCGCCGTCACAGACCACCGCCAGCGAGACGCACCAGTTAGGCAGGCCGTTGACGAAGCAGGCGGTGCCGTCGATGGGATCGACCACCCAGATAAAGGGTGCGCCCTGAACCTCACCGCCGCTCTCTTCGCCATAGACAGCATCGTCAGGAAAGCGCTCAGCGATTAATGTCTTAATCAATGCCTCAACGTTACGATCAGCCTCGCTGACCACGTCCTGCAAATCCCTTTTGTGTTCCACCACCAGTGTCTGACGCTGCTGATACCACGAATAAGCCCGGCTGGCCGCCGCACGGGCGATGTCGCAGGCGTAACGGTAACGCGCGTCAATTTCAGAATGCGAAGCGGATGACATCTTTTCCTCTTATGTCTTTTGGTCAAAACGAACGGAAGGCACGCCTGAACAGGCGGTCTGGCTGTGATATTTACTTAACTATTGTTAAGAAAGGCTTCATTAAGCCGCAGATAGGCAGCAATGGCAAGATGGTGCGGGGTCGGGTGAGGCGCTTTCCCGGCGGGCGAAAGCTGGCGTCCGCCAGCCCGGCAGCAGAGGATCGGGTTTTACAGGGTTCTGCTGGTCGCCAGCGCCATTAAACGCGGATAAAAAACAAAAAACAGCGCTTCCAGCTGATCATAGTGTTGCGTGAAATCGTGATAGGAGTCGCGCAGGGCTGCCAGGCGTGGACGGCGGCTGGCCATGCCGTGCAGCACCCGCTCCAGCCGCGCGGGCTGGGCATAATGCTCAAACCAGCGCTCGCGCCACATCACCGCGTTGAGTTCCTGAAACTCGATGGGGGTGTCTGCCAGTTGCGGCATGATCTCGCGCTCGGCGGCGGCAGAAAAGTGCACCAGCGTCTGGCCGGGCGTGAAGTGCTGCCAGTGCCGGGCCAGAAAATGGTCCCAGATGACGTCCAGCGTAATGGGTGCCACGCGATAGGTTTCGGCACGGAATAGCTGACGGGCGCTGCGCACTTCCGGCAGCGCATCGGTCATCACATCGAGACGACGGTGCATCAGAATGCCGTCCGCGACGGGCGCAGTCCAGTGCTGGTGCGGGTTGCCACGCACAAAATCGGCCATTAAATTGCCGAGTAAGGAGCTGTCGGCCAGCTTAGCCAGATGGAGATGAGCAAGAAAGTTCATGCCGCATTATAGGCTGAACTGCCTTTGCGCAGCCAGTTGTTCAGAATTGGTCGATTTTCCGCTAAACTGTGCCGCCTGTTTTTGCCTGAGAAAGAACTCTTTCATGCGTGTCGCCGATTTTGCTTTTGAACTGCCCGAATCCCTGATTGCTCACTATCCCCAGGCGCAGCGCAGCGGCTGTCGTCTGCTGTCGCTCGATGGCCCCAGCGGGACGCTGTCGCACGGTGTGTTCACCGACGTGCTGGATAAGCTGAATCCGGGCGATCTGCTGGTGTTCAACAACACCCGTGTGATTCCGGCGCGCGTCTTTGGCCGCAAAGCCAGTGGCGGCAAAATCGAGATGCTGGTGGAGCGGATGCTCGACGACAAGCGTGTGCTGGCCCATGTGCGCGCCTCGAAAGCGCCGAAGCCGGGAGCAGAACTGCTGCTGGGCGAAGACGAGAGCGTCAAAGCGACGATGGTGGCGCGTCACGATGCGCTGTTTGAGATTGTGTTTGATGATGAGCGCGCGGTGCTCGACATCCTCAACAGCGTCGGCCATATGCCTCTGCCACCTTATATCGACCGTCCGGATGAAGAGGCGGATCGCGAGCTCTATCAGACGGTTTACAGTGCCCGGCCGGGTGCCGTTGCGGCACCGACCGCCGGTCTGCATTTTGATGAACCGCTGCTGCAGGCGCTGAAAGAGAAGGGCATTGAGATGGCGTTTGTGACGCTGCATGTCGGTGCGGGAACCTTCCAGCCAGTGCGCGTCGACAACATCGAAGAGCATCACATGCATGCTGAATATGCCGAAGTGCCGCAGGAGGTTGTTGATGCGGTGCTGGCCTGTAAAGCACGCGGCAATAAGGTGGTCGCTGTCGGCACCACCTCTGTCCGTTCGCTGGAGAGCGCCGCCAAAGCGAGTCAGGATGCCCTGATTGCGCCGTTCTTCGACGATACCCAGATTTTTATCTATCCGGGCTATGAGTATCAGGTGATCGATGCGCTGATCACCAACTTCCATCTGCCCGAATCGACTCTGATTATGCTGGTCTCGGCGTTTGCCGGTTATCAGCACACCATGGCCGCGTACCGCGCAGCCGTGGCTGAGCAATATCGTTTCTTCAGTTATGGCGACGCGATGTTTATCAGCAAAAATCCGCAGGCGCCGCTGGAAAAAGTGGGCGACTGATTTATTAACCGATAGCCGGAATCGACTGAGAGCGACTGAAGGTTATCTGCATCGGACTGTTTCTCCGATGGAGGCTTTGTGAAATTTGAACTTGATACCACAGACGGGCGCGCACGCCGTGGCCGTCTGATTTTTGATCGCGGTGTGGTGGAAACCCCTGCGTTTATGCCTGTTGGCACCTATGGCACCGTTAAAGGCATGACGCCGGAAGAAGTGCAGGAGACCGGCGCGCAGATCATTCTGGGCAATACCTTCCACCTCTGGCTGCGTCCGGGTCAGGAGATCATGAAACTGCATGGCGATCTGCATGACTTTATGCAGTGGAAAGGGCCGATCCTGACCGACTCCGGCGGCTTCCAGGTCTTCAGCCTGGGCGACATCCGTAAAATCACCGAAGCGGGCGTGCATTTCCGTAACCCGATCAACGGCGACCCGATCTTCCTCGATCCGGAAAAATCGATGGAGATTCAGTATGACCTCGGTTCTGACATCGTGATGATTTTCGATGAATGTACGCCCTATCCGGCGGACTGGGACTACGCCAAACGCTCGATGGAGATGTCGCTGCGCTGGGCGCAACGCAGTCGTGACCGTTTTGACAGCCTGGGCAATAAAAATGCGCTATTTGGCATTATTCAGGGCTCGGTTTACGAAGATTTACGAGATGTCTCGGTGAAAGGTCTGGTAGAGATTGGCTTTGATGGGTACGCTGTGGGCGGCCTGGCGGTGGGTGAGCCTAAGCAGGACATGCACCGTATTCTTGAGCACGTCTGTCCGCAGCTTCCGCAGGATAAACCGCGTTATCTGATGGGTGTCGGCAAGCCAGAAGATCTGGTTGAGGGCGTCCGTCGCGGCGTCGATATGTTTGACTGCGTGATGCCGACCCGTAATGCCCGAAATGGTCATCTGTTTGTGACTGAGGGTGTGGTGAAAATCCGCAACGCCAGATACAAAGATGACACTGCGCCACTGGATGCGGAGTGTGATTGTTACACCTGTCGCAATTATAGTCGTGCCTACTTGTATCATCTCGACCGTTGTAACGAAATACTGGGCGCGCGTCTGAACACTATCCACAATTTGCGCTATTACCAGCGCCTGATGGCAGGTTTACGCCAGGCCATCGAAGAGGGTAAATTAGAGCGCTTTGTAAACGAGTTCTACCAACGGACGGGCAAAGAAGTTCCGCCTTTAACGTCTGATAATTCATCAATGAGGGAAATTTAATGAGCTTTTTCATTTCTGACGCCGTGGCCGCAGCAGGCGCACCGTCTCAGGGAAGTCCGTATTCTCTGGTGATCATGCTGGTGGTGTTTGGTCTGATTTTCTATTTCATGATCCTGCGTCCGCAGCAGAAACGTGCGAAAGAGCACAAGAAGCTGATGGATTCTATCTCTAAGGGTGATGAAGTGCTGACCAGCGGTGGCCTTGTAGGCCGCGTAACAAAAGTCTCTGACACGGGCTACGTAGCTATCGCGCTGAATGACACCAATGAAGTCGTCATTAAACGTGATTTCGTCGCCGCCGTGCTGCCTAAAGGCACTATCAAGGCGCTGTAATTCTTTCTTCCCTAAGGGAACTGCCGTGTTAAATCGTTATCCTTTGTGGAAGTACGTGATGCTGGTCGTCGTGATTCTCGTCGGCCTGCTCTATGCGCTTCCCAACCTGTATGGTGAGGATCCGGCCGTTCAAATCACTGGTGCGCGCGGAAGCGCCGCCAGTGAGCAGACGTTGGATCAAATTCAGTCCGCATTAAAACAAGACAATATCCAGAGCAAATCTGTTGCGCTGGAAAATGGTGCGATTACCGCGCGCTTCAATAATACGGATGTGCAGTTACGCGCCCGTGAAGCGATCATGAAAGCGTTGGGTGAAGACTACGTTGTTGCGCTGAACCTCGCGCCAGCCACGCCTCGCTGGCTGAGTATGCTGTCAGCAGAACCGATGAAACTCGGTCTCGATCTGCGTGGTGGTGTGCACTTCCTGATGGAAGTGGACATGGACACCGCACTCGGCAAACTGCAGGAGCAGAATGCTGACTCGCTGCGTAGCGACCTGCGCACCAAAAGTATCCCTTACACCACCGTCAACAAAATCGCGAACTACGGCGTGGAAATTCGTTTCCGTGACGCAGCCAGCCGCGATGCGGCGATCTCCTGGCTGACCTCGCGTCATCAGGATCTGGTGATCAACAGCAGCGGCAGCGATGCCCTGCGTGCCACCATGAGCGATGCTCGTCTCAGCGAAGCGCGTGAATATGCGGTTCAGCAGAACATTACTATTCTGCGTAACCGTGTGAACCAGCTGGGCGTGGCTGAACCGCTGGTACAGCGTCAGGGTTCCGATCGCATCGTAGTTGAGTTGCCGGGTATTCAGGATACGGCACGCGCTAAAGAGATTCTGGGTGCAACGGCGACGCTGGAATTCCGTCTGGTAAACACCAGCGTGGATCCAACCGTAGCGGCCAGTGGTCGTGTACCGGGTGACTCTGAAGTTAAAGACATGCGTGATGGCCAGCCGGTGGTGCTCTACAAGCGGGTGATCCTGACCGGTGACCATATCACCGACTCGACTTCCAGCATGGATGAGTACAATCAGCCACAGGTGAACATTTCACTGGATGGCGCAGGCGGTAACATCATGTCGAACTTCACCAAGGACAACATCGGCAAGCCGATGGCGACCCTGTTTGTGGAGTACAAAGACAGCGGTAAGAAAGATGCCAACGGCCGTTCAATTCTGGTGAAACAGGAAGAGGTGATTAACGTCGCTAATATCCAGTCTCGTCTGGGGAACAGCTTCCGTATCACCGGTATCAATAACCCGAACGAAGCGCGTCAGCTCTCGCTGCTGCTACGTGCCGGTGCGTTGATTGCGCCCATCCAGATTGTGGAAGAGCGTACTATCGGGCCGACGATGGGTCAGCAGAATATTACTCAGGGTCTGGAAGCCTGCCTGTGGGGTCTGCTTGCGTCGATCCTGTTTATGGTGGTGTTCTACAAGAAGTTTGGTCTGATTGCGACCAGCGCGCTGCTGGTTAACCTGGTGCTGATTGTCGGCATTATGTCGCTGTTGCCGGGTGCGACCCTGACCATGCCGGGTATTGCCGGTATCGTGTTAACGCTGGCGGTGGCGGTGGATGCCAACGTGCTGATTAACGAACGTATTAAAGAAGAGCTGCGTAACGGGCGCTCGGTTCAGCAGGCAATTCATGAGGGCTATAAAGGCGCCTTCTCCAGTATTGTCGATGCGAACGTGACCACCCTGATCAAAGTTATCATTCTTTATGCAGTCGGCACCGGTTCGATCAAAGGCTTTGCTATTACCACCGCAATTGGTATCGCAACCTCAATGTTCACCGCGATTGTCGGTACCCGTGCCATTGTTAACCTGGTTTACGGTGGCAAACGCATCAACAAGCTGTCTATCTGAGGAGTGCGTTGTGGCACAGGAATATAACATTGAGCAGTTGAACCACGGGCGTAAAGTCGTCGACTTTATGCGCTGGGATAAGCTGGCCTTCATCATTTCGGGACTGCTGATTCTCGCCGCGATTGCTATCGTGGGTGTGCGTGGTTTTAACTGGGGCCTCGATTTCACCGGTGGTACGGTGATTGAGATCGCGCTGGAAAAACCGGCCGATCTTGAAGTCCTGCGTGGTGATCTGGTGAAAGCGGGCTTTGACGAGCCGCTGGTGCAGAACTTTGGCAGCAGCCGTGACGTCATGGTGCGTATGGCACCGGTTACCGGCCCGGCGGGCACCGAGTTAGGCAATAAAGTGGTGTCGGTGATTAACCAGACCACCCAGCAGAATGCTACCGTTAAGCGCATTGAGTTCGTGGGTCCGAGTGTGGGCAGCGACCTGGCGCAGGCGGGTGCGATGGCGCTGTTGTCCGCGCTGATTGCGATTCTGATCTACATCGGTTTTCGCTTTGAGTGGCGTCTGGCGCTGGGTACCGTGCTGGCGCTGGCGCATGACGTGATCATCACCTGCGGCCTGCTGGCGCTGTTCCGCATTGAAATCGACCTGACGATTGTTGCCTCACTGATGTCGGTGATTGGCTACTCGCTTAACGATAAAATCGTGGTGTCGGACCGTATTCGTGAAAACTTCCGCAAGATCCGTCGCGGCAGCTCTTACGATATTACTAACGTGTCACTGACCCAGACGTTAAGCCGTACGCTGATTACCTCGCTGACCACGCTGGCGATGATCCTCATCCTCTTCGTGTTTGGTGGTGCGCTGCTAAAAGGCTTCTCACTGACCATGCTGATTGGTGTGACGATTGGTACGATTTCATCGATTTATGTCTCTTCGGCGCTGGCGCTGAAGCTGGGCATGAAGCGTGAACATATGCTGGTGCAGAAAGTCGAGAAAGAGGGCGCCGATCAGCCTTCTATCCTGCCTTAATCGCCGCAGAGAAATAAAAACGGGCAGCCATGTGGCTGCCCGTTTTTTTTTTGCACCTGTGATCAGGGTGCAGCAGGGGAGGTCTGGGCAGGTGCGTCGCCGGTGACGTTATGCACGCGGACATAACCTGATTGATCCGGCGTGAGGCCGCTGAGTTGCAGCGGTATGCTCACCGAATGCTGGGGCAACAGCGAGGCAGGGACCGCTATTGTCTGACTCAGACTGCCGTTACTCAGTGGTTTACCGGTTGCCGGATCGAGTTCGCCCCAGTTCACCGTAGCGTGCAGGGCGGGCAAAGGGCGATCGTCCATTGAGCGAACCGTCAGGGTTGCCCGCGAGCCGCTGGCTTCAGCGGTGACAGGCGAGAGCGTCAGTCGCAGCGTGCCGAGCTGGGTTTGCAGCGCCACCGGCGTGTTCGCCTGCGGGATCAGCCACGCGCCTTGCTGCGAATGGCTGTTTAGCTGCCCCTGAATCTCCAGCGCGCTGGCCTGCGTGGTCAGGTGCTGCATCTGCTGATTAAGCTGACTCACTTCCTGATGCAACTCTCTGACCTGCGGGTTGCTGGCGCTACTGCTGCAACCGCTCAGCATCACCAGAGAGAGCGCCACCGGAACCCAAACCATCCTGCTCATAAGTTATCCTTGTCCGTTATTTTGGAATACGTAAAACCTGGCCAGGATAGATCTTATCAGGATGAGAGAGCATTGGCTTATTCGCTTCGAAAATCTTGTTGTATTCGTTGGCATTTCCATAAACCTGTTTGGAAATTGCGCTCAGCGTGTCGCCTTTTTTCACGGTGTAAAGTTCTGACTCGGCCGCGCTGTCTGTCACGGTCACCTTATCTTCCACTTTGGTGATGCCTGCAACGTTACCGGCTGCGATCAGAATCTTCTCTTTCAGCTCCTGGGAAAGGCCATCGCCCGTCACGGTCACGGTATCGCCGTTGACCTTCACATCCACTTTGTCGCTGTCGGGTAACCCGAGCTTGTTGATGTGATCCTGCAGCTTTTTATTCTGGTCATCGCCGCCATTCACGGCATCCCATAATTTTTCACCGGCTTCTTTCACAAAATTAAACAGACCCATACAACCTCCAGTGTGTTAGTGGATATACGCCGTCTTTCGGCTCTATAAGCGTAGACCCTTTTGCCGTCGCTGATATTTAACATCATTTATGCTGTGCGTGGTGGCACAGGAAAGGCACGGAAGAGATTTTGTTGATTCGCAGTTCGCGTTACACTGTCTGGCCCATCTCTCTCGCGTCAGGAAACGTCATGCATTGCCCATTCTGCTCCGCTGTGGACACCAAAGTGATTGATTCTCGTCTGGTTAGTGAAGGCTCTTCGGTGCGCCGCCGCCGCCAGTGTCTGATGTGTCATGAGCGTTTTACCACCTTCGAGGTGGCGGAACTGGTGATGCCACGCGTGGTGAAAAGCAATGACGTGCGCGAACCCTTTAATGAAGACAAAATGGCCAGCGGGATGATGAAAGCGCTTGAGAAGCGTCCGGTCAGCGCCGATGCGGTTGAAAGCGCCGTAAACCATATTAAAACCCAGCTGCGTGCCACCGGTGAACGTGAGATTCCCAGTAAGCTGATTGGCAATCTGGTGATGGATGAGCTGAAGAAGCTCGATAAAGTCGCCTACATCCGCTTTGCCTCGGTTTACCGCAGCTTTGAAGACATTCGTGATTTTGGCGAAGAGATCGCCCGGTTACAGGATTAAACCATGGATGAACTTTACATGGCGCGTGCGCTGGAACTGGCGCGACGCGGCCGCTTTACGACGATGCCGAACCCCAATGTGGGCTGCGTGATTGTGCGCGATGGCGAGGTGGTCGGTGAGGGCTGGCATCAGCGCGCCGGTGAACCGCATGCTGAAGTCCACGCCCTGCGCATGGCGTGCGAGAAAGCGCGTGGCGCAACCGCCTATGTCACGCTGGAGCCCTGCAGCCATCATGGCCGTACGCCACCCTGCTGTGATGCGCTGATCGCCGCTGGCGTTACCCGTGTCGTGGCCGCCATGCAGGATCCGAATCCGCAGGTGGCGGGGCGCGGACTGCACCGTCTGCATCAGGCGGGCATCGAGGTCAGCCACGGTCTGATGATGCCCGAAGCGGAGGCGCTGAATCGCGGTTTCCTCAAACGCATGCGCACTGGCTTCCCCTGGATCCAGCTCAAGCTGGGTGCCTCTCTGGATGGCAGAACGGCAATGGCCAGCGGCGAAAGTCAGTGGATAACCTCGCCGGCGGCCCGTCGTGATGTGCAGCGCCTGCGTGCGCAGAGCGCCGCCATTCTCAGCAGCAGCGCCACGGTGCTGGCGGACGATCCTTCCCTGACGGTACGCTGGTCTGAACTCAATGCAGAGAGCCAGGCACTGCTCAATGAGCAGCAACTGCGTCAGCCGGTGCGGGTGGTTATCGACAGCCAGAATCGCGTGACGCCGCTGCATCGGCTCATTGAGCAGCCAGGCGAAACCTGGCTGATGCGTCATCAGCCCGATCAGCAGAGCTGGCCCGCTGACGTGACGCAAATCGCTGTTCCGCTGCGCGAACAGCAGCTGGACCTGGTGGCGATGATGATGCTGCTGGGACAGCGACAGATTAACAGCGTCTGGGTTGAAGCGGGCGCCACGCTGGCCGGTGCCCTGTTGCAGGCCGGACTGGTCGATGAACTGATTGTTTATCTGGCGCCTAAGCTGTTAGGTCATGAAGGACGCGGGCTGTGTAAGCTGCCGGGACTAAGCCAGCTGGCTGACGCACCTGCCTTCCGTTTCAGTGATGTCCGCCAGGTCGGTGACGATTTACGCCTGACCCTGACACCACAATAACACGGTCGGAAAAGCGAGAGCACGCCGCCCAAGAGTATGATAGAATCCGCCCCCCTGCGCGGGGCCAACCAAACCCCTGAAAGGATAAGTATGAAAGTTATCGAAGCTGCTGTTGCAACGCCTGAGGCCAATGTTGCCATCGTTATCGCGCGTTTTAACAACTTCATTAATGACAGCCTGCTGGATGGCGCAGTTGATGCCCTGAAACGTATCGGCCAGGTCAAAGATGACAATATCACCGTAGTCTGGGTGCCTGGTGCATACGAACTGCCTCTGGCAGCACGCGCGCTGGCCAACACCGGCAAATATGATGCGATTATCGCACTCGGTACGGTTATTCGTGGTGGCACTGCGCACTTCGAATATGTGGCGGGTGAAGCCAGCTCCGGTATCGCCAGCGTTGCCATGAACAGCGAGATTCCTGTCGCGTTTGGCGTGCTGACCACTGAAAGCATCGAGCAGGCCATTGAGCGTGCCGGCACCAAAGCGGGTAACAAAGGTGCTGAAGCGGCTCTGACTGCGCTCGAAATGATCAACGTATTGAAAGCCATTAAAGCCTGATTTTTGTAAGGGGAATTTTGTGAAACCTGCTGCTCGTCGTCGCGCCCGTGAGTGCGCTGTTCAGGCGCTTTACTCCTGGCAGTTGTCGAATAACGACATTGCCGATGTGGAATACCAGTTTCTGGCGGAACAGGACGTCAAAGACGTCGACATTACCTACTTCCGCGAACTGCTGTCCGGTGTGGCGACCAACAGTGCGTATCTGGATGGACTGATGAAGCCCTATCTGTCGCGTCAGCTCGAAGAGCTGGGCCAGGTAGAAAAAGCTATCCTGCGCATCTCGCTGTATGAGCTGAGCAAACGTAATGATGTGCCTTATAAAGTGGCCATCAACGAAGGGATTGAGCTGGCGAAAGTCTTCGGTGCCGAAGACAGTCATAAATTTGTTAACGGCGTGCTTGATAAAGCCGGTCCACAAATTCGACCCAATCGCAAATAAACAAAAAGGCCGGCTTGCCGGCCTTTTTTCATGAAGGGTTAAGCGGAACGCAATTATGTCTTGTGGTGAATTTGAACTCATCGCACGCTACTTCAACCGCAGAACACGCAGCCGCCGTGATGTCGAACTCGGCATCGGTGACGATTGTGCGTTACTTAGCGTGCCGGAAAAACAGACGCTGGCGATCAGCACCGATACCCTGGTCGCGGGTGTGCACTTCTTACGGGATATCCATCCTGCCGATCTGGGTTACAAAGCCCTGGCTGTGAATCTCAGCGACCTTGCTGCCATGGGCGCCGACCCTGCGTGGCTGACGCTGGCCTTAACGCTGCCGCAGGTCGATGAGAGCTGGCTCTCTGCCTTCAGCGAAAGCCTGTTTGAACTGCTGGAATATTACGACATGCAGCTGGTGGGCGGCGATACCACCCGTGGCCCGCTGAGCCTGACGCTGGCGATTCACGGTCTGGTGCCGCAGGGCCGTGCCCTGAAACGTTCAGGCGCGAAGCCGGGTGACTGGATTTACGTGACCGGTACACTGGGTGACAGCGCGGCGGGCCTGGCGCTGCTGCAGCATCACTGCCGCATCAGCGATCCGGCGGTGCATGAAGCGCTGATTAAACGTCATCTGCGTCCTATGCCGCGCATTCTGCAGGGCCAGGCGCTGCGTTCGCTGGCCTCCTCAGCGGTGGATCTTTCCGACGGCCTGATTTCCGATCTCGGCCACGTGCTGAAAGCCAGCGGCTGTGGCGCACGGCTTAATCTGGATGCGTTGCCCCTTTCGGCTGCGCTGCGCGATCATTTCGACCCTGAGCAGGTCCTGCGCTGGGCGCTGAGTGGCGGAGAAGATTACGAACTCTGCTTTACGGTGCCCGAGGTCAATCGCGGCGCGCTCGATGTAGCGCTGGGTCACCTGGGCGTGCCCTATACCTGCATCGGGCAGATGGCACCGGAGTCGGAAGGCTTAACGCTGCTGGATAATGGCAAGCCCGCCACATTCCGTCATAAAGGGTTTGATCACTTTGATGCTAAATAACGACGTGGCGAAGAGTCGCCTGCGGATGAGCAATCCCTGGCATCTGCTGGCGACCGGTTTCGGCAGCGGATTAAGCCCGGTCGTGCCTGGCACCATGGGATCGCTGGCGGCCATTCCGTTCTGGTGGCTGATGACCTATCTGCCGCAGGATCTCTATTCGCTGGTGGTGCTGGTCGGTATCTGCGTTGGCGTCTATCTCTGCCATCGCACCGCTAAAGATATGGGCGTACACGATCACGGCAGTATTGTCTGGGATGAGTTTATCGGCATGTGGATCACGCTGATGGCGATTCCGGTCAACAGCTGGCAATGGGTACTGGGTGGCTTTGTGCTGTTCCGTATTCTTGATATGTGGAAGCCATGGCCGATTCGCTGGTTTGACCGCAATGTGCATGGCGGCATGGGCATTATGGTGGATGACATTATTGCTGGCGTGATTTCCGCTGCCATGCTGTATGGCTTTGGGGTCTGGCTGGCAGGTTAACGGCCAGGGCTTTTCACACCGCGACAGAAGGTGACGCCCGGGCAGGGCGTCTCCTTCTCTGATTTTATTCGAATCCTACCGGCTGATGCGGCTGATAGACCTCTTCCAGCAGTGCAACTTCCTCGTCACTCAGCGTGACATCCACCGCCTTCACCAGATCCTCAAACTGCTCAGCACGCGACGCACCAATAATCGGTGCCGTAACGGCAGGCTTACTCAGCAGCCAGGCCAGAGCCACCTGCGCCCGCGTTACACCTTTACCTTCCGCCACCTGCGCCAGCCGCTCTGCAATCACGGCATCATTCTCTTCGGTATTGTCGTAGAGCGACGCCATCACTTTGTCAGAGGCGGAACGCGCGGTATTTTCCCCCCACGGGCGGGTCAGCTTACCGCGCGCCAGCGGACTCCACGGCAGCACGGCAATCTGCTCTTGCAGGCAGAGCGGATGCATTTCACGCTCCTCTTCGCGCTGAATCAGGTTGTACTGATCCTGCATGCTGACAAAGCGATGCCAGCCCTGTTTCGACTGCATCTGCAACGCCTGGGCAAACTGACTGGCGTGCATCGACGAGGCACCGATATAACGTGCTTTGCCAGACTGCACGACTTCATGCAGCGCTTCCAGCGTCTCTTCCAGCGGCGTCTCATAATCCCAGCGGTGAATCTGCAGCAGGTCGACATAGTCCATGCCGAGGCGCTGCAGGCTGTCATCAATGGATTGCAGAATATTCTTGCGCGACAATCCCTGTGACAGATTGGTCAGCGGGAAATAGACTTTGGTGGCGACCACGATCTCTTCACGGCGGGCAAAGTCTTTCAGCGCCCGGCCCAGGATCTCTTCGCTGCTGCCATCTGAATAGCTGTTGGCGGTATCGAAAAAGTTGATCCCCGCGTTCAGCGCCTGCTGGATCAGCGGACGGCTGCTCGCTTCCGGCAGCGTCCAGGCATGGTTGCCGCGCGTGGGCTCGCCATAAGTCATGCAGCCAAGACAGAGACGTGACACCTGCAGATCGGTGGTACCCAGTTGAATCGTTTTCATGGTGGAGGCTCCTGCGAAAGTGCAAAGGTCTTAGCATAGCAGGATGTTGCGCTCCCCGAGGGGGGAGCGCAGAGAGGGGAGGTTACTGCGCCAGCCAGCGGGCGATCTGCTGCTGAATGCCCTCCGCGTCCAGCAGATAGTCATGACGCACTTCGTCCTGCGTCCCCTGCGGGATGAACTCATCAGGCAGACCGATGTTCAGCACCGGAACAGCCAGACGTTTCGCCATAACAAACTCATTGACGCCACTGCCGGCACCGCCTTTGATGGCGCCTTCTTCCAGCGTAATCAGCGAGTCGTGCGTGGCGGCGAGCTCGGCGATCAGCGCCTCATCCAGCGGCTTCACAAAGCGCATATCGACCAGAGTCGCATTCAGCGCTTCCGCCGTGGCGGCTGCTTCCGGCAACAGGGTGCCGAAATTCAGAATCGCCAGCTTTTCACCCTGACGTTTCACCACGGCTTTACCCAGCGGCAGGCTCTGCAGCGGAGCCAGTGGCGTACCGACACCGGTGCCGCGCGGATAGCGCACCGCACTTGGACCATCCTGATAGTGATAGCCGGTGTAGAGCATCTGCCGACACTCATTTTCATCGCTGGGGGTCATGATCACCATATCCGGCACGCAGCGCAGATAGGCGAGATCAAACGCGCCCTGGTGAGTCTGACCATCCGCGCCAACAATACCACCGCGATCGATAGCAAACAGGACCGGCAGTTTCTGGATGGCGACGTCATGGATCAGCTGATCGTAGGCGCGCTGCAGGAAGGTGGAGTAGATAGCAACAATCGGTTTATAGCCGCCAATCGCCATACCGGCAGCGAAGGTCACGGCGTGCTGCTCGGCAATCGCCACATCGAAATATTGTTTCGGAAATTCGCGTGAGAAGGCCACCATGCCGGAGCCTTCGCGCATTGCTGGCGTAATCGCCATCAGTTTCGGATCGTCGGCGGCCATTTCGCACAGCCAGTTACCGAAGATTTTAGAGTAGCTCGGCAGGCCTTCCGCGCTTTTTGGCAGTTCGCCAATCGCAGGATCGAATTTAGGCACGGCGTGCCAGGCAATCGGATCTTCCTCTGCCGGGGCGTAGCCTTTACCTTTCTTCGTCATGATATGCAGGAACTGCGGCCCTTTCAGGCTGCGCATGTTGCTCAGTGTATTGACCAGCGTCAGCACATCGTGACCATCTACCGGGCCGATATAATTAAAGCCCAGCTCTTCAAACAGCGTACCCGGCACGACCATGCCTTTGAGATGCTCTTCGGTGCGCCTTACCAGCTCTTTGATCGGTGGCAGGCTGGTCAGCACACGCTTGCTGCCTTCGCGCAGTCGCGCATAGGTTTTACCCGACAGGATCTGCGCCAGACGGTTATTCAGCGCGCCGACGTTTTCGGAGATCGACATCTCGTTGTCGTTGAGGATCACCAGCATGTCCGGCTTGATATCACCGGCATGGTTCATCGCTTCAAACGCCATGCCAGCGGTGATGGCGCCATCGCCAATAATACAGGCGGTGCGACGACCCTGACCTTCACGTTCTGCCGCCGCGGCCATGCCGAGACCGGCACTGATGGAGGTTGACGAGTGTCCGACGCTTAATACGTCATATTCACTTTCGCCGCGCCATGGAAACGGGTGTACGCCATTTTTCTGACGAATCGTACCGATGCGATCGCGGCGACCGGTCAGAATTTTATGGGGATAAGCCTGATGACCCACATCCCATACCAGATGGTCGAAGGGAGTGTTATAGACATAATGCAGCGCAACCGTCAGTTCGACCACGCCCAGACCCGACGCAAAATGGCCGCTGGAGCGGCTTACACTGTCTAACAGATACTGACGCAGTTCATCACAGAGCGCAGGCAACTTCTCTTTCGGCAGGGCGCGCAGCTCCTGAACCGTGTTTGCCAGCGCCAGTGTCGGGTATTTAGCAATATCAAAACTCATCAGAGACTCATTATGGAAGTTATTTGTCGCGTTCAATTATGAAGCTCGCCAGCGCCTGCAGTGCTGTAGTGTTATAAGAGTGCGCAGCGAGCATTTCTAACGTATCAAGTGCTTCCTGATACAAATCCCGCGCTTTAGCTTGGGCATTTTCAAGGCCTAACAGTGAAGGATAGGTGCTTTTTCCCAGATGCTGATCGGCACCCTGGCGTTTTCCTGTCACCGCTGTGTCACCGATCACATCCAGAATGTCGTCCTGCACCTGAAACGCGAGACCAATGGCCTCTGCATAGCGGTCGAGCAGCGGCATGGCTTCCCGGCCAGCATCGCCCGCCGTTAAGGCGCCTAACCGTACCGCTGAACGGATCAGCGCGCCGGTTTTATGACGATGGATCTGCTCCAGCTGGTCCAGATCCACAGATTTACCTTCCGCCGCTAAATCAAGCGCCTGTCCGCCACACATGCCGGCCACGCCGCTGGCTTTCGCCAGTTCAGAGAGCATCATCAGACGATATTCAGCGCTGACACCGGGCATCGCCTGGTCGGCCAGAATTGAAAAGGCCAGCGTCTGCAGGGCGTCGCCCGCCAGAATCGCGGTATCTTCGCCATATTTAATGTGACAGGTTGGCTGCCCGCGACGCAGTGCATCATCGTCCATTGCGGGGAGATCGTCATGAATCAGAGAGTACGCATGAATGCATTCAACCGCGGCGGCGGGGGCATCCAGACTCGCCGGGTCGGCGTGGAGCATTTCGCCGGTAGCGTAGACCAGAAAAGGACGCAGGCGTTTACCGCCTAATAATGCCCCATAATGCATGGCATTCACCAGAGGAGAACTCTGAAAAGGAAGTGGCTCTATAAAACGCGTCAGCGCGGCGTTAACCTGCTGCTGATACGCGTCGAGTAATCGGGCGAAATCCATTAGCTGTTTTCCGGCGTGAAAGCAGTGAGGTCGGCATCTTTATCATCGTTCAGCAGAATACGGACCCGCTGTTCAGCCTGCTGCAGCGTCTGCTGGCCAGTCCGCGCCAGCTGCACGCCGCGCTCAAATTCGTTCAGGGCTTCTTCCAGCGGCAGTTCACCACTTTCCAGACGGCTGACAATCTGCTCCAGCTGCTGCAATGACGTTTCAAAGCTGGCTGGCTGTTCGGCTTTTTTCGGCATATTTCGTGTCGACTCACGGTTGGGACATTATCTCGCAATCGGTCATGGTAGCTGAGACCCTATGATTAGCAAAATAATCAATGCGGCGGCTGATGAAGAAGCAGTCACCTGACAAAGGTGATATACTCCCGCGCCTCGGATGCGGTTGCGCCTTGCAGCCCGCAATTTTGTGATTTTACCAGCTAAGTGCTGCCTGTTTTAGCACTTATTTGCCCAACGAAGCTGTGTCGCCGCCATGAAGTTTATCATCAAGTTATTTCCTGAAATCACCATCAAGAGTCCGTCGGTGCGTTTGCGCTTTATCAAGATTCTTGCCAGCAATATCCGCAACGTCCTGAAAACCGTTAGCGACGAAATCGCCGTTGTGCGTCACTGGGATCACATTGAAGTGCGTTCGAAAAATCCGGTGCTGCGGGACATTATTCCCGATGAGCTGACGCGCATTCCGGGGATTCATCACGTTTTAGCGGTTGAAGATCGTGAGTACACCGATATTCATCACATCTTTGAACAGACTTTAGTGCAGTATCGCGACAGCCTTGAAGGGAAGAGCTTCTGCGTACGTGTTAAACGTCGTGGTAAGCATAGCTTCAGTTCACAGGATGTGGAGCGCTATGTTGGCGGCGGTCTGAATCAGCATATTGAAAGCGCCCGCGTACAGCTTAAAAACCCGGACGTTACAGTGAATCTTGAAGTTGAAGAGAATCGTCTGACGCTGGTGACTGCGCGCTACGAAGGTCTGGGCGGTTTCCCGATCGGCACGCAGGAAGATGTGCTGTCGCTGATTTCCGGTGGCTTTGACTCCGGCGTCTCCAGCTATATGCTGCTGCGTCGCGGCAGTCGCGTACATTACTGCTTCTTTAATCTTGGCGGTGCCGCCCATGAGATTGGCGTCCGTCAGGTTGCGCACTATCTGTGGAATCGTTTTGGTCGTTCACACCGCGTGCGGTTCGTGGCGATCAATTTTGAGCCGGTAGTGGGTGAGATCCTCGAAAAAGTGGATGACGGTCAGATGGGCGTGGTGCTGAAGCGCATGATGGTGCGTGCCGCCTCGTCGATTGCTGAGCGCTACGGCGTGCAGGCGCTGGTTACCGGTGAAGCGGTGGGGCAGGTGTCGAGCCAGACGCTGACCAACCTGCGCCTGATTGATAACGCCTCTGATACGCTGATTCTGCGTCCGCTGATCTCTCATGACAAAGAGCACATCATCAGGATTGCCCGTGAGATTGGCACCGAAGATTTCGCCAGCACCATGCCGGAATATTGCGGTGTCATCTCAAAAAGCCCGACCGTGAAAGCGGTGAAAGAGAAGATCGAGGCTGAAGAGCAGAATTTCGACTTCACGATTCTGGATCGGGTCATTGAAGAGGCGACCAACGTCGATATCCGTACCATCGCTGAGCAGACAGAAGAGGAGGTGGTTGAAGTTGAGACCGTCGCCATGCTGAGTGAGAACGACGTGGTGCTGGATATCCGCTCTATTGATGAGCAGGAAGAGAAGCCTCTGGCACTGAAAGCCACGGAAGTGAAGTCGCTGCCGTTCTACAAACTCAGTACGCAATTTGGCGATCTCGATCAGAACCGGACCTGGTTGCTCTACTGCGATCGTGGTGTGATGAGCCGTCTGCAGGCACTCTATCTGCATGAGCAGGGCTTTAAAAACGTCAAAGTCTACCGCCCGTAGTGACAGTTTAGAGCCAGTCAGCGCCTGTTCAGGTCTGACTGGCTGCATTGCCTTAAACAGAGCGTTTTAACTCAGCGTGTTTACGCCTGATAGTCATAAATGCCGGGAGCCAGCACCAGCTGTGCGGCCACCTCGCGCGCCATCTCTTTTCCCACCAGCAGATCGATCAGCTTTAGCGCAAAATCCATTGCCGTGCCTGGCCCCTGGCTGGTCAGCAGATTGACGCGCGGATCCCAGACCACACGCCGCTCCATCCACTTGTCTGACGGAATGGTCTCTTTTAAGCCGGGAAAGCCAGTCATGTTACCGACCGGGAAGAGATCGTGGGGGATGAGTACCGTGCCTGCTGCTGCGCAGATAGCGGCGACGATCCTTTCATTGAGGTGAAACTGGCGTACCGTTTCGACTAACAGCGGACTGTCACGGAAGGTTTCGGCGCCTTTCAGGCCGCCGGGCAGGACGATGGCGGCGAAATCATTGTCGGCGACTTCAACCAGCGTCACGTCAGCCAGCAGACGAACACCGCGTGAGCAGACGATCTCCCGGTTGCCGTCGCTTTCGACGCTGGCGGTGACAACGTTCAGCCCGGCGCGTACCAGCAGGTCGATGGTGGTGACAGCTTCGGTTTCTTCACTGCCATGTGCCAGGCAAACCAGCACTGATGCGTTCGCGGTCATAATGGGACTCCTTGCGTTTTACAATGTCATACAGACGGGTATTCTCCGTCAGCACCAGGCCGTGCGTCCGGGCGCGGCGCAGCAGAAAACCGCTGATATAGTCGATTTCGGTGAGACGCTGGGCGCGTATGTCCTGCAGCATCGAAGAGGTGTTGGCCGCGGTGCTTTCAATCACGTCGAAGATGATGTCCTGCAGGCTTTCGCTGGCAACGTTCTGACCTTCGCGCTCCATGACCCAGCTGATCTCTTCGCACAGTTGCGCGATCTGCTCCGGATAAGCGCGCAGGGCACCGTTCTGGCACTCATACTCCACGCTTAGCGGATTGATGATGCAGTTCACTGCCAGCTTGCGCCAGCAGGCCGCCCGGATGTTGTCATGCCAGGCGACATCAGGCAGGGCATGATGCAGGATATCGGCGAGATCGCTGTAAGCGGCGCTTTTGCGGTTACCGGGGCCGATGTGGGTAATGCCACTGGCGATGTGTTTAATAACGGTGCCGTCGCGCATCGCCGCATGGGTGGTGACGCCGCGCAGCAGCGGCTGAGTCAGCCCTTTCAGCTCTTCCAGCGTCCCCATGCCGTTGTGCAGCAGAAGGACCGGGCAGTTTTCTGGCAGCACGCTTTCCAGATTTTTCACCGCGGGCGAGACCTGCGGGGCTTTGAGCGTAACCAGCAGCAGCTGGCTTTCTGCCAGAAACAGCGGATCGTTGGCGATAAACGTGCGGTTCGAAATGTTACCCTGTGGATCAATCACATTGGCTGAACAGTAGGGCTGCGGCACCCGCAACCATCCCTGCACCTCATGTCCCTGGCGGGCAAGGGTTGTCATCCAGATCTGACCCAGAGCACCGCAACCTAACACGGTAATTTTCATGCTGCCTCCCGCTGGCGGGCTATCCATCTATTATTTACTGTCACACTGTCATTATAGCGTTGTGTGCAGCCTGATTTTATTTAGCACCTTAAGACGCGTATTATGCATGTCACTTTAGCGTCAGGAGAAGAAGAGATGCCATCTTTCGATATCGTTTCAGAAGTCGATCTGCAGGAAATTCGCAATGCGGTGGAAAATGCCAACCGTGAAGTGTCTACCCGCTTCGATTTCCGCAACGTGAGCGCCGAGTTTGAGCTCAACGAAAAGAATGAAACCATCAAAATCACCAGCGAGTCCGATTTTCAGGTTAAGCAGCTGGTGGATATTTTGCGTGAGAAGTTACTGAAGCGCGGGATTGAAGGCGGTGCTTTAGAGGTGCCGGAAGAGATTGAGCACAGCGGCAAAAGCTGGGCGGTCGATGCCAAACTGAAAAAAGGCATTGAAAGCGACGTGGCGAAGAAGCTGGTGAAGCTGATCAAAGACAGCAAGCTGAAAGTGCAGACCCAGATTCAGGGTGAAGCATTGCGTGTAACCGGCAAAGCGCGTGATGATTTGCAGGGTGCGATGGCAATCGTGCGCGGCAGTAATCTGGGGCAGCCATTCCAGTTTAAAAACTTCCGCGATTAAGCGGGGGCAGGCTGAATTTCAGCATGAATGCAGTGATAAAAACCCGGCTAAGGCCGGGTTTTTTGTTGTTGAGTTTGGGTGGGCTTCTGTCGCTTTAAACAAGTCGAAATTCTGGAGAGAGTTGGGAGCTGTAGGGCGTCTGTGCGATCGCGCGCTTGCTCAGGGAGCCTGTGCCTTTCGCAAAGACGCAAAAGCGCCATCCATGGCGGCTCAGCGCGGGCGATTACGCACCTCATCCCTGAGGTGCGCCCGTAGCCGGGCCAACGCGTTGCGTTGTTCAAAAACGCTCCCGGCGTTTTTATCCGGGCGGCGCGATGCTTTGCTACAGGCACAGGCTCCCATCGCCTTGGATTTATGAGTTGTCTGTAAGAAGGCTTGTGCCGGGTTTGGCGCGGTTGAGCCTATGCTGGCCCCCTTGCTTTGAGTTTATAAGCTGTCTGAAACCAGGATTGAGTTGGATTTGAGTCTATTAACAGATTCAAATCCTGGGGGAACTTAGCAGCAACTCAAAAGCTCAGGGGCGCAGGGAACACGGTCAGAGGAGGAAAGCGTCCCGCGCCAGGGACGGCGCGGGCCGAGCGTGCCATGGATGGCGGCTTTTGCGACTTTCCGATCTGACCGTGTTCCCTGAGCCAGCTCGATCTCACAGCGAAATGGACTGATGTTGCTCACCCTATCAAGCTGGCTCTCTGGGCCTGCTTCCTAAGTCAGATCGATCTCACAGCTAACATGCCAAACCGGTTTTTTATCAGCAACTACCCAGCAGAGCTTCCAGCTCAGGGCGGCTGGTAACCTTGCTATCAATTTTGATGTAGGCGCTTTTCTCTTCGGGCACGATAAACACAGAGTTAACGCCCGGCTGCGCTTTCAGGCGCTGCTCCAGATTCGGCACGGCCAGTGCGGCATCACTCAGCACGATGCGCAGGCTGCTGACATAAGGCGGTTCCTGCATTGTCATGCTGACAAACAGCCAGGCTGCGGCCACCATCGCGCCAACCAGGAATACGGTCTGCGCATCGAAATGACCAAATACCCAGCCACCCATGCTGCCGCCAACGGCCACGCCCAGGAACTGGCTGGTGGAGTAGATCCCCATCGCCGTGCCTTTGTAGCCCGCAGGCGACTCTTTACTGATCAGCGAAGGCAGAATCGCTTCCATCAGGTTGAAAGCGAAGAAGAAGAGCTGAACACCCACCACCAGCGTCCAGAAATGTCCTTCCGCGCCCCACAATACGATCTCGGCAATGACAATCATCCCGACGCAGCCGACAAAGACACGCTTCATGCGGCGCTTCACTTCGGCATAAATGATGAAAGGTACTACGCCGGCAAAAGCGATCAGCATGGTGGAGAGATAGACTTTCCAGTGTTCGGGAGCCGGGAAGCCTGCCTGTTCAAACTGCCCCGGCAACGCGACAAAGCTCGACATCAGCAGGACGTGCAGGCAGAAAATACCGATATTAAGCTTCACCAGACGTGGGTTAGCCAGCACTTTGCGGAAGCTGCCTTTAACCATGCCTGATTCACGGTTGAGAACATGATGGGAGGCCGATGGCACCACCAGCAGAGTGATCACGATACCCAGCGACGCCAGAATCGCAATCATCCAGAACAGCGCATGCAGGCCCAGTGCGTGAGTAACAATCGGGCCGACCACCATGGCGATCGCGAAGGTAACGCCAAAACTGATGCCGATAAACGCCATCGCTTTGGTGCGATTCTGCTCACGGGTTAAATCGGATAACAGCGCCATCACGGCAGCGGCAATCGCGCCTGAGCCCTGAAGTGCACGGCCCAGAATAATGCCCCAGATGGAGTCGGTGCAGGCAGCAATAATACTGCCCAGGACAAACAGCAACAGTCCGCCAACGATCAGCGGCTTACGCCCGATGCGATCGGAGAGCAGACCAAAAGGAATCTGAAATATCGCTTGGGCAAGGCCATAAATGCCGATTGCCAGGCCAATTAAGGTTTCACTCGCGCCCTGTAATGCCATGCCATAAGTGGTCAGTACCGGCAGGACCATAAACATTCCCAGCATGCGCAGGGAAAAGACCGTACCGAGGCCCCATGTGGCGCGCAGCTCCACCGGAGTCATTTTATTATCGTTCATTCCAACCTCTGTTAATGTGCTGCATTCATTCTAGGGGGCGGGGCAGGGCGGGTAAAACAATAGTTTTTAAGCAGTGGTAACAAAAAGAAAGGGCGCGAAAATCGCGCCCTTTTCATGCTGTATCGGTGCCGGTTACCAGACGTAAGTCAGCAGGTCCTTCGAGGCCGGAGCCATCGAATCCACCGACATCATCACGCTCAGTGCGGTGATGGTCACGATAGAGAAGACAAACAGTTTACGCGCCCAGACACGGTCATCAGCGGTTTTATAACCCGATAATGCCATGCCCAGCCACCAGACGCTGACCGCAGCAGCCACCACCAGATATTTGTAGCCTGCGTAGCCTCCCAGCGTCAGCATCAGCGTGGCAATCATAAACGCCAGGATATAGAGCGTAATATGATTTTTAGCCACGGAAATGCCTTTCACCACCGGCAGAACCGGGATGTTCGCTGCCTGGTAATCTTTAAAGCGGAAGATGGCAATCGCGTACGAATGCGGCATCTGCCACAGGCTAAAGATCGCCAGCAGGATTAATGCGCCAGCATCAAACTGGTTAGAGACCGCGCAGTAGCCGATAACCGGCGGCGCAGCACCCGACAGACTGCCAATCAGCGTACCGTAAACGGAATTACGCTTCATGTAGAGACTGTAGATGCCCACGTACACCACGAAGCCCATCACCGCCAGCCACATGGCCAGCGGATTAGCACCGAAGTAGAGCAACGCAAAGCCAGCAATACCCAGCACAGTGGCATAAACCAGGCTTACTTTCGCGGAGATGAGGCCTTTTACCAGCACCCGATTCCTGGTTCTCTCCATCTTGATGTCAATGTCGCGGTCGATCACGTTGTTAAACACACAACCCGATGCAACCACCAGTGACACGCCCACCAGGGTGATGAGAAACAGGGCGTAATCCGTGTTGCCTTTGGAAGCCAACAGAAATCCGCCGATCACAGAAATTAAATTCCCGAAAATAATTCCTGGTTTTGTAACTTGCAGGTATTGCTTAAACATTACGCGTGACTCTTTAGTGAGGCATCATGTTGTAGTTGAGGTTCCACATGATCCACAGTGAGCCTACTACGACAATCAGGATGATGATGGCCGAGAAGACAATGGCTACCATGTTCCAGCCACCCTCAGATTTGCTGTCTAAGTGCAGGAAGTAGACCAGGTGAACCAGCACCTGAATCACCGCACATACCAGAACAACACCAAGGATAGTACCGTGAGATGCACTGCCATCCATTACCATCCAGAACGGGATCGCCGTCAGGATGATAGAGAGGATGAAGCCGATCATGTAGGACTTCACGCTACCGTGTGAAGCGCCATGTTCGTTAACAGAATGACTCATTACATGGCTCCCATCAGGTAAACAACGGTGAAGACGCAAATCCAGACCACGTCCAGGAAGTGCCAGAACAGGCTCAGACACATGATACGGGTGCGGTTAGTCGCGTTCAGGCCACGTTTGGAAATCTGGAACATCAGAACCAGCATCCAGATCAGACCTGAGGTCACGTGCAGACCGTGGGTACCGACCAGCGTAAAGAAGCCAGACAGGAAGCCACTGCGATCCGGACCAAAGCCTTCAGCAATCAGGTGATGGAATTCATAGATTTCCATCCCGATGAAGCCCAGACCGAACAGGAAGGTCAGCGCCAGCCAGCCGATAACGGCACCTTTTTGCTCCTTATTCATGGAGATAACAGCCATGCCGTAAGTGATCGAACTCAACAGCAGCAGGGCGGTTTCTACCAGAACAAACGGCAGCTCAAAGATATCTTTACCTGCCGGGCCACCGGCAGTGTTGTTGACCATGACAGCATAGGTCGCAAACAGGGTTGCGAAGATAATGCAGTCACTCATCAGGTAGATCCAGAAGCCAAAGACTTTATTGGCTCCTGCATCGTGATGCCCATGCTCCGCATGGGCGTCGTGGTGATGTTTAATCAGAGTTTCAGTTGACATTATTTCAGACCTGCTTTGCTGATTTCGTCAAAGTGCTGGTTCTCAATCTTCTGAACTTCGGCAACCGGAACGTAGTAATCCACGTCTTCGTCGAAGCTCTTCACGATCCAGGAAACGATCATGCCGAGGAATGAAACACCCGCCAGCCACCAGATATGCCAGATCAGCGCGAAACCCATTACCGTTGCAAATGCGCAGATGATAATTGCGGCACCGCTGTTTTTCGGCATATGAATCTCTTCATAGGATTCCGGCTGTTTGTACGCTTCGCCTTTCTCTTTCATTTCCCAGAAAGCGTCACGCTCATGCACATGCGGGATGACAGCAAAGTTATAGAACGGTGGTGGTGAAGAGGTTGCCCACTCCAGCGTACGACCGCCCCATGGGTCACCCGTCACATCACGGTTCTGATCGCGGTCACGTACCGAGACGTAGAACATGGTCAGCTGACACAGAATACCCAGCGCAATCAGACCGGCACCGCCCGCAGCTACCACCAGTAAGGTGTGGAACTGTGGATCGATATCCTGGCTCAGACGACGTGTCATACCCATGAAGCCCAGTGCGTACAGCGGCATAAAGGCAACGAAGAAGCCAATGATCCAGAACCAGAATGCGCGCTTGCCCCAGGTTTCGTTCAGGGTGAAGCCAAATGCTTTCGGGAACCAGTAGGTCACGCCCGCCATACAACCGAACACCACACCACCGATGATAACGTTATGGAAGTGTGCAATCAGGAACAGGCTGTTGTGCAGAATAAAGTCAGCACCCGGAACGGCCAGCAGTACGCCGGTCATACCCCCTACAGAGAAGGTTACCAGGAAGCCAACGGTCCACAGCATGGCAGAGTGCATCTGAATGCGGCCCTGATACATGGTGAACAGCCAGTTAAAGATTTTAACCCCTGTCGGAATCGCGATGATCATCGTCATGATACCGAAGAAGGCGTTAACGTTGGCACCCGCACCCATGGTGAAGAAGTGGTGCAACCAGACGATAAACGACAGCACGGTAATGGCGATGGTCGCCCACACCAGTGAGGTATAACCAAACAGACGTTTTTTGGAGAAGGTCGCGGTAATTTCTGCGAACACACCAAACACCGGCAGTACCAGGATATACACTTCCGGATGGCCCCAGACCCAGATCAGGTTGACGTACATCATCATGTTCCCGCCCATTTCATTGGTGAAGAAATGGAAGCCGAGATAACGATCAAGGGTCAACAGCGCCAGGGTCACGGTCAGAACCGGGAACGCAGCGATGATCAGGACGTTGGTGCACAGCGCGGTCCAGGTAAATACCGGCATTTTGAACAGGCTCATGCCCGGTGCACGCATCTTCAGGATGGTCACGAAGAAGTTAATACCGGTTAAGGTCGTACCAATACCTGAAAGCTGAAGGCTCCAGATCCAGTAATCGACCCCGACCCCGGGACTGTACTCCGCGCCGGAAAGCGGCGGATAAGCCAGCCAGCCGGTCTGTGCGAACTCGCCCACACCCAGAGACAGGTTAACCAGGATCACACCGACCGCAGTAAACCAGAAGCTCAGGTTGTTCAGGAACGGGAACGCAACGTCACGTGCACCAATCTGCAACGGAACCGCGATGTTCATCAGGCCAACCACAAACGGCATCGCCACGAAGAAGATCATAATCACGCCATGCGCGGTAAAGATCTGGTCGTAGTGGTGCGGTGGCAGAATGCCCGCTTCACCGGCCGAAGCCATAACCTGCTGGGTACGCATCATAATGGCATCAGCGAAACCACGAATCAGCATGACGAACGCCATGATGATGTACATGATACCCAGGCGTTTGTGGTCGACTGACGTCAGCCATTCAGACCACAGATATTTCCACTTACCAAAATAGGTGAGCGCAGCAACCAGCGCTGCACCACCTATCAGGATAGCGGCAACCGTAACCATGATAATCGGCTCATGGTACGGCACTGCATCAAGTGTTAATTTTCCGAACATCGTATTATTCCTCGGCTCCCGCGGAAGCGGCGTGACTCATGTCCATACCTTCATGTTTTGGCATGTCCATTTTCCCGTGGCTCATCTTGAACTTGTCGATGACTTGCATGAACAGTTTCGGATCAGCTGAAGAGAAATATTCCACCGGGTGATTTTCGCTTGGCACAGCCACTTTCTCGAAATCATCCATGGTGTTCAGCGTGTTAGGGGCTGCTTTAACTTTAGCCACCCACTGCTGGAATTCCGCATCGTCTTTGGTTGCAATGGCTTTAAACTTCATGCCAGAGAAACCACGACCACTGAAGTTCGCAGAGATACCGTCGAAAATTCCCGGCTCATTTGCAATCAGATGCAGCTTGGTCTGCATACCAGCCATCGCATAAATCTGGCTGCCGAGCGTTGGGATGAAGAAAGAGTTCATGACGGAGTTAGACGTGATTTTGAAGTTCACCGGAGTATTTGCCGGGAAGGCAATCTGGTTCACGGTCGCAATACCCTGTTCCGGGTAAATGAACAACCATTTCCAGTCCAGTGCAACCACATCGATCTCAACCGGTTTCACATCAGATTGCAGCGGTTTGCTGGGCTCCAGTGCGTGGGTTGATTTCCAGGTCAGCACGCTGAGGAAGAGAATGATCAGGATCGGAATGGTCCAGACCACGGCTTCCACTTTGTTAGAGTGTGACCAGTTAGGGCTGTACTTCGCATTCGTGTTGGACGCCCGATATTTCCAGGCAAACACCACGGCCATCAGGACTGCGGGGATGACGACGATCAACATCAGGCCAAAGGCAGTCAGTATCAGCGAACGTTGCTCCAGTGCAATCTGTCCTTTGGGATTTAACAATGCACTATCGCAGCCACTCATTAATAAAGTGCCTGCAATTAATGACAAAATCCCCAAACTTTTATTGTATTTACTGAGTCTCATTTAACGACCTCAATGACAAAGGGCTCTATTGTCGTTTAAGTGTGCGCGCATTTTACGGGAAGGTTTATGCAGTGTAAACCAGCTTAAGGATGTGTCAGATACGTGTTGACACCTTTTGCTAAGGGTGTCACAGATGTTGCGCCAGGTGACAAATAATTAACGCAGACAAGCAGTTGGCATCAATATAACAAAAACCAATGGAAGTAACCGTAAAAAAATCAGGGAAAGGAATAACCCTTACTTTTAACTCCCAAATATTTAACAAGTCTGCATCATTTGCGCGATGAAATTTAACTAAAGTAATTGCTCACCGGTTTTTAGTATTTCCGCTACGCCTCCTCAGGTCATATTGTTATTTTTAAAAAATAACACGCGATGATAAATGGCGGCGACTTATCGGGGTGTCATAAAATAAGCCGCAGCCCGTAAACCTATCGATTTCACTTAAGCATCTGATGCAGGCAACGCAGGGGGTCTCTTCAGCGCCCGATAGTCCAGCAACACTCCCGAAAGCACCGCCAGCAGGGAGAGTGTTATACCCAGTTCAAACAGGCGGGTAAGCAGCGGTGTCAGCGCCGTCACGCCCAACGCATTCAGTGCCAGAGCCACCAGCCAGAGCGCCAGCACGCCACATCCGGCTGCAAACAGACGATTAGTCCAGCGATAGCCATGAGGATAGTAGCTACGTGTCAGAAAATTGCCACTTTGCTCGACCTGATTCAATGTTTGTCGGCAAAAAGCCAGCAGCACCAGGCCTGGCAGACCCGCCATCACCGTGAAAGCATAAAAGGTCGGCCAGCCCCAGAGTTCCACCAGCCACCCCGCCGCCGGGCCAACATAGACCCGACCCACCGCTGAGAGCGCCGACAACAGTGCGAACTGGGTAGCGGAGAACGACTTATTGCACAGCGTCATTAACAGCGCCACAAAGGCCGCGGTGCCCATGCCGCCACAGAGATTTTCAACAAAGACCGCGCTGGCCATGCTCCACAACTGTTTATCGGTCACCGCCAGCAGCCAGTAACCAAAGTTCGAGACAGCCTGCAGCAGACCGAAAATCATTAGCGCCCGGAACAGGCTCAGACGCTGCATCAGTACGCCGCCATAGAGCGCGCCAATAATGGTCGCCAGCAGACCCAGCGTCTTGTTGACCAGACCGACGTCACCGGCGTTGAAGCCCACGCCGCGAATCAAAAAAGTGGTGGTCAGCGAGGCGGCAAACGCATCGCCCAGCTTGTAAAGAATAATCAGGGTAATCAGCAGCCAGGCGTTGTTGCGCTGAAAGAAATCTTTTAGTGGATCGACCACCGCCTGACGCAGTGAATGGGGTGTGGAGATACGGGTATCTGGCTCGCTCGCCACCAGCGTGGCGATAATGCCCGGCACCATCATCAGCGCCATCAGCCAGTAGGTTGCCTGCCAGCCGAGATAGCGGTCAGCCAGCCACAACGCCAGCCCGCCGGAAATCAGCATTGCCAGTCGATACCCCAGCACGGTAATCGCCGCGCCGCTGCCACGCTCTTCAGGCGGCAGGATGTCCGTTTTCCATGCGTCAAAAACGATGTCCTGTGAGGCGGAGCAGAAGGCAATCAGCACGGCCAGCGCGGCCATCAGGGTAAGATCGCGTCCCGGTTGCAGAAATCCCATCGCGATTATCCCGCCAACCAGCGCCAGCTGACTGACCAGTAACCAGCCGCGACGTCGGCCCAGAAACGGCGGCGTATAGCGGTCCATCATCGGTGACCAGAGAAACTTAAAGACATAGGCCTGGCCGACCAGCGAAAAGAAGCCGATGGTTTTCAGGTCGACATTTTCCACCGTCATCCACGCCTGCAACGTGCCCGATGTCAGGGCCAGCGGCAGTCCGGAAGCAAAACCAAGAAGCAGCAATACGGCGGCGTTTTTCTGGCTGAAGAGGCGAAGATAGTGGTTCATGCGGATCCTGCAGATAACAAAAAGCCCTGCGCAAGGCAGGGCAGAGGAGAGACTGAATTAACGGGCGTTCTGCTTGATAAAGTCGTTGACGCTGGTGTCCTGAGCCATATCCGCGATCACATCGCTCATAGTGGCGTTCACCGCGTTGGTAATCTTCTGGTTATTGGCGTTGAACGCGCCTTCTACGCTGTAAGTCTGGCGGTAGTTTTTAACCTGTTTGTTGCCGTTTTTCGCTGTTGCGATAATAGAGATGTCCGCTTTGGTGGTGATGCTGTAGCGCACATTGCCCTGAGTGACGTCGGCATAGAGGTTGTTCACCACAATCTGCAGATCGACCGCGCCATTAGGACCAATCATATAGCCGCGTGCTGTCATCTGCTTCTCCAGCACTTCCTGCAGCAGGAAGCGCAGGTCACGCGACGACGTTAAGGTCACTAACTGACCATCACGGTTTACTTTTGCCAGCGCCTGATCTTTACGCTGGTCGGCACCGTTGATGCTGACAGTCACGCCCATCAGGCCTGGGTCCTGCTGCGGTAACTGAATTTTAGGCTGGATAGTCAGGGTATTATTGCTGGTTGCACAGCCGGCTAAAATGAACGCAGCCAACAGTGGGAATAACAGTTTTTTCAACATACTTTTTCTCGTTGGTGTCAGGGGGTTGGTTTGCAAAAACTGCGGTCATCATAGCATTGCCCGGCAGTGAAAAAAGCCCTGTTGCCGGGGAAATTGTGTCTGAAACCGTTTTAAGCCTCTTCTCTGACAGGTCGGTTTGCTGTTCGTTTCAGCTGCGTTATTATGCGTGCCGGAAGCGGTCTGACATAAAATGCAATATTTAGCGTGCGCTTGCGGGTAAGCGCACTAAAAGCGACTAAGATTGAATGAGATGGGGCACTGCGCTCGCCATTGAGGAGTAATAGCCATGATCCGCGAACAAATAGAAGAAAAGCTGCGTGTGGCGTTTCAGCCAGCTCATCTGGAAGTGCACGACGAAAGTTACCGGCACAATGTTCCTGCCGGATCGGAAAGTCACTTCAAAGTGGTCATCGTGAGCGACTGCTTTGCAGGCCAGCGCTTTCTGGCGCGTCATCGCCTGATTTATGGCGAACTGGCCGCTGAGTTAGCGGGCAGCGTACATGCCTTAGCCCTGCATACTTATACCCTGAAAGAGTGGGAAGGATTGCAGGATACCGTACTGGCTTCGCCTAACTGTCGTGGTGCCGGAACACTCGCCTGATCTCCCTTCTCTGAAACGGCCTGCGGGCCGTTTTTTCTGTTATTTAGCGAAAAACGCGATCCCTGGCTCAAAAAAGCAGCAAACCTGCTGAAAAGTGGTGAGTTAGCATCCTCGACTCATTCCAGCGATGCCGCTATAATGCTGCGTCTATTTTTCCGGAATGTCTTCGGGACGCTTCTGGTAACAGGGATCAGGTTCTCTTCACGGAAGCCGTCCCGGTTGTTGGATACGGCGCATTTCACTATGTGTGGTGTCTGAAGTTGACCGAGCACGTGATTTTTTGAGGTAACAAGATGCAAGTTTCTGTAGAAACCACTCAGGGCCTGGGCCGTCGCATTACGATTACTGTCGCTGCTGACAGCATCGAAAGCGCTGTAAAAAAAGAACTGGTTGACGTTGCCAGGAAAGTTCGCATCGATGGTTTCCGTAAAGGCAAAGTGCCGATGAACATCGTGGCACAGCGTTACGGCGCTTCTGTCCGTCAGGACGTGCTGGGCGAGCTGATGACGCGCAACTTTGTTGACGCCATCATCAAAGAAAAAATTAATCCGGCTGGCGCACCGAACTACGTGCCAGGCGAATACAAAGAAGGTCAGGATTTCACCTACGCGGTTGAATTCGAAGTCTATCCGGAAGTTGAGCTGAAAGGCCTGGAAAACATCGAAGTCGAAAAACCTGTCGTTGAAGTAACTGATGCTGACGTTGATACCATGCTGGACACCCTGCGCAAGCAGCAGGCCAACTGGATCGAAAGCGACGCTGCAGCAGGTCCGGAAGATCGTGCCACTATCGATTTCAACGGTTCTGTGGATGGTGAAGAGTTCGAAGGCGGCAAAGCCTCTGATTTCGTTCTGGCCATGGGCCAGGGCCGCATGATCCCAGGCTTTGAAGAAGGCGTTGTGGGTCACAAAGCGGGCGAAACTTTCACTATCGACGTGAAATTCCCGGACGACTACCACGCAGAAAACCTGAAAGGGAAAGATGCGAAGTTCGAGATCGTGCTGAAGAAAGTTGAAACGCGCGAACTGCCAGAGCTGACTGAAGAGTTCATCAAACGTTTCGGCGTTGAAGATGGTTCAGTTGCCGGTCTGCGTACTGAAGTGCGTAAGAACATGGATCGCGAGCTGAAAGGCGCTATCCGTAATCGCATCAAAACTCAGGCAATCGACGGTCTGGTTGAAGCGAACGAAATCGACGTGCCAGCTGCGCTGGTTGACAGCGAAATCGACGTTCTGCGTCGTCAGGCTGCACAGCGTTTCGGTGGCAACGAACAGCAGGCGCTGGAACTGCCACGCGAACTGTTCGAAGAGCAGGCTAAACGCCGTGTTGTTGTCGGTCTGCTGCTGGGCGAAGTGATTCGTACCCACGAGCTGAAAGCTGACGAAGCGCGCGTAAGCACCATGATCGAAGAGATGGCTTCTGCGTATGAAGATCCGCAGGAAGTGATCGAGTTCTACAGCAAGAATAACGAGCTGATGAACAATATGCGCAACGTTGCGCTGGAAGAGCAAGCGGTTGAAGCGGTCCTGGCGAAAGCTAAAGTGACCGAGAAAGAGACCAACTTCCAGGATCTGATGAATCAGACCGCTCAGGCCTGATCACGCATTTAACCGTCTGTGCTAAGCCCGTGACTGAAAAGTCGCGGGCTTTTTTGTGTTTTGCGTCCGGATAGCCACTCTTCGCCGCTATTTGTTTAATAAACAGGCGAATTATTCACGCATCGCTTTTTCCGGGTTAGCGAACAGGGAAAAGATTGTTATGCTTGAAACATGCGTGCAGCATCCCCAGATACAGGGAGTATGCAGAAATAAGAGTGAGGCTGGCTGATTAACCGTCCTGAAGGTGTCGGAAAAAGGCGCGGCGTGGAGTTTCCCGCGCGTCTTACGTAGAATCGGTACAGAATGTTGCCAATGAAATTTATCCAGGAGACGGTAATGTCATACAGTGGCGATCGTGAATATACAGCACCGCACAATGCGCTGGTGCCAATGGTGGTTGAACAAACTTCGCGTGGTGAGCGTTCTTACGACATCTACTCCCGTCTGCTTAAAGAGCGCGTCATTTTTCTGACTGGCCAGGTCGAAGACCACATGGCTAATCTGATTGTGGCGCAGATGCTGTTTCTGGAAGCTGAAAACCCGGAAAAAGATATCTATCTCTACATTAACTCGCCAGGCGGTGTCATCACGGCCGGTATGTCGATCTACGACACCATGAAATTTATCAAACCGGATGTCAGCACTATCTGTATGGGTCAGGCCTGTTCTATGGGCGCTTTCCTGCTGACGGCGGGGACCAAAGGCAAACGTTTCTGTCTGCCAAACTCACGTGTGATGATCCACCAGCCGCTGGGCGGTTATCAGGGTCAGGCGTCAGACATCGAGATCCATGCGCGCGAAATCCTTAAAGTTAAGCAGCGTATGAATGAGCTGATGGCTGAGCACACCGGTAAAACGCTGGAAGAAATTGAGCGTGACACCGAGCGTGACCGTTTCCTCTCTGCAAATGAAGCGGTAGAGTATGGATTAGTCGATTCAATTCTGACGCATCGCCAATAAGACCCGACTTACCGTTGTCCCTGGTCTATAGTTAACAGGACAACGGTACTATTATGGGTTGAATGAATTTCGGCCGTCTCCGCACGGCCTGAGCCGTACTCGGGTATGGCCTGAGAACAAGAAGAGGTTAACTGATGACAGATAAGCGCAAAGACGGTTCAGGAAAGTTGCTGTACTGCTCTTTTTGCGGCAAAAGCCAGCATGAAGTGCGAAAGCTGATTGCCGGGCCGTCAGTGTATATCTGCGATGAGTGTGTTGACCTGTGCAACGACATCATTCGCGAAGAGATTAAGGAAGTTGCCCCGCATCGTGAACGTAGTGCGTTGCCAACCCCACATGAAATTCGCCATCACCTCGATGATTATGTCATCGGTCAGGAAAGAGCGAAGAAAGTGCTGGCGGTTGCGGTTTACAACCACTACAAGCGTCTGCGCAACGGCGATACCAGCAATGGTATCGAGCTGGGCAAAAGCAACATTCTGCTGATTGGCCCGACCGGTAGTGGTAAAACGCTGCTGGCAGAAACGCTGGCACGCCTGCTGGATGTGCCGTTTACCATGGCTGATGCCACCACGCTGACTGAAGCCGGTTACGTTGGTGAAGATGTTGAAAACATCATCCAGAAACTGCTGCAGAAATGCGACTACGACGTACAGAAAGCACAGCGCGGCATCGTTTACATCGATGAAATCGACAAAATCTCACGTAAGTCTGATAACCCGTCGATTACCCGTGACGTGTCAGGCGAAGGCGTACAGCAGGCACTGCTTAAACTGATTGAAGGCACCGTGGCTGCCGTTCCCCCGCAGGGTGGACGTAAGCATCCGCAGCAGGAATTTTTGCAGGTTGATACCTCTAAAATTCTGTTTATCTGCGGCGGCGCATTTGCCGGCCTGGACAAAGTGATCGCCCAGCGTGTTGAAACCGGATCCGGTATCGGCTTCGGCGCGACCGTGAAAGGGAAATCGCAGAAAGCCAGCGAAGGCGAACTGCTTGCGCAGTGTGAACCAGAAGATTTGATCAAATTTGGTCTGATCCCTGAGTTCATCGGTCGTCTGCCTGTTGTTGCGACCCTGAGCGAGCTGAGCGAAGAAGCGCTGATTCAGATTCTGCGTGAGCCTAAGAACGCCCTGACCAAACAGTACCAGGCGCTGTTTAACCTGGAAGGCGTTGAGCTGGAGTTCCGTGACGAGGCGTTAACCGCCATTGCTAAGAAAGCGATGTCACGTAAAACCGGTGCACGTGGTCTGCGTTCAATTGTAGAAGGCGCGTTACTGGAAACGATGTATGACCTGCCTTCCATGGACGACGTGGAAAAAGTAGTGATTGATGAATCAGTTATTGAAGGTCAGTCTGAGCCCATGTTGATCTACGGTAAGCATGAAGCCCAGGCATCTGGCGAATAATTAAACAGATCGTCCATCTTGTTGTAATAAAAAAGGGGAAAATGTTTCCCCTTTTGCTTTTCTCGCCTCTGTGACGTTGAATGTCGGACAATCATCCCCATATACTCAGATACCTGTGGGTTTAACTGCATACCTGCCTGATGCGGTTCCCATCACCTGGCGGACATTAAACAAAGAGAGAGCTCTATGAATCCTGAGCGTTCTGAACGCATTGAAATCCCCGTGTTGCCGCTGCGCGACGTGGTGGTTTATCCGCACATGGTAATTCCGTTGTTTGTTGGCCGGGAAAAATCAATTCGGTGCCTTGAAGCCGCAATGGATCATGATAAAAAAATCATGCTGGTCGCACAGAAAGAGGCTTCAACGGATGAACCTGGCATTAACGATCTCTTCTCAGTAGGGACCGTTGCATCAGTATTACAAATGCTGAAACTGCCGGATGGCACCGTCAAAGTCCTGGTCGAAGGTTTACAGCGCGCCCACATTACGACGCTGGCCGATAACGGTGACCATTTTGTGGCACAAGCTGAATATCTGGTTTCGCCAGAGATTGAAGAGCGCGAGCAGGAAGTGCTGGTGCGCACGGCGATCAATCAGTTTGAAGGCTACATCAAACTCAACAAGAAGATCCCACCCGAGGTTTTAACCTCGCTGAACAACATTGACGATGCGGCCCGCCTTGCCGACACCGTCGCAGCACATATGCCACTGAAGCTGGCAGACAAACAGTCTGTGCTGGAGATGTCCGACGTCAACGAACGTCTGGAATATCTGATGGCGATGATGGAATCTGAAATCGATCTGCTGCAGGTTGAGAAGCGCATTCGCAACCGTGTTAAGAAGCAGATGGAGAAGAGCCAGCGCGAGTACTATCTGAATGAGCAGATGAAGGCGATTCAGAAAGAGCTGGGCGAGATGGACGACGCGCCCGACGAGTACGAAGCGTTAAAACGCAAAATCGACGCGGCAAAAATGCCGGAAGAAGCGCGCGAGAAAGCGGAAGCTGAGCTGCAGAAGCTGAAGATGATGTCCCCGATGTCCGCTGAAGCAACCGTGGTTCGCGGCTATATCGACTGGATGGTGCAGGTTCCGTGGAACGCGCGCAGCAAAGTGAAGAAAGATCTGCGTAAAGCGCAGGAGACGCTGGATACCGACCATTACGGGCTGGAGCGCGTGAAGGATCGTATTCTTGAGTATCTTGCGGTTCAGAGTCGCGTCAGCAAAATCAAAGGGCCGATTCTGTGCCTGGTCGGACCGCCAGGGGTAGGTAAAACCTCTCTCGGTCAGTCGATCGCCAAAGCAACCGGACGCAAATATGTGCGTATGGCGCTGGGTGGCGTGCGTGATGAAGCTGAAATCCGCGGTCACCGTCGTACTTACATCGGCTCTATGCCGGGTAAATTAATCCAGAAAATGGCGAAAGTCGGGGTTAAAAACCCACTGTTCCTGCTGGATGAAATCGACAAAATGTCCTCTGACATGCGCGGCGATCCGGCTTCAGCGCTGCTGGAAGTGCTTGATCCTGAGCAGAACATTGCGTTCAACGACCACTATCTGGAAGTCGACTATGACCTCTCTGATGTGATGTTCGTTGCTACATCGAACTCAATGAACATCCCGGCACCGCTGCTGGACCGTATGGAAGTGATTCGTCTGTCGGGTTACACCGAAGATGAAAAACTGAACATCGCTAAGCAGCATCTGCTGACCAAGCAGATTGAGCGCAATGCCCTGAAAGCCAATGAAATTACGGTTGAAGACAGCGCGATTGTGGGCATTATCCGTTACTACACCCGTGAAGCCGGTGTGCGTAGCCTTGAGCGTGAGCTGTCGAAACTGTGCCGTAAAGCGGTTAAATCGCTGCTGATGGACAAGACGAAAAAGCACATCACTATCAATGGCGAAAACCTCAAGGATTTCCTGGGCGTTCAGCGCTTCGACTACGGTCGTGCGGACAGCGAAAACCGTGTGGGTCAGGTAACGGGTCTGGCATGGACCGAAGTGGGTGGCGATCTGCTGACCATCGAAACCGCCTGCGTACCAGGTAAAGGCAAGCTGACTTACACCGGTTCTCTGGGTGAAGTGATGCAGGAGTCGATTCAGGCTGCGCTGACCGTGGTGCGTGCCCGTGCCGAGAAGCTGGGCATCAATGGTGACTTCTACGAAAAACGTGATATTCACGTTCACGTCCCTGAAGGCGCTACGCCGAAAGATGGTCCAAGTGCCGGTATCGCCATGTGTACTGCGCTGGTCTCCTGTCTGACCGGTAACCCGGTGCGGGCGGATGTGGCGATGACCGGTGAGATCACCCTGCGTGGTCAGGTGCTGCCGATTGGCGGGCTGAAAGAGAAACTGCTGGCAGCGCACCGTGGTGGCATTAAAACCGTGCTGATCCCTGACGACAACAAGCGCGACCTGGAAGAGATTCCACAGAACGTGATTGCCGATCTGGAGATCCATCCGGTGAAACGCATTGAAGAGGTGCTGAATCTGGCACTGGAAAATGCGCCATACGGTATGCAGGTTGTAACAGCAAAATAGTGATTAACGGCAAAAACCGTTAAAAAGCGGAGCTGGCAAGGCAATTGGCGCTTGCCAGCTTTTTTTTGTGCCGTTAATTTAGGTGGCTGCCGACGCGACGTTCTCAGAGAAATTCCGTTGTTTCGGCTCCACAGGCTTGATATAACTTGCTGCGCGTTCGCACCCTGCCGGATGCAGGGTACGATGTGAAATAATAAAAGAGGGGATGAAGAGAGTGAATAAGTCACAATTGATCGACAAAATTGCTGCCGATGCTGATATTTCTAAAGCTGCAGCGGGACGTGTTTTAGATGCATTTATGGGCTCAGTTTCAGATGCGCTGAAAGACGGTGATGAAGTGGCTCTGGTAGGTTTCGGCACATTCTCTGTGCGTGACCGCGCTGCACGTACCGGCCGCAACCCGCAAACCGGTAAAGAGATCACCATCCCGGCCGGTAAAGTACCAGGCTTCCGTGCTGGTAAAGCATTGAAAGACGCTGTCAATTAATAACAACGAATAGATTCATTGACGCATTTTCTTCAGTGGATTAGAGGACGATTAACCCGTTCTCATGTAACATACGGGCACATCAATCAGATGTGCCTTTTTTGTTTTAACCGGTGAGAATCGGGCCGTAAGATGGACCTGGACCGGATTGAGACTGCCAGCTAAGCCAGCAGTTGCGTGAGTCGCCAGCCAATGGCGAATTGCGACCGAGCTTTACATTCACACTACAGCGGAGTGTTGCCATACCATGATGGACAATTTACGCGCGGCGTCGAACCATGTCGTGCTCAAGATTATTTTGGGGCTGATTATCCTCTCCTTTGTGCTGACGGGCGTTGGCAACTATCTGATTGGCGGCAATAACGACTATGCGGCCAAAGTTAACGGCCAGGAGATTAGCCGGGGACAGCTGGAGCAGGCGTTCAACAGCGAGCGCAGTCGTCAGCAGCAGATGCTGGGCGATCAGTTCTCACAGCTGGCCAGCAACGATGGCTACATGCAGCAGATTCGCCAGCAGGCGCTGTCGCAGTTAATCGATCAGGCGCTGCTTGATAGCTACATCAAAGATCTCCACCTCAGCATCAGCGACGATCAGGTGAAGCAGGCTATCTTCAATCAGCAGGCTTTTCAGACCAACGGTAAATTCGACAATGCCAAATATCTGAGTCTGATCAGCAATATGGGCTTCAGCGCCGACCAGTATGCCGAAGCGCTGCGTAAGCAGCTCTCTAATCAACAGCTGATCAATGCCGTGGCTAACACCGACTTCACGCTGAAAGGCGAAGCCAGCAAACTGGTGGACCTGGTTTCACAGCAGCGTGAGATTCGTCAGGCGACGCTGGACGTCAATGCACTGGCGGCGAAGCAGGCCGTTACTGACGACGAAATCAGTCAGTATTATCAGCAGCATAAAACCAGCTTTATGGCACCAGAGCAGTTCCGTGTCAGCTACCTCCTGATGGATGCGGCCAGCATGCAGCAGGATGCCAGCGAGGCCGATATTCAGGCCTGGTACGACCAGCATAAAGCGGACTATTCGCAGCCACAGCGTACGCGCTACAGCGTCATTCAGACCAAAACTGAAGCCGATGCCAATGCGGTCCTGGCGCAGCTGAAAGCGGGTGCCAGCTTCGCTGACGTGGCAAAAGCCAAATCCATTGACCCGATCTCGGCGCGTAAGGGCGGCGATATGGGCTGGCTGGAACCCTCTACGACGCCGGATGAGCTGAAAAATGCCGGTCTGACTGAGAAAGGCCAGATGTCAGGCGTGATCAAATCTTCAGTGGGCTTCCTGGTGGTTCGTCTTGACGATATTCAGCCAGAGCAGGTTAAGCCACTGGATGAAGTGCGCAGCGCCATTGCAGCGAAAGTGAAGCAGGAGAAGGGCGTTGATGCCTTCTACAAAGTGCAACAGAAAGTCAGCGAAGCGGCCAGCAATGACAATGAGTCACTGGCGGGTGCAGAGCAGGCTTCTGGTCTGAAAGCGAAAGAGACTGGCTGGTTCAGTCAGGATACGCTGCCAGATGAGCTTAACTTTGATGCGGTGAAGCAGGCGATCTTTAATGGCGGTCTGGTCGGGCAAAACGGCGCGCCGGGCAACAACTCCGATATCATCACTGTCGATGGCGACCGTGCCTTTGTGCTGCGTATCAGTGAGCATAAACCGGAAGCGGTAAAACCGCTTGAGCAGGTTAAGGCGCAGATCACTGACACGCTTAAGCATGATAAAGCGACGCAGCAGGCGAAAGCTCAGGCTGATAAGCTGCTGACCGATCTGAAAGCCGGTAAGCAGGATGCGCTGACTGCAGCGGGTCTGACGCTGAGCGCCAGCAAGACCGTTGATCGCAATGCGCAGGATCCGGTGGCACAGACTGCCTTTAACCTGCCTCAGCCTGCGGAAAATAAACCTTCCTGGGGTGTCAGCGAAGATATGCAGGGCAATGTGGTACTGGTGGCGGTTGATAAAGTTAAAACCGGTAGCATGCCGCAGGCGCAGATTGACGAAATGGTCAAAGGCGTCACGCAGAATAATGCGCAGCTGGCGTTTGAAGCGTTACTGCAAAACCTGCGTAAAGAGGCCAAAATTAAGTACGGCGCTGCCGCACAAATGCAGTAAGCCTCGCAGAAACTGCGCAACGACTGTAACAATCAAAGGCCGCATTCGCGGCCTTTTCCATTTCTGAAATCCCGCTTTTGAGCCTTGCGTGCAGTAGTGCCACTCTGTCGCTGCTGTTTACACACAAGGAGAAACACAGCATGGCTAAACCTAAACTCGTTGCCCTCTATCTTTCACTCGCGCTGGGCGGCGCACTCTGTCACAGCAGCGTCTCTGCGGCACCTGAACCTGTCAGCGCAGCCGTCACGCAGAACTCACACCCTGCGTCGAAGCCGGAAGCCGCCGCGCAGCCACAGCAGGATCAGGTCAGCATTAATGAAGCAACAGCCGAACAGCTCTCTGCCGTTATGAATGGGGTGGGGCTGAAAAAGGCGCAGGCAATTGTGAGCTATCGCGAACAGTACGGACCGTTTAGCGCAATTCAGCAACTCAGTGAAGTACCGGGTATCGGCAATGCGTTGATAGAGCGAAATGCGGCCCGGCTGAAATTGTGAAGCAGTACACATCTGTGATGCTTAACCCACGATAGACAGGCGACTCTGCTAAAGTGAACAGGTCCAACCAGTTAATTCACAGCAGCAGGAGAGCATGACCATGCAGACCACCATAAAAGTGCGCGGCTATCATCTGGATGTCTATCAGCACGTCAATAATGCGCGCTATCTTGAGTTTCTGGAGGAGGCGCGCTGGGAGTGGCTGGAAGAGGTGGAAGCATTCCACTGGTTGCAGGAACAGAAACTGGCTTTTGTGGTGGTAAACATCAACATCAACTACCGTCGCCCGGCCGTGCTGGGCGATGTACTGACTATCGACAGTGAGATCACGCAGTTGAATGGCAAAAGCGGCATTATTGCGCAGCGGGTTTTGCTGGCAGGGCAGGAGACCGTGGTGGCGGATGCCGCACTCACTTTTGTCTGTATTGATTTGCGGACCCAGAAGGCGGTTGCGCTGGAAGGGGAGTTGCGCGAGCGACTGATGCGTCTGATGGCATGAGCCGATAAAAAGGCGGCAACCTGGATTCTCTGCCGCCACCTCAGACACTCTTAGTTAAGACCGCTTTTTGCTTTCATTGCCGCCATTACGCCAGCACGATCGTTGAGATAACCCTGCAGGCCATTGGCCCGTAAATGACAGGCTGCACACTCACCACATCCATCACCTTTCACGCCGTTATAGCAGGTCAGCGTCTGCTCGCGTACCAGCGCAAGCTGCTGCCAGTAATCCGCCAGCGCCCAGGTTTCCGCTTTATTGAGCCACATCAGCGGCGTCTCAAAACGAACATCGCGCGCCATGCCCAGCGACACCGCATGGTTCAGCGCTTTGACAAACTCATCGCGGCAATCGGGATAGCCGGAGAAATCGGTCTCACAGACGCCAGTGATCACCGCTTCCGCTTCGACCTGATAAGCGTAAACCGAGGCCAGCGTCAGAAAGAGAATATTGCGTCCCGGCACAAACGTACTGGGTAATCCACTGGCCTCGGGATTATAAGCCGGCACCGGAATGTTATCCCGCGTCAGGCTGCTGACGGCGAGTTCGTTCAGCATGGTGACATCCAGCACTTTATGCGCGCGCGCGCCCAGTTTAATCGCCAGGTCGCGGGCCACATCGATCTCTTCCCGATGGCGTTGTCCATAGTCGAAAGTGACGCAATGAACATCATCATATTGCTCTAAGGCCTGAATCAGGCAGGTAGTGGAGTCTTGTCCACCGCTGAAAACTACAACAGCGCGTTTCATGGTGTTTTCCTGATAATTAATTTTGCGCTTATGGTAATGCCTCAGTCCGCCGCTGAACAGCTGCATGGCAGATCAATGGGCGGCGGGATCCATGCGCGGCTGAAATCGAACCAGCCCAGCGTATTCAGTTCAATCCCTTCAACGCCCGGCGGCGCGTAGATTTGATAGCGATAATTGAACAGTGGCAGCAGGATGCCGCCCGTCATCAGCTGATGATAAAGCTGATGCAGCGAGCGGACACGGGTTTCGTCGTCAGCAATTTGCTGGATAGCCAGCAGTTGCGCCTGAATCTCTTCGCCCTGCAGTGTGGGCCACAGCGGCTGCCATAGCGGGTCAGTCTGCAACCAACTGGCCAGCGTAAAGACCGGCGCATCACCAATCAGTCTGTCGCCCATCACGATATCTGCCTCATCAAGCGGGTCGATGCCGTGCCAGTTTTTTACCGGATGAAAAACTACCTTCAGGGTGCAGCCGTGCTGTTTTAACAGTGCAACCAGCGCCTGTGACATCTGGTGCAGCTCAACCGGCAACTGATAATGCAGCGTCAGGGTTGCCGGTAAGGGAACCCTGACAGCATCAATCAGCGGCACACTCCAGCCAGGTAATAGCTCTTTACTGGGAGTGATGAGTCCCTCATCCAGAGGCAACCGGCTGACAATGCCGCTTTGCTGGATCAGCTGGAAAAGCGTGCGCGCCTGATCAGGGGTAAATCCGGCTCGTGGTCGGCAGACCAGATAACAGAAGCCGAGGCTGATACTGCTGCTGACCGGTTGCAGCGTCCTGAGCTCTGTGGCATCGCCTATCGCAATCTGCACCGGATGACGACAGCTGCTGCCGAGAGCGGGATCAAACAGCTGAGGGGTAATCCAGTACTCCACCGCCTGCAGCAGAGGACGCTGCAGATGCCAGCGCGCGTGACTTTCAATCCTGACCAGCTCGGCGCTGAAGTGCCTGAGTTTCCACGGCCCGCTGCCCGTGACGGGATCGATGGGATGGGGCAGCAGGCACAACAAGTGGGCGAGCCGATGGGGCAGCCAGAAATCAGGGCGTCGCAGTACGAAACGCACCGCAAGCGGATGGGGCGCATCCACGCTGACCACATCGGCCAGCAACACACTGACGCGCGTATCCCGCAACAGCTGGCGGAATTGCGCCACCAGTTGTGCGGCCTGCAGAGGCTCGTCGTTGTGCCACATCAGCTGAGGCCGTAACCAGAATAACCAGCCAGATGACGCCTCGTCATATTGCCAGTGATGCGCCAGATCGCCGACCGGCTCATCCTGCTCAAAGCGAGTCAGACCGGAATAGATCTGGCGAGCCAGGTGCTGCTCGGCCCGACCGGTAATCTGGCGCGGCTCTGTGCTCTCCATCGGACGATAGTAGGGGATGCGCAGAACCGGCGTATCGTTCTGCCACTGTCCACCCATTAATGGCCGCAGCATATTGATCAGCCTTTCCGGCGGCAGATCCAGCAGCTGCAAGGCCTCAGCGGCGTCTCCGGCGTCGAGCTGTTGTTGCAGCAACTGCTGCCGTAATTGTTCAGGTGAGCGCAGAAACACTATTTGTCCCTGTTTGCCACGGCCAGGCTCGCCGCGCCAGCTGAGCCAGCCTGCATGCTGCCACTGTGACAGCAACGTGCGCAGATGACGCTCGCTGCAGATACAGTGGCGGGCCATCTCCGCCACGCAGGTTTGCTGTGGGGCGCCCTGACTCTGCTGCCACAGACGCTGGAACTGATTAAGACGGTTAAGCTGGCGCATGTTAAACCCGGAACAGTTTTTTAAAAGTATTCACTATTAGTTCCGCAATTAACAGGCAATAGTGGAGTTCATCTTTCAGCAGGAGGTAAATCATGGTGCGTTTAGCCGCGTTCGATATGGATGGCACATTATTGCTGCCGGATCATCAGCTGGGTCAGCAGACGCTGGATAGCCTGCAGGCGTTGCATCTGCGTGGCGTTAATCTGGCGCTAGCGACGGGCCGCCATCTGCTGGAGATGCAGATCTTACGGGAAAAAATGACACTGCCCGCGTGGCTGATTACCGGTAATGGTACCCGTGTACACGACAGGCAGGGCAATCTGATCTTTGCGCGTGATCTGCCCTCTTCGGTCGCCGAAGAGGTGATCCACCGCCGCTGGGATACGCACGCCACCATGCATGTTTTCAACGATCAGGGGTGGTTTACCGATCACCCACAGCCTGAACTGCTGGTGGCCCATCAGATCAGCGGATTTGGCTATCAGCTGTGCGATCTTAAAAGGTTGCCCGCGCATCAGGTGACAAAAATCTGCTTTATCGATCAGCATCAGCGCCTCTGTCAGCTAAAAACAGAGCTGGATGCCGCACTGGGCGAGCAGGCTAACATCTGCTTCTCTGCTGTGGATTGTCTGGAGGTGTTACCCGCCAGCTGCAATAAAGGCAGCGCGCTGGCACTGTTATGTGACCATCTGTCGCTGACCATGGCGGAGTGTATGGCGTTTGGTGACGCCATGAACGATCGCGAGATGCTGGCGCAGGCCGGACAGGGTTTCATCATGGGCAATGCGATGGCGCAGCTGAAAGCCGCGCTACCGCATCTGCCGGTATTAGGGCATTGCGAGACACAGGCGGTGTCTCACTATTTAAATCACTGGCTGGCAACACCCGACCTCGCGTATTCCCCCGAATGCTGAGGATTGCCGTGAACCGGACAGGATGTCCGGTTTTTTATTCCAGCTCGCGCTGCCATGGCGTGATATCGCCAATATGTTTTGCCACCCACTCAGGCTGATAGTAGCTATCGGGATAACGTTCGCCGCTGTCGCACAGCAGTGTCACCAGCGCTCCCTGCTGATTCGCTGCCCGTAGGCGTTTTGCCACCTGCATCATGCCCCAGAAATTGGTGCCGGTAGAGGCGCCAGGCTTGCGTCCCAGAATCTTTTCCAGTTTCAGCATGGCGGCCAGCGTTGCACCATCCGGCACTTTGATCATTTCGTCGATCACGTCAGGCATAAACGACGGCTCCACTCGCGGACGGCCAATTCCTTCGATCATGCTGCCGCGCGCGCTGGTCAGGGTAGCATCACGCTGCTGCCAGTAATCAAAAAACACCGAATGCTGCGGATCAACCACCAGCAGTTTGGTTTCCAGTCCCTGATAACGGATATAGCGGCCCAGCGTGGCTGAAGTGCCGCCCGTGCCCGCACTCATGATTATCGTATGGGGAATCGGATAAGGTTCATGCTCCATCTGACGGAAAATGCTCTCTGCAATATTGTTATTGCCGCGCCAGTCGGTGGCACGTTCAGCATAGGTAAACTGATCCATAAAATGGCCATTGAGCTCCCGCGCCAGCCGTTCAGATTCAGCATAGAGCTGGCAGGGATCTTCAACAAAATGGCACTGTCCGCCATAAAAGGTGATCTGCTCAATTTTACGCTTCGCCGTGCTCGCCGGCATCACCGCAATAAAGGGCAGACCCAGCAGCCTTGCGAAGTACGCCTCAGAAACGGCAGTGCTGCCTGACGAGGCTTCGATAATCGGCGTATCCTGTTTAATCCAGCCGTTGGAGAGGCCGTAGAGGAACAGGGATCGTGCCAGCCGGTGTTTAAGACTGCCACTGGGATGGGTACTTTCATCTTTCAGATAGAACCAGATACCGGGAAAGTCCGCCAGATCGAAACGGATCAAATGGGTCTCAGCCGATCGTTGAAAATCAGCGTTAATTTCGTTGATAGCGTGGCGAATCCAGCAGGTGTGCATCTCAGGCGTCCGGTAAAAAAGTGATGCGGCTATTTTATGGCACGTGCAGGAAAAAGAGATTGCACAATTACCGCTAAAATGGCGGTAATGGAGAAAATGATTCTCCCGGAGCCGCGAATGTTAGATAAAACTGACCTTAAATTGCTCTCACTGCTGCAGCATGACTGCACGCTGTCGCTGCAGGCGCTGGCGGATGCCGTCAACCTCACCACCACACCCTGCTGGAAGCGCCTGAAAAAGCTTGAAGATGATGGCATTATTCGCGCACGGGTGGCGTTGCTGGATGGAGATAAAATCGGACTGTCACTGACGGCGTTTATGTTTGTTAAAACGCAGCAGCACAGCCGCGACTGGTATCAGGCATTTGTCTCGGTGGTGAGCAGCATGCCGGAGGTAATGGCCTTTTACCGTATGGCAGGCGAGTATGATTACCTGCTGTGCATTCAGGTGGCCGACATGAAAAGCTATGATGCTTTCTACAAGCGAGTAGTGAATGGGGTGCCCGGCCTGATTGATGTGACATCCAGCTTCGCCATGGAAGAGATTAAATACACCACGGCTTTACCTGTCGCCCCCTGAGGGCCTGAGATTGAGAGCAGCGTTGTGCGATTATTCAGTCAATTAAGTTGGTATTTTCTGCGGGAGTGGCGGCGCTATCTGGGCGCGGTCCTCCTGCTGATTGTTATTGCTATTCTGCAGCTGCTGCCACCGCATGTGGTCGGGGTGATTGTCGATGGCGTGACGCGTGACAACATGAGCACCAGCCGCATCATGATGTGGATTGGGATCATGCTGGCAACGGCGGTGGTGGTCTATCTGCTGCGCTATGTCTGGCGCGTGCTGCTGTTTGGTGCCTCCTACCAGCTGGCGGTTGAGCTGCGCGAAGATTTCTATCGCCAGCTGAGTCGTCAGCAACCGGCATTTTATCTGCGTCACCGCACCGGCGACTTGATTGCGCGCGCCACCAACGACGTGGATCGGGTGGTGTTTGCTGCCGGGGAAGGAGTACTGACGCTGGTCGACTCGCTGGTCATGGGCTGCGTGGTGCTGCTGGTAATGAGCACGCAGATCAGCTGGCAGCTGACGCTGCTTGCGCTGGTGCCGATGCCCATTATGGCCATCGTGATCCATCGCTACGGTAATCAACTGCACCATCGCTTTAAGCTGGCACAGGCCGCCTTCTCCAGTCTCAACGATCAGACGCAGGAGAGCCTGACCAGCATCCGGATGATTAAATCCTTTGGCCTTGAACAGCATCAGTCGCAGCAATTTTCCGATATCGCCCGCGATACCGGTGAAAAAAACCTGCGCGTGGCGCGGGTCGATGCCCGTTTCGATCCCACTATCTATATCGCTATCGGCTTCTCAAACCTGCTGGCGATTGGTGGCGGCAGCTGGCTGGTCTGGCATGGAGAGATGACGCTGGGGCAGCTCACCAGCTTTGTGATGTATCTCGGCCTGATGATCTGGCCGATGCTGGCGCTGGCGTGGATGTTTAATATTGTTGAACGCGGCAGCGCCGCCTGGAGCCGTATCGGCGCGCTGCTGGCGGAAGCACCAGCGGTGGAAGATGGCGATAAGTCACTGCCATCTGAACCGGGCACGCTGCAGGTCGCGATTCGTGCCTTTAACTATCCGGCCAGCGTGGGTCCGGTCTTAAGCGATGTCAGCTTCCAGCTGAAACCCGGCGAGATGCTGGGGCTGTGCGGACCAACCGGCAGTGGCAAAAGTACGCTGCTTAGCCTGATTCAGCGCCACTTTGATATTCAGCAGGGCGACATCCGTTATCATCAGATCCCGCTGCCGCAATTGCGGCTGGACAGCTGGCGCAGCCGTCTGGCCGTGGTCAGCCAGACACCGTTCCTGTTCTCAGACAGCGTGGCGAACAATATTGCGCTGGGGAAACCGGGCGCAACCCAGCAGGAGATTGAGCATGCCGCCACGCTGGCCTGCGTTCATGACGATATCCTGCGTTTGCCGCAGGGCTATGAAACGGAAGTCGGGGAGCGCGGTGTGATGCTGTCGGGTGGGCAGAAGCAGCGTCTTTCGATTGCCCGGGCGCTGCTGCTGAATGCGGAAATCCTGATTCTGGACGACGCGCTTTCCGCGGTCGATGGCCGTACCGAACACGAAATCCTGCATAACCTGCGCATCTGGGGGCAGGGACGCACGCTGATTATCAGCGCGCACCGCTTATCGGCGCTGACGGAAGCCAGTGAAATCCTGGTCCTGCAGCAGGGCAGAGTGGCGCAGCGGGGCGACCACGACGCCCTGACCGGCAGTGCTGGCTGGTATCGGGACATGTACCGTTACCAGCAACTGGAAGCGGCGCTGGATGATGATGAAAATGAGAAAGGAGTGCCGCATGGCTAAGTCTGCACGCTTGTGGCCTACCCTGAAGCGTCTGCTGAGCTACGGTAAGCCGTGGCGCAAATCCCTGTCGCTGGCGGTAGGGATGCTGTGGATCGCTGCCGCGGCGGAAGTGACCGGACCGGTTCTGGTCAGCTATTTTATCGACAACCTGGTGGCGAAACATCAGATGCCCTGGGGAGTGGTCGCAGGACTGGTGGTCAGTTTTATCCTGCTTCAGCTGCTGGCCGCCGGGCTGCACTACTGGCAGGCGCTGTTGTTTAACCGAGCCGCTATCGGTGTGGTACAGCGGTTACGCAGTGACGTGATGAATGCCGCACTCTGTCAGCCGCTGAGTGCCTTTGATACCCAGCCGGTCGGGCAGATTATTTCACGCGTGACTAACGACACCGAAGTGATCCGCGATCTCTACGTCACGGTGGTTTCAACCGTGTTGCGCAGTGCCGCACTGGTCGGCGCCATGATGGTGGCGATGTTTAGCCTTGACTGGCGCATGGCGCTGGTGGCGATGATGATCTTTCCGCTGGTACTGGTAGTGATGTTCATCTATCAGCGTTACAGCACGCCCATTGCCCGTCGGGTTCGCAGCTATCTGGCAGACATCAATAATGGCTTTAACGAAGTCATCAGCGGTATGAGCGTGATCCAGCAGTTTCGTCAGCAGGCGCGATTTGGTGAGCGAATGGGCGAAGCGAGCCGCTCTCACTATCTGGCGCGAATGGAAACGCTGCGTCTGGATGGTTTTCTGCTGCGTCCGCTGTTGAGCCTGTTTTCAGCGATGGTGTTGTGTGGGCTGCTGATCCTGTTTAGTTTCTCGATGCCTGGCGTGTTTGAAGTGGGGGTACTCTATGCCTTTATTACCTATCTGGGGCGTCTGAATGAGCCGCTGATTGAGCTGACCACTCAGCAATCGATGCTGCAGCAGGCGGTAGTTTCAGGTGAGCGTATTTTCGAACTGATGGATGCCGCACAGCAGCAGTATGGTGCCGATCAGCAACCGCTGGCTTCAGGTCGTATCACCCTGAACAATCTGAGCTTTGCCTACCGTGAAAACCGCGATGTGCTCAGTGATATCAATCTTGAGGTTGCCCCACGCGAGTTTGTGGCGCTGGTGGGACATACCGGCAGCGGTAAAAGCACGCTGGCGAACCTGTTAATGGGTTACTACCCGGTAACGCGTGGCGAGATCCGCATTGATGATCGACCCATCAGCAACCTGAGCCATGCCGTGCTGCGGCGCGGTATTGCGATGGTGCAGCAGGATCCGGTGGTGCTGGCCGATACGCTGCTGGCGAATGTGCGGCTGGGACGTGACATCAGCGAAGAGGCCGTCTGGACGGTGCTGGAACAGGTGCAGCTGGCTCCGCTGGCGCATGCGTTGCCGGAGGGAATTCATACCCGGCTGGGTGAGCAGGGCAATAATCTGTCGGTCGGGCAGAAGCAGCTGCTGGCACTGGCCCGGGTGCTGGTTGATCTGCCGCAGATACTGATCCTCGACGAAGCGACGGCCAATATTGATTCCGGCACCGAGCAGGCCATTCAGCAGACGCTTGAGACGCTGCGCCAGCACAGCACGCTGGTGGTGATTGCTCACCGCCTCTCAACGATTATTGAAGCAGACAAGATTCTGGTGCTGCATCGTGGTCGTGTGGTTGAGCAGGGTACGCATCAGCAACTGCTGGCGATGCAGGGACGTTACTGGCAGATGTATCAGCTGCAGCAGGCAGGTGAAGATCTGGTATCGGGCGTCGCTGTAACAACTGAAGGCTGAGTTGCACCTTTTTTGCGCACCTTTATCAGATTAATCTGTATAAATGCACTCCTTTGACGCCTGAAGCACCAAAGGAGTGCAGCCCTCCGCTGCAATTTCCCCTGTACGGCCTTTCTGTTTCCCATCCTCTTTAAAGCATCCCTTGTCGCGTCTCGCCTGAACAACGTATTACCGTCATTTTCACACTCTGGCACAGGCTTTGCTTATATCCCTGCGTGTCCGTAAACGTTACCTATTTACTCGCTGGAGGGGATCCAATGAAGCTGGTTACCGTCGTAATTAAGCCATTCAAGCTGGAGGATGTACGTGAAGCTTTATCCTCTATCGGCATTCAGGGACTGACCGTCTCCGAAGTGAAAGGTTTTGGCCGTCAGAAGGGCCATGCAGAGCTTTATCGTGGCGCAGAGTACAGCGTGAACTTCCTGCCTAAGGTCAAAATTGATATCGCTATTGCCGACGATCAGTTAGACGAAGTGGTGGATGTCATCAGTAAAGCGGCTTACACCGGCAAAATTGGCGACGGTAAAATTTTCGTGGCTGAACTGCAGCGCGTCATCCGTATTCGTACCGGCGAGACCGACGAAGCCGCTCTGTAATAAAGACTCAGTACTGTGATGGGATGGAATAAAAATGAATAAAATTTTCGCTAAGTTGGGCCTCACCAGCCTGGCACTGTTACCCTCACTCGCGATGGCTGCGCCTGCCGTTGCGGACAAGGCTGATAACGCATTTATGATGATTTGCACCGCGCTGGTGCTGTTTATGTCAATTCCAGGTATCGCGCTGTTTTACGGTGGTTTGATTCGCGGTAAAAACGTGCTGTCGATGCTGACCCAGGTTGCCGTCACCTTCTCACTGGTCTGCGTATTGTGGATGGTTTACGGCTATTCACTGGCGTTCAGTGAAGGCAACGCATTCTTTGGCAGCTTTAACTGGGTGATGCTGAAAAACATTCAGCTGACCGCCGTCATGGGCAGCTTCTATCAATATATTCACGTCGCGTTCCAGGCCTCGTTTGCCTGTATCACGGTGGGCCTGATTGTCGGTGCTATCGCAGAACGCATCCGTTTCTCTGCCGTACTGATTTTTGTCGGCGTCTGGCTGACCCTGGCTTACCTGCCTATCGCGCACATGGTGTGGGCTGGCGGTTTCCTGGCACAGGATGGCGCGCTGGACTTTGCTGGCGGCACCGTGGTGCATATTAACGCCGCTGTCGCCGGTCTGGTGGGCGCTTATCTGGTGGGCAAACGTGCCGGCTTTGGTAAAGAGGCCTTCAAACCACACAACCTGCCAATGGTATTCACCGGCACCGCCATTCTGTATGTCGGCTGGTTCGGTTTCAACGCCGGTTCTGCTTCTGCAGCAAACGAAATCGCGGCGCTGGCCTTCCTGAACACCGTTGTCGCAACAGCGGGCGCCGTGTTGTCATGGACCTTTGGCGAGTGGGCGGTACGTGGTAAGCCTTCGCTGCTGGGTGCCTGTTCAGGCTTTATTGCCGGATTAGTAGCGATTACGCCTGCCTGTGGTTACGTCGGCGTCGGCGGTGCATTAATCATCGGCCTGGTCGGCGGACTGGCGGGACTGTGGGGCGTGACCACCCTGAAAAAATGGCTGCGCGTGGATGATCCCTGCGATGTGTTCGGCGTGCATGGCGTGTGCGGCATTGTCGGCTGTATCCTGACTGGCGTGTTTGCCTCCTCTTCACTGGGCGGCGTAGGCTACGCAGAGGGTGTCACCATGGGCCATCAGGTTTGGGTACAGCTCTTCAGCGTGGGCCTGACTATCGTCTGGTCGGGCGTTGTCGCCTTCATCGGCTTCAAGCTGGCTGATTTGATTGTCGGTCTGCGCGTTCCGGAAGAGCATGAGCGTGAAGGTCTGGATGTAAACAGCCACGGCGAGAATGCTTACAACCAGTAATGGATGGGCAGTGAAAAGATCAATCGGGGGCGAGTAATCGCCCCTTTTTTTATTCGCTGCGCTGACGCATGACCCCTTCCTGAACCGTTGAGGCCACCAGCACACCCTGCTGATTGTAGAACTCGCCCCGGACAAAACCCCGTGCGCCTGACGCCGAAGTACTGACTACGCTATAGAGCAGCCATTCACTGAAGTCGAACGGGCGGTGGAACCACATTGAGTGGTCGATAGTGGCGACCTGCATGTCCGGCTCTAAAAAGCCTTTGCCGTGCGGCTGGAGCGCGACCGGCAGGAAATTGAGATCGGAAGCATAGCCGAGCAGATACTGATGGATACGTAAGTCGTCGGGCAGTGGGCCGGTGGCACGGATCCAGACCTGGCGCTCCGGCTTATCCACATGGCCCCGAAGAGGATTGTGAATCTGTACCGGGCGGATCTCCAGCGGACGCTCAGCAATGAATTTTTCACGTAGCTTTTCTGGCAGCAGATGCGCCATTTTCTGCGCCATCGCCTGTTCAGTTAACAGATTCTCTGGCCCCGCCACCTGTGGCATCGGATTCTGATGTTCAAAGCCGCTTTCCGGTGACTGGAACGAGGCGGTCATATAAAAAATCGGCTGCCCATTCTGAATGGCACTGACCCGCCGGGCACTGAAACTTTTGCCATCACGCAACGTTTCAACATCATAAATAATCGCTTTCTGACTATCGCCGGGCCGCAAAAAATAGCTGTGAAAAGAGTGAATAATGCGATCTTCCGCCACGGTTTGCTTTGCGGCATACAGCGCCTGACCCACCACCTGACCGCCAAACACCTGACGAAGGCCAATATCTTCGCTCTGGCCGCGATATAAACCCTCTTCCAGTTTTTCCAGATTTAATAAATTCAGCAGATTTTGCAGTGCCTGACTCATGGCGCATTCCTCAATATAGTGACCTCCTCAGTGTGAAAGATCGGACCAGTTGACGTCAATCAGACTTTCTACATTGTCGGTGCCAGGCAAAATTTCATTTTTGTGCCAACATTAAGGACATACGGCGAGTGAAGCGCTGTAAGCAGGATTCGCTGCCGACAATCATTTTGATCAAATGGAGACGACATCAATGAAACTCAGGCATGTGTTCAGTGGAGTAGTTATGGCGGTTGCTGTTGTAGGATGCGCCGACAAGAGTAAACCCGTGCCAACGCCAACTCTGGGTTCTGCAGTTGCAGGACAGACGGCGGCGATTGCGCAGCCTAACGTAAGTGGTTCAGTCTTTATCCGCCAGCGCATTGCGCTGCCGCCGGATGCGGTATTAACCGTGACGCTCTCTGATGCGTCCGTCGCCGATGCACCATCAAAAGTGCTGTCGCAGCGCGTGGTGCGAACCGAAGGCAAACAGGCACCGTTCCAGTTCGTGCTGCCGTTTAACCCAGCCGACATCAAGCCTGATGCACGCATTCTGTTAAGCGCAGCCATCTCAATCGACGGTAAGCTGGCCTTTATCACTGAAGGCGTGAAGCCGGTGATTAACCAGGGTGGCACCAAAGCAGAGCTGCTGCTGGTACCGGTACCGTCTATGGCGATGCCAACCCAGCCGGGCGCAGCGACCACCGTTCCTTCGACCTCACCGACTCAGGTGACGCCGTCTGCTGCGGTTCCTGCTCCAACCCGTCTGTAAACTCTTTTCGGGGCGACATAGTCGCCCTTTTTTCCCTGTCTAAACTCGCCAGCGATAAGTCTCGAGATCGAGCTGTCCGTCGTCACTCACCTCTATGCCTTCCGCCTCCAGTGCATCCCGCTGCCGCAACAGACGGTCACCCTGAAGAGAAATTGTGCCGTGTCGGTTTACGACGCGATGCCAGGGAAGGGTAGTGCCCTCGGGTAAGCGGCTCAGCACGCCACCGACCTGACGCGCCGCGCGCGGAGAACCGGCCAGTAGCGCCACATCGCCATAGGTGGTGACGCGGCCAGCCGGAATAGCGGCAACAATTTGCCAGATGCGTTGCTGGAAAGTGTCTGGCTGATTCATGTACTTATTTCATCAGGAAAAAGGGTTTTAACTTTAGCACGGGGAAAAGGCGGAGAAAGCGTAAAAGCGGTGGTTGTTCAAGAAAACAACGGTTGTCCCGACTACGCTTGCAATTGCCACCTCCTTCCCAGATAATGCCCCCGCTCTCGTAAAGAGGGCTTGTCAATGGGGGCCCTGTTGGTTCTCCCGCAATGCTAGCTTGTGAACTCGGTCAGATCCGGAAGGAAGCAGCCGTAGCAGGTGACGCGTGTGCCGGGATGTAGCTGGCAGGGCCCCCACCACTTTTTCCCCTTCGATATTCTCCCCCTAAGCTGCAGACAGGCAAAACCCGCCTGGGCCGATCCTTTGCCGGCAGGCAGGATTATCCGGTACTTTATTGGGGTAAAACTGAGCCGTAAGCGATCAGATTAACGGACAAATTTCCATACTGAACCCGGGACTTTATCGTAGAGCTTGTTCATCGTCAGTTCCGCCAGGCGATGGTCAGCTGCTGAGTAAAATACCGCTAATTCATCTTCCGGTAATTCATACTTATTTTTTTCAATCACCCTTTCCAGGGTATCAAGAGAGCGGCAGCGCCGCAGTCGCATCAAATAATCGGTTTTAGTCAGGGTTTTGTTCATAAATAAACCGTTCTCATGTCTTTACTATAATGAATGGCTCGGTTGCTGGAGAAAAGCGCACTCTTCAGTGAACAGATTAAATAAGCGTTTTGCTGAACGTTGCCACCGCTGAAGATCCGGACTATTGACACCATAATTGCTGAATAGCATAAAAGTATCATCAAGATATTCATCGATTTGCGAAATCAGCGCTTCATCTTCAACGTGCTTAATTTTGTAATTCATGGTGAAAGAGGCGATATGCTCAATCAAATCGTTAAGCTGTAGATTGCTTTCAGAAGTGGGATCATTAACCCAGCCATGATGACTGTCGGTTAATGTTGCCATGCTGTCGTCAAACAGACTCTCACAAAGGTATTTAAGCTGGGCAATATCATGCCGTTTCGGTGAGTATTCGTCCATCTTTTTCCCCTCCATAGCTAGCACAGTTGCCGCAGGGCGGCGAGAGAAGATCACGCGGCCAGGAAGCGATTATTCGGGCAGTTATTAAACGGGATACCTTAAAGATAGTGTAAAACCATTAGTTCTGCTCACCTCCATTACTAAATATTACAATTCATCGCCAGGGGAGGGTTGCTCATTGTCGATCACATCAAACTCAAGTGCACTGGGCTTAATGTGAAAGTTTACCTGTTCTGACTGCGTCACGGTTTCATTTAGATCCAGGCAGGGACTAAATAAATTCCAGTCAAAATCGTAAAGTAATTTAAAACTATTCAGATCCTGGTATTCAACCGAAATGATTTTTAAACTGCCTGGAACTAACCGGGCATTTTGTGAGTACCAGCGTAAATCCCCTACCAGCAAATCGGTTATTTTGAGAATATTCCGCTGAACAATCTCTGCTATTTTTGCGCAGTCCGATTCACCCGCGGCAATATCACATTCAATGCGTGACAGCATATCTGTTCCACTTATAACCGTTAATAAACCTATCATTGGTTTTCTGCAACTGGTTTGCAAGTCAGTTGAGCACAAAACTCTCAGTTTATGAGATTTGCCAGACGCAGCCGCAGGCCTTATCGCCAGTGCGGGTCTGCCAGTGTGTGCAGCTGGTATTTATCTTTTGATACACAATCCCACATTCAACAGAGAGCAACATCAGGTATCTTTACTGTTATGTTATAACATTGTGGTGAAGTAATGCGTCAGAGTGGACTACTTATGTCACTGGGCGGGCGGCTGGGAGTAGCACTGCTATTTATCACGCTGCTTGCTGTGGCAATAAAATGGGGGATCAGCGCATGATCCTGTTTAACGCGCTTCGCGCGGGCTACCAGGGACAGGTTGTGACCCCGGTGATTACCGGCCAGCTCGAAGCCGGCTCGATGACCGCGCTGGTCGGCGCGAACGGTAGCGGCAAATCAACCCTGTTAAAAACCATTGCTGGCTTACTGCCACCGATAGCCGGGCGCTGCGAGCTGCATGTTGCACGCCGGGATATCGGCTGGTTGCCGCAGCGCACCGAACTTGAGACCCGCTTTCCCCTGACGGTATTTGAACTGGTCTCTATTGGCTGCTGGCCACGCTGCGGCTGGTTCGGCGGCATTAACCGGATACTGCGTCGGGAGATCTGGCAGGCGCTGGAAGCGGTTCAGATGAGTGATTATGCGGATGCGCAGCCCGCGACGTTATCCGGCGGACAACTGCAGCGGGTATTGTTTGCGCGGCTGATGCTGCAGCGCAGCCAGCTCTGGCTTCTGGATGAGCCTTTTAACGGCATTGACAGCCAGACGGTGACGCTACTGATGTCGATCCTTGAGCAGCAACAGCAGGCTGGAACAACCCTGCTGGTGGTGCTGCACGATCGTCCGCTGGTGGCGCGCTACTTCAGTAACGTGATGTCGATGGATGAACGTGAGGTTAACTGCACCTGCCTGCCTGCTTCCTCTCTGCGGAGTCGTGCGCCGTGACTCTCATTCAACCCTTTATTGAGTTTGGTTTTATGCGACGCGCGCTGGTGGCCTGTCTGGCGCTGGCCGTCAGCGCCACGCCGCTCGGGGTATTCCTCTCCCTGCGACGTATGAGCCTGATTGGCGATGCCTTATCACACGCGGTGCTGCCCGGTGCCGCCATTGGCTATCTGATCTCCGGATTGTCACTGGTCGCGATGGGTGTTGGCGGCCTGATCGCTGGTTTAGCCGTGGCGCTGCTCTCTGGCGCGGTCAGTCGCTACACGCCGCTGAAAGAGGATGCCAGTTTTGCCGGGTTCTATCTGGGTTCACTGGCGCTGGGCGTCACGCTGGTTTCATTACGCGGCTCAAGTGTGGATCTGCTGCACGTTCTGTTTGGCTCACTGCTGGCGGTAGACAACGCAGCGCTGTTGCTGGTGGGCGGCATCGCTGCCTTTACGCTGATTCTGCTGGCGGTGATCTATCGTCCGCTGGTCATCGATGCGTTTGACGGCGACTTCCTGCGTGCGCAGGGAAAATGGAGCGCGCCGCTGGTGCATGGTCTGTTTTTAATGCTGGTGGTGCTGAATCTGGTGGCGGGTTTTCAGGTGCTGGGCACCCTGATGTCGGTGGGTTTAATGATGTTGCCCGCCGCCAGCGCCCGCTTCTGGAGTCGCCATCTCGCCGCGATGCTGGTTATCGCCATTTTCATGGCAATGATTTCGTCGCTGGCCGGGCTGATGCTCTCCTGGCACTTCTCATTGCCGGCGGGTCCCGCTGTAGTGCTGAGCGCCGCCATGCTGTTTTTTTTCTCCATTCTTACAGGGCCGTGCGGCGGAATTTTACGCCGCCATTAATCTTAAGGGGTATCTATGAAAAAATTACCGGTTAGCCTGGCCTTCGCTGCGCTGTTTGCCACGCCTCTGGCGATGGCCAAAACGGTGGATGTCGTGGCCAGCTTTACTGTGCTGGCTGACATCGTTAAGCAGGTCGGCGGCGATCATGTAAAGGTTAAAAGCCTGGTGGGGCCGAATGGCGATCCTCATACTTTTGAACCGACACCGCAGGACAGTCAGGCGCTGGCGAAGGCCGATCTGGTGTTTGTCAGCGGACTGGGACTGGAAGGGTGGATGGATCGGCTGGTCAGCGCCTCAGGGTATCGCGGTCAGCCGGTTGTCGCCTCAACCGGTGTCACCACCCGCAGCATGGAGGAGGAGGGTAAAACCGTTACCGATCCTCACGCCTGGAACAGCATGCAGAACGGCGTTATCTACGCGACCAACGTGATGAATGCGCTGGTCAAAGCCGATCCTGAAGATGCTCCGGCCATTCGTCAGCGTGGACAGAATTACATTCAGCAACTGCAGGCGCTGGATCGCTGGGCAAAAACCGCCTTTGACGCTGTGCCAGCCGATAAGCGTAAAGTGCTGACCAGTCATGATGCGTTTGGTTACTTTGGACAGCGATATGGCGTGACTTTCCTGGCGCCGGTAGGGTTCTCTACTGAGGCGGAAGCGAGTGCCAGCAACGTAGGTAATTTAATCACCCAACTGAAGCAGCAGCACATCAACCGCTATTTCATCGAGAACCAGACCGATCCGCGTCTGGTAAAACAGATTGCCAGCGCCACCGGGGCAGAGCCGGGTGGTGAGCTCTATCCGGAAGCGTTATCCACGGCCTCTGGCCCGGCAGCCACCTATCAGGCGGCTTTTAAACACAACGTGAATGCGATGCTGAAGAGCATGCACTAAGCATAAAAAAGGCCGGGCAAGCCCGGCCAGTCATCACGACACAAACTAGCGTTTTTTCTTTCTTCCCTGTACTGCTTTAAACCGCGGGTTCGATTTACAGATAACGTAAATACGGCCTTTGCGGCGGACCACTTTACAATCCCGATGGCGATTTTTTGCTGAACGCAGCGAGCTTAATACCTGCATGATCCTCTCCTCTATTTCTTTCCAAGAAAGCGCCCGAAACGCTGGTTAAAGCGTGCGGTGCTGCCCTCTTTGGCAAAATCTTTCTGTTTGCCGGTGTAGAACACATGTGAGGCAGACGACACATCCAGGGTGACGTAAGGCAGCGTTTCGCCTTCGAACTCCACGGTGCGATCGGTTTTGATGGTTGATCCAATTTTGAACCAGACATCAGCCGATGTGTCATGGAAGACCACGTGACGATAGTGAGGATGAATATTCGCTTTCATAATGCACACCTATGTAATGTTATACTATAACAATATTATGCGATGCACAGGCCAGGATTGCAACTGTCCGTGAGACAGGAAAAGCAAGGGAACAGGAAATGAGAAGGGCAGAATCGCAGGCATAAAAAAAGGCCGCTTGCGCGGCCTCAGATGATTTACAGCTTAGTGAGTCTGGTTATGCTCAACCGGATGACTGTTCGCTGATTCTTCTTTTTTCTTGCCAAAGCGGCGGCGTACCACCACAAAGAAGACAGGAACGAAGAAGATCGCCAGTATGGTCGCGGTGACCATACCACCGATAACACCGGTACCTACGGCGTTTTGCGAACCGGAACCGGCCCCGGTACTGATCGCCAGCGGCAGTACCCCGAGAATAAACGCCAGTGACGTCATCAGGATAGGACGCAGACGCATACGGCACGCTTCCAGCGCAGCTTCAATCAGCCCTTTACCCTCTTTATCCATCAAATCTTTAGCAAATTCGACGATAAGGATGGCGTTCTTGGTGGAGAGGCCGATGGTTGTCAGTAACCCCACTACGAAGTAGACGTCATTACTCAGGCCACGCAGGGTGGTAAAGATCAGTGCACCAATGACCCCGAGCGGGACAACCAGCATAACCGAGAATGGAATCGACCAGCTCTCGTACAGTGCGGCGAGACACAGGAAGACCACAATCAGCGAGATGGCATAGAGCGCAGGGGCCTGGTTACCTGACAAGCGTTCCTGATAGGACATACCGGTCCAGTCATAGCCGATACCGGCAGGCAGTTTCGCCGCCAGCTCTTCCATCAGGTCCATTGCCGCACCCGAACTTTTGCCTGGCGCAGCCTGTCCCAGGATTTCCATCGCAGGCAGACCGTTGTAACGCTCAAGGCGTGGTGAACCATATTGCCATTTCGCTGACGAGAAGGCAGAGAAGGGCACCATGGTTCCGCTGCTGTTGCGCACGTACCATTTACCAATGTCGTCCGGCAGCATGCGGGCATCCGCTTTACCCATGACGTAAACTTTCTTCACGCGACCGCGGTCAATGAAGTCATTGACGTAGGAACCGCCCCAGGAAGCCGCCAGCGTGGTGTTGATATCACTGAGTGATACGCCCAGCGCCTGTGCTTTCTCTTGATCGATCGTCAGCTTGTACTGCGGGGTATCTTCCATCCCGTTAGGACGGACGCCAACCAGCGTATCAGGATGCTGCGCAATCATGCCGAACAGCTGATTACGCGCTTCCGTCAGCTTATCGTGGCCAAGGTTATTCTGGTCGATCAGCTCAAAGTCGAAGCCGGTCGCGTTACCCAGTTCAATAATGGCTGGCAGGTTGAAAGGAATGACCATTGCATCTTTGATCGCGCCCAGCGCCTGCATGGCACGGCCAGCAATCGCCGGTACTTTCATGTCGCTGCCGGTACGCTCATCCCACGGCTTGAGACTGACGAAGGCGATACCGGTGTTCTGTCCACGACCGGCAAAGCCGAAGCCGTTAACGGTAAACACCGATTTAACCGTGTCTTTCTCCTGGGTCAGGAAGTAATCCGTCACCTGGTCCAGCACTTTCTGCGTACGCTCCTGGGTTGCACCAGCAGGCAGCTGCGCCTGAGCCAGCAGCAGACCCTGATCCTCTTCCGGTAAGAATGAAGAGGGCAGTCGCACAAACAGAAACGCCATACCGACCACGATCACCAGATAGATCACCATATAGCGACCCGTACTGCGAACCATGTGACCCACACCATCCACATAGTGGTTGGTGCTTTTGTCGAACATGCGGTTGAACCAGCCGAAGAAACCGGTGGTTTTACCGTGCTCGCCTTTTTTAATCGGTTTCAGCATGGTGGCACAGAGTGCCGGCGTCAGAATAAAGGCGACCAGCACCGACAGCGCCATTGCCGAAACGATAGTGATGGAGAACTGACGGTAGATAACACCGGTCGAACCACCAAAGAACGCCATCGGAATAAATACGGCAGCCAGCACCAGCGCGATACCGACCAGTGCGCCCTGGATCTGCTCCATAGAACGCTTAGTCGCTTCTTTTGGCGGTAATCCCTCTTCCGCCATTACGCGCTCAACGTTCTCGACCACCACGATGGCGTCATCCACCAGCAAGCCGATGGCCAGCACCATCCCGAACATCGTCAGGGTGTTTATCGAATAGCCAAAAGCGCTGATAACGGCAAACGTACCCAGCAATACCACAGGGACCGCGATGGTAGGAATGAGCGTGGCGCGGAAGTTCTGCAGAAACAGATACATGACCAGGAACACCAGCACGATCGCTTCGATCAGCGTTTTCACCACTTCGAAAATCGAGATCTTAACGAAAGGCGTGGTGTCATACGGATAGACCACTTTCAAACCGGCCGGGAACGTCGGCTGCAATTTGGCCAGTTCTTCTTTCACCGCATTGGCGGTATCCAGCGCATTCGCACCGGTGGCCAGCTTGATACCGATACCGGACGCAGGCTTGCCGTTATAACGGGCAACGATCTCGTAGTTTTCCGCACCAAGTTCAATCCTTGCCACATCACGCAGACGAACCTGAGAACCATCTTCATTCACTTTCAGCAGGATTTTGCCGAATTCATCGGTAGAGGTGAGACGGGTTTGCGCAATGATAGAGGCGTTAAGCTGCTGTCCCGGAACCGGAGGCGTACCGCCCAACTGACCGGCAGCAACCTGGGTGTTCTGCGTATTCAGCGCGCTGATAACATCAACCGGCGTCAGGTTGTAGTTGTTCAGCTTGTGCGGATCCATCCAGATACGCATCGCGTACTGCGCACCAAATACCTGGGTATCACCCACGCCTTTGGTACGGCTGATCGGATCTTTGATGGACGATGAAATAAAGTCAGAAATATCATTCTGCGTCATATTGTCATCGTCGCTGATGAAGCCCGCTACCATCAGGAAGCTACTGGAAGATTTCTTAACCTGAATCCCCTGTTGCTGTACTTCCTGCGGTAACAGCGGCGTCGCCAGCTGCAGTTTGTTCTGCACCTGAACCTGCGCGATATCGGCATCTGTCCCTGACTCAAAGGAGATCGTCAGGGTCAGCGTACCGGATGAGTCGCTGCTTGAGGACATATACATCAGTCCATCAATGCCGTTCATATTTTGTTCGATGACCTGAGTCACCGAGTCCTGCAGCGTTTTAGCATCTGCACCAGGGTAGGTGGCCTGAATCTCAATCGCCGGCGGTGCAACATTGGGATATTGCTCAATCGGAAGTTTGAGAATCGATAGCGCACCGACCAGCATAATGATGATGGCGAGCACCCACGCAAAGATGGGCCGATCGATAAAGAACTTAGCCATGAATCAACGGCTCCTGTTATGACGATGACTTGTCAGACTGCGGCTTTGAATCGGGTGCCGCTTTCGCATCGTCTGAGACTTCTTGTGGGGTAACCTGTGCGCCCGGCTTGGCTCGCTGCAGACCCGTGCTGATCACACGTTCACCCGCTTTAACACCGTCGGTGACTAACCATTTGTCGCCAATCGCCTGAGAGGTGGTGACCTGACGAGCTTCCACTTTGTTATCTGCACCCACCACCATGACCGTTGCCTGACCCGTTGGGGTGCGGGCTACCGCCTGTTGCGGAACCAGCAACGCATTAGGATTGGTACCTTCATCCAGACGAGCGCGAACAAACATGCCCGGTAACAGCGCATGGTTCGGGTTCGGGACAATGGCGCGCAGGGTGATAGAACCCGTGGTTTCATCAACGGTAACGTCAGAGAACTCCAGCGTACCTGTCTGTGGATAGCTGTTGCCGTTCTGCATCAGCAGGGTCACGTTGGCTTTGCCATCGTTCTGCTTCAGCTGACCCGACTCCAGTTCTGAACGTAAGCGCATGAAATCTTCGCTCGACTGGGTGACGTCGACATACATCGGGTCAAGTTGCTGCACAGTGGCCAGAGCGGTGGTTTGCGCGTTTTGTACCAGCGCACCTTCCGTTACTGACGATTTGCCGATGCGGCCACTGATAGGCGAGGTGACTTTGGTATAAGCCAGGTTAATGCGGGCCGTTTCTACATTGGCTTTTGCTACCTGAACCGCAGCATCGTTTTGCGCGGCCGTGGCAACGGCGGTGTCGTAATCCTGCTGACTGATATATTTGGTGCCGAGTAAAGGCTTATAACGTTTGACGGTCAGCTGAGCGATGCGTGCATTGGCCTGCGCCTGAGTTAAATCACCTTTGGCGCTGTCATAGGCGGCCTGATAGGTAGCTGGATCGATCTGATAAAGAGACTGACCCGCTTTGACATCACTGCCTTCAACAAAGTTACGCTTCAGAATGATACCGGAAACCTGCGGGCGGACTTCGGCGACACGATATGCCGAGGTGCGGCCAGGTAATTCAGTCGAGATTTTCAGGGGTTCAGTTTTCAGTGTTACAACCCCCACTGCTGGCGGTTGCTGGGCGGCTTGTTCGGATTTATTGTTGTCACATCCTGTTAACAAAAAGCTGCCTGATAGCATCAGGACGGCCGCCAGAGGCGATAATCCTCTGATTTTATTCATAAATAAACCTCTAGTGTCCGATATCAATTGGTCAATGGATCACAAACTGAAAAACCCATTGCTGTGTCAAGTCGCAGGTCATGCTATGGTACATACATTCGCAAATGTATGTAAACTTACCTGTTTGTAAAAAAAGCCCCTTATGGCACGAAAAACCAAAGCGCAAGCACTTGAAACGCGACATCAAATTCTTGATGCCGCCATTGTTCTGTTTTCGCAGCAGGGCGTTTCAGCCACTTCTCTGGCGGATATTGCAACCGCTGCCAGCGTCACGCGAGGGGCCATCTACTGGCACTTCAAAAATAAAGCCGATGTATTACATGAAATATGGCTTCGTTGTGATGCTGGTCTGGACGATGTGGAACTTGAGTATCAGACAAAATACCCTGGCGATCCACTCTCTGTGTTGCGAGCGATGCTGGTCTATATCTTTGACGCGACAGCAAAGGATCCGCAGCGCCGCGCCTTGATGGAGATCATTTTCCACAAATGTGAATTTGTGGGCGAAATGTCGGCGCTGAAGAATATGCAGCAGAGCTTACTGCTGGAATGCTACGACAAAATTGAAGATGTCCTGCGCCAGTGTATCGAAGCCGGCCAGCTTCCTGGCAGTCTCAGCACGCGTCAGGCCGCTCTTATCCTGCGCGGTTACGTCAACGGTATGATGGAAAGCTGGCTGTTTGCGCCGGACAGTTTTGATTTAGCCGGAGACGCGCCGACGCTGGTCAATGCCTTTATCGATATGCTGCGCCTCAGTCCGACGCTGACTGCCCACCACTAAGCCGATGGGCGATCACGCTTGTTTTCGAAATCGCGCTGCACCATGGCCAGCGCTGAGAGCACGGTTTCTACCGGCAGTTGATGCTCTTCCAGTAGTTGAATCAGATCAACTGCCAGTTTGACGTCGTCAGGGGCATTTTCCAGTGACATCTCTTCTCCTAAATACGTAGTCGGGCCGCGACCAGCAGCATCACTAATGCACCGAGAATCGCCACGCCCAGTGCGCCAATATGCAGCGTTGCCAGGGTGCCCAGGTCAAAATAGGTGGCGATATAGCCGCCAATCAGTGCCCCGATCATCGACAGCGTCAGGGTAGCAACCAGGCCGCCCGGTGGTCCCGGCATCAGCAGGCGCTTCAGCAACCCCAGCAGTAAACCGCTTAACAGCCACACAAGTAAAGCCATGGTTTTTCTCCGCGCCGAATCACACCCAGTATAGGAGCGCTTTTGTCACGCTGCGCTTTATTCGCTGCCGCGCAACGACGAGGCCCATTCGACAGAGCGAATCGCCTGCCGACAGCGTGCCAGTCGCTGCTCTAACGTTTCCAGATCCTGTTTCAGCTGATGCTGTACCGCCAGCGTTTCGGCCAGCGCCAGTCTCTGCTCACGCTGATCGATCATTGCCAGCAAACGCCGCTCAAATTCACGGTACTCCTGATATTTTGCGGCGCGTGGGTTCCTGATGGGCTGTTCGCGTCGGGTACGCAGCTGTTGCGTACTCGCCTCACGTTGCAGGGCGGCAATCTGATCGACCAGGCGTTCAGCCAGCCACGCACTGCGGGCCAGATCGTGGCTGCTGTCGCACAGCCGGGCAAAATTCTGTTCCACTTCCAGCAGGTAATCAGCCAGCCGCGTACCTTTGGTGCGAAACAGCTGAGTATCAAAACGTGGCAGACGGCAAACCCCATCGGAATGGCAGGCGAGTTCCTGCCGCAGGGCGATAAGGAGCTGTTGCAGACGCTGTTGTATGGCGATCGCACTCATCGCGTCACGCTCAATTGTGCTAACGTACGCTGATGAGGAAAGAGTTGGGCGGCATTCATGCAACGCATTCTGTTATTAACCCTCGGCTGGCTGGCGATTGTGCTGGGGACGCTGGGCATTGTATTACCTTTATTACCTACCACGCCATTCATGCTGCTGGCTGCCTGGTGTTTTGCCCGTTCATCGCCGCGTTTTCATCACTGGCTGCTGTGGAAATCGCCATTTGGCCGCTATCTGCGCCACTGGCAGCAGCATCGCGCGATGCCGCCAGGGGCTAAAGTACGCGCTATCTGCCTGATCGTCGCCACCTTTAGTCTCTCACTCTTCCTGGTGCATCAGCTCTGGGTACGCATCATGCTGCTGATCATGCTGGCGGCGCTGCTGCTGTTTATGTGGCGTATTCCGGTGGTGGCAGAAGCAGCGGACGCACCGCCGCCGCCGCGATAAAGTTGCATTTAGCCGGTCATTTGCTTAGATTTGGGCGTCTTCGTGCGTGGCTTCCCTTTGTGAATTGACTTCCGCTGAGCCTGTTATCAGGTATTAGCGCTTTTGAAGCTGCGCGAAACAGAATTTTTTACCAGGCGTATCATTATGACCGACACTGCGCAGCAGCTTGAATTCATTAAAAACAGCATTAAAAGCATTCCCGATTATCCTAAGCCAGGCATCCTGTTCCGCGATGTCACCAGCCTGCTGGAAGATCCCAAAGCCTATGCCGCGTCGATTGCGCTGCTGGTTGAGCGTTACCGTAATAAAGGCATCACTAAGGTGGTGGGGACGGAAGCGCGCGGTTTCCTGTTTGGTGCACCGGTGGCGTTAGGCCTCGGCGTCGGTTTTGTTCCGGTGCGTAAGCCCGGCAAACTGCCCCGTGAAGTCTACAGCGAATCCTATGAGCTGGAGTACGGCACCGATAAGCTGGAATTGCACAAAGATGCCATCCAGCCAGGCGATCTGGTGCTGGTGGTTGACGACCTGCTGGCGACCGGCGGGACGATTGAAGCGACCGTTAAACTGATTCGTCGTGCAGGCGGTGAAGTTAAAGACGCGGCTTTCATTATTAATCTGTTCGATCTGACCGGAGAAACGCGTCTTAATGCCATGGGCGTTGAGAGCTACAGCCTGGTTAAATTCCCCGGCCACTAAGCCACTCTTTCGGCCTTGCCATCCGGCAAGGCCGTCACGCCTTCGGCGTCAAGATAACGAGTGCCAGCCAAAAGCGTAGCTGATAGACTACTGCAATCTTATACAGGGGTTGCAGAGCGTCTGCGCTCATCTTTCCATCCAACTTCGTCGAACTCCACATGAGCTATCAGGTACTTGCGCGAAAATGGCGTCCCCAGGCTTTTGCTGATGTTGTCGGTCAGGAACATGTTCTGACGGCGCTGGCGAATGGATTGTCTCTGGGACGCATCCATCATGCTTATCTCTTCTCCGGCACCCGCGGAGTAGGGAAAACCACTATTGCGCGTCTGCTGGCCAAAGGCCTTAACTGCGAAACCGGTATCACTGCCACCCCCTGTGGTCAGTGTGATAACTGCCGTGAAATTGAGCAGGGCCGCTTTGTCGATCTGATTGAGATTGACGCCGCATCGCGTACCAAAGTTGAAGATACCCGCGATCTGCTCGACAACGTGCAGTACGCCCCGGCGCGTGGCCGCTTCAAAGTCTATCTGATCGATGAAGTGCATATGCTGTCGCGTCACAGCTTCAATGCGCTGTTAAAGACGCTGGAAGAGCCCCCTTCACACGTTAAATTCCTGCTGGCGACCACCGATCCGCAGAAACTGCCGGTGACCATTCTCTCGCGCTGCCTGCAGTTCCACCTCAAAGCGCTGGATGTGGATCAAATCCGTCAGCAGCTTGAGCATGTTCTGAAGCAGGAACAGATTGAGAGTGAAACCCGGGCGCTGCAGCTGCTGGCGCGGGCTGCCGATGGCAGTATGCGCGATGCGCTGAGCCTTACCGACCAGGCCATTGCCATGGGGCAGGGCGCGGTGACCAGCAGTACGGTCAGCGTCATGCTCGGCACGCTGGATGATGAACAGCCGCTGGGGCTGCTGGAAGCGCTGGTCGACGGTGACGGTCAGCAGGTGATGAATCTGTTGAGCCAGGCCGCGTCACGGGGTGTGGAATGGGAAGCGCTGCTGGTAGAAATGCTGCGCCTGCTGCACCAGATTGCGATGGTGCAACTGCTGCCGACCTCGCTCAACGACGATGATGAGAGTAACGCCCTTCGCTTGCGTGAACTGGCGCGCGTGGTGCCGCCCGCCGATCTGCAACTCTATTATCAGACCCTGTTGATGGGCCGCAAGGATCTGCCGATTGCGCCCGATCGTCGCATGGGTGTGGAGATGACGCTGCTGCGTGCACTGGCGTTTCATCCTAAAGCTGCCGTGGCTGAACCCATTGCGCGTCCCGCATTAACTCAGCAGACGGCGCCTGTCGCCCCTGCGCAGACGTCACCGGCAGCATCCGGGCCATCGCCGTTAGCACGGCAACCGGCAGCACAGCCAGCCTCACCGTCACCTGCCGCTGCGCCGCCGTCGCACACCGCGTCGCCCGTCGCGCAGCAGACTCAACAGCAGATGCCGGAGCAGACGCAGCAGCAGGTTGCCGCTCAGCCGCAGATGGCCGCGCCCGATGCTGCACCGCAGCATTCGCCGTCGCCAGATGCCACACCTGATACCGCACTTTCCAGTTCCACCAGTCAGCTTCTGCAGGCGCGCACTCAGTTGTTGCGTCAGGGAGCGAACAAGCCAAAAAAGCGTGAGCCGGCAGCGCCAGGTGCGCGGCCGGCCAACTCCGCGCTGGAGCGGCTGGCCTCGGTCACCGAGCGCAGTCAGCAGCGTATCCGCGATCGCGAGCCTGCCGCCCCGGTAAAAGAGGAAGCGTACCGCTGGAAAGCGGTTAATCAGCCGGTGGAAGTGGCGGAGCCGGTGGCGACGCCAAAGGCCTTGCGTTCTGCGCTGGAGCATGAGAAAACCCCTGAGCTGGCGGCGCGTCTGGCCGAAGAAGCGCAGCAGCGCGATCCCTGGGCCGCAGAGATTGCGATCCTGCCGCTGCCGAAACTGGTGCAGCAGCTGGCGTTAAATGCCTGGAAAGAGACCACCGAAACTGGGGTCTGCCTGCATTTGCGTAGCAGCCAGCGTCACCTTAATTCACCGTCGGCGCAGCAGGTATTAAGCGATGCGCTGAGTCAGCATGCCGGGCAGAGAGTTGAACTCTCGGTAGTTGAAGACGATAATTCATCGGTGTTGACGCCACTTGAATGGCGTCAGGCCATTTACGAAGAGAAACTGGCGCAGGCGCGTCAGTCGATCACCTGTGATACCCACATCCAGACGCTGCAGCGCTTTTTTGATGCCGATCTGGATGAGGAGAGTATCCGACCTGTTTGAACACGCTGCTGCTATCTTAATGATAGCGTTGTAGCCTCAGCTGAGAGAGAAAACTATGTTTGGTGGTAAAGGCGGATTGGGCAACCTGATGAAACAGGCCCAGCAGATGCAGGACAAAATGGCCAAGGTTCAGGAAGAGATTGCCGCGATTGAAGTGACCGGTGAGTCTGGTGCTGGCCTGGTAAAAGTCACCATTAACGGCGCGCACAACTGCCGTCGCGTGGAAGTCGATCCCAGCCTGCTGGAAGATGACAAAGATATGCTGGAAGATCTGATTGCAGCCGCGTTCAACGATGCGGCACGTCGCATTGATGAAACCCAGAAAGAGAAGATGGCTTCTGTCTCTTCAGGCATGCAGCTGCCACCAGGCTTTAAGATGCCGTTCTGATGCAAACCAGTCCACTGCTTGAATCTTTGATGGAGTCGCTGCGCTGTCTGCCTGGCGTTGGGCCGAAGTCGGCACAGCGCATGGCGTTCCAGTTGCTGCAGCGCGATCGCAGCGGTGGCATGCGACTGGCGCAGGCGCTGACCCGGGCGATGTCGGAGATCGGACACTGCGCCGATTGCCGGACATTCACCGAGCAGGAAATTTGCACCATCTGCGCCAATCCACGGCGTCAGCAGAATGGTCAAATCTGCGTGGTGGAAAGCCCGGCGGATATTCACGCCATTGAGCAAACCGGCCAGTTTGGCGGTCGCTACTTTGTGCTGATGGGCCATCTCTCGCCGCTCGACGGCATCGGTCCGGCTGATATTGGCCTGGATCGTCTGGAGCAGCGACTGGAGAGTGAAACCCTGCAGGAAGTGATCCTCGCCACCAACCCGACGGTGGAAGGCGAGGCGACCGCGAACTACATCGCAGAACTCTGTGGTCAGTATGGCGTCGACGCCAGCCGTATCGCGCACGGCGTGCCGGTGGGCGGTGAGCTGGAGATGGTTGATGGCACCACGCTGTCCCATTCACTGGCGGGCCGCCAGAAGTTTAAATTTTAATCACTTGCCGGTGTTGTGACAGACACCGGCTTGAAAATCTCCCTGTCACCCCCACATCAACCTCAACGTTTGTTCAACCTGTTTTGTTGAGGTAGCAATGACCATGAAAGGACAAGAGACCCGTGGCTTTCAGTCGGAAGTAAAACAACTTCTGCACCTGATGATCCATTCTCTCTATTCAAACAAAGAAATTTTCCTGCGTGAGCTGATCTCCAACGCCTCGGATGCGGCAGACAAACTGCGCTTCCGTGCCCTGTCAGATTCCAGCCTGTATGAAGGTGATGGCGAGCTGCACGTTCGTCTCTCTGTTGATAAGGACAACCGTACCATTACGCTCAGCGACAACGGTATCGGTATGCGTCGCGATGAGGTCATTGAGAACCTCGGGACTATCGCCAAGTCAGGCACCAAATCCTTCCTTGAATCCCTGGGCTCCGATCAGGCGAAAGATAGCCAGTTGATCGGTCAGTTCGGTGTCGGTTTCTATTCTGCATTCATCGTGGCGGATAAAGTCACGGTGCGCACCCGTGCCGCGGGCGCGTCAGCCGAAGAAGGCGTGTTCTGGGAATCCGCAGGCGAGGGCGAATATACCCTGGCTGAGATTGAGAAAGCCGATCGCGGTACCGAGATCACCCTGCATCTGCGCGAAGGCGAGGATGAGTTCCTGGATGCATGGCGCGTGCGCAACATCATCAGCAAATATTCCGATCACATCGCGCTGCCGGTTGAGATCGAAAGCAAAGATGAAGAAGGCGAAGGGACACACTGGGAGAAGATTAACAAAGCCCAGGCGCTGTGGACCCGCAACAAATCTGAGATCAGCGACGAAGAGTACAACGAGTTCTACAAGCATATCGCCCACGATTACAGCGATCCGGTCGCCTGGAGCCACAATCGGGTGGAAGGTAAGCAGGAATATACCAGCCTGCTCTACATTCCGGCGCGTGCGCCATTTGATATGTGGAACCGCGATCAGAAACATGGCCTGAAACTCTACGTACAGCGCGTCTTTATCATGGATGACGCTGAGCAGTTTATGCCGAACTATCTGCGCTTTGTGCGTGGCCTGATTGACTCCAACGATCTGCCGCTGAACGTCTCCCGTGAGATCCTGCAGGATAGCCGCGTGACCCAGAGTCTGCGCGCCGCGCTGACGAAGCGTACCCTGCAGATGCTGGAAAAACTGGCGAAAGATGACAACGAGAAATACCAGACCTTCTGGAATGAGTTTGGTCTGGTGCTGAAAGAGGGCCCGGCGGAAGATCACGCTAACCAGGAGACGATCGCTAAGCTGCTGCGTTTCGCCACTACCCAGAGCGAAGGTTCAGCACAGACCATTTCGCTGGAAGATTACGTCAGCCGCATGGTGGAAGGTCAGGAGAAGATTTACTACATCACCGCTGACAGCTATGCCGCCGCGAAGAGCAGCCCGCATCTGGAACTGTTCCGCAAAAAAGGCATTGAGGTGCTGCTGCTCTCCGATCGCATCGACGAATGGATGATGAGCTATCTCACTGAGTTCGATGGTAAAACCTTCCAGTCAGTCAGCAAAGCGGATGAATCGCTGAGCAAGCTGGCGGATGAAGAGACCGAAGAGCAGAAAGAGGCGGAAAAAGCGCTGGAGCCTTTTGTTGAGCGGGTGAAAACTCTGCTGGGCGAACGTGTGAAAGAGGTGCGTCTGACGCATCGCCTGACCGATACTCCGGCGATTGTCACCACCGACGCAAACGAGATGACCACGCAGATGGCGAAGCTGTTTGCCGCGGCCGGACAGGAAGTGCCGGAAGTGAAGTACCTGTTCGAAATCAACCCGGATCATCCGCTGGTGAAACGTGTTGCGGATACGCAGGATGAAGCACGCTTCGGTGAGTGGATTGAGCTGCTGCTGGATCAGGCCTTGCTGGCCGAGCGCGGCACGCTGGACGATCCTAACCAGTTTATCCGCCGCATGAACCAGTTGCTGACCGCATAACGGCAACAGGCCGGTGGTTTTCACCGGCCTGAAGTTGCAGCTACGATGCTTTGCTCCAGGCGTATGCTCCCATCGCATTGACTCTGATGCCGTCTGTCTGAATCAGTCAGCGCTGATTGTGAGCGGGATTTCAGGGTTAAAAAGCAGTAAATTTGTCAGCTGTCTGAAGCCGGTGACCCTCACCGGCTTTTTTTATGGTTTTGCGGCATCCTGCAGCCAGTCGCGAAACAGGCTGATCTCTGTATCGTGCCGACGGCTCTGTTTTGTCATCATCCATGTGGCCCGCTCGACGCGTACAAAGCCAAGCGGCGCAAGCAGCGTGCCATCCTCCAGCTCTTTGCGTACCAGCAAACGCGGTGCCATCAGAACGCCAAGACCGCTTCGTGCGGCCTGAATCCCCAGTGTCAGACTCTCAAAATGCTTACCGCCGTTAAAGCGGCCGCTGACCCCTGCCTTTGCCGCCCACTCTGACCAGGCGTGCAGCCGGGTATCCGCATGCAGCAGGGGCATCGCGGCCAGATCCTCGCCGACCCGCAGCTGCGAGGCAAAGTGAGGTGCGCAGAGCGGCCCAATCTCATCCTCGCTGACCAGCGTGGCGTCTATGTCAGATTCAGGTGGCTCGCCGTGACTGAGGATCAGTACATCCACATGTTCACTGCGCAGTTGCGAGATCTGCGTCAGCGGCTGGAAGTGAACCTCAATCTCCGGATAGCGTTGATAAAAGCTGGCGATACGGGGAATCAGCCATTGCGACAAAAAGCTGGGGGCGCAGGAGACCCGAATCTGCTGAAGCAGCCCGGTACGAATGCTTTCGCAGCTGCTGCGCAACTCACTGAACGCCTGCTGACAGCTCAGCAGCAGACGTTCACCGTGTGAGGTCAGTTTCACGCGGCCATGGCTGCGGACAAAAAGTGGTTTGCCCATCCAGCTCTCCAGCTGGCGAATCTGATGGCTGATGGCGCTGTGCGTAACATGCAGATGTTCAGCCGCCACGCTAAAACTGCTGTGTAAGGCTGCCTGGTGAAAATAGTGCAGCGCTCTCAGTGGCGGCAGTCCGTTCATCCTCTTCCCCTGTGCAAAAATCTAACAGGGATTGTCAATTTATATCATTTTAAAGTCCAGCCGCATTGACCTACTCTGTAGGGCAAATTCTGGCGGGTTGACTCAGCCTTATATCTGTGATTTTTCAGGGTATTCCGCCTCGCTTAACCTGCGTTCACGCCGCACACTCCCCGAAGCGAGACAACCATGGCACACCGCTCTTTATCCTCTGAAACTTCAGCAGAGGCGCGCCATCGGTTACGCCTGGCGCTCTCACGCTTTTACCGGCTGGAGCAGTTCGATCTCTTCTTCGCGCCCTCGCTGCATGTGGCGCAGGTCCTTCTTTCTCAGCTCTTTCTGCGGCAGGAGCAGGCGCGCAATCAGCACCGTTACGCCTCGCACTTTCCGGTAACCGAACTCAACATCCTGCCAGCAGTTCCGCTGATCGCAGGCAGCATCATGCTGGTACCGCATGTCGAATTGCCCAATGGCCGCGTGCGTCCGCTGCGGGATTGCCAGAACCAGGGCGTGACGGAGGCGAGCGAGAGTTTTGCCAGCGTACTGCATCAGAAACTGATCGACGAAGCCCATCTGTTTGTCACCCGACTGGATCGCCACGCCGAGATCTGCAGCGATCTGGTGCTGGTGGCGTTGCGGACACATGACTTCAGTACGCTGGTGCGCAGCGAACTGCGGCTTTTCGAACAGGGGCTGACCCTGACCGCCACGCATGAGGCACTGCGCCGCTTCGACGATCCGCACTGGCGGCCTTACAATGCCGCCACCGTCGATGCGCTCTCCCTGTCTGACCCGCTGCCGCTGAACTCCTGCCATCAGCCCGGTTTGCCGTTTGCCAGCTTTAATGTCCCGGCCTCCGTGATCACATCGCTGTCAGATGCGGAAGATGTGGTGAAATGGCCGCAGCAGGCGCGGCTGCTGCTGAATGCTAACGTGCGCGGCAGCGGCAAAAAAAGCGTGAATATGACCCATCATCTGAGCCGACGACTGCAATTCCTGCTCGGCTCAGGCGGTAAATCTGAAAAAGCGTCCGGCAGGCCGGGCGGGTAGGGGTCAGGGCCAAAAAGCAGCTCAGGACGCCCTGCGCGATCCGCGCCCTTCCTTGTGATGAGCGGGTCATAATGGTATGTTCTTTCGCTTCTAAGATAGATCAATGCGATTCGCAAGGGGATTTACGCAATGCGTATTATTCTGCTCGGAGCTCCGGGCGCAGGTAAGGGGACTCAGGCCCAATTCATCATGGAGAAGTATGGCATTCCGCAAATCTCCACCGGCGACATGTTGCGTGCAGCAGTAAAAGCAGGCAGCGAGCTGGGCAACCAGGCGAAAGCCATCATGGATGCTGGCAAACTGGTGACCGATGAGCTGGTGATTGCGCTGGTCAAAGAGCGTATCACCCAGGAAGACTGCAAAAACGGTTTCCTGCTGGACGGTTTCCCGCGCACCATTCCTCAGGCAGATGCAATGAAAGAGGCCGGGATCACCGTTGATCACGTGCTGGAGTTCGCCGTACCGGATGAACTGATCGTTGAGCGTATCGTGGGCCGTCGCGTTCACACGCCATCAGGCCGCGTTTATCACGTCACTTTTAATCCACCGAAAGTGGAAGGCAAAGATGATGTGACCGGCGAAGAGCTGACCATGCGTAAAGACGATCAGGAAGAGACCGTGCGTAAGCGCCTGGTGGAATATCATCAGATGACCGCGCCGCTGATTGCTTACTACAGCAAAGAAGCGGAAGCGGGCAACACTGCCTATCATAAAATCGACGGCACCCGTAAGGTGACCGAAGTGAGTGCCGAGCTGGCTAAGATCCTGGGCTAAGTTCACAGGGGCCGGTATTACTGGCCCCTTTTGCAGTAATCGCTTTTACCTCCCACTAATTCCGCTACAATTTCCCCGTTTTCACGCATCCCCGTTGTTATCAAGGAACTCAAATGAGGCAAGATAAGGCCGGCGTGTTATTGGTTAATTTAGGTACGCCAGACGCGCCCACCACACCTGCAGTTAAACGCTATCTGAAACAGTTTTTAAGCGATCCGCGCGTGGTCGATGCGCCGCGCTGGCTCTGGTGGCCGGTTCTCAATGCCGTTATTCTGCCGTTTCGCTCGCCGCGCGTCTCTAAGCTCTACTCATCGGTCTGGATGGAAGGCGGTTCACCGCTGCTGGTTTACAGCATGCGTCAGCGCGATGCGCTGGCGGCACGGGTCGATATGCCCGTCGAGGTGGGCATGAGCTACGGTAATCCCAGCCTGAAAAGCGCGGTTGATAAGCTAATGGCGCAGGGCGTGACCCGCCTGATTGTGCTGCCGCTCTATCCGCAATTCTCCTGCTCCACCGTGGCGGCAGTGTGGGATGGCCTGACCGCGGTATTCAAAGATTACCGCTCGCTGCCTGATGTGCAGTTTATCCGCGACTACGCCGAACATCCGGCCTATATCGCCGCGCTGAAAGCGACGGTGGAGCGATCCTTTGAGCGGCACGGTCAGCCCGATCTGCTGGTGTTATCCTTCCACGGCATTCCGCAGCGTTTTGCTAACGAAGGCGATGACTACCCGCAGCGCTGTGCGGATACCACGGCGGCCCTGGTCAAAGCACTTGGCCTGCGTGACGATCAGTACATGATGACCTTTCAGTCGCGTTTTGGTCGTGAGCCGTGGTTGATGCCCTACACCGATAAAACCATGGAAAGCCTGCCCGCTAAAGGGATCAAACATGTTCAGGTGATGAGCCCGGGCTTCTCGTCAGACTGCCTGGAGACGCTGGAAGAGATCAGTGGTGAAAACTGCGAAATCTTCATGCATGCCGGGGGTGAGAAGTTTGAGTATATCCCTGCGCTGAACGCCGATGAGGCGCATATCGACATGATGGTGCAACTGGTCGACGCACGCCGTTAAAGCGCAGGCGGAGAGTGTGATATCATTCTCTGCCTGTTTTTCCAGACGGCACCTCCCGATGAAATTTCCCGGCAAACGCAAATCCAAACACTACTTTCCTGTCAGCGCACGCGATCCCCTGTTACAGCCCGCCCAACACGACGTTGATGCAGGCAGCTGGGTGGTGGGTATCGACCAGACGCTGGTGGATATCGAAGCCAAAGTCGATGACGCTTTTCTCGCACGTTATGGCCTGAGTGCCGGGCACTCGCTGGTTATCGATAATGCCGTCGCGGAAGCGTTGTACAACGAGCTGATGCAGGAAGCGCTGATCACCCATCAGTTTGCTGGTGGCACCATCGGTAACACGCTGCATAATTTCTCGGTGCTGGCCGATGACCGCTCCGTGCTGCTGGGCGTCATGTGCAATAACATCCAGATTGGCGGCTACGCCTATCGCTATCTCTGTAACACCTCAAGCCGGGTCGATCTTAACTATCTGCAGGGCGTGGATGGCGCCATTGGACGCTGCTTTACGCTGATTGGCGAACATGGCGAGCGAACCTTTGCTATCAGCCCCGGCCAGATGAACCAGCTGCATCCGGATAACGTACCGGAAGAGGTGATCGCCGGAGCCTCTGCGCTGGTACTGACCTCCTATCTGGTGCGCTGTGCCGAAGGTGAACCGATGCCACAGGCAACGTTGCGGGCGATTGAGTATGCCAAACGCCACAACGTGCCGGTGGTGCTGACGCTGGGCACCAAACATGTGATTGGCGACAATCCTCAGTTCTGGCGCGATTTCCTGCGCGAGCATGTCAGCATCGTGGCGATGAATGAAGAGGAAGCGCTGGCGCTGACCGGCGAAAGCGATCCGCTGCTCGCCGCCAATATGGCGCTGGACTGGGTCGATCTGGTGCTGTGTACTGCTGGCCCGATTGGGCTCTATATGGCGGGTTACACCGAAGAAGAGTTCAAACGCAAAACCAACCATCCACTGCTGCCTGGCGCAATTGCTGAATTCAACCAGTATGAGTTCAGCCGGGTGATGCGCCAGCAGGATTGCCAGCAGCCGCTGCGCATTTTCTCGCACATCGCGCCTTATATGGGCGGACCGGAAAAGATCATGAACACCAACGGCGCCGGAGATGGTGCGCTGGCGGCGTTACTGCATGACATCACCGCCAACAACTATCACAGCCTGAATGTGCCAAACTCCAGCAAACATGCGCGTCCTTACCTGACCTACTCATCGCTGGCGCAGGTATGTAAATATGCCAACCGCGTCAGCTACCAGGTGCTGAATCAGCATTCGCCGCGTCTGACCCGCGGCCTGCCGGAGCGGGAAGACAGTCTGGAAGAGTCTTACTGGGATCGGTAAAGCTGGCAGCTGCCGCGCATAAAAAAGCCCTTCTGAAGAGAAGGGCCTTAGAAGACTGACAACGTCTGGCTCGGTTAGCGATGAGATCGAGCCTGCTCAGGGAACACGGTCAGATCGGAAAGTCGGTTAAGCCATCCATGGCCGCTCGGCCCGCACGACTACGCACCTCATCCCTGAGGTGCGCCCATAGCCGGGCCAACGCTTCGCGTTGTTCAAAAACGCTCCCGGCGTTTTTAGTACGCACCTCATCCCTGAGGTGCGCCCATAGCTGGGCCAACGCTTTGCGTTGTTCAAAAACGCTCCCGGCGTTTTTAGTACGCACCTCATCCCTGAGGTGCGCCCGTAGCCGGGCCAACGCTTCGCGTTGTTCAAAAACGCTCCCGGCGTTTTTGTCCGGGCGGCGGGACGCTTTCCTCTTCTGCCCGCGTTCCCTGCGTGTTGAGTTTATTCGTTGCGGTAAAATTCACCCTGATTTTGATAGATCAGTAGCCTGCCAGGCTTTGCTTAACACGCATCAGCGCACGACATCGCAGGGCTGTAAATCTTCGCCCTGGGTCATCTCATCCTGCAGGATTTGCAGCATACTGCTGGCAATCTCACGTTCACCCATCACCACACGGGTGGCACCCCGTTCCATGATGTACTCGACTTCATCGTCATAGTGGGCGCGGGCGATAATCTCGATATTCTGATGTTTTTCACGCGCGGCTGTGACTACTTCACCCGCTTCATAGCCATTCGGAATAGTCAGTAACAGCCAGCGGGCGCAGTCGAGTCGGGCCAGTTCCATCGTGTCAGCGCGGGCAGCATTACCCAGCACCGCCTTGATGCCGCGCTCGCGCAGCGCTTCGACACGAGCGCGGGAGTTTTCAACCACCACCAGCGGAACATTGGCCTCAAGCAGCTTCTGACCAATCAGACTGCCCACCCGGCCGTAACCCACAATCACCGCGTGATTGCAGAAATCCACCGGGATCTGCTTCTCTTCTTCAATCGCCTCTTCCAGCGTCTGCTCTTCCATCGTCTCCGTTTTCGCCAGGAAACGCTCCAGCAGGGTAAACAGGATCGGATTAAGCATAATCGACAGGATGGCGGCGGCCAGCACCAGGTTGCGGCCCTCGTCAGTCAGCAGGCCCAGCGAGATACCCAGACCGGCCAGAATAAAGGCGAATTCACCAATCTGCGCCAGACTGACCGAAATGGTCAACGCCGTACGACGTGAATGGCCGAGCAGCGACACCAGCAGCCAGGCGGCGACCGATTTACCCACCACAATAATCACCAGCGCGCCCAGCACTGCCAGCGGCTGCGTCACCAGAATCGACGGGTCAAACAGCATGCCGACCGAGACAAAGAACAGCACGGCAAAGGCATCACGCAGCGGCAGTGTATCGCGCGCGGCGCGGTGGCTCAGTTCCGATTCGTTCAGCACCATACCGGCAAAGAAAGCGCCCAGCGCAAACGAAACATCAAAGAATTCAACAGCACCAAAGGCGATGCCCAGCGCCAGCGCTAATACCGCCAGAGTAAACAGCTCACGCGAGCCGGTGGCGGCGCTGCGGGCGAGGATCCAGGGGACGGCACGCCGTCCCACCACCATCATCAGCACCATAAAGGCGGCGACTTTGCCGATGGTCCACAGCAGGTCCCAGGCCAGCAGTCCGGCGCTGGCATTGCCCTGTTCCATCATGCCGGCAATCGCAGGCAGCAGCACCAGTGTCAGCACCATCACCAGATCTTCAACAATCAGCCAGCCAATCGCAATCTGCCCGCGCTGGCTATCGATCAGTTGCCGCTCTTCAAGCGCGCGCAGTAACACCACGGTACTGGCGGTAGAGAGGCAGAGACCAAACACCAGGCCGGTCATCCACGACCATCCCAGCGTCCACGATAAGCCCATTCCCAGTAACGTCGCGACCGCGATCTGTGCGATGGCACCGGGAATGGCTATCGACTTTACCGACATGAGATCTTTCATTGAGAAGTGCAGGCCGACACCAAACATCAGCAGAATCACGCCGAGTTCTGCCAGTTCAGGAGCCAGATTGGTATCGGCAACAAAGCCGGGAGTAAAGGGTCCAGCCAGCACGCCTGCCATCAGGTAGCCAACCAGGGGCGAAATACGCAGGCGGTTCGCCAGCATCCCAAGGAGAAATGCCAGAACCAGTGCTCCGACAATGGTAGTGATCAACGGTGTGGTGTGATGCATGCCTGTCTCCTTGTATACAAATGTATCCGCTTGTAACAAATGAGTTTAAAACAAAATCTATTCTTTCGCTGAGCAATTTGCGGGAATACCCTAAAAAAGCAGGAAAAAAAGTCAAATGCACAATCGAAAGGGTGTTTTTGTTCATTATCCATAATATTGGCTGATTTGACGGTTTAAAGCGGTCCGGGTAAATAAAAATTAGCATCCTTAAATGCCGTGGGTATGACACAAATAAGGGTTAAATGCGCGCACAGACAGGGTAAAGCCCGTCAGCGGCACTTTTGCAGGAGTAAACAACTGGTTAACAACAGGTCTGGCTACCCGTTCTGGCTTATCCGGAACAAACCAGTCTGACGCGGGCGCGGCCTTGCGGCTGTTGTCATGCTCAGCAAAAGCGGTCCGGAGATAAAAAGAGTGGCATACAGAGACAGGCGAATGTGCGTTGGCCTTGAGTTCGCCGGGGGAATGTGCGACACAGTGGGGCAAACCGGCAGTAAAATCGGGCCAGACGGCAAATTAAGGAGAATCACAGTGTTGTTATCTAAATGGACAGGGGCGGGCGTGGCACTACTGGTGGCCCTGATGCCGCTGTTTTCACAGGCCGCCCAGGCCGATCGCACCTATCGTTTCAGCCTGCTGCACACCAACGATGAGCATGGTCATTTCTGGTTTACTGAGCAGGGTGAATATGGTCTGGCGGCGCAGAAAACCTTAATGGATACGATGCGCTACGATGTGCAGTCCAGAGGCGGCGGCGCATTGATTCTCTCTGCCGGTGATGTGAACACGGGCGTACCGGAGTCCGATGAGCTGGACGCTGAACCCGATTTTCGCGCGATGAACCTGATTGGATATGATGCCATGGCGCTGGGCAACCATGAGTTCGACAAGCCCATCGCGGTCCTGCGCAAGCAGGAGAAGTGGGCGCGATTCCCGCTGCTCGCCGCCAACGTTTATCAGAAAAGTACCGGTCAGCGCCTGTTTAAGCCCTGGGCGGTATTCAATCGTCTCGGGCTGAAAATTGCGGTGGTCGGGCTGATCACCCCGGACACGGCGAAACTGGCTAACCCGGCGGGTCTGACAGATACCGAGTTCCGCGATCCGATTGCGGAGGCGGAGAAGGCGGTTGCCGAACTGCGCGCCACAGAGAAGCCGGACGTGATTGTCGCGCTGACCCACCTTGGTCATTATGACGACGGTAAGCATGGCAGCAATGGCATTGATGACGTCACCCTGGCGCGCAGCCTGCCTGCCGGCACCATCGATCTGATTGTTGGTGGTCATTCGCATGATGCGGTCTGCATGGAAAAAGAGAACGTCAGCGTCAAAAATTATCAGCCGGGCCAGCCCTGCAAACCCGATCAGCAGAACGGGATCTGGATTATGCAGGCGGATAAATGGGGCAAATATGTCGGACGTGGTGACTTCACCTTCCGTAATGGGCAGGTGACGCTGGAGGCTTATCAGCTGGTGCCGGTCAACCTTAAACATCAGATAAAGAACGCGGATGGCAGCGAAACCTGGCTCACCTGGCAGGAAGAGATCCCGAAAAACACCGCCATGATGAAACTGCTGATGCCATTCCAGAAACGGGCTGAGGCGAAGTTAACCGTGAATGTCGGCAGCGCCGACGGCAGCTTCAGCGGTGAAAAAGAGCAGGTTCGCTTTGAGCAGACGAATCTCGGCCAGCTGATTCTGCGCGCCCAGATGGCGCACACCAAAGCCGATTTTGCGGTGATGAGCGGCGGTGGTATTCGCACCTCGCTGAAATCGGGCAAGCTGAGCTGGCGTGACCTGTTGCAGGTCCAGCCGTTTGGCAATCAGGTGGTCTCGGTCAGCCTGACCGGGGCGGAGATCAAAAAATATCTGGATGTGGTCGCTAATATTCAGCCTGACTCAGGCGGCTACGCCCAGTTTGCCGGTATCAGCCTGACCGCAGACGGTAAACATGTCAGCGACGTCAGCATTAACGGTAAACCGCTGCAGGATGCGCAGCATTATCGCATGGCAACCAACAGCTTCAATGCGGCTGGCGGCGACGGCTATCCGCGTTTGGATAATCATGCGGGTTATCTCAACAGCGGGGCAGTCGATGCGCAGGTGTTACGTGACTGGATCAAGACGCACTCGCCGGTCAAAGCCAGCGACTATCAGCCGAAAGGGCAGATTGTGCATCTGACCGATGAGCAGATCCGGGCGCGGGATGAGGCTGCGGAAAAAGCGCGGAAGCGTAACTATCCCAAAATGATCCTGGCGTGGATCTGGCCGTGGGGGAATGAAACAGCCGCCACGCATTGAACTGACCGGGAGGCGCTTGCGCCTCCCGTTTTTTTTACGCCCGGCAGGGGTGACGTCTGATCCAGCGCTCGCGCAGTTTGTCCCACACCCAGTTGTAGGCCATGGTGTAGGGCAGGAAGAAGAGGAAAAAGGCCACTTCGACCAGGAAAGCCTGACCCAGAGAGATATCCAGCATCCAGGCGGCAATGGGCAGACCAATCAGGATAAATCCGCCTTCAAATCCCAGCGCATGTAATACACGCACGCCCGGGCCGCGTTTCTGGCCTGGCGCATAGAGGCGATCAAATCCGCTGTTGTAAATCATGTTCCATAGCATCGCGACCGTAGAGAGCATAATCGCCAGCGATCCCATCTGAAACAGCGGTTTATTCATTGCCCATGCTGCCAGCGGCGATACGGTCAGAATCGCCAGTGTTTCAAAGCAGACAGCATGAAGAATACGTTCTTTAAGTGAGCGGGTACGCATTGTGAGTTCTCCTTCAATAATGCGGCGCATTTTCACACGTCAGAATGCTAAGATAAAATGAACACCTATCGAAAAAAGCGATGGTTCAGATGCGTTACTCCCCGGAATCCCTTGAGGCTTTTATGCAGACTGTGGCGAGCGGTTCTTTCTCTGCCGCTGCGCGCGCGCTGGGTAAAAGTCAGTCCACCATCAGCGCGGCAGTAGCCAGTCTTGAAGACGATCTCGGCTTTGCGCTGTTTGAACGGGCAGGTCGGCAGCCGGTCCTCACCGAGCAGGGACGCCGCGTTATTCCTCAGGTTCAGCAGATCCTGGCGGCCAGCGAGCGGCTGGATGCGCTGGCAATACGGCTTTCGCAGGGCGTTGAACCCCGGCTCAGTTTTGCCATGTCAGACTTCTGGCAAACCGATCATCACGAGCATCTGCTCAGGCAATTTGACGCCCGTTATCCGGAGATTGAACTGGAGGTCATGATTGCCGAGGATGGTGATGTGCTGGATCTGCTGCAGGCCGGGCGGGTACATCTGGGCGTGGTGCGGGCACAGCCCAATCTGCCGGTGGATATTGCCGTGGCGCGACTGCAGGTTGAAGCGCAGATGGCGGTCTTTTTACATCGCGATCATCCGCTGGCCCAGCTTAAGACCCTGAGCGAGAGCGAGCTGGAAGGGGTTCGTCACCTGCGATTAAATACCTGGGTTGAGGCATCTGAACCCGCGCCAATGGGGCGCATCTGGTCGGCACCGACCTATCTGTTACTGCTGGAGATGGCGGAGCAGGGATTTGGCTGGACGATTCTGCCGCGCTGGCTGGTGAAACAGTTTGGTCATGGCGTTCTGAAAGAGTTGTCGATGCCGGGCTGGCCGCAGCATATCGCCATTGAGGTGGTCTGGTCACGCCGTACGCCGCCCGGTCCGGCGGGTCGCTGGATGATCGATCAGCTCTGCGCCCAGCCTCGGGTTTAGCCGTGGCGGGCGATATCCGCAAACGGAGCGTCCAGCAGTCGTGAAAGATCCCGGGGAGCCAGTTCGATATCCAGTCCACGCTTGCCGCCTGAGATAAACATGGCGTCAAACGCGCTGGCTGAGTGGTCGATCACCGTAGGCAGCCGTTTTTTCTGGCCCAGCGGACTGATGCCGCCCACCAGATAGCCCGTGACCCTCTGCGCCAGCTGTGGGTCGGCCATATCCGCTTTCTTCGCGCCCAGCGCTTTTGCCACTTTCTTGAGATCCAGTTGCGTAGATACCGGCGTAATCGCCACTGCCAGCTGTTTCGCCTCGCCATTCAGCGCCACCAGCAGCGTCTTATAGACCTGGCGCGCATCCAGATTGAGTTTACGTACCGCTTCGTCACCAAAATGGGTTTCGCTGCTGTCATGCTCATAGGGATGCAGGGTGAAGCTGACTTTTTGTTTTTCCAGCAATTTTACGGCGGGCGTCATACAGGTTCCTTACTAAGAATAATCTTATTACGCAGAGTCGTGGAAAAAGGTGGCGAAACTTTGTTCTTTGAGTGAAAATTAGCCGCGCGCCAGCAATCTGATTGCTGAGCGATAACCAAAATCATAAACAAATTCCTCTTTGACGGGCCGATAATATTATCGGCTCTCTTTTTTTCAGGGCTTCTTCAGCATCTCAGGCAGGTTATCTTCGCCGTAGAGATGCAGAGCACCGACCGCTACCACATAGTTTCCTGCTGATAATCCCTGAAGCCGGTCACACCACTGCGCATTTCGCTGACCGATCAACGTATCATTCAGCGCCTGGCTGAAGGTGGCGGGCAGGGTGATTTCCGGCTGGCGTGGCGGCGTATCGAGCCACCAGCTCACCATCATCTGCAGCAGGCGCGCATTGGTGTGCCAGTGCAGCAGCGTATCCTGCAACAACGCCATGCCGTCATCCGGCAGCGCAGTCAGCAGGGCGATCTGCGCCTCTGCGCCTTCCAGTTCAATCACCGGTTTGTTCAGACCTTTCGCGGCCTGCAACAGCTGATAATCGATGCCGTAGTCAGGTCGCAATCCCAGCCTTTGTGCCTGCTGCGCCTGTAACATCAGCGCCACCTGCCAGGCGGGCAGATTATCAAACAGGCTCAGATTGAGGCTCATCTCCTGACAGAGTGCAGTGAGCGTTTGCATCGCGTGGCTATCCAGCCGGGTGGAAAGCGCGGGACGATCGCCGTGGTGATCAAAGGGTGAACCACCCTGCGTAATATCCGCTTCCACAATCAGTGCATCCGCCTGCTGTAACTGACGCAGCAGACGGGCGGGCAACGGCTGCATGTCGCGCGTTCCCATATGGATGCTGCCGACCAGATGCAGCTGACGATCGCCAAGCCGGACATCCATCGCAGGCCAGCGGTAACTGGCGGGAAAAAGTTGGCTGATAAAGCCGCGCAGTGAGCGCCAGATGTTGCCTGTCATTCCCGGTCCTTTGCGATTCAAAACCCCATGCTAGCGACTTCAGCGCGTGAAAAACAGCGCTGAAACGGCGATCACTCGCGTGGTGGCCGGTAACGCAGCAGGCGGTTAGCATTGCTGACCACGGTAATGGAGGAGAGCGCCATCGCTGCACCCGCCACAATCGGGCTGAGCAGGGTACCGGTCAGCGGATAGAGCACACCCGCTGCCACCGGAATGCCGATGCTGTTATAGATAAATGCCCCAAACAGATTCTGCCGGATATTGCGCAGCGTCGCGGAAGAGAGCGCTAACGCGTCCGCCACGCTGTTCAGGTCGGCACGCATCAACGTAATGCCCGCGGTTTCCACCGCCACATCGCTGCCGCCACCCATGGCAATGCCCACATCGGCCTGCGCCAGTGCGGGCGCGTCATTGATGCCATCACCCACCATCGCGACGCGACGGCCCTGCTGCTGTAAGTGTTCAATTGCGGCCGCTTTGCCTTCCGGCATCACGCCCGCAATCACTTCATCAATACCGACCTCGGCAGCAATGGCGCGCGCGGTATTTTCATGATCGCCGGTCAGCATAATCAGGCGATAACCCTGCTGATGCAGTCGCTTCAGAGCTGCGCCGCTTTCCGGCCGAAGCTGATCGCGCAGCGCGATAAGCCCGGTTAGCTGGCCCTGCTCAGCCAGTAACACCGGCGTTGCACCCTGTTGCGTCAGCCGCGCAATCTCTGCTTCCGCCGCCTGGTAATCGACGCCGTTATCCTGCATCAGCGCGGCATTACCCAGCAGCAGCGTTCTGCCATCCAGACTACCGCTGACCCCTTTGCCGCGTATTGTACGAAATTGCGCTAACAGAGGCGGCTGGGTCAGTTTCGCTTCGGCGACAATCGCTTTCGCCAGTGGATGACCCGAGGCGAACTCCAGCGCAGCCGCGGTCGCTAATACTGATTCACGGGTGGCATCCCCCCAGACCTGCACGTCACTGACCTGCGGCTTGCCAGCAGTAAGTGTGCCGGTTTTATCAAACACCAGCGTGTCGATTTGGCTGGCGCGCTGCAAGGCATCGGCGTCGCGCACCAGCACCCCCAGCTCGGCGGCGCGGCCAACACCGGCAATAATCGACATCGGCGTCGCCAGGCCCAGCGCACAAGGACAGGCGATAATCAGCACGGTTGTCGCGATCACCAGCATGTAGGCAATTTGTGGCTGCGGTCCGAACAGATACCATACTGCGCCGCTGAGCAGTGCGATCAACACCACCACCGGGACAAAAACGGCGGAGATGCGATCCGCCAGACGGCCCACATCCGGTTTACTGCTCTGCGCCTGACGCACCAGCCGGATAATGCGCGACAGGGTGGTGTGATTACCCGTCGCCCGGGCGATAAATTCTACCGAGCCATCCTGCACCAGGGTGCCGGCAAAGATGGCTGCGCCCGGGGTCTTGCTTTGCGGCACCGCTTCGCCGGTCAGCATCGCTTCATCAAACCAGGCTTCACCCGTGGTGATTTCGCCATCGACCGGCACCCGATCGCCGGTGACCAGGCGCAGCGTCATGCCGGGCTGCACATCGCTGACCGGAATCAGCCTGTCGCCCTGTTGATCAACCTGCCGAGCCTGGGCTGGCGTCAGATCCAGCAATCTTTCCAGCGCTTTAGAAGATCGCTGACGCGCCCGCTGTTCCAGGGCATGCCCCAGATTGATCAGGCCCAGGATCATGACGCTGGCTTCGAAATAGAGATGGCGCGCCTGTGGCGGGAAAAAGTCGGGCCACAGCACCACGCTAAAGGAGTAAATCCAGGCGGCGCCTGTGCCGAGTGCCACCAGCGTATCCATGGTGGCGCTGCCATTGCGTAAACTGCGCCAGGCACTGCGGTAAAAATGGCTGCCGGTGACGATCATGATCAGCAGAGTCACGATGCCCAGCGTCAGCCAGACGCCGTGGTTGTGGTCGGTGAGCATCATGTTGTCGCCCACCATGCCCCAGATCATCAGCGGCAGGCCAAACGCTAAGGCGACTGCAGCCTGCCAGCTGAAACGCCGCATCGCGCTGCGGGCGCTGAGCTGCTGCTTCTCCCGTCGCTCCTGCTCGTCATCCACTACCTGCGCGCCATAACCCGCGGCATCGACGGCCGCTACCAGCTGCTGCGGATCAGCGTCGCCCAGCACCAGCGCACTGCGTTCGCCGAGATTTACGCGCGCCTGGCTGACGCCTGCGACCTGCTGCAGTGCTTTTTCCACCCGGCTCACGCAACTGGCGCAGGTCATGCCCTCAATCAGCAGCATATGGGTGGGGAGGGTTGTTTCTGCCGGACGGGAAGCAGTCTCCGTTGTCAGCGCCTCCGGCGGCGGCTCTGATGCTGTCAACGGTTCAGACTTTGGGGAAGCGTCCGCGGTTTTCAGCGTCGCGTGATAACCCGCCTGCTCCACGGTGGCGATCAGCGCGGCCGCATCTGCGTGACCGGAAACCTGCGCTTCCTGTTGGGTCACGTCGGCCTGGTCAACATCATCGCGTTGTTCCAGTGCCTCTTTGACACGTTTGACACAGTGGCCGCAGGACAAGCCGTCCAGTGCCAGAGAAATAGTGTGTGACATAATCAACTCCTTCTGTAATCCCATTTGACCGATTGGTCATTTTCGATTCATGCTTAAGCATAAACCTTCCATCAAGGGGAAGGTCAAGGGGACGAAAATGAACATCAGCGATGTGGCAAAAAAGACCGGACTGACCAGCAAGGCGATACGTTTTTACGAAGAGAAGGGGGTGGTGACGCCGCCGTTGCGCAGTGAAAATGGCTACCGCAGCTACAACGGACACCATCTTGAGGAGCTGAACCTGTTACGTCAGGCGCGACAGGTTGGCTTCACGCTGGATGAGTGTCGTGAGCTGGTGGCGCTGTTTAACAATCCGTCGCGCCACAGTGCCGATGTAAAAGCCCGTACTCTGCAGAAAGCGGAGGAGATTGCGGCGCATATTGAAGAGCTGCATGTCATGCGCGCTCGCCTGCTGGCGCTGGCAGAGGCCTGTCCCGGCGATGACGGCGCCGAATGTCCTATTATCAACAATCTGGCCGGGTGCTGCGGTCAGCGTGGCTGAATACGCAGCGTAATCCCCTCAATGCCGGTTACGACCACTGCTGTGCCCGCAGGCAGATCCTGCTCCGCCTCGACCCGCCAGCTGCTGTCCCCGATCCGCACATGGCCGGTGCGGTTATGCAGCGCGGTATCCAGCGTCAGCTGCAACCCGATCATCTGACTGCCGCGCTGGTTCAGGGCATTGGGTTTCTGACGCGCTTCACGATGGCGCATCCAGCGATACCATAAAAAGACGCAGATCAGCGTCAGCACGGCAAACAGAGAGCCCTGCGCCGTCCAGCTCACCGGCACAAACCACTCAATGAGGCCGACGATGACCGCCGCCAGCCCGCTCCAGAGCAGGTAACCGCTGGTGCCCAGCATCTCAGCCGCCAGCAGTAACCCACCCAGCGTCAGCCAGAACCAGTGCGGATGCGCGATAATATCGACCAGCATCAGCGTTTCGACTCAGTGCGTGATTCCTTCAGCAGTTCACCGATGCCTGCAATCGAACCCAGCAGACTGCTCGCCTCCAGCGGCATCATCACCACTTTGCTGTTATTAGCTTCACCGATTTTTTGCAGCGCATCGGTATATTTCTGCGCCACAAAGTAGTTAATGGCCTGAATATCACCTGATGCGATCGCTTCCGAGACCATCTTAGTGGCGTTAGCTTCCGCTTCAGCCTGACGTTCGCGCGCTTCTGCCTGCAGGAACGCCGAGGTCCGTTCACCTTCTGCTTTGAGGATTTGCGACTGCTTATCACCTTCAGCGCGCAGGATCGCCGCCTGTCGCACCCCTTCGGCTGTCAGAATATCGGCGCGTTTAGTTCGCTCCGCTTTCATCTGCGCATTCATCGCGCCAATCAGCTCCTGCGGCGGACGCACATCGCGGATCTCGATGCGGGTGATCTTGACGCCCCACGGATTGGTCGCTTCATCCACGATATGCAGCAGGCGGGTGTTGATGCTGTCGCGCTGTGACAGCATTTCGTCCAGCTCCATGCTGCCAAGCACGGTACGCATATTGGTCATGGTGAGGTTAAGAATCGCCTGCTCAAGATTGCTGACTTCATACGCGGCACGCGCCGGGTCAACGACCTGAATAAAGCAGACTGCATCGATGGTGACGTTGGCATTGTCTTTGGAGATGATCTCCTGCGAGGGAATATCCAGTACCTGTTCCATCATGTTGATCTTACGACCGACACGATCCATGAACGGCACCACCAGGCTTAATCCTGGCTGCAGGGTGCGGGTATAACGGCCAAAGCGCTCAACCGTCCATTGAAAACCTTGTGGCACGATCTTGACGGTGGCCCAGACCGCCACCAGCGCCAGAATAATCAGGGCAGGAATTACAGTTATCATACAACCTCCGCGTTGTCAGATTAACGGGCCGAGTCGCTTCGGCCCGGGGTGCTGCCGCTTAGTAGAGCAGGGAATAGAGCTGACGACGATAACGCGCGGCAAGTGCATCGCCGGTACCCAGCGCCGCCAGAATCTCCTGCAGCATTTTACGCGCCTGGCCATCAGCGGCATTGAGATCGGATTTCAGGAAGCTGAACAGCAGTTCCAGTGCTTCTTCATTACGGCCCACCTGATGCAGCTGTAACGAGAGTTTAGCAGCCAGCCCGGCGTTAGTCGGGTCAGCCTCCAGCTGGGATTGCAGCTGCTGAATCTCCGGCGTATCCGCTGCCTGTTTCAGCAGATCGATCTGCGCCATCAGGCTCTGATAGCGGGTATCCTGATCCTGCAATGGCACCACTTTCAGCACCGCTTCCGCTTCATCGCTGCGGTTCAGGGTAATCAGTACGTCAGCCAGCAGGAAACCGATCTCGCTGGACTGGTTGCTCAGCTGCCACGCATCTTTTAATAACGGCAGCGCCTCCAGCGGTTTACCTTCCTGCATCAGCGCCATCGCCTGCTGCGCTTTCAGCTCTTCTTCGCGCGGCAGGACTTTTTCCAGCAGGGCGCGGATCGCTTCTTCCGGCTGTGGACCCTGGAAACCGTCAACCGGCTGACCATCCTGGAACAGATAGACGGTCGGGATTGAACGCAGACCAAACTGCGACGCCACCCTTTGCTCTTTGTCGCAATCCAGTTTTGCGAGAATAAACTGACCCGCGTACTCCTGCGCCAGGCGCTCCAGCACGGGCGTCAGATCCTGACAGTGCTGGCTGCGCTCAGACCAGAAGTAGAACAGCACCGGCAGCTGCATCGACTGCTCAAGGGTCTGCTGCAGGTTAGATTCGTTGATGTCGATGATCGAAGCTTGTGGTGACATGGATAAGTCTCTTTGCAAAAAGTGTTCTAAGAATATGGGGCCAACTGGCCCGGCTTCAAGCGCTATTGCGCATGGCTGATTAATGGCTGCGCAAAATGCGATCCAGCATCCAGCCGGGCAGTAACCGTTTCAGCAGGCTCATTATGTGTGCGACCAGTGTCACCGGATAGCGTAAACGCGGATGTTTACTCTCGAGTGCATGACGAAGTTTAGGCAGAATGGCTTCTGGTGGCAGAGTAAAACGTGCCGCGATGCCGGGGTTACGCACCGGGTTATGCTGTTCGCCCTGCGTCACATTGTCGGTAAAACGGGTCTGAATCGGACCCGGTTCAATCAGGCTGACCCGGATGCCGCGGCTGCGCACTTCAAGCCGCAGCGCATCGCTCCAGGCTTCCAGCGCATATTTACTGGCGGCATAGGCGCCCCGGCCTGGTGTGGAGATCAGCCCCAGCACCGAGCTGGTATTAATAATGCGGCCATCGCCGCTGGCCTGCAACGCGGGTAACAGACGCAGTGTCAGCTGATGGACGCCGAAAAAGTTGCTGGAAAATTGCTGTTCCAGCTGCTGGCGGGAGAGGGTGTGCAGCGGGCCATAGAGGCCAAATCCGGCGTTGTTAAACAGCGCCGTCAGACGGTTATCGCAGAGCCCGATCACGGTATCGGCGGCCTGATCCACATTTTGCGGATCGTCGAGATCCAGCTGCAGCCCGGTAAAGCCCAGTGTTTCCATGCGGGCGACATCCTCTGCTTTACGGCAGGCGGCGATCACCCTGTAGCCCCGCGCCAGTAAATCGTGAGCGGCAACCAGGCCAATACCGCTGGAACAACCTGTAATCAGAATGGTTTTTTGCACAAATTCACGCCCTTGAATAAGATTTAATAATCAATAAGTTAAGTTATGTTCGTTAATGATTTTATGTTGTGGATTGACAGTTTGTCGCCCGCACCGGCTGACAGAACGGGCGGTAAACGGGGCTATACAGCCCCGCAAAAAATGCCCGATTTCAGATTTTACGTCTGAGCAGTGAGACCAGTGTGCTTAATTGACGGGTGGCAGTCCCATTTGTGTGATTTCAGCAGAATGGTTTTTGTTCAGATTAATTTGGCACTGGTCGATATATGACTGGTAGTCGTATGCGTCCTCGTTAAGCTCTGTAGCTACAGACAGGCAAAGTTGAGTCCGGTAATCCTTCCATTTTTTTTGCGCATCCAGAAAGCGCCGAGAGTAAACGTCTCCGGACGTTTCTTTGCTGGACTCTTTTCCATTAAAAGGGCCGACATTGTTGGCTTTGATTCTCTTAACTGTATCCGCTATTAGCGCATCCAGCGCTTTATTGCTGTTGTCTCTTTTGGCAGACAGACAGTTATATGCAGTTGGTATGTCTTCATTCTGTTTGAAGCAGGCGTCACGTTCTGGCCCTGATGTTAATTCAGCCTGCGCCATAGCAGGTGCAATAAGAGCAACCATTAGAATTAAGACTTTTTTCACTGTAGATACCTTATTCTGTTTCTGTGGTTTTCGTAGGTCATGTATGTAGGACTACTTTTAATATGGGCTATTAATGCGGGCTTACCTTCAATTGCGGCCTGAAACAGTGCTCTGGCATTGTGAACACCCTGATAGAAAATATCGGTTACGACATCTCGAATTTTGGGGTCTAACTGTTCCCATGCTGGGGCGGAAGGCATGGATTGTGCTATTCGCCGATAAAGGTTAAGGGCTTCGTTCCGTTTAACCCTGTACGCAATTTCAAAAAGTCGGATTTGTTGAGTGTGGGTTATCTCGCCGACCAACGGACCATAAACCTTAACAAACTGTTCTGCGTGCCGCCCTTTCAGGCCAGCTGCTTTAGAGCACAAAACGGCTTTATATTCTTCAATCCCAGCTTGCCTTAGTGTGGAGTAGATTTCACCAGCAGATCTACTGCCCATATCATAGCCTCGACCAAGTGTAACCCCCGAAAAACTCGTGGGCGGCCATTGAAGAATGCGTGAAAAATTGGGATAGCGGCGCTGTTTGAAGGGCTCCACGGCGGTTATATAGTCGGTGCCTTCGGCGTCAAAAGTAATTTGTCCCTGGCTGACTCGTAAGGGGCCAGAGGTATTAGAAGGCCGCCAGCCAGGTGTGGTTGCTTCACTTATTGCCCTGATAAACCATGTGTCGGTTGGCTGAACCAATCCACTCGGCGAGAGATTCAGCAACCGCTGATACCAGCGTATAGCTTCAGTGGTGGCAGTATCGCATTGTCCATTTGTTGGGAGCCTGCGACCCGTTGCGAACTGATAGCCAGCATCATTTATCATGCGTTGAATTGATTTAACTTCATTGGGATTATTGGTTCCACAAGCGCCGACAGATGAAGTCAGGCGAAATATGCGGGGGTCGTGATAGCGGTGATAGGGCATATACATTCCTTTGCAGCTAAAATTCCGTGCAGAAATATTAACCAGTTGGAGAGGGTAACGCCAACTTATATGCGACTGTTAAAATGCTAATTTAAGATGTATTTAAGTGAATTTTAAGGAACGGCAGAATTATCTTTTCGCATTGATGTTGTTTAGAGAGTAAGCCTGGACACTTAGAGATGGCAAAGCGGTCGAAAATCTCTGTCGCCACCTTGCCGTTATTTAGTGCTTTTTCATTTCTTTACCCTTTTGACGCATCCCTGCGCGCTACGGCTGCTTAACTAAGGGGGCCAGGTCTTTTGCCATTAACTGGGCGATAAAAGGCTGGGCATCAGGATTAGGATGAATGCCATCCTGCTGCATCCACTCGGGTTTCAGATAAACCTGTTCCATGAAAAAGGGCACCAGAGGAATGTTATGCTGCTGCGCTAATCCGGGATAGATGCCGCTGAACGCTTCGGTGTAGCGGCGGCCATAGTTGGCAGGCAGACGAATCTGCATCAGCAGCGGTTTCGCATTGGCGGCTTTAACATCGTCGATAACTTTACTCAGATTCTGCGCGATAGCGTCGGGCGGGAAACCGCGCAAACCATCGTTACCGCCCAATTCGATTAACACCCATTGCGGCTGATGCTGTTTTAATAGTGCGGGCAGGCGCGCCAGCCCCTGTGCAGCCGTATCACCGCTGATACTGGCGTTGATCACTTTAGGTTTTTGCTGCCACTGCTTATCAAGCAGGCTGGGCCAGGCCGCAGTGGCAGACATGCGATAGCCCGCACTCAGGCTGTCGCCCAGCACCATCAGCGTATCTGCAGCAGCAAGACGCGACACCAGCAGAAGAATCAATAACAGGAAGGGATAATGCCAGCGGAAAACATTGTTGAAGTTCATCATCTTACTAAGTCCGTCGGTCAGGGAGAGCATCAGTTAACCATCCTTACCGGAGTTGAGTTGGTTGTCAAACCAGCTGAGACCATTGCGCTGATTGGCGAGTCCGGTTCCGGCAAGTCAACCCTGCTCGGAATTCTGGCCGGGCTGGACGATGGCAGCAGTGGCGAAGTCCATCTGCTGGGGCAGCCGCTGCACCAGATGAACGAAGAGCAGCGTGCGGCCCTGCGTGCCCGGCAGGTCGGCTTTGTATTCCAGTCATTTATGCTGGTGCCGACCCTGAATGCCCAGGAGAATGTGCAGCTGCCTTCCCTGCTGCGCGGCGACAGCGACCGTCAGAGCCGTGAACAGGCGAAAGAGCTTCTGACGCTGCTCGGACTGGGTGAACGTCTGCATCATCTGCCCGCCCAGCTTTCAGGCGGCGAGCAGCAGCGGGTGGCGCTGGCCCGCGCCTTCAGTGGCCGTCCTGGTCTGCTGTTTGCCGATGAGCCTACCGGCAATCTCGATCGTAAAACCGGTGACCGCATTGCCGATCTGCTGTTTTCCCTTAACCGCGATTTCGCCACCACGCTGATTCTGGTGACGCATGACGAGCAACTGGCGGCGCGCTGCGATCGTCGCCTGCGGCTGCGCGACGGTAAATTGTGGGAGGAGCAATGATCTGGCGCTGGTTCTGGCGCGAGTGGCGTTCGCCCTCGCTGCTGATTGTCTGGCTGGCCCTGACGCTGGCGGTCGCCTGCGTGCTGGCGCTGGGGTCGATCAGCGATCGCATGGAAAAAGGGCTGAATCAGCAGAGCCGTGATTTTATGGCCGGCGACCGTACGCTGCGCAGCAGTGATGCAGCGCCAGAAGCCTGGCTGGCAAAAGCGGCTGAAAGCGGTCTGACGGTGAGCCGTCAGCTGACCTTTATGACCATGACCTTTGCCGATCAGTCACCGCAGCTTGCCTCAGTAAAAGCGGTGGATGATTGCTACCCGATGTTTGGCACGCTGCAGACGCAGCCGCCAGGGCTGAGGCCGCAGGCGGGTACCGCGCTGGCGGCACCGCGCCTGATGGCGCTGCTGAACCTGAAAGTGGGCGACACGCTGGAAGTGGGTGACACCCAGCTGCGCATCAGCGGCGAGGTGATCCAGGAGCCGGATGGCGGCTTTAACCCGTTTGAGATGGCGCCGCGTCTGCTGATCAATCTGGCGGATGCCGCCAAAACCGGTGCGATTCAGCCAGGCAGTCGCATCACCTGGCGCTATAAGTTTACCGGTAATCCCGATCAGCTGGCCAGCTATGACCGCTGGATTGAACCGCAGCTGAAGGCGGACCAGCGCTGGATCAGCGTAGAGAACTCGGAAGATGCACTAGGCCGTTCGATGCAGCGCGCGCAGCAGTTCCTGCTGCTCTCGGCCTTGCTGACGCTGATGCTGGCGATTGCGGCCGTGGCGGTCGCCATGAGCCACTATTGCCGCAGCCGCTACGATCTGGTGGCGGTGCTGAAAACCCTGGGTGCGACGCACGGCGCGTTGCAGCGGCTGATCATCGGTCAGTGGCTGGCGGTTCTGCTGCTGGCGGCGATTGCCGGTGGTCTGGTGGGGCAGGGCGTTGAAGCGATCCTGATGGCGATGCTGAAACCCGTGCTGCCTGCCAGCTTACCGGCGGCGAGCGTCTGGCCGTGGATCTGGGCGGTGGGATCGCTGTTTGTGATTTCGCTGCTGGTGGGTCTGCGTCCCTATCGTCTGCTGCTGGCGACGCAGCCGCTGCGGGTGTTGCGGCGCGATGCGGTGGCGAACCTCTGGCCGCTGAAGATCTATATTCCGGTGATGATTGCTGTCGTGGTGACGCTGTTAGCGCTGCTGGTTGGCGGCAGTAAAATGCTCTGGGCGCTGCTGGCGGGCGTGGTGGTGCTGGCCGGATTGCTGGCACTACTCGGCTGGGGAACCCTGCTGCTGCTGCGTCGGCTGGTAGTGCACAACCTGGCGTTACGACTGGCGATCAACCGGCTGCTGCGCCAGCCCGGCATGACGCTGAGCCAGCTTGCGGCCTTTTCGCTGTCGTTCATGCTGCTGGCGCTGCTGCTGGTAATGCGTGGCGATCTGCTGGATCGCTGGCAGCAGCAGTTACCGGCGGATAGCCCGAACTTCTTCCTGCTGAACATGACGGCAGATCAGGTGCCGCAGGTGCGTGATTTCCTGCAGTCGCATCAGATCACGCCCGGGACCTTTTACCCGATTGCGCGGGTGCGGCTCAGTGAACTCAACGGCAAACCGGCCGATCCGAAGCTGGATAATGCCCTGAACCGTGAGCTCAACCTGACGGAACTGGCCGATCGTCCGGATCATAATCCGCTGGTGGCAGGCAACTGGCCACCTAAAGCGGGTGAAGTGTCGATGGAAGTGGAGCTGGCCGATCGGCTGGGGCTGAAGCTCGGCGATACCCTGACGTTCGATGGCGATACGCAGACCTTCAGCGCGCGCATTACCAGTTTGCGTAAAGTGGACTGGGAAAGCCTGAAGCCAAACTTCTTCTTTATCTTCCCGCCGGGCGCGCTCGACAGCCAGCCGCAGACCTGGCTCACCAGCTTCCGCATGGAGGCGAATCCTGTTCTGCTGGCGCAGCTTAACCGTGCTTTTCCGGCGCTGAGTCTGCTGGATATCGGCAGCATTATGCGGCAGATCGGCCAGGTGCTGGCGCAGGTCAGCCAGGCGCTGGAGATCATGGTGGTGCTGGTAACCGCCTGCGGCGTGTTGCTGCTGCTGGCGCAGATTCAGGTCGGTATGCGCCAGCGGCGTCAGGAGCTGGTGGTCTATCGCACGCTGGGTGCCGGTAAACGCCTGCTGCGCACGACGCTGTGGTGTGAGTTTGCATTGCTCGGCGTGGTCTCCGGCGTGGCGGCGGCGATGGGGGCAGAAGCGGCGCTGTGGGGATTACAGACTAAGATTTTCGACTTCCCGTGGCAGCCTGACTGGACCCTATGGCTGGCGCTGCCGTTGTGTGGCGCGCTGCTGTTATCGCTGTGCGGTGGCTGGCTGGGGATCCGATTACTCAAAGGGAAAGCGTTGTTCAGGAAGTTTGATGCGGCGTAAGGGAGTACTGGAATAAGGCGGCACCAGGCCGCCTTTGACCTTGATCCCGATCGCACCCGTTACCGGCGTCTGAATCTGTCTAACCGGTGTCGACCCTGGCTCACCGGCGTATACGTCCATCACATTAACCTTCTGAGCCGCCTGATAAAGGCATTATCAGGCGGTGCGGGGATTACAGTTTTTCAACCGCCCAGGCGATGCCGCTGGCGTACGCTTCCGGTAGCTGCGGCACCAGCGAATTCAGTGCCGCTTTTAGCCGTTCTGCATCGCTGTCGGTCAGATTCAGGTGGCCCACTTTACGACCCGGACGCACCTCTTTGTCATACCAGTGCAGATGCACCAGCGGCTGCTGCAGCCAGCTGAGATTCACGTCAGTGCCAATCAGATTGACCATCGCCGACGGCGCAAATACCACCGGCTGCGGCAATGCCAGACCAAGAATGGCGCGCAGATGCAGCTCAAACTGGCTGATCGACGCACCATTCTGCGTCCAGTGCCCGCTGTTATGGACGCGCGGCGCCAGCTCATTGATCAGCAATCCCTCTGGCGTAACGAAACACTCCATCGCCATTACGCCGACGTAATTCAGTTCCTGCATGATCGCACTCAGCATCGCTTCGGCCTGCTGCTGCTGTGTCTGATCCGCCTGCGGCAGCGCAACGCTGGTGCGCAGAATGCCATCCTGATGCAGGTTATGCGTCAGCGGATAGAACACCACCTGGCCATCGTGACCGCGCGCCCCCACCAGTGAGACTTCACCGGAAAAGTTGATGCCTTGCTCAACGATGCATTCGCCGTAGCACGCCTCCGGCAGGGTGTGAGTCTCATCGGCACGCAGACGCCACTGACCCCGGCCGTCGTAACCGCCGGTGCGGCTTTTCACAATCGCTAACTCGCCCAGCGAGTCGAACACCGCTAGCCATTCGCTTTTATCCGCCAGCAACTGCCACGGCGCGGTGGCCAGTCCCAGCTGATCCAGCAGCTGTTTCTGCGTCAGACGATCCGCCAGACGCGGAAAGATATCGCGGTTAACAAAGGCCGGATGGCTGGCCAGTTCACGCGTCAGCGCCGTCTCCGGCCACCGTTCGATTTCGGCGGTGATCACGCTGTCGGCGATAGGGAGCGCGGTGGGATCGGCGTCTAAGCCCACCGGATACACCGCGATGCCCAGGGGTTCACCCGCCTGACGCAGCATACGACCTAACTGGCCGTTGCCCAGTACGCAAACCGGCTTCATGCACCCACCCGCGGATCGGGATGGTTCAGCACCTCATCGGTCTGGCTCTGACGCCAGGTGGTCAGGCGTAACGCCAGCGCACTGTCATGCAGCGCCAGAATCTGCGCCGCCAGCAGCGCGGCATTGGCTGCGCCCGCCTTGCCAATCGCCAGCGTACCGACCGGAATACCGCGCGGCATCTGCACAATCGAATAGAGGCTATCGACGCCGCTCAGTGCTGCGCTCTGCACCGGCACACCCAGCACCGGCACCAGCGTTTTTGCCGCCAGCATACCCGGCAGATGTGCCGCGCCACCTGCGCCAGCAATAATCACCTGAAGACCCTTGTCGGCTGCCGTTTCGGCGAAGCTGAACAGTTTATCCGGGGTGCGGTGCGCAGAGACCACTTCAACATCAAAAGGGACGTCCAGGCTGGAGAGGATTTCAGCGGCGAACTGCATGGTGGCCCAGTCACTTCTGGAACCCATAACAATGGCGATGCGGGCCGGGGCGTTGGATGACATGGGGTCAACTCCTGTGAATGAACAAACAGACCTGGCCGGGCGGACAGGTTTTGAAGGGCACCGAGAATAGCATGAGAAGCACGCAAGGAAAACGGTTGCGTCGGGCTTAAGGTCGTGGATTTAACCGCAGATTAAAAGTCGAAATGGATAAGCTGAATGCCACTGGCGTCGAGCTGGATCATGGAACCCCGGCTGTGCCAGGCACCCAGCACCGCGCGTTGCGCCGTTTCACCCTGCAGGCTCAGCGTATGAATCGCCGGGCGATGAGTGTGACCGTGGATTAACAGCGGCACCTGCTGGCGCAGCATAGTGGCGACGACCGCTTCCTGATTCACATCCATGATGGTCTGGGATTTATGCTGGTTGGCCTGTTTACTGTCGGCGCGCATCCGGGCGGCAATACGTTTACGTATCCATAACGGCAACGCGAGAAACAGCCGCTGGATCCAGGGATTATGCACTTTGGCCCGAAAACGCAGGTAACCCGCATCGTCGGTACAGAGCGTATCGCCGTGCATGATCAGCAACCGATGGCCGTAGAGCGTCAGCACCTGCTCTTCCGGCAGCAGCGTCATGCCGCAGGCCTGCGCGAAGCGTCGGCCAATCAGGAAGTCGCGATTGCCATGGATAAAGTAAACCGGAACCGGAAGGGCGCGCAGGGCGCGGGCAACCTGCTGATGCAGTGGATTGGGATCGTCGTCGCCAATCCAGGCTTCAAACAGATCGCCGAGAATATAGAGCGCGTCGCAGTGGGGCGCTTCGCGCTGTAAAAAATGCAGAAAACCGGCGGTAATCGCCGGTTCTTCCTGACACAGATGGAGATCTGCGATAAACAGCGTGCGCGACATTACTCGCTGACGGTCACTTTCTGGATAACGACGTCGTCTTTTGGCACATCCTGGTGCATGCCGCTGCGGCCGGTAGAGACCGCTTTGATCTTCTCGACCACATCCATACCTTCAACCACTTCAGCGAACACGCAGTAGCCCCAGCCCTGAACGCTTTCGTCACGGAAGTTCAGGAAGTCGTTGTCAGCTACGTTGATGAAAAACTGTGCGGTCGCAGAGTGCGGCGCAGAGGTACGTGCCATTGCCAGCGTACCTTTGGTGTTTTTCAGGCCATTGCTGGCTTCGTTCTGAATTTCGTCTTTAGTTTCTTTCTGCTTCATGCCCGGCTCGAAGCCGCCGCCCTGAATCATAAAGCCGTTGATTACGCGGTGGAAAATGGTGTTGTCGTAAAAACCTTCACGGCAGTAATCCAGGAAGTTCTTTACGGTTGCCGGCGCTTTATCATCGAAAGTTTTGATTACGATATCGCCATGGTTCGTCTGGAAAGTTACCATTTTTGTCGTCCTGTAAAGGTTGTCATCAGTTGCTGAGGTCGCTCTGTCGATGGGCGTCCCCCTTTTTGTCGACCGTTCTTATATCATAATTTCCAATGACGCGTCAGCAGCGCGGCGCAGTTGGCTTGCTTTGCGTCGCGCGAGCGATAAAAATACGGCACAATGTCTGGATACTTAAAAGTGCCAACCACACGCGAAAACGGAACCGTTCAATGCTTAAGATTTATAACACCCTGAGTCGACAGAAAGAGGAATTCAAACCCATTCATGCCGGTAAAATCGGGATGTATGTTTGCGGCATCACGGTGTATGACCTCTGTCACATTGGTCATGGGCGGACGTTCGTGGCGTTTGACGTGGTGGCGCGCTACCTGCGTTACCTCGGTTATCAGCTTAATTATGTACGTAACATCACCGACATTGATGACAAAATCATCAGGCGCGCCAACGAAAACGGCGAGAGCATCGAAACCCTGACTAACCGCATGATTGGCGAGATGCACAATGACTTCGCCGCGCTGGGGATTCTGCCGCCCGATGAGGAGCCGCGCGCTACCCGTCACATCGCTGAGATTATCGAGCTGGTGGAAACACTTATCGCTCGCGGTCACGCTTATGTGGCGGACAATGGCGATGTGATGTTCGATGTGCTCAGCGACACCGATTACGGCGCGCTGTCGCGTCAGGATCTGGAGCAGTTGCAGGCGGGCGCGCGTGTTGAAGTCGCCGACGTGAAACGCAATCCGATGGACTTCGTGCTGTGGAAAATGTCCAAAGCGGATGAGCCAGCCTGGTCATCGCCGTGGGGCAACGGTCGTCCCGGCTGGCACATCGAGTGCTCGGCAATGAACTGCAAACAGCTGGGCACCCATTTCGATATCCACGGCGGCGGCTCCGATCTGATGTTCCCGCACCATGAAAACGAAATCGCCCAGTCGAGCTGCGCCCATGACGGTCCTTACGTCAACTACTGGATGCACTCCGGCATGGTGATGGTTGACCGCGAGAAGATGTCCAAATCGCTCGGTAACTTCTTCACCGTGCGTGACGTGCTGCAACATTATGATGCGGAGACGGTGCGTTACTTCCTGATGTCCGGTCACTATCGCAGCCAGCTTAACTACGGCGAAGATAACCTGAATCAGGCGCGTGCGGCGCTGGAGCGTCTCTATACGGCACTGCGTCACACCGACAGCAGCGTGCCTGCCCACGGCGGCGAAGCGTTTGAAGCGCGGTTCCGCAGCGCAATGGATGATGATTTCAACACCCCGGAAGCCTATTCGGTGCTGTTCGACATGGCGCGTGAAGTGAACCGCCTGAAAAGTGAAGATGGCGCTTCAGCGCACGGGCTGGCGTCGAAGCTGCGCGAGATGGCCAACGTGCTGGGCATTCTGCAGCAGGATCCTGAGCAGTTCCTGCAAAGCGGCGCGCAGGTCAATGACGAAGAGGTTGCCGAGATTGAGCACTGGGTGAAAGCCCGTGCCGATGCGCGCGCCGCCAAAGCCTGGGCGGAAGCGGACATCGCGCGCGACAAGCTTAACGCGCTGGGTGTCATCGTCGAGGATGGGCCGCAGGGCTCCAGCTGGCGTCGAAAATAAACCGGAGAGGGCGAGCAATCGCCCTTTTTTATTATGGCGATTGAACAGATTCAGATCCGCGGCTTCCGCTCAATACGTAACCTGACGCTGTCGCTGCAGCAGCTGAATGTGGTGAGCGGTCCCAACGGCTGCGGTAAATCCAACCTCTACAAAGCGGTGCGGTTGCTGCATGAGGCGGCCAGCGGTCGTCTGGCACTGGCGCTGGCTGAAGAAGGCGGCATTCAGAAAGCGATGTGGGCGGGCGGCTTACGTCGGGGCGATCGCCGACACGATCCAAAGCGGCTGGAGCTGGCCGTGGTGATGGATGATATGGATTACCAGCTGGAGATTGGCTTTCCCGAGCCGCTGGTGACCAGCCTGTTTAATCTCGATCCGCTGGTGAAGCAGGAGCGACTCTGGCTGAGCGGTCAGCAGCGCCGTCCTTCCGCCTGTATTATGCAGCGCGAAAATCAGACTGCCTTTCTGCACAACGTTGAGGGCGAGCGCGTCGCCTATCCGGCGGTGCTGCATCCCGAAGAGTCGCTGTTTGGTCAGCTTGGCGAACCGCATCGCTATCCGGAGCTTTCGCAGCTGCGCGAACGTCTGCAGCAGTGGCGCTTCTACCATGAGTTCGCCGTCTGGCCTGGCTCACCGATACGGGCACCGCAGATTGGCGTGCGTGCGCCGGTGCTGAGCCATGATGGCAGCAATCTGGCGGCGGCCTGGGCGACCATTGTTGAGCGCGGTCATTCCGAACTCCTGTCTGAGGTGATGGAACAGGCGTTTCCCGACAGCCAGTTTGATGTCGATGTGCAGAATGGCCGTTTCCAGATGCTGATGTCGCGCCAGGGCATTCTGCGTCCGCTGGAGAGCGCCGAGTTTTCTGATGGCACGCTGCGGTTTCTCTGTCTGGTTGTCGCACTGCTCAGCCCGCGTCCGCCCGCCTTTATGGCACTGAATGAGCCGGAAAACAGCCTGCATGAAGATCTGTTGCCTGCGCTGGCGCGCTTAATCGCCGAAGCCAGCGAGTTCAGTCAGCTCTGGATCACCAGCCATTCACCCCGGCTCGCGACGTTGATAGCGCAGCATACGGCGGTGAATCATATTGTACTGGAACAGCGGGAAGGGGAGACGTGCGTGAAGGGGGATGAGCGAGTGTAACAGCGTCCCCGAAGGGACGCCCGGAAATTACTCGACCACAGTAATGCGGAAACCCGCGAATTCTACGGTCTGACCGGCTACGATTTTGCAGCGCTTGCGGGTTTCTACCGCACCGTTGACCTTCACTTCACCCTCGGCAATCACGACTTTCGCCTGTGCGCCGCTCTGAACCCAGCCTTCCAGTTTCAGCAGGTCACACAGATCGACGTGCGGGAATTTACCCAGTGAAAAACTTGTCATTTATACTACCTCTTTATCATGAAACTCTTCGCACGCCTGCAGCGTGTTTTGAATCAGTGTAGCTACTGTCATCGGACCAACACCGCCCGGCACCGGGGTAATGTAGGAGGCGCGCTCGGATGCACTATCAAAATCAACATCGCCCACCACTTTGCCGCTCTCCAGCCGGTTAATGCCCACGTCGATGACGATGGCGCCCGGTTTGATCCAGTCACCCGGAATAAACCCTGGCTTACCCACTGCAACGACCAGCAGATCGGCATGCTCAACGTGATGGCGCAGATCTTTGGTAAAGCGATGAGTGACGGTCGTGGTGCAGCCCGCCAGCAGCAGTTCCATACTCATCGGACGACCAACAATGTTGGATGCGCCAACCACCACGGCATTCAGGCCGTAGGTGTCAATGTTGTAGCGCTCCAGCAGCGTCACGATACCGCGTGGCGTGCAGGGACGCAGGGTTGGCGCACGCTGACAGAGGCGACCGACGTTATAAGGGTGGAATCCATCGACATCTTTATCAGGCGTGATGCGCTCCAGCACTTTGACATTATCAATGCCGGCTGGCAGTGGCAGCTGCACCAGGATGCCATCGATTTCGTCGTCCTGATTGAGCGCATCAATCAGCTCCAGCAGCTCAGCTTCGCGGGTTGTGGCAGGCAGATCGTAAGAGCGGGAGTGGAAACCGACCTCTTCACAGGCGCGGCGTTTGCTGGCCACGTAGATCTGCGATGCCGGGTTTTCTCCCACCAGAACCACTGCCAGACCTGGTGCGCGTTTTCCGGCGGCCAGACGCTGCTTCACTTTTTCCGCAACCTCAACGCGCACCTGCTGCGCAATCGTTTTACCGTCAATAATTTTTGCTGCCATCAGAGAGGAAATCCACTGTGTTGTGTTGAATCGGGGAAGGGGGGTATTTTGTCAGAAGCGCGGCGCGCTGTCAGTTACAGTTTCAGCCGCGTATGTGCTTTCCGGCTTTTCCGTCGCGACGAGTGCCAGCCTGCATGCGTATGATATCTGCAGGACAATCCGGGGACGATGTAATGATTTGGATAATGCTTGCTACTCTGGCGGTGGTGTTTGTCGCTGGATTTCAGCTGCTCACCGCTGGCTCACGCCACGCCGCTCAGCGGCTCAGCAAACGGCTGCAGCTGCCACCGGTACAGGTGGAATCAATGATCTCTATGATGGGGAAAGAGGCGGCGAAAGAGTTTACCGACTATCTCAGCAAGGATAATGAAACGCACCTGCATAATGGCGCAGCGGTACTGCTGATCTGGCAGGTGTTCATTGTTGACGGCAGTGAGGAGAACAGCCAGCGCTGGCATGCGATTCTCAGTCGAGCCGGTTTTCCACCGCTTATTAGCCGCCAGCAGCTGCTGCTCGCGCTGGGCTTTCTGCGCCAGCTGGAACCGGACATCCAGGAGCTGCAGGCACTTCGGGAGCAATACAATGCGCGTTTCACAACACAAGGGATTGAGCTGGAAGGAGAATTTACCGACAACAGTAAACTCGTGTCGCTCAGCGAATGGCGCAGGCGCCACTGACGTCAATTGGTCATTACCGCAGCACTTCGCTGCGGAGAAACGGCAAAAACGTTGACGTACCCGCTTCCCGACGTATAATCCGTGCCATCTCCATGCGCCCTTAGCTCAGTTGGATAGAGCACCGGCCTTCTAAGCCGTAGGTCACAGGTTCGAATCCTGTAGGGCGTACCATATTTTCTTCTGTTAACATCCTTTCTAGTCTGCTTTTTCCCTTAAAATCAGAATATAACAATTCTCTGTGGTCCAGCTTGGTCCAGGGTCACCTATTGCGTTCTTGTTTCGATTGAGGGCAGGATAGGGGGCATTGCCAGGTTCAATCAACTGGATGCCCCCAAATGAAGCTGACAGCCCGACAAATTGACTCTGCTAAGCCAAAAGAAAAGTCATACAAACTTGCCGATGGTGGTGGTATGTATCTTGAAATATTTCCAAACGGAGCCAAAAGCTGGAGACTCAAATACCGTATAGCTGGTAAAGAGAAGCGGGTGTAGTGGCATAGTAAGCTCCGGCTCGTTCTTAGCAGATCATGAACGGTAAAATATTCAATATCACTCATAACATTGGGCGGTTGCTTCTTCCTGCCAGGCTCAATACCGCAAAGCTTCGCTATAGCCCTGTTAAGAGGGGATTTTCCCATGTGCTGGGACTTGCTTACACGGCGATTAGTGAAGACATAATTCACTCTGACAATTAGTTCTTCCAAAAATCTCCATTAGGTTTTATGTGAATTATATTGACAAAAATAAATGTGTGTTAAAGTAATTATAAATGAAAATGGAGGGTTTTATGAGTAAAGATAAAATGAAAGATGAACAAATATCATTTGCTGAGGCAAAAGAGTTCTTAACAAAGTGCATGATGGTTTAGTAGATTTATTAGGACAAATAAAATTACTGAAAGCTATAGAATGTATCCTGCTGAAGATTTTTTATATTATGTTTAGAGAGTATTACGCCTCTCAGGATTTCTTAAAAATCGTGAGCATAGTTGAATGCTTTGAATTAACCGAACTTGTTGAATACAATAGTGTTGACTAATGGTTTTTTTCAGTCTTAGCATCTGATGTTGATACTAATAAGATTGCAAACATAATTCAAACAAAAATGGTTGAAGAAGAGAAAAGCAAAATAAATTCTGTTCTTCTTAAAAAAGATGATGTGGTTATTAGAAAATAATTTAGTCAAAAACACTTTGAAATAGCCTGACTTACCTGATCAGACTATTTAAATCTTGACGCGATTTGGTAAGAAATATCTTTTTTATTTTAATTTTACTCTACCATCAGAACTCTGTATATATGTTTTATCGCCTATATTTATAAATACTTTTCTATCAAGGCTCCCTCTTATAACTAATGCTATGCTGTTATATACACATTTCTTATGCTCGCCATTAGTATCATCAAAGCAGGTATAGTCATCAATTGAACCATCTCTGGTTCCTGTTGGTAACTTTTTATAACCATCGAAGTTCATGATGATAACAGTGAAGTTATCTGGGGTATTGATAATATGATATTTATTCTGAAGCGAATCTTTGTTTTCTAACCACCATTTTAGTTTTCCTTCTGTAGTCATCGGTAAATGTTCTACAAAAACTGCACCATTATCAACTCTGACTATTTTTGCTGGTCTTACAGCAATCCATATGCAATATACTGATATTAATAAAATCAGAACTGCTCCAATCCTTTTGTATTTAAACATTGTTTTCTCCTGTCAATGTTATAGTTGCTTCGAAATTTGTGAAAAATGGCTTTTGAGCTAAATGCTTAGCCCTCTGTAGAACGAACCATATTCTAAAAAAACTAATTGAGTTGAATTTAGCTTTTAAGATATCTTCTTTATCTAAGCCAAAATGGTCTTGTGCTCTGTATTTGATAGTCGCAGTATATTTATTGCCCTGGAAGGTCAGGCTTTCTATAGAAATTTCTGTGCTGTTTATGTCATGGACGGTAATGCCCATGCCATTGAAAAAATCTTTCCATCTTGTGTATTTTGGTAAACGACTTTTAGATAACACATTTGAAAAATGTTCTTTCGTCAATTGTGACTTATTAAAATCAAATTGCTCGATAGTGTTTTTAATTATGGATAATGTGCTATCGATAGAGTTGTCACTCAAAATGAGATTTCTGTAGGCATTATCCATAAACGGATGCTGAAAATCATTTCCATTACTACGTTGCATGTGATTGAAAAGATTTATGATCAAGCCCTGGTATGGTCCTCGGAAAGAAAAGGCATAGGACTGAGATCGTAGCTCATCATATAACATCGCAATGGCTTTTTCTCTACTAACTGGCTGTATAGAATTAGTAGCAGGATGCTGATAGGAGGGACCAAAAGTAGTCCAGTCGATGAAAGTTGATACTTGCCCGAGATGATAATGCTTTTTCAGTATATCAGCATCCATGTCGCCACTTTGCATGTCATCAGCATTTCTGTCATTGAATCTTTTTTTTGTAGTGAAGATGATAAGTTTTTTGTCGATTCCTTTCATTCAAAATCAATCCCTTTCAGTCAAATGATTAAGTATTATACATTTTCTGTTTGTGAGGTAAATTAAGAATTTTTTTAATATTTACTATGTTCAGAGTCATTTACGGCCACATAATCATGCAGTGATGAACCTCAGCCGTGAGAGTGGTCGTTTTCTAAGGGGGCATTTTTGGGGGCAGATCACAAATTGAAATAAAAAAATCACATATAGAACAGTAGACTGGTCAGAAGGTTTGAATCCTGTAGGGGGGCCAAATTCTCCCTTCTGAAGCTTCTTAAAGTCTACTAATTCCGCGAATATCAAGGCGTTTAGCCAGGTTAATTTATTCGGATGTCTATTAGCATCTATTGAAAGTCACACTCATCTGATGTGCAATCCCGTTCTGATCTGCTCCCCTCTAACCGGCACCATAGGCCACCGCGGGTTCAGCCCCTTGAGGTACTTGTGGATACCGTCGATGAACAGCTTCTTGAAGGTCGCTTCGTTATCGTTGGTTAGCTTTGCGATATAGCCAGACACCGATAAAGGCCAGCAGAGCAGAAAGCACCGCCTTAAGTGCAATCACTGTGAATTCGAAACTATCCATAGCGCCTTCACCATCACCGCTAATGTGGCCTTCTACCAGGGATCTGATGATGCTTTCAGGTATGAGAAACCAGGTTGCGGAGAAGATTATAATAAATATCAGTATTTTCATCGCACTACACACTTTGTGAAATCAGGAACATCAATGCGGCCGTATGCTGGTAATCCTCCTTTCATAAAGCCACGTCCCATTCTTACGGCTCCCTGATAGCTGCCCTGATATGCCTTCCGACTAACGAGTCTATTGGTTATCCCTACTGTAAAGCGCCCACTCCTCGATGCGCTCTCCGCCTGGCAGAGTACAGTAACCTGATTCACCATCCGGGCCCTTCACTATGTCCAGCTTGCCGCCCATCTTTTCACAATACACAGAGGCTGGGTTAGCCATGCCCACAGCGTGTTGTCTGTCATTATGGGGTACACAGGCTGTGAGTAATAAAATGGTCGCTGCGATTGTAATTTTTTTCATTTTTAACCTTATCTGAAGAGATTGACGAGGGTTAATCGTTATATCCACGCTGCTTCATCTCGCGCTGGTTTTTCTGTTTAATTAAACGGCTATTGTGACCCTGTGTAGCCATTGAAATCAGATCATAACCTGGGCTTAATCCCGCCAGTTAGTGTGGATTTATACATACATCGTGTTCATTAGGTGCATCACCTCTATCCCTTACCTTTGGGATCGCATCTCATCAGGTTACAGCCAGAGCTGCGTTGGCCCCATCAACCGGCTTTCAGCAGTTGCATTGCTGGCCGCTTATTCGTCAGCTGTAAGAGGCGCATTGATAGAGCACTTAAGGAGGGGCAGCCATCGCGGGATTAACGGGTTACACCACAGCAATGACAGCAGCGCAGACAATATCATCGGGCGGTACCGGTGCCGCCCATGTAAAGAGGGGGGTTAGCCTGGCTCAGGTACACTGTGCTATATTTTGCTCGTATCGCAACGGCATTCAGGATGAATCAAATGAGCGAATTTGAGCAAGAACTCTATAATAACGGCTTCTCCGCTAAAGAGATCGGTAAACTCAAAAGTATTATAAAAAAAGACGAGTCAAAAAAAGATACACTTCAGAGCCTCGTGATTGATCTAAGTAAACGCTTCTGGGGCGGAGTCATTGCTCTTATTATTTTGATGCTTATTGGACTGGATGGCGTTTTCAATGCAGATGCTTCAAATGCTATTCCATATATTGTTGTTCTGACGTTTGCATTTCTTGTGATCTATTTTGTTACGCCTCTGAACTTAGCATGGAAATCATATAAATTCACCAGAGAATGTAAGCGCTAATTTTTATCCAAAGTTAGTTATCTGATTCCTGTTTCTGGCACGCATTTATAGTTGTACGATACTTACAGGAACATAGTGTGTACATCGATAATCTGTATTTTGCGATAGCAATCTGATAATACCCATTTAATAATTCTCCAGAAATCATTCCAATCTATAGATTATCTGTCCTCTCATTATAAAAGGCGATTAAAACAGGGGAGCGCTACGTTGGCGGGGCAAAAGATCCTTTAAATATAGAAACGCGGATAATTATTGCCAGCAATACTGATCTGCCGCTCCCCAGCCAGAAGCGGCATCCCTTCAGCAGAAATTAAACCTGACCCGCAACCACACCCGACAAAGCCAGAACCTGCTTCTGTTTCCTTGCAGGCAGCTTATTCAGCTGCGCTAACGCGTTAACCAGCTGCTCATCGACCGGCTCTGGTGGTTTCACGGTCAGCACGATACGGCCCGCCGTGACTTTTACTTCTACTTCGGTGCCGGTGGTAAATCCGGCGGCAGCCAGCCACTGGCCTTTCATGATAATCGACGGAATACGCGCGTAACTGGGATACCGGCTGGCGTAACTCACTGTTAATTTACGCTGGGAAACGGAAGGGGCTTCTGAATTTAAACCAACTGCATTACACTCTGACTCAGTCATGATCTCTATTCTCGTTCAATAGTGATTGTGATTAGCGATACCGGGGTGCTCCAACACCTCTGTATCGCGCTAAATACCTGTACATATAATCAACTATTGCAGGAAAAGTCCAGCTGAAAATCGATGTAAATCAGTGACTTTAATCATTTGATAAACAGCGCGTTTTACGATAACGATCTCAAAAAAATGCAATTAACTGAAAGCAATCGCCGTTCGGAATATACGAAAGAAAACAGGCGAGATCTCGTCATAAATATCTGCCATTAGCCGCATCCATTAAGCCCGCTATTAGTAACAGGTGCTTAACCCGCAGTGTGCTTAAGCAGAAAGTCGATTAACGTTTTTACTCTTTTCGTTTTACCCGCGCTTTTAGGATAATAGAGATAAACCGGCGGATAAGTTTTCCAGTAACGCTCCATCACCGGAATAAATGCCTCTTTATCCGGCTGTAAATTATGAACCGGTTCAAACAGTCGCCCGATACCCAGCCCGTTGCGAATGCCATCAGCCATCACCTCAATATCATTACTCATCAACTGACCCGGCATCTCAACGGTCAGCTGTTCGCCATGATGATCCAGAATCAGCGGCAGAATACGATTATTGGTGATAAACCGGTAACCGATAAGCCGGTGCTGATGTAGGTCAGACGGAGACGCTGGAATACCGAACGCTGCCAGATAGGCAGAAGAGGCATACAAACCTTCGCGAAACGGCTTCATCAGCGGGCGCGCCACCACGCCACCTTCCAGAATGTCGCCAAACCGGATCCCCAGATCAAAACGTTCATCAATGATGTTCACGGTGCCATCGTATACCGAAATTTCCAGCTGAATACCGGGATATTGCTGGCAGAAAGCGGCCATCGCAGGTTTCAGCACCAGCAGATAGGCAAAGCGCGAGAGAGTGATTCTGACCAGTCCCGACGGTTCCTGATTCTGGTCACGGATGCTTTCCAGCGATTTTTCCAGCGAGGCTACCGCTGCCGAAGTTTGTTCCAGCAGCTGCTGTCCGGCATCGGTCAGCTCAATCCGGCGCGTGGTTCGCACAAATAGCGGATGACCGATGTGCGCTTCAAGTAGCTTCAGCGCCTTACTGACAGAGGGGGGAGTAATCTCCAGTTTGCGCGCAGCCGATGAAATATTTCCTTCGCGGGCAATGCTCTGGAAGATGCGTATCTGATTATAGATGGCGTTGTTCACGGGATAATCCTGACACAATCGGGCTGCTTATTATTAGCCACAGGCTAAATATCTTTGAGTCAATAGTGGCCTAATCTTCACTAAATCGCGAGCATATACTCCTTATCAGTTCCCCCCTGGCCGTGAATCTTAGGAGATTGATATGCGAATTTTGTGTCTGGATAAACCCGCGCCCAAAGCCACGCTGGAAAAGTATCACCCTCATCTGGCTGCCGAAGCTTTCCATGCCTGGAGTCTGTATAAATCCGGTGCGCTACGCGATATTTACTACCGACAGGATCGACCCGGCGTCGCGATCTTCCTTGAATGCGACTCGGTGAAACAGGCCCAAAGCCTGCTGGCTGACTTTCCGCTGGCAAAAGCCGGTCTGCTGAGTTTTGACTGCATCCCGTTAGGTGCATTCACCAACTGGGAAAGCCTGTTCGCTGCAGAGTATAAGCCTCAGCAAGAGGGCGCCACCCAATGATCAGTCGCAAACCGCTACCGTGTGTTATCACCAGTCATCCGACAGGTGTCAGGCAGGCGGCGCAGTAAAAACGCCGCGTGAAGCGCTGGCGGCAGGAAAGGCGGATGCCGTATCGGTGGGATTTGATTAAACGGTGCCGGACGGCAAAAAGTACCCAGCGCGTGATGGCATCGCCAACGCCTGGCTATCTGTTAAAAAATAGATGATTAAAAACTGAAAATGAAAAATATATTAATTATTTCCGGTCATCCTGACCTGAGCCATTCGGTCGGTAATGCTACCATTCTTAATGAAGTCGCTTCTGCGCTGCCTGATGCTGAAATCCGTCGTCTGGATGCACTTTATCCGGACAATAACATCAATGTCAGCGCCGAACAGGATGCACTGCTGAAGGCAGATATTATCGTCTGGCAATTTCCCTTCTCATGGTATTCGCTGCCAGGGCTCATGAAGTTATGGCTGGATGACGTATTTGTTCATGGGTTTGCGCACGGATCGACGGCCAGACTCGGCGGTAAAAAACTGATCCTCTCCTTCACCACTGGCGCACCGCAGGCGTTATACGCGGCAGATGGCGTCTTTGGTCATCAGCTGGAGGATTATCTGATTCAGTTTGAAACCACCGCCCGGCTCTGCAATCTGGAGATGCAGAAACCGGTTTATACCTGCGGGATAAGCTATGCCAGTCGTAATGAAACTATTATCACGCAGCAAATTGCTGCAGCAAAGCAACACGCGTCGCGACTCATTGCTCAGCTCAATGCGGAACTCACAACGGCTTAATAGCCAGATGAAACAGAAATCGCGCCGGTTAATGCACCGAATGAATCGCAAATCACCTCATCCGATAATTAAGGCAGACCGTGAACAATATTACCGCTCTGACTCTGACTCTGCTGATGGCCGGCCCGGCATCGGCAGCCGCTTTAACAGAACCCACAAATCGTGTCATTAATCTGCATGAAATGGAAATTAAGGCCGGGAAAAACGGACAGTACGATGAAGTTGCCAGAGATAATATTACCCGTTCGCTGGCAGAGCAACCAGGTACGCTGGCGATGTATTCACTGAAACATAAAGAAAATGCTCATCAGGCTTATATGATTGAAATTTATGCGAGTGAAGAGGCATACCAGCAACATCTCAGTTCAGAGCCGTACCGGTCTTTTATTACACGCGCACCTGATCTTATCGGCCAGAAAAAGAGCGCCGTGCTGGAGCCGCAGTTTCTGGGTGATAAACCCTTCGTACAGAATAAAGAAACCATTAATAACCTGGTGATTGTTGACGTGAAAACGGCCGATCAGCAGGCATTCCGCGATATTGTGCTGCCTGAAATGGCGGAATCACTGAAGGTGGAACCGGGCGTACTGGCGATGTATGCCGCGACCGATGCGAAAAACAGATATCGCTGGTTCTTCTATGAAATCTACGCGAGTGACGCCGCCTATCAGCAGCACCGCGAAACGCCCCATTTTCGCGACTATATCCGGCTGGCAGCTGAGATGACCGACCGCAAAGAGGCGATCCCCGTGGTGCCTGCTCTGCTGAAAAACCGCGGCGCTCTCAATTCTTTTGTTAACTGACCTTTACCAGGGAGCTGATCAGAGGATGAAAAAAGTGATTGCCGCCGCCGCGATCTCCATGATGCTGGCCGACCTGGCCGCTGCTGAACCCAAAAGAGGTGAAACTATGTTGAACGTCAATCCATCCAGCCTTTCGGTTGCCGACATTGAGTCCGTCTCTCCCGCACTGGCTCGTTTCGGACGTGAAGCGATAACCGATGATCTCTGGAAACGCGACGCACTTTCGATCCGTGACCGCAGTATCGTCACGCTTGCCATTCTCATCGCCCGCAACCAGCCTGCTGAGTTACAACATTACGCCGGTGTGGCGCTCGATAGTGGAGTGACGCCTGCTGAAGTCTCCGAAATAATTACTCACCTGGCGTTCTATTCCGGCTGGCCCAATGCGATGTCCGCAATTGCGGTAACCAAAAATGTGTTTCAGGCGCGAGGCATTGGTGCCGATCAACTGGCCGAAGCCTCTCCGCCACTGCTGCCACTGAATCAGGCAGCTGAACAGCAGCGTTCTGCGACGGTGGAGAAAAATGTGGGGCCGATCTCGCCCGGGCTGGTCAGATTCACCGCTGATCCGCTGTTTCTCAATCTGTGGCAGCGGCCAGCGCTACAACCTCGAGACAGAAGTCTGGTGACGGTCAGCGCGCTGATTGCTTCGGGACAAAGTGCGCAAATTAGCTACCATCTCAACCGGGCGATGGACAACGGATTGACGGCTGAAGAAGCGGGCGAGATTATCACTCAGGCCGCGTTTTATGCTGGCTGGCCAAATGCCTTTTCAGCGGTTCCGGTGGTGGGTGAAGTGCTGCGGGATCGCGCAGCAAAACAGGAATAACCCGCAGCGGGTGAGGATCTCAGGTTTTACTTCACCCGCCGTTTCTTATGCCCGCCGGATACCGACAGAGATCCGGAAAAGTGCTGTGCCATTCTGGTGGTTTTTCCCCTCCCGCCGCAATGCCATGATGACCGCTCCAAACCCTCCGCTTACGACCACCCGCCACCGGGCATAAAAACAGGGAGCACCGCGTCATGGAAAGTAAAAATCTGACAGATATTGCTGAAGACGTTTCAGGCGGTGTGAAATATAAAGCAGTAATAAATAAAAGATGGGCAGGGCAGGAGGCGGAAATTACATTGCGGAATAAATGAAATAAGCCGTGGCGGGCGCCACGGCTAATGTTTTATGCAGACTGCCACTCACTTTCAACATCCGCTTTGGCTTTAGAAAGGATGACTTTATTATCATCAACCTCTTTCACCCAGCTGAATGGAATAATGTGGTGTTTGCCGCCCGCTTCAGGATCGCTTTTCGCCAGCTTAATTTTATCGTCGCCTTCGAAGTGGTCGACAATCCCGACATGTTCGCCATTCACATCAACAACCTGCGCGTGATCTAAAATCTCTGATTTATCTACCATGGTGGCTTAATCCTTATATTTAATGAGTTCAGTTGCCCTCAGACAAAACAAGCCTGGTTGTTAAATGCTGTTTTCGCCAGGGGATTAACAAAATGAAATAGTTCAGTGAACTGGACCTGGTCGCTGTTATTTATTGCCAGCAGGAGAATAAAGGGCATATAAGCGAAACCGCAAACAGAGCCGGAGTATCTGCAGCCACGGGTCTGCTGACCTCACTGCCTGCCACATCGACACCATCAGATTTGCCGCAATCGTCTGCCGCCCGTTCACCAATCAACGCTATGATAATCAGGTCAATCGCCACGCCGCAGATCGGCCAGAATGCGGGCGGTTTAACTTATCCAAAGGAGTGCCTATGACAGCAGTCAGTTCAATTACCACTGAAGGTGGCGTCTGGATTAATCAGCCGCCGGTGCACAGTCTGGATGGCGATACGCTGAGGTTCGAAACCGCGCTGAACAGCGATTTCTGGCAGCGTACCTGGTATGGCTTCGAACGGCACAGCGGCCACGCTTTTGGCTTCTGGGTGGAAAACGACTTTACCGTTCAGGTGCAGGTGAGGGCGGATTTCAGTCAGCTCTACGATCAGGCCGGGCTGTTTATTCAGGATAACGAAACGCACTGGGTTAAGGCGGGCATTGAGTTTAACGATGACCAGCCCGCCATTGGCAGCGTGGTGACGCGCGAGTTTTCCGACTGGTCTACCGGTGTGTTTCCCGGCGATGCGAGCCAGTTCTGGCTGCGCGCCACGCTGGAAAATGCGGCCTTAAGAATTCAGTACTCTACCGACGGCGTGAGCTGGCCGTTGTTACGGCTCTGCCCGTGGCCCGGTCAGGGGCGGCGGTTTGTCGGAGTGATGGGCTGTTCACCGGAACGTGAAGGGCTGGCGATGAGTTTTACGGACTTCGCTATTACTCCACCGCTCGGCAAAGCACTGCACGATCTCTCCTGAGCCAGGCGGCGCATTGCATATCGTCGCAGAATCGGCTTAATTGTCAGGTCAGAATTTGCGGTGACGCGTCGCCCGTGCAAGACGACGCCTTTACAGGGAAAGCTATGCGTTGCGCCACCTCGTTTATCCCGCTGCTGGTCATCAGTTGCTGCGCCGGATGGGCACAGCAGGCCACTGCCGATACCGTCTGGCTGAATAATGGCGATCGGCTGACCGGCACGATTCGTTATCTCAGCGACGGCAAGCTGGGGATAGAGACACACTACGCCGGTACCGTCACGCTGGACTGGAGTGCGGTCAGTACGCTCGCCAGCGAGAATCCGGTGAATGTCGAAAACAAAAAGACTGGCGAACATTATCAGGTGCGGCTCTCCTCATCCGATCCCGGCTATGTCTGGGTGGAACGCAACGAGCAGGAGCAGCAGGTTTCGCTGCGGCGCATTGATGAGTTTATGAAAGCCAAAGTCCGCAGCGATCAGCTTGCCTGGACCGGCAACATTGATGCAGGCGTGAAGGTCAAAAAAGCCTCGACCAAAACTGACGACTACAGCTTCGCGCTCAACACGAAACTGAATCAGGGAAAATGGCGTCACGATATCGGTGCGACCTACAATCGCGAGCAGGAAAACGAGAACATCAATACCGATAACTACAGCCTGCGCTACGCCTTCGACTATCTGGTCAGGGAGCAGTTCTTCTGGCAGACCCGCGCCACCTACAAGCGCGACTGGGTGGAGAATCTGTCACGTCAGGCGCTAATCGGCACCGGTCCGGGTTATCAGTTGTGGGATACCGAACTGAGCGCGTTCTCACTCTCGGTGCTGGGTGGTGCCTTTGAGTATGGCTACAGCGATGACCGGGAAGAGCGGCACTTTGGCGGCTCGCTGCGCTGGAACTATCAGCGCTATCTGCTGGGCAAATCGGTCACGCTTTACAGCAATGGCGATGTTGGCCATTCGCTGGATGATGACGGCGTATTTATGCTGGATGCCGAAGTCGGCCTGCGCTACAGCCTGACTTCGTGGTCAACGCTGCACGTTGGCTATCACCGTAATCTGGTCAGCGGCATACCGGATACCCTGAACGAAGGCATTTTCTCCACCGGATTAGGGCTGAAGTGGTAAGCCGCTGATCGAACAGCGTCGCAGCAAATCCTTACGGTTTTTATCCGGTTACAGGCGTGGGATTGGCTAAGCTGCATGTATTGTCACAACGGGAAAGCAGAAGATGATCGTAAGCAGCAGGGTGTATCGTCCGGGATGCGCGGGCGAAGAGGTCGAAGTCGATGATATCAGTGAAGTGATCAAAGAGCCGGAGGCGTTTATCTGGCTCGGGTTGTGGCAGCCAGACGCTGAGTTTATGGCGAAGATTAAAGAGGAGTTCGGCCTTCATGAACTGGCGGTTGAGGATGCACTCAATGCCCATCAGCGACCTAAAATCGAACACTATGGCGAATCGCTGTTTATCGTGGTGAAAACGGTGTGCGCTAAGGATGACAGCTGCGAACTGGGCGAAACGCATCTTTTTGTCGGAAAAAACTTCCTGATCAGCATCCGTCACGGCGCCTCTGAAAGCTACACCCCGGTGCGGCAGCGGGCGGCTGAAAACCCGGCGCTGCTGAAGTTTGGTCCCGCTTATCCGCTCTACTGCCTGCTCGATTTTATTGTTGATCGCTATGCGGAGCTTTCTACCTCGCTGAATGAACGGGTCGGACAGATGGAGAACGATCTCTTCACCAGTGAATTTGATCGCAAGTCGGTGCAGTCGGTCTACACCGTGCGGCGTCATCTGCTGAAACTACGCAATGCGGCGCTGCCCGTGGAGGAGATCTGTAATCAGCTGATCCACCTGCATGAAGATCTGATCCCGCGTCCGCTGCGCGCCTACATCCGCGACGTGCAGGATCACGCCCGCCATGTCGTCACCGACGCGGAAGATATGCGCGAAATGCTGACCAGCGCCATGCAGGTCAATCTGGCGCTGGTGACGGTGCAGCAGAATGAAGTGGTGAAAAAGCTGGCAGGCTGGGGTGCGATCCTGGTGATCCCGACCGTAGTCTTCAGTATGTATGGCATGAACTTTGAGCATATGCCGGAGCTGAAGTCGCTGTATGGCTATCCGCTGGCGGTGGGGCTGACGCTGCTGGCCTGCGGCGGGCTGTGGGCCAAACTGCGTCGCTCCGGCTGGCTGTAAACGGCAGGATGCGGTGCCAGATTGTCCCGGTGAAAAGGTCACGACCCGCCAGATAGTGAACCGATACTGTCTGGCTATGCTTAACGCAGCGTGCAGTTTTTGTTCCTGAGCCAACAGTGTGTGAGGTCACGGTGAAAAAAGAGGATAGCAGCGGCCAGGCAGTACCGATTCAGGAAAACCTCCGCTGGATACGTCGTGAATGGCTGATTCAGCGTATAGGTGAATACGTCCTGATTGCGCTGGTGATTCTGGGGGCATGCGGACTCTTTTCCAAAGGCGTGCTGAGTAACGGCAGCGCCCGCTCGCCGGATGGGACCATTCAGGTGGAGTATGAACGGTTTGGCCGGGTTGAGAGCAATATGGATATGCGCATTCGCTACAACGCACCGGTAACCGATCGCTTTACCGTTACGATTGGCGGTGGCGCCCTGGATAACCTGCAAATCCAGACGCTGCAGCCTCAACCGCTGGAGGCGGTGACGATTGGCAGCGATCTGCGGCTGACCTTTTCGGCCCGCAACACCGGACCGGATCACGCGATCTGGCTTGGCCTGCAGCCGCGCAATGCGGGCCGCATTCACGTCACTATTCACGGTGACGGCCATGCTCCGGCCCGTTTTACCCAATGGATTTATCCCTGACAGAGGCGCTTTATGGAAACGGTATTACGTGCCGCAGCGATCTACCTGGTGCTGATGGTCGTGTTCAAAATTGCCGGCAGACGCACTCTGTTGCAGATGACCTCTTTCGATCTGATTCTGCTATTGATCATCAGTGAAGCAACTCAGCAGGCGCTGCTGGGCGACGATTTTTCTGTTACCGGCGCGGCGCTGACTATTATCACGCTGGTAGCGATTGATATTGTGCTGGGCAAACTGAAAAGTCGCTTTCCGGTGGTGGAGCAGGTGATCGATGGCGGCCCGGTGATCCTGGTCGAGAATGGTAATCTGCTGACTGACCGCATGAAGATGACCGGCATCAGTCCTGATGATGTGCTGGAAGCGGCGCGCTCCGGGCAGGGGCTGGAGCGATTTGATCAGATTAAATATGCGGTGCTGGAGGTTAACGGCCATATCTCGATTATTCCCCGAGCCGATAAACAGTCCTGAGGGGCGTTCGCCCTGGCCTGACAGGAGAGCGCCCGTGCCGGAGCCGCGCAGGTTACACACGCCTGAGATATCCTCATCCCCTTGCTGCAGCAGGCCCTGGATGCATTACAGATCCTCATTGCGTCACGCTGCGCTTGTTATGCCGCTTCCCTTGTAATCCTGTCGATTTCGTTCAGACTGAGTATTCCACTCATGCTTTATCATCAGAGCTGGCCTGACTATCAATCAGCGTTATGCTTTTACAGTCAGGATTAAATGAATGAATTTACGCGATTTACCTTCTACCCGGTTACCGGCTGGCATATTGGTCCCCTGAATACCCATCAGGCACTGGTAGTGAAATTCGGTTATATCGATCCCAATGCCCCGCGTGAAAAGGGCCCGCAGGAGACCCTGTTTCTGGGTCTGACCCTCGAAATGGCGAAAAAGTTGGTCGCCAATCTTTCCGAACACATCGACTACGCTGAAAAAAAGAGCACCCAGCACTAGTTTCTCACCGCGATCGGTTACCACGCCCACCGTCGGGCTATTTTGCTGCGCTGTCGCCCGGTGCATAAACCCGCAGTGCACTGGCGATCAGGCGAAAATGCGCGGGTGTCTGACCGATAATCTCACCATCTGCATTGATGTAATGGGGACGGCGCGTCTCAATCGTCAGCTCCGTGGCGCTGAATGCCCGCACGTTACGCCAGCGACCGTGAGTGCCGCGCCGCAGAAAGGGCAGCAGCGCAATGAGCTGCCAGCTATGCTGCAGCTCCAGACTATAGACATCCAGTAACCCATCGTCCGGTGCGGCACGCTGTTCCACTGTCATGCCGCCCCCATAAAAGCGTCCATTGCCCACCGACACCTGAACCGTTTTGATCGGCGTCCGATGGCCCTGATGCACCAGCGTAGCGCTGAAGGGACGGCTCTGCCGCAGCACCCGCAAAGCCGCCAGGGCATAACCGCCCACTCCCCAGCGTTTTTTCGATTCCGCCGTGAGGTTGCGCGCCAGTTCCACCGAAAAGCCGATGCTGGAGACGTTCAGAAACAGGTGCTGATTCACTTCACCCAGGTCTACTGCGCGCAGCTGCCCGTCAGCGATAATCTTTATCGCGGACTCCAGGCTGGCAGGAATGCCCAGCGTGCGGGCAAAATCGTTGGCGGTGCCCAGCGGTAAAATGCCTAGCGGCAGGCCGGTCTGCATCAGTCCCGGCGCGGCCGCATTAAGCGTGCCGTCGCCACCGCCGACGATCACCGCATCAACGCGATGGGCATACGCCGCGATTAATTCGCTGTAGCTGCGGGTATCATCTCCGGCCGGTTGCAGCAGGGTGAACCCGGCCTGAGCCAGCAGCGACTGTGCGCGGCTGGCCTCGGCGCGTCCTTTGCGCGAGCGCTGATTAATCAGCAGCAGGGCAGTTTTCTCCTGTTGAGACATACTTTTGCGTTATCCCGATGTCAAAATGTCTGTAACGAGACGGCAAGTACAGCACTGGCCTGACCGGTGAACAACCCTGCTTGCGCTACTTTACGTAACCTGTTGAGTGCCATAAGCGGCGATAAAGATCGTCTACACTGCTAAGGGTCAGATCCACACTGAGGAGTTGCGATGACAGAACACGAATTCAGAAAACTGTTAGCCGAACAGGGTTTTGACGAGCCTCTGTTGATTGAGCGTGCAGCCGCCGCCCAGCTTGATAATCATGTACATCCCTTTGAAGCACTGGCACTGATTCTGAGTGGTGACATCACCATCAGTACCGAACAAGGCGATACCACCTATCATCCCGGTGAGACATTTCATCTGCAGCCCAATGAACTCCATCGTGAGGCGTTCGGGTCGCAGGGCGTACGCTATCTGGCGGGACGTAAATATGAGTGACTGGCAATCAGCATGAAGGTTTCTGACGATCTTTTTACCCGGCTGTCACGCTCGCCGTTCCGTCAGCGCTTTCGTCTGGGACGCGCGGAATATGATTATGCGAGCAGCAAAGGCGAGCCGGTATTGCGCCAGCACGCCGCTGAGTTTGTGGCACAGCGGCTGGCGCCTGCGCAGCCTGAAAATGATGGCAAGCAGACGCCGATGCGCGGCCACCCGGTGTTTATCGCTCAGCACGCCACCGCAACCTGCTGTCGTGGCTGTCTGAGTAAGTGGCATAACATCGGACAGCACCAGCCGCTGAGCGCGGAGCAGCAGACCTATATAGTGACGGTGTTGCTGCAGTGGATCACTCATCAGATGCAGCAGCCTGCACCGCCTGCTCGTGTCAGCCGAAGCCAGCCGAAACCGGATAACAATCCGCAACTCGCACTTTGGTAATGGACGAAAAAGCTACAACCGGCGGCTTTTTCTGGTGAAAACTGGCCCTTTTTCATTCCTGGTTTATTCTTAAATCTTTCCTGGGAACACTATGCCAGGATTAAAACCTACACGGCAACGATTCATACAGAGGGAATTATGAAGAAATCAATTATTGCACTGTCTGCTATTTTGCTGGCCTCGCCGGTATTTGCTGCTACCACCACAGACAACACCGTTGCGGAAGCGCATAAAGGCGCCGATACCGCGAAGGAAAAACTGCATCAGACCCAGAACGAAGGCAAAGAGCTGAAGCTGAAGTCTGAGCACGCCGCTGAAGGCAAAAGCGATACCACCGGCAGTAAAATCACCGAAGGTACGCAGAAAGGCTGGCACAAAACCAAAGAAGGCACTGAGAAAGGCTGGGATAAAACCAAGCAGGGTGCTGAAGATCTGAAAAACAAAGCGACTAACTAATTCGCGGCTGTTCTCAGGTTAAAAAAAGAACCCACCGAAAGGTGGGTTTTTTTATGGTTGGGAAATTCTGGCTTTGGATTGCTGCTGGATCGAGCCTGCTCAGGGTACTGGGTCAGATCGGAAAGACGCAAAGGCCGTCGTCCATGACATGCTCGGCCCGCGCCGTCCTGGCGCGGGACGCTTTCCTCTTCTGACCCAGAACCCTGCGCGTTGTGAGCTTATTCATTGCTGTCAGAGTAAAACTGATTCAACCAAGTAAGCTGTCTGTAACCCACTGAAAAGTAGGTTTTTTATGGTTGACTCAGATTACGCTTTCTTTTCCGCTGTTTCTTTCTCCGAGGCGGCTAACGCAGAGACTTTCCTTTCCGTCTCTGCAGCCGCATCGGCGGAGGCCGCCGCCGCTTCAGCCGCAGCCTCTGCCGCGGTATCGGACTGTTTCTTACCTTCTTCGATAAACTCTTCGTCGATGGCTTCGATGTTTTCGCGGTTATCGCGTCCGGAGAGCAGGTTCCAGCAGGCGATAAACAGAGCGGCAATCACCGGACCGATTACAAAACCGTTGATGCCGTAAATCTCCATGCCGCCCAGCGTGGCGATCAGAATCAGATAGTCAGGCATTTTGGTGTCTTTGCCGACCAGCAGCGGACGCAGGATGTTATCCACCAGTCCGACGATCACTACGAAGAAGCCCACCAGGAACAGCCCTTTCCACAGTGCACCGGTGGCGAAGAAGAAGATCGCCGCAGGCACCCAGATAATGGCGGAACCGACTGCCGGAATAAGGGAGAGGAAGGCCATCAGTGCGCCCCACAGCAGGCTGCCGTCTATACCGGTAAACCAGAATGCCAGCCCGCCGAGAATACCCTGAACAATACCGACCACCACCGTGCCTTTCACCGTCGCGCGCGCCACGGCCGCAAACTTCACCATCAGGTGATGCTTCACGTAGGTTGAGAGCGGCAGCGCTTCCAGGATCAGATGCACCAGATAGGAGCCATCTTTCAGCAGGAAGAACAACAGATAAAGCATCACGCCAAAGCCGACGGTGAAGCTGAACGTCCCTTTACCGATGATAAAGGCGCTGCCTGCCACATACTGACCGCCCTTAAGGGCAAACGAGGAGAGCTTCTGCTGAATCTGTTCGGCGTTATCCAGGTTATTTTCAGCCAGATAATGTTTTGCCCAGCGCGGCAGATGCTGCAACAGATCGGCGAAGACCGCCGGGAACTGCGCCGAATTGGTCTGCAGTTTGTGATAGACCGCGTTGGTTTCGACCACCAGCGATGAGGCGATAATGGCCAGCGGCGTAAACACAATCAGACAGATACAGAGCAGGGTAATCAACGCGGCCAGGCCATTGCGTTCGCCCATTCGGACCCGCAGATACGTTTTCAGCGGATGGAAAATCACCGCCAGAATCGCCGCCCATAAAATCGGCGAGAAATAGGGCGAAAGCACCTCGAAAAAACCGAGGGTGGCGATAGCCAGAATCAAAATGAAAAACCCGATGTTCAATCCTTTAAAACGCATGGAAAAACCTCATCTCGAACAACTCTGATAAACCCGACGCGCGAATTTTCTGTGTCTGGCTTTGCTTATGCGGCTGCCTCGTCACTGATTATCGGTCAGGCTTTGCTTTTTAAACGCTGCTGATGACAGCATCATGCTGGCTAACTCTTTGAAAGGTCTGGCAGAAGTGATGAACGGGCAATGTGCGTTCGCTGCGTGACTTCCTATAGGTAACACGCTGCAACTGACAGCAGCGCGCTGAATCCTACATTAGCGTAGCGGTTTCGACCATTATTGGTAGGTCAGAGACTCATGATCCCGGGGGATGCTGCCGATAACAGTATTAACTGGATAAAAAACAGGCAATGAAAAATGAGTAAACAGAGCGTTTTAATCGTGCTGCTGACGCTGGTATTAAGCGGTTGCGCCACCAAGCAGTATCCGCAGGCATCCGCGGTCACCCCGGAAGAGACGGCGATGCTGAATTGCAGCGCGCTGGATCAGGAGCTGGTGAAAGCGCACAGCGTGCAGAGTGATATTGAGCAGACCGGCCAGTTCGATGCACTGACCGTACTGGGATTTGTCGGGGATTTCGGGCTGGGCAATGGCATTGCGAAATACAATGCCAGCCAGAAGGCGGAGCGGCGACTGACGCAGTTACAGTCGCTGAAAGCCGCGAAGTGCAGCCAGCGGCTTTCGTAGCGACTGCGCCGGGTCAGCCGAGCGTCCGTTCGCTGACATGCTGCAGCCGGACATTTTCGGCGGCGCGTTTACCGGCAAGGAAGGCGTGATCCGAGTTGTAATATTCCCACTCGCTGTAGCGGCCTGACAGATGAATGTCCTGGGTCAGCAGCCACTGGCGGATCAGCGCCACGTTAGCGCTGCGCGCATGGTCATAGACCACGTAGGCGTAGGGCATATCGACCTCTGAGGCACAGAGCAGCGGATCGTCCGCGGTGATCATGCCAACTCTGATGCAATCCTGACGGCAGCGCTCAATCAGCGCATCCCCCGCCAGCGGCAGCGGATTGGCCGTGTTATAGGTGATTTCGCAGGTTAAGCCGAAACCGCCCGGCGGGTTGCAGTGCGGACTCGCATTGCCCTGCACAAAGATGCGATGAAACAGCGTATCGCCAGGATAGTAAATCCAGTGCTTTTCGGTCAGGTCAGCGCGGCCAATCCCCAGATTAACGCAGCGCACCGAGACAAACTGCAACTGCTGCGCCGCCCGTTGCACACTCTCCGGCACCTCATCGCCCATCAGTTTAATCAGCTCCGGCAGCGGCATAGTGCTGATTAATTGCTCATAACGGTAGTGGCGACCATCCGCCAGCAGCGCGACGTGCGCCTGCGGGTAGAGGCGGGTCAGGGTGGCGTCCGTTTCCAGCGTACATTTCAGGTGCGGCAAAAAGCCGGACATCAGCGCCTGGAAGCCACCGCGCAGCGGATAGCCGAAACGGGCGTTGGGGCCAACCGGTTTCGCCAGCGGTTGCAGTGCGCCATCAATGATCTGCGCCAGATCGGGCAGCGGTACGCGTCCGCCCAGCCATGAAGTTTCCATGTCGGTCAGCGGCACCTTCCACAGTTTCTGGTTGTAGGGCAGGGCAAAGTGACGCGCGATGCCTTTGCCCCAGGTGCGCATAATGAAGTGCTGGAAATCCTCTTCGCCTTCCACCACGCCTGTGCTGCTGCCCTCATCGGGGATCGCGCCATCTGCGCAGCAGTCCCGCCGTGCCCGCGCCCGATCCAGTGGCACAGCGGCGGCGGCGGCTGTTTCGCCATAACGCGCCTCGATAGCGCCCAGCACGCACTCTTTTACCACCTCGACCGGCAAGCCGTGCAGCGCGGACTGGAAGGGATAGCGGGTATAAACGCCGTCGCTGTAGACCCAGGCTTCACGCGCCTGCCAGTGCAGGTTGTCGCCCAGCAACATCTCATACAGCTGCAAGACGTACGGGTCCTGCGAGAACATAATGTGACCGGCATAGTCGAAGGTAAAACCCTGATCGTCAATCGAGCGGCACCAGCCGCCAGGCGTGGCATTTTTCTCCAGTAACACTGCGCCTTCGCCATAGTGATAACCGGCGCTCAGCCCGGTTGGCCCGGCTCCGATAATCAGGCAGGGCACAGCTTCACTCTCCAGCATCAATGGGGTTAACGGCGTGATATTCGCCTGCGCGCTGCCCTGGCTGGCCGACCTTAGTGCGGGCTGACGCTGCGTCAGCGCCTGCTGGATCAGTCCATGAATCTGTTCAGCGGTGCGATCCCATGAGGTGGCATCGACCTTTGCCTGCATCCGTCCCGCCAGCGCCAGCCGTTCTGCGGCACCAATCGCCATTGCCTGTTCACAGGCGGCAATAAATTCAGCGGGGCTCTCTGCCACCGCCACTTCCTCTGCGTAATGCCGCGCTACGTCAATAATCGCGGTACTGACAATCGGCAGCTGCGCCGCCATATACTCCAGCACCTTGGTCGGTGAGATGAAGCGCGTCGAGGCATTGATGGCAAACGGCATCAGACAGACATCCCAGCCCGCCAGAAACTGCGGCAGCGCCTGATAGGGCTGCTGTCCGAGCCAGTGAATATTGTCGCGCTGCGGCAGGCTGGCGGGATCAATTTTTACCACCGGCCCGACCATAATGATCTGCCATTCGGGGTGGATGTCCGCCAGCGCCGCAATCAGCGGCAGGTCTATGCGCTCATCCAGCACGCCGTAATAGCCAAGACGCTGTGCCGGAATTGCATCCTGCATCGGATGTCGATTGCTGCGATCGCGCGCCTGCTCAAAATGAATAGCATCGACGCTGCTGGGAAAGCAGTAAACCTGAGCATGTTTGTCACGCTTCGCTTCATAGAGGCTGGTGCCGCCGGTAAAGACCAGATCGGCGCGGGTCATCAGCGCGGATTCGCGCTGCTGCAGCTGGCGCGGTGCATTCTGAAAAGCGGAAAGCTCATCCATGCAGTCGTAAATCACCAGTGACGGATCAAAAGGGGTCAGCAACGGCAGCGCCATCGGCGTATAGAACCAGATCAGCGGCTGTTCATCTTCCTCCAGCAGCGGCGTCAGCAGCAGCAGCAGCGAGGCGATCTGGCTGTCGTGGAAACCAGGCGCGTCGCTGTCGGTATGCGGCTGGATCACCGTGATGTTAGCGGCAGGCGAGCTCTGATGCAGACCCTGTGGCCCCGCCTGCCAGACCGGCTCTTCGACAAACAGCACGCGATAGTGCTGTGCCAGTCGTGTCAGTAGCTGCTGCGGACGCTGAAAAACAAATCCCCAGCGTAAATGGCTGAAAACAATGAGAACAGGTGGTTTCATAGTGTGCTCCTGACAGGGGTGTTTTGAGGAGTGGATGTGCTGCAAAAAGCGCTGCGCCTGACGTAATGCGTCGGCATAAGGCTGCTGTAGCTGGCGGGCATAGGGATCGGCCCCCAGCAGATCGAGATCCCACAAACCGCTGCGGGTCCAGAAAGTCGTCTCCTCCCATAAGGGACGATCGAGGATCGGATAGAGGCAGATGCCGTGCAGCTCAACGCCTGCCAGTTGCGCCTGCGCAACCTGCGCGGCGATCTCAAGGATCCAGCTTCCGCGTCCGCTGCCGACGTGGCTGGTTTCCGCCAGCAGCAGTGGCCGCTGATAACGCTGCCAGACCTGCTGCAGCATCCGATGCAGCGGCAGGCGTCGGCTGTCGCCCAGATGCCAGTAAAGCCGCCGGTTTGATCCCTGCTCCCACTGATTGTCGTGGTAGTAATTCACGCCAATCAGATCGAGATAGCGTGGGGCGCCGCCCAGTTCCGGGTTAAGCCTGCCGCTCAGCATGTCCCACGCCTGAAACTGGGTGTCACACATCTCACGTGCCAGCACATCGCTGGCCGGATCGGCGGGATCGGGCACGATATGGATCAGTGGATCACAGTGCAGCAGACGGGCTCGCGGATCGGCCAGCCAGATGGCATCACAGGCTGCCAGCGTAGCGCGCACCAGCTGCTGCTTGGCGGCATCCGCCCGATCCGCCTCAGCGATCGCCTCACAGGTGAACAGCCCTACCGAGATACCCCAGCTGACAAAGGAGATCTCATTCATCGGAGAGTAGACTGGCGCCTGCTGATACCAGGGGGCCAGGAAGCGGGCCAGTGCGCCACAGAAGGCGGCGAAACGGCTGACAAAGTCGTGGTCAAACAGGCTGACGCCAGCGGGCCAGCCGTAGTGGCAGATTGTCCAGCTCAGCTGAATGCCCTGCTGCTCTGCGGCCTGCATCCGGGCCGCGACCGTCGAGAAGTCATAGCGGCCATCGTGCTCACATAACCGCCAGCCGACGCTTTCGCGCACTGTGCGAATGGAAAAGGGGGCCAGCGCGGCATAATCTTCTGCTGCACGCGCCTGATGCTGGTTAAGATCGTTCATCGACAGCGCAAGGCCGGCAGGATTGATATGATCGGCACCTTCGTAGCCGGCCTGCCAGAAACTGGAAAAGGGCGTCATGGCATCTCCCGAAAAAAAGCAACACGCTTCCCGCTGACGAGCCGTCGTGAAACGGGTCAGGGCGTTAGGGTATGCATTGCAGACTGATCGATCTGACCACTCTGAACGGACGGGCGATCCATGCCATAAGCCACAGACACTGAGTTGCAGGCATCAGGGCCTGTCGCGGTGTGGACGAGTGAGATAGCAGGTATAGGCCAGTGACGCTATCGGCAGAAAAAGGCTGGCTTCTCTGGATGTTGAAAGGATTTGCGGAAGCCTTACTGGAAAGTATAGGCAGTAAGGTTTGGTTCGCAATTTATTGAAGTAAAAGAAAAAAGCGCAGCGGTAAAAATTATCCAGCCAGAAACAGGAAGTTTTAGCATGCGGTTTTGCGAACGGCCCGATAAGCGTAGCGTGAATAGTGTCAGCGCCATTTTCAGCTTTGTTAACCTTTTCCTCAACATGCAGAGAGGTCAGACTCGCCCACATTCGCGTTACAGCTTCGCTTGCCTTTTGGCGGGCTGGCGACAAGATTTACTTATCACTGGCCTGAATCTGCGGGTCATCAACGGGTGATGCGACGATGCGCGCCCCCTAAAACAGGATGTTTTACAGACTATGTTCTCATTCGACTGGCACCGTTTCTTACTTAACGATCAACCGGCCACCTTTTTGTTTGAGGTGGTGGTACGGGTCATGATCGCTTATCTGGTGGTGTTCACCTTTCTGAAAGTCTCAGGACGACGCGGCGTGCGCCAGCTGTCGTTGTTCGAGCTGGTGGTGATCCTGACGCTGGGTTCCGCGTCCGGTGATGTGACATTTTACGATGATGTGCCGGTGCTGCCGGTCATTATGGTGTTTGTAGTCCTGCTGGCGCTCTACCGCTTCACGACCTGGCTGACGGCGCACAGCCCGCGCTTTTCACGGCTTATTCAGGGCGACGTGATTACCCTGATTAAAGAGGGATTGTATGTGCTGGAGAGTCTGGATCGTCTGAATATTTCCGAAGATGAGTTTTATATGGAGTTACGGCAGAGTGGTGTGGAGCATCTGGGGCAGATCCGGCTGGCGCTGGTGGAGGTCGATGGTCAGCTCAGCCTCTATTTCTACGATGACGATGAGATGCGCGCCGGGTTAAGCGTACTGCCTCCTGAGCACCGGCAGGATTACAGCACTGTGCCGGTCAGCGCGCTCTATGCCTGCACCCATTGCGGCCAGACGCAGATCATTGAGGCTGAGCAGCAGGCTGTCTGCCCGCGCTGTCAGCGACAGCGCTGGTCAGCGGCACTGACCGTGCGTCGGCTGCATTAATCGCCAGCATCCGCTCCGCGTTCAGGACTTGTCGCGTTTGCATCAGCCGGGTTAACGTCGGCGAAGCAGGCGCTGAGCGGGCGCTTTTGCTGTCCCCCGGCAGCGAAATTATCCGCACTTAGCCAGGCACTCAGGGCGCGCTGAACATCTGGCCATTCACGGTCAATAATTGATAGCCAGTCGGTATCGCGATTACGCTGTTTACGCGTCATAACCTGACGAAAACGGCCCTCAAAGCGGAACCCCAGCCGTTCTGCTGCGCGTCGTGATGCGATATTGGTTGAATCACAGCGCCACGCCACTCGCCGATAGCCGAGCGAGAAAGCCTGTTGCAGCAGCAGATAAATCGCCTCGCTGCCGATGACACTGCGCTGCATCAGCGGCGACCAGGTGACGTGACCGATTTCAACAGTGCCGTGTCCCGGCTCAATGCTGGCGAAGCAGACCACGCCGCAGGGCTGCTGATTTGGCGAGCAGACCGTGAAGGACACCAGGGCCGCATCCGCCACTTTATCCGCAATCCAGTGCTGCATCTGCGGCAGAGAGGCGGGCCGCTCTGCGCTCAGCCAGGTCCAGTCGCGATCATCCGGTGCCAGCATAAATGCCTGCAATAGCGGTTCTGCATGATCGATGCTTAGCGGCAGGAGAAGGCAGTGCTGACCCGTGAGTGGCATACAGGGTGGTCTGGTGACCGGTTGCCAGTCGGGCAGAGCCTCACCGACCGGCTGATCAAACTGATTGAGGTTCAATAGCATTCTCCTGAAAGAAAACGGACGGTTAGCCGGGAAACTTATGATGCCGGGCTGACGGACTATCCTGAACCGCGGTTAAACCCGTCGCAGCTTGTTCCCGCTTACCACATAACTTTGCCTGTTACTGACAGAAAATGAAAACCCTTCGGGCAGCATAGCGGCACCGTTACCAAAGAGGTGTGCGTATGAAAGTGAGGCTGGCCAGTGCATTACTGTTTTTGCTGTTATCGTTTGGCGCGTTTTCACAACAGGTGATCAGCGAAAGTCATCCCCATTCACGCAGTGCGCGATGGCTGGAGCAGGGCAGTCAGGTTGATACGGCGGATTCGCCGGATGAACATCTGCTGGAGAGGCGGGAGTGGCGAAGCAGCCTGCAACGCAAGCCGTTCTGAGATGAGATCCCCGGCGGAAAACAGCCGGGGAGCCAGGGTTAAGCGTTTCAGACCCGTTGTGAAATTATATTGTGGCCTGTGTCGCAGCCATGCCAGGCACCAGAATCACCTTGCGGCACTCCTCTTCGCGTTTGGCGAAAATATCGTAGCCACGCGCAGCATCTTCCAGCGGCAGATGGTGGGTCACAATCTCTTCCGGCGTCAGATGGCCCTGTTCGATCAGCTTCAGCAGGTCGGGCAGATAAGCGTGTACGTGGGTCTGTCCCATCTTAAAGGTCAGCCCTTTATCAAAGGCGTCACCAAACAGGAAGCCGTGAATGAATCCGGCATAGACGCCCGGCACGCTGACGATACCGCCACGCCTTACTGCGGCAATACACTGACGCAACGCTTTACCGCTGCTGCCTTCCAGTTTGAGATTGGTGAGCACGGTTTCGGTCATGCTGCCTTTTGCCTCGAATCCTACTGCATCAATTACCGCATCCACACCGCGATTGCCGGTGCTGTGTTCGATAATCCAGCCGGCCGGGTCATCGATCTCATCGAAGTTAATCGGGATAACACCGTAGCGCTCGCGGGCAAAGTTTAAGCGGTAGTTGTTGTGGTCGATCATGTAGATCTGTTCGGCACCCTGCTGTCGGGCGCAGGCGGCACTGAGCAGGCCAACCGGTCCGGCACCGAAAATCGCCAGGCTGGAGCCGGGTTTCACCTCGGCGTTTTTCACCGCCTGCCACGCGGTGGGCAGAATGTCTGACAGGAACAGCACTTTCTCATCCGACAGTACCGACGGCACTTTAAACGGGCCGGTATTGGCTTTCGGCACCCGGACATATTCCGCCTGTCCACCAGGCACACCGCCATAGAGTTTGCTGAAACCAAACAGGGCTGCGGGCGGCGTGATGTTTTTCCGGTTCAGGATGGCACCCCGTCCGCTGTTGGTATTTTCACAGGCAGCATACTGGCTCATCAGGCAGAAAAAACAGTCGCCACAGGCGATAACAAACGGGATCACCACCCGATCGCCTTTGGCCACGGCGGTCACTGCGCTGCCTGTCTCAACCACTTCGCCCATAAACTCATGACCAAAGATATCTCCGTGCCCGGTACCGGGGATTTTGCCGCGGTAAAGGTGCAGGTCTGAACCGCAAATAGCGGTGGCGGTCACACGCAGAATAATGTCATCTGCGGCTTCCAGACCGGGATCGGGAACGTTATCGACGCTGACTTTATGGGGGCCGTGATAAGTTAATGCTTTCATCTGTTCATCTCCTGATGATTAGGGGACGGCGGCCAGACCAGAAGGCGTGGCCACGCACGGGAAAGACTCAGGAAACCTGAAATCGAAACCTGCCTGAAGTGTAGTAATCCTTTAAGGAGTAAGCAGAGCGGTGCAGCAGGCTGGTCAGTTTCAGCCGGGCTGACAGGGCGGCTGAACCTGCGTTGTGGCGACCGTTACGGCTCGGGTTTCGGGTTGCCAGAGAGCGAGGTCGGCAAACGCACGACGATAAACCGTGTCGATTTGTGCCGGAACCTGTTCGATGTAGTGCCAGGCATGCTCACGCGTTTCACCGGTGAGTTGCTGCAGATAGTGCCGCGCGTCGTCCAGCGTCGGGATCTGGCCTTCGACACCCGCCATGCGGGCAGGCAGACCGGTCCAGATCAGACCTTCTATGCCTTTGGTCTTAGCCCACTCTGCCAGTGGTCCCGCTGAGGTCGCTGTCACCGTCATCATCCCGATGCCATCGATACGGCTGTCCGGAATGGCTTCACGGAGGCGCAATGCGCGGCAGGCGCTCTCAAGTGAGGCGGTATTCAGCCAGGCCCAGTACACCGGCACCGGGCTGGCGTTAAGGCAGATCGCGGTCGACAGCTCGCCGCCGTCAGCGATGCGCACAAACTCAATCGGTAGCTCAGGACCATCATGATGCCACTGACTGGCCACCGGCAGTGCGCCAGCTTTCCAGATTAACGATCCCCATCCGAGGCAGGCAATTTTCATTCTCTTCTCCAGTGCACCTGTCGGCGTGATCGCGACAGAATCTGTTTAAGCGTAGCCCGTTGCGCTGAACCGTTACAGGGATCACCTTTTTAGGGGCGGTAAAACCGCCACAAAGATGGCATGATCGCCGCGCAGTCACTTTGCACAACCTGACGGTTTTTTCAGCAATCCATGCGAGTTTATCTGCACGGCTTGAACTTTTATCGTCAGGTAGTGTAAAAAGTGGCGCACGCAATCGATTACCTATGCACGGGCGGGTCAGCATCACGTTGACTGATCCGGTTGCAGCTGAGGCGCAGAGTGGGGCGGACATTTGCCTGCCTGACGGCTCAGGTTACTGGCGGCTTTTAAAACGGAAGATCTGATGAAAACCACGCAAACTGGCACGCTGGGCGCGCTTGAGAGTGACGTCGATACGGGATGGCGTAAAACCGACACCATGTGGATGCTGGGTTTATACGGCACGGCGATTGGGGCGGGTGTGCTGTTCCTGCCTATCAATGCTGGCGTCGGCGGGCTGATCCCGCTGATCATTATGGCGATACTGGCGTTTCCGCTGACCTTTTTTGCGCACCGCGCCCTGACCCGATTCGTTCTCTCCGGTAAAAATCCGGCCGGGGATATCACCGAGGTGGTCGAGGAGCATTTTGGTGTTGGTGCGGGCAAGCTGATTACGCTGCTCTATTTCTTCGCTATCTACCCGATTCTGCTGATGTACAGCGTAGCGATCACCAACACGGTTGAGAGCCTGATGGTGAATCAGCTCGGCCTGGTGCCGCCACCGCGTGTGCTGCTGTCGCTGCTGCTGATTGTCGGACTGATGACCATTGTGCGTTTCGGCGAGAAGATGATTGTCAAAGCGATGAGCGTGCTGGTTTATCCCTTTGTGGCGGTGCTGATGCTGATGGCCTGCTATCTGATCCCGCACTGGCACGGCGCTGTGCTTTCGACCCTGAACGTTCAGCCCGCGGGCAGCAGCCTGTGGATGACGCTGTGGCTGGCGATTCCGGTGATGGTCTTCTCCTTTAATCACTCGCCGATCATCTCTTCATTCGCGCTGGCAAAGCGGGAAGAGTATGGCGATGCCGCAGAGAAAAAGTGTTCGCGCATTCTGGCCTGCTCGCACCTGATGATGGTGGTGACGGTGATGTTCTTTGTCTTCAGCTGCGTGCTGAGCCTGTCGCCTGAAGATTTACACGCCGCCAAGGCGCAGAACATCACCATTCTTTCCTATCTGGCGAACCATTTTAAGGTGCCGATGATCGCCTGGCTGGGACCGCTGATTGCCATTGTGGCGATCACGAAATCGTTTCTCGGTCACTATCTTGGTGCGCGCGAAGGATTTAACGGCATGGTTAATAAGGCGCTGCGCAGTCGCGGCAAAACCATCGCGCCCGCCAGACTGAATCGCCTGACCGGACTCTTTATGCTGCTGACGACCTGGCTGGTGGCGACGCTGGACCCCAATATTCTCGGCATGATTGAGACGCTTGGCGGGCCGGTCATTGCGATGATTCTGTTCCTGATGCCGATGTACGCTATCCAGAAGGTACCCGCGATGCGGAAGTACAGCGGTCACATCAGCAACCTGTTTGTGGTGCTGATCGGACTGATTGCCATCTCCGCAATCTTCTATTCGCTGGTGAAGTAACACTTAGCGCAACAGGCGCATCTCAATCCCCCTGGGATGCGCCTGCCATTCTGCCCGCCCTTCGCCATTCTCTCCGTGCACCTCCACGTATTCAGCGATATCGCTCCCTGATTTAAGCCCGCTGCCGCGTTGTTAATGCCGCCTCTCAGACGCATCTGGTTAGCAATAGTTACATTTGGTACTTATCAGCATGGTAGAGTTAACGCGAATAATTATTATTCCCTAAAAGGACAGGAGAAAAATGAAAATCGGGATAGTTGCTGCCACCACACTTTTACTGTCAACCGCCTGTGCGGCTACCACCTATCCGGTCACGGTGACCGATATGGATGGTCAGAAAATCACGCTGCAAAAAGAGCCGCAGCATGTGATTTTACAGGATGGGCGTGACGTGATGGCGCTGGCATTACTGGATCGCCAGAACCCGTTTCAGCGTGTCGTTGCCTGGAACAACCTGCCGAAAAAGCAGGATACCCAGACCTGGGACCTGCTGAAGCAGCGCTGGCCGCAGGCGGCATCGATTGTTGATATGGGCTTTAACGATCAGGGGCAGGTCAATCTGGAGAGCGTGCTGGCGAAGCAGCCCGATCTGATGATTGCGCAGCTGCGCGCCAAACCGGCCCTGACGCAGTCAGGCGTGCTTGCTACCCTGAAAAATCTCCATATCCCGGTGCTGTTCCTTGATGTTGAACTTCATCCGAAAGAGAACACCCTGAAGAGCGTGAAAGTGCTGGGCACCGTTCTGAATCGCGAAGCCGAGGCGAAAGCCTACGCCGATTTTTACCAGCAGCACTGGCAGATGCTTCAGCAGAAGATTGCGCAGGTGCCGCACAAGCCAACCGTGTTTATTGAACCGATTGCAGGTAACAGCGATAACTGCTGCTTTACCCACGGTCATAACGGCTGGGGCGCGCTGGTGGAAGCGGTCGGTGGCAAGAATATCGGTTCTGCACTGCTGCCCGGCAGCTCAGGATTTGTGTCGCTGGAGAAGATTATCGCCATGAAGCCGGACGTCTATATCATGACCGGCTCTAAACGCCCGAACAGTAACGTGCTGCCGTTTGGTTACGGTGCCAGTCAGACCGACGTGACCGCCACCTTTAACCGCCTGCAGAGCCGCACCGGTCTGGAGCAGATCGAACCGGTGAAACAGAAGCGGGTGTATGGCGTTTATCACCATTTCTATAATCACCCTTACAACATTATCGGCATGGAAATTCTGGCAAAAGATCTCTATCCGGAAGTGTTCCGCGATCTGGACCCGACGGCTGATTACCACCACATCGTGACGCACTTTACCGGGTTACCGGATGCGCCAGTGATCCTCAGCACGCCATAACCGCAAAAATGTCAGGGTGCGTTTCAGCATCCTGACTTTTTATCGGCCATCATCCGTCAACCAGAGCGTGATTTTCAGACAGCGCAGGTTGCCCGGTTAACCTCTGGATTGCGTCAGCAACGTTGTCATCGCATGTCCTGTGTTAAGAAAGCGCTAAGCAAGCGTAATAGTGTGTAAGTTACCGGATTTTAAGACTTTTACAGATGTCTCCCGCCACAATTATTGCCATGATGCCGATCAACGGTGCCTGAACAGCCGTTATTTTCGGAGGCAGTATCATGAAAAAAACAACATTAACGCTTATCGCTTCACTTTTGACATGCAGCACACTCTTTTCTCAGGCCTCACGGGCAGACGATCGTGATGACGCGCACCGCAAGCCTGTGCCGCATCAGAACGGTGACCATCGTGCTGACAATCGCGGTTCTGACCAGAATCAGGAGCGTGGCAACAACCGTCATGACAGCGTCAATCATCGCCCGGATCAGGACAACAACGGTCGGGGCAGAGAGGCACGTAATGATCGCGACCATTTCGCCTGGCAGGGACACGACTTCCGTCGCGGGCATCCTGTCCCGCAGGCGTACCGCGGCGACCATTATCGCGTAGCCGACTGGCATGAGCGCGGTCTGCGTGAACCACCGCGCGGTTATCACTGGGCAAACATCGACGGCAACTATGTGTTGATTGCTGCTGCAACCGGGGTAATTACTGCGCTGGTGCTGAACAGCGCCGTGAACTGATCCCCAGGGGATGGCTGCGGCCATCCCTCTTTCTTTCCGTTTTGCTGCGCCAGCGGCTATCCTGACACTCCACGCTGAAAATTCCCTGTGTAAGGAGTCATGATGACGACGGTTAAGATGGTTGCGGTAGATATGGATGGCACCTTTCTGGACGATAACAAGCAGTACAATCGATCCCGCTTTCTCGACTGCTATCAGCAACTCACCGCCCGTGACATCAAATTTGTGGTGGCCAGCGGCAATCAGTATTACCAGCTCAAATCCTTCTTCCCGGAGATCGCCAGCGATATCGCCTTTGTGGCCGAAAACGGCGCATGGATTATCGATCGTGATGAGGAACTGTTTTGTGGTGCCTTTGAACGCCGCGATGTTGACGCGGTAATCGACACCCTGCAAAACGGCGACTATCCGGGTCTGCGTTACCTGCTGTGTGGCCGGGAGAGCGCCTGGTACTTCGACGGCATGGAAGAGAACTGGCTGAAGAAGATGCGCCATTACTGTCACCGGCTGAGGCCGATTCATCATCTGGATGAGGTGCAGCATGACCGGCTGTTTAAGTTCGCGCTGAATCTCTCTGATGACTATATCGAGCCACTGATGGCGGATATTGAACGTCTGCATCAGGGGCGGGTGGCAGCGACCTCAAGCGGTCACGGCTCGGTGGATTTGATCGTGCCGGGGAATCATAAAGCGCATGGTCTGGATCTGCTGGCACAACGCTGGGGGATCGCGCACGACCAGGTGCTGGCCTTTGGTGATGGCGGTAACGATCTGGAGATGCTCAGACAGTCTGGCTTCAGTTTTGCCATGGACAACGCGCCACAGCGGGTGAAACAGGCGGCACGCTATGCCGCGCCTTCTAACAACGAGCAGGGCGTGCTGCAGGTGATTGAGCAGATGCTGGCAGGTGAGGGGCCTTTTAGCGCCACGCAGGCTTAGCCGTCTGGCGCTGCGATTAAGCCAGGACGGTCAGCGCCGTGATTCAGCCAGCCGCCTGGCTCAGAGAGCGGGTGCAACAGGATAGCGCTGAGGAGCAGCAAAGCCGGGCGAGGCTGGCAGGCCCGGTTGTGCCTGGTCAGCGAATGCGGGCAACGCGGCTCCTGATCACGCCGTGATTTCCCAGGCCTGCGCGATCATCATCTGCATCTGTTCGCGGCTGTAATTCACCAGCGAATTTTTGCTGTTGGCTCGCGCCAGAATCCACTCCACCTCGGCGCGGCTCAGTGAAGGGCCATCCTGCCAGAATGGGGTGATCGCCTGCTGCTGCAGCCACTGTTTCAGAAACTGCGCCGGTGAGTCCGTAGTTTCGCTGAAGAGCTGCGGGTGCAGTTCCGCCATCAGCTTACGCTGCAGTGGCTGTTCGCTGTCGGACAACAGATCCAGGAACGGAAACAGCAGACGTCCGCACACTTCACCATGATGGAACGGCTTAATTGCGCCCAGTTCCCCTGCAATACCGTGGATCACCCCCAGACCCGCACTGCTGAGACTGACACCGCCCAGCCACGACGCCATCATCATCGCTTCCCGTGCCTCGTCGCCAGCAGCATCCTCACGATTAAGTGCAGGCCAGGCATGAACAAACTGACGCAGGCCGGTCAGCGCCAGCTGTCGGGTAAAGAGGTTGCCTTTGCCGGAGAGATACGCTTCGAACAGGTGGGTAAACGCATCAATACCGCAGGTTGCCAGCACCCGGTCAGGCGCACCTTTCAGCAGATCGGCATCGAGAATTGCCACCTCCGGCACAAAGACCGGGTGGCGCAGTGACGCTTTTATCTGAATGTCACGCTGGTCAGTCACTACCGCATTTTGCGTCACTTCACTGCCGGTGCCGGCAGTGGTCGGAATAGCAATCAGCGGCAATGTGATGGGCTGAACCGCGGTGTCACCCACTTTTTCCAGATAGCGGGCGGTTGGCAACGGGTGTTGTACCATCGCGCTAAATGCTTTCGCCGCATCCAGTACGCTCCCGCCGCCAATCGCGACGACCCGATCGACATGACCGCGCCAGCGCGCAACCCAGCCATCAATCTCGGCGGGTGAGGCTTCATGACTGACAATTTCATAGCCAATAATATGATCGTTGAGTCCGGCTTTTAGCCGGGCATATGCGGGGCCTTGCAGAAAAGATTGTCCACAAAACAGCAGAGTAGGCTGTGACCGGGCGGCCAGCAGCGGCACCAGTTTATCCAGGCTGCCCCGGCCAAAGAGGGTTCGTTGATTACTGTACAGCTCACTCAGGTTCTCACTCACCAGCGCATCCTTTTTACATTTCGCTAAAATCTGAGTGTAACGAAAAGCAAGGCGCCGGGACTGGCAAACTTTCTGATAACGCATTGGCAAAAAGTTGATCACCTTCGCAAAACAGAAATTCACCCCCGGCGGGGTGGTGCTTTCCTGCTGATGTTACCCTTAACATGTTATCGGTAACAGCGTTTGTCGGGATGTGTAAACATCTTACAGCGCACTGTTTTGTAGCCCTCAGGGGATCATGATAATAAACCGACACTGAATGATGTTCAGTGCACAAGGTGGAGAAAAGCTATGCCATTACTCTATGTGGCGATTGGCGTCGCGTTACTGCTGCTGCTGATGATTCGCTTTAAGCTTAATGGATTTATCGCGCTGATCCTGGTGGCGCTGGCGGTCGGTGTGATGCAGGGCATGCCGGTTAATAAAGTGATTACCTCAATCAAAGCGGGCGTGGGTGGCACACTGGGCAGCCTGGCGCTGATCATGGGCTTTGGTGCCATGCTCGGTAAATTGCTGGCCGACTGCGGCGGTGCGCAGCGTATTGCCACTACCCTGATTGAAAAATTCGGCACTAAGCATATTCAGTGGGCGCTGGTGCTGACCGGTTTTATCGTTGGATTTGCGCTGTTCTATGAAGTCGGCTTTGTACTGATGCTGCCGCTGGTGTTCAGCGTGGCGGCGTCGGCACGTGTGCCGCTGCTCTATGTCGGGGTGCCGATGGCGGCTGCCCTGTCAGTGACGCACGGCTTTCTTCCGCCGCATCCTGGCCCGACCGCAATCGCGACGCTGTTTAACGCTGACATGGGTAAAACGCTGCTGTTTGGTACGCTGCTGGGTATTCCTACGGTGATTCTGGCGGGTCCGGTCTACGCCCGCTTCCTGAAAGGCATCGACAAACCGATTCCTGAGGGTCTCTATAACCCGAAAACCTTTACCGAGGCGGAAATGCCTGGGTTTGGCGTCAGCGTCTGGACGGCACTGGTACCTGTGGTGCTGATGGCGCTGCGTGCGGTGGCGGAGATGCTGCTGCCTAAAGGCCATGTGCTGCTGCCCTATGCGGAGTTCTTTGGCGACCCGGTGATGGCGACACTGATTGCGGTGCTGATTGCGATCTTCACCTTTGGACTGAATCGCGGTCGCACGATGGAACAGGTCATGGATACCCTGACCGACTCGATCAAAATCATCGCCATGATGTTGTTGATCATCGGCGGTGGCGGTGCCTTCAAACAGGTGCTGGTGGACAGCGGTGTGGATAAATATATTGCCAGCATGATGCATTCTACTCAGCTGTCGCCAATCTTTATGGCCTGGTCGATTGCCGCGGTGCTGCGTATTGCTCTGGGTTCTGCCACGGTAGCGGCCATTACCGCCGGGGGAATTGTGGCACCGCTGATTGTTACCAGCGGCGCCAGCCCGGAACTGATGGTCATCGCCGTAGGGTCCGGCAGCGTGATCTTCTCGCACGTTAACGACCCGGGCTTCTGGCTGTTCAAAGAGTATTTCAACCTGACGATTGGCGAAACCATCCGCTCCTGGTCGGCGCTGGAAACCATTATTTCGGTCTGTGGTCTGGTGGGTTGCCTGCTGCTCTCCTGGGCGATTTAACCTCTGGCCGCTGGCAAGCCTGCCAGCGGCTCTCCGCTTTCGCGTCTCTCCCGCTGCCTCTTTGAGCTTTGAACATCCCGTCGCGCTTGCTGCCCCTGCTGCCGGTTAAACCGGGATGTGCGGGACAGACAGCATAAAAAAGGCCGCAAGGTGCGGCCTGACAGAGAAGATTCAGTCTGAATCTGCCACATTAATGAGGCGGTTCAAAACCGGCTTTCACCATCTGTTCCCGCAGCGCGTGTGCAATGTCACGGTTGCCACCGGTAACGGGGTAGATAACGTTATTCACCACATCATCAAGGTAGTGCTCGTCAAACTCCTGCAGAGAGAGCTGCGTGCCGCCTTCATCGTTGATGGCGAAAGTCCCTTTGATGTGGTTACCGCTGTTTTTTGCCTTGAGGCTGTAGCGGCCCATGCTGGTATTAATCGTGCTCATAAGATCTCCTCGCGACTCATTTTCAATCTGATCACTCTTGAGGCCTGCCTTGCCGCCTAAATTTTAGCCAGGAGTGTTCTGTAAAACGAAGAAAGAGAGCCGTTAAAAAGTGGTGTTGCGATCGTTATCTCAGAATTTAAATAAAGCTCAGGGTTGATGAACTTATGACCAGTTGAGCCGTAAGTGAAGCGGCAGGGCGCTTTTTCCTGTCTATAATGCTTACAGAAAAAGTGTTTAATTGGTGAGGGGAAAGGAAATGAAAATTATTCTGTGGATTATTGCGATCATTTTTATCGTTGGCTTACTGACCCTGACAGGGGTGTTCAAACTGATTTTCTGATATCTGTTAACGCTTCAGCAACAGCGGGCACCTAATCAGGTGCCCGCAATGTTTTCTGGCTGGCCAACAGAGCGTCTGTAATGGGATCCATCGGCGTATTGGGCAGCAGATCCTGTGAGCCCAGAGGTTTCTTACAGTATGCGCAGCAGGCACCATGAAAGTTTCGCTGGCCCTCGCGGTAATCAGTAAAAACGAATCGGGCGCTTCCACATTGACCGCAACGTATCTTCATCACCATCCTGTGTCTCACCCTCCTTTTACTCAGCATTAACGGATGCCTGTGCCTGACAGGTTAAGCGGACTTTATCTATTGCGCGGCAATATTATTTCGCACTGCGATAAGAAAAGTAGTTTCTTATGCTTTTGATTGTTTGTTGCCAAATGCGCATTCGGCCACTAAAAAGCATTTCATTGATCCAGATCAGTGTTTATTAGTTGTTGGCTAAAATATCCGCGAATAGCCTGCCATGACTGATGATAATGGCACAGCCGACTCATTTTTTTTGACGAGGGAGCGGGATCTGCGCCAGTGGATTTAAGATTTGTCGTACAATAAATAGCCACTGGCAGGACGCAGGCCTGAAAAAGCAGAAAAACGGGTTTAAGGTCATGGGACTTACCGTCCGGATGATAGAAAAAAATTGACCTTTTACCGGCGTAAACGTCATTAAGAACAGGAATATATCTTAATCAGATTTTTCTTTTTAACGTCAGTAACGTAACCGCTTAAAATTAAAAAGGGTTTCGTTTCCAGCAGGTTAGCGACCGATACCCGCTGTGCGCCTGATACGCGTTGAGCGATGTTTCGCAAGTCGAAAAGCAGGAAAGTGTGATGGATGTACAGAATGTCGATATTTATCACTTTTTCATCAAATCATGCTGGACAAATCCCTCAGCAATTGCTGTACTAGACCCCGACACAGTTTAGTGTCCATTTTTCATGTAAAGGTAATATAGATGTCTAAGATCAAAGGTAACGTTAAGTGGTTTAATGAATCTAAAGGATTCGGTTTCATTACTCCTGAAGATGGCAGCAAAGATGTATTCGTACATTTCTCTGCAATCCAGAGCAACGGCTTCAAAACTCTGGCTGAAGGTCAGCGCGTAGAGTTTGAAATCACCGACGGCGCTAAAGGCCCATCTGCTGCTAACGTTATCAGTCTGTAAGTTAACAGTCAGAATTCTAAAAACCCGCCTTATGGCGGGTTTTTTTATGGCTGTAATCTGCGCTTCATCCCCCCTGTCGTACTCTCACTCTCGGCGTGTTGCCGCACAAACTGCGCGACGGTTCACACTAAATAACCGTAACATATTTATAACAACCCGATATGCAGCTTTTTGGCTTGCGACGCTATATAACTGTGCGACAGAACCCGGTGAGTGAGGAGGCAGGATGAACATACGTCAGGCAGAGTTGAAAGACAGTTTTGCGTTGAGTGCATTACTGAGCGAGTTAGGCTACGGCGGCACTGAAAGCTTTATTGAACAGCGCCTGGCGCAGTTATGCAGCGATCCCAGTGAAGCGCTGTTGGTGGCTGAACATGGCAGTCAGGTGCTGGGGTTTCTCTCCTTACATTTTATTCCTCAGCTGGCGCTGGCCGGTGATTTCGCCCGCATCAGCTATTTCTGCATTGCAGAAGGTGAGCGCAGTAAAGGCGTCGGCCAGCAGCTGATTCAGCATGCCGAAATGCTGGCGGCTCGTCGTGGCTGCGATCGCATGGAAGTCCATTGCCATCAGTCACGTCTCAAGGCGAACCAGTTCTACGCCCGTGAAGGCTATGTTGAATCCCCCTGTTATCTCATCAAAGATCTGCAAGCGAGTTAAATTCCCGTCCGCTGGCGATGACCAGCGCCCCGGCAATCATCTCCCGCTGTTCATCCCTGAGGCTGGCGATACTGACGCGAATAAATTGGGTTGGGCCGAGCCGACAGCGCTCGCCTGGCACGACCGCAATACCGCGGGCAGCCAGCGTGATCATGGCAAACTGCTCTGAAGTCACCGGAATATAGAGGCTTAATCCGTCGCGAAGCGGCAGATCAAGCCCACGCTGTGCCAGCGCCGCGAGCAACGCTTCACGCCGTTGCCGGTAGGTCGCGCGTGCGGTGGCGATCTGCCGTTGCGTTTCCTCATCCTCCAGCAGCCACGCCACCGCATCCTGCAGAATGCGGCTGGTCCAGCTGACGCCAAAATTTCGCCATGACTGAATGCGCCTGACCATCTCCGAGGTGGCAGAGAGCACTGCCAGTCGCAGATCCGGTCCATAGGCTTTGGAAAACGAACGGATGTGCAGCGTGCGCTCAGGAAAGATTGAACCCAGGCTCCAGCTCGCCTCCGCGGAGAGATCGCCAATACCATCATCCTCAACGATCAGTGTGTTGCTCTGTTGCAGAACCTGCGCCATTGCCTGACGTCGCGCCGGGCTGATGCTGTTCCCGGTGGCCGAGTGGGTGCGGGGCTGATAGATCAACATTACCGGTGCCTGCTCCAGCAGAAGAGAAAGAACCTCTGGCAGCGGGCCTTGATCATCACACGCCAGCGGCAGAATCTCTGCGCCGACGTTATCCAGTATATCGAGCAGCCGGGTCGCGGTCGGATCTTCAATAATCACGCGGTCTCCCGGCGATACCAGGGTTTGCACCAGCAGATTCATCGCGTCAAAACCGCCATCTGTCGCCAGAAACGCCTCTGCAGCATAGGGCCAGCGCGGCACGATCGCCTGAAGCAGCGGCGCGGAAATCGCTTCACGGGTGTAGCTGTTGAGCTGCGGTGAGTGCAGGGCCGCCTGCAGCGCACGCTGCAGGTCAGGCAGCAGGGCGGGGTCGGGCGCGGCGAGGGTCAGATCGGCGCGGATGTTATCGCCGTAGTTGCCGATCTTCTCAAAGCGAATCGGGCGCGGCATCACCGTATTACTACTGACCCAGACACCACTGCGCCCCTTGCCCGCCAGCACTTTCTGCTTTCTGAGTTGCGCCCAGGCAGCAGAAACGGTTGCCGGGCTGACACCCAGCTGCTCCGCTATCTCCCGCACCGCAGGCATCTGCATACCTGTCGCGATCTGTCCGTCACGAATCAGCGCGGAGGCTGCCTGTGCAATGCCTTTCACTGAAGGCGATTTTATCTGGCTGCAAAACCAGTTGAGGTCGACGCTCTCTGTCATAAGAAAATACTTTGTTCAGTAACAAATTAATGATTGTTCAGGTAAGTATTCCGGATCTAGTATCAAATTCAAGCACTATTTTATGCCCCGTCCCGACGGTGCAGCGTAAACGGAGAGATCATGGCAAGGCTACTCATCAGACTGGCGGTACGTGACTGGGACTACTTCACCCCGCTGGCGCTGGGCGATATCAGACCAGAAGGTTTTGAACTGCAGATCGACCGCGTCGGCACACTTGTGAATGATCTGGCGACCAGCCCCGACTATGACGCGGGCGAAGTCTCCTTCAGCCGCTATGCTCAGGGCCGGGCCAGAGGAGACGAAACACTGCTTGGCCTGCCGCACTTCCTGATGCGCGGCTTCCGCCAGCGCTGCATTATCACAACCAGCAGCAGCCCCATCACCACGCCTGCGCAGCTGAAAGGTAAGAGAATCGGCGTCACCGGCTGGCAGGATTCGGGCAATACCTGGACACGCACGGTGCTGCGTGAAGCAGGCGTCGAAATCGATGATGTGTTCTGGTATGCCGGTCGTCTTACTGCCGATCATCCGATTGTCGATCGGCTGGCGGGATTTGGCCGCCCGGGCCGCATTGAACCCGCGCCTGACGAACGACCGCTGATAGAGATGCTGCAGGCGGGTGAGCTGGATGCCATCTTCACGCCATTTATGCCGGAGGGCTTTTTCCTGCCGGGTTCGGGATTACGTCAGCTGCAGACCGATTTTTATCAGGCGGAGCGGGACTACTTTAATCGTGTCGGCTATGTGCCGGGCATCCACATTCTGGCGCTTAAACCGGCACTGGCGGCGGCGCATCCGTGGCTGCCTGCGGCGTTAAGTGAGGTCATCGATCGCTCTTACCGGCTGTGGATGCAGAAAAGAGAGAAATATGCCGACACCACGCCGTGGCTGCTGGACGATTTGCGACGCACTGCGCAGGAATTGCCCGCTGACTGGAATCAGAATGGTTTTAGCGTTAACAGAAAGATGATTGCGGACTTTGGCCGTGAGCTCTATGAGCAAGGGCTGACTCACCAGGTACTGACGCCGGAAGCAATGTTTCCGGCCGCTGCGGGAGAAGAGAAATGATGAAAGTAGCACTGGGACAATTTGCGGTGAGCCGCGAATGGCAGGAGAACGCCAGTATCTGTCTGGACTTAATGCAGCGGGCGGCAGAAGGTGGCGCCGATCTGCTGGTACTGCCGGAAGGGGTGCTGGCACGTGATATAGCCGACCCCGATTTAGTGCTGAAGGCGGCGCAGCCGCTGGATGGCCCTTTTCTGAGCCAGCTGCTGGTCGCCAGCAAGCAGAATGCACTGACCACCATGATGAGCATTCACGTTCCCACCGGCGAGCAAAAAGCGCTCAACGTGCTGGTAGCGATCCGCAACGGTGAGATCATCGCCGCCTATGAAAAGCTGCATCTGTACGATGCCTTTGCGATGCAGGAGTCGCAGCGGGTCAATCCCGGCCACGTCATTCCGCCGCTGATTGAGGTCGCGGGTATGAAAGTCGGATTAATGACCTGCTATGACGTGCGCTTCCCTGAGCTGGCGCGTCGGCTGGTGCTGGATGGTGCAGAGGTGCTGGTGCTGCCTGCCGCCTGGGTTAAAGGTCCGCTGAAAGAGATGCACTGGGAACTGCTTACCCGTGCCCGCGCGCTGGAGAACACCTGCTATATGGTGGCGGTGGGGGAGTGTGGCCCGCGCAATATCGGCAACAGTCTGGTGGTCGATCCGCTGGGCGTAGCGGTGGCGAATGCGGCGGAATCGCCGGCGCTGCTGTTTGCCGATCTCGATCCTGAGCGCGTCGCCTATGCCCGCCGGGTGCTACCGGTACTGGAAAACCGGCGCTTTGCCCGTCCCGAACTCAACTGATCCGCTGAACCAGGAATCCATTATGACGAAGAGAGCAACCGCCTTAATCGTGGCGCTGGGGCTGACTGCATCCCTGGCGCAGGCTGCCGACGCTATTCCGGTGCAAAAAGTTGACCAGGCCCTGCATGACAGGCTGCCGGATGAGATCAAAAAATCGGGCAAAATGATTTCAGTGAATAACGGTTCATTTCCGCCCTATGAAATTGTGAATGGCCCGCACTCAATGGAGGGCGCGTCGGCCGAATTAACGACTGCACTGGCACAACTGCTGGGTGTGAAGATCGAGCATGCAACGGTGAGTGGTTTATCAGGCGTACTCACCGGCATCAATGCGGGTCGTTATCAGCTGGCGATTGGGCCGATTGGTGATTATCCGGACCGTCAGCAGAAAGTGGATTTCATCGATTTTGTGCAGGAGTTCGTGGTGTTCGGCGTGCAGAAGGGCAATCCGGCCAGAATCAATCAGCTGGACGACACCTGCGGCAAGCGCATTGCCGTTATGGCCGCTGGCTCTGCGGAACAGGTTATCCGTAAGCAGTCAGACCGGTGTGTGGCCGACGGGAAACCGGCCGTGACGGTGCAGGCCTTTACCGATCAGCCTTCATCAATTCTGGCGGTGCGCTCTAAACGCTCCGATGCGTTCTTCTCATCACAGGCGCCGCTGACTTACTTTGTTAATCAGGCGAAAGGGCAGCTTGAGCTAGCGGGCAAAGGGCAGAAAAACGGCTTTGGCGATATTTTCCAGGGCACGGTGGTGCCGAAAGGCTCGCCGCTGGGTCAGGTGGTGCTGGATGCCTACAAAGAGCTGTATCAGAACGGGACGTATGCGGCCATCATGAAAAAGTGGCAGCTTGAGGGCAACATGACCACCGCACCCGGACTGAATCTGGCGAAAGAGGCCAGCAAATGAGCCCGCCGCGCCATCTGCACAGCGGTGACAGAGGCGAGGCACAGCTGCGCGACGTGGCGTTCGCTCGCAACGCCCCCACTTACGGACGCTGGATCAGCTGGATTTTAGTGCTGGTGATCGGCACCAATCTGTTGTGGCTGGTGGCGACCAATCCTAACTTTGAATGGCAGGTGGTGCTCAAGTGGTTTACTGAAGGATCCGTGCTTAAAGGGTTGCAGGTCACTCTGGGGCTGACAGTGGTGTCGATGGTACTCGGCACGCTGCTCGGTCTGCTGCTGGGCGTCTGGCGGCTCTCTGAGAACCGGTTGCTGCGCGGCGTTGCCGGACTCTATATCTGGTTCTTTCGTGGCACGCCGCTGCTGGTACAGCTGATCTTCTGGTACAACCTTTCTACGCTGTTTCCGGCGCTGTCGCTGACGCTGCCGTGGACCGATATCACGCTGGCCAGCTGGAATACCAACGATCTGATTACGCCGCTGACAGCTGCTATTGCCGGGCTGGCGCTGAATGAAGCGGCCTATATGGCGGAAATTATTCGCGCCGGTCTGCTGTCGGTGGATAACGGTCAGGTAGAGACCACACAGGCCTTTGGCATGAGTCGTTCACGGGCGCTGCGGCGCATCATTATTCCGCAGGCGATGCGGTCGATTATTCCGCCCACCGGCAACCAGCTGATCAGCATGATCAAGGCGACGTCGCTGGTCAGCGTGATCGCAATGGGCGATCTGCTCTATTCGGTGCAGGCCATCTACAACCGTACCTTCGAGATCATCCCGATGCTGATGGTGGCGGTGATCTGGTATCTGCTGATCACCTCGATCCTCAATCTGGGCCAGTCCGCCATCGAGCGTTACTACGCGCGTGGTACTCGTCGGGTGGCCAGCGCCGCCCCCAGACGCGCCGCCGTCGCCGCTAACGTGCAACCCCAGCAGGAGGAGCAATGAGTCAGCGTGAACCCCTGGTCTGCGCCCGCAACGTGCAGAAAAATTACGGCGACAATCAGGTTCTGAAAGGAATCGATCTTGATGTCTGGCCCGGTGAAGTAGTGGTAATCCTCGGGCCGTCTGGTTCCGGTAAATCCACGTTTCTGCGCTGCATCAATCATCTTGAAGAGATGAACGCCGGATCGATTCGGGTCGGTGATGAGCAGATCGGGTATGTACTTAAAGGGCATGTGCTGCACCGGTTGTCGCCACGCCAGATCGCCCGTCAGCGCCAGAAAATTGGCATGGTGTTTCAGCAGTTCAATCTCTACCCCCATATGACCGTGCTGCAGAACATCACTGAAGCGCCCATCGGCGTGCATAAATTCCCGCGTCAGGAGGCGATGGCCCATGCCCGATCGCTGCTGGCGACGGTGGGGTTAAGCGATAAAGCGGACGCCTGGCCACGTCACCTCTCGGGCGGACAGCAACAGCGTGTGGCGATTGCGCGGGCGCTGGCGATCAAGCCGCAGCTGATGCTGTTTGATGAGCCGACCTCCGCGCTCGATCCGGAACTGGTGGGCGAAGTGCTGGCGACCATGCGTACCCTGGCCGACCAGGGATTAACGATGATCGTGGTGACTCATGAGATTAGCTTTGCGAGGGAAGCCGCCGATCGCGTGGTCTTTATGGATGGGGGGGTGGTGGTGGAGCAGGGCACGCCTGAAGAGGTGATCGCGAATCCACAGCATCCGCGCACCCAGGCGTTCCTTAGTCGCTTTATCTGAGATCTTACTCTGTTACAGATTCCAGTTGTCGCCGCAGGCAAACTGCGCGTAAATATCAGTCACCGTGATTCGATAAAGTTGAAAGGTTAAATATGGAAGGTATCAGTATTGCCAAGCTGCTGATTATCGGTGCGCTTATCGTACTGCTTTTTGGTACCAACAAGTTGCGCTCACTGGGTGGCGATCTGGGCTCCGCAATCAAGGGCTTTAAAAAAGCCATGAAAGATGAAGATACCAGCGCAACCCGAACTGCGGCTGAAGACGTGCCGGCAGAACGCGTCGTTCATAAAGATTAATCGGTTATTTGCTGCAAATAACTGTTACTTTTTATTTCAGGCACAGATAAAAAAACCAGACTGTTTCCAGTCTGGTTTTTTGTTTTTCGGGCTTCCTGAAGCAAAAGCGTGCTTATTTCACTTCTTCGCCTTTGGCCTGCATATCCGCGTGATAGGAAGAGCGGACAAACGGACCGCACGCGGCATGGGTAAAGCCCATCGCCATCGCTTCTTCTTTCATCTCATCGAACTCAGCCGGGCTGACGTAGCGCTGAACCGGCAGGTGGTGGCGGCTCGGCTGCAGATACTGGCCCAGCGTCAGCATGGTGACACCGTGGCGACGCAGATCGCGCATCACCTCAACGATTTCGGCATTGGTTTCGCCCAGGCCCACCATCAGACCCGATTTTGTTGGGATATGAGGATGCGCCTCTTTGAAACGTTCAAGCAGCTTCAGTGACCACTCATAGTTCGCGCCCGGACGCACCTGGCGGTAGACGCGCGGTACGTTTTCCAGATTGTGGTTAAACACATCCGGTGGCGTCGCGGTAAGAATCTCCAGCGCGCGATCCATACGGCCACGGAAGTCCGGCACCAGCGTTTCGATTTTGATCGTCGGATTTTTTTCGCGAATCGCGCTGATGCAGTCGGCAAAGTGCTGTGCGCCACCATCACGCAAATCATCGCGGTCAACCGAGGTGATCACCACGTAGCGCAGGCCCATATCGGCAATCGTCTGCGCCAGTTTAGCGGGTTCGTTAGCGTCAGGGGCATTGGGGCGGCCATGTGCCACATCGCAGAACGGACAACGACGGGTACAGATTGCGCCAAGGATCATAAAGGTGGCGGTGCCGTGGTTGAAGCATTCGGCGAGGTTAGGGCAGGATGCCTCTTCACAGACTGAGTGCAGCCCGTTTTTGCGCATCGCGGCTTTAATGCCCTGAATACGACTGGAGTCAGCTGGCAGCTTGATTTTCATCCATTCCGGCTTACGCAACATCTCCTGCCGTTCAACAGCCACGGTTTTCACCGGGATCAGCGCCATTTTGTCTGCGTCACGATATTTGACGCCGCGTTCCATCTGAATTGGTTTACTCATAAATCAGCAGGTTCCGGTCGGATTGCGATTTGAAAGCGTTCCCACTCAAACCGGGAAGGCTGCTTTCAACTTTATTTGAAAAAAGTGCAAAAATTATATCATCACATCGCCTGCGAAGCAGCCACAGTCAGCGCGGATAAGTTACATATTTGTAAATTCGCATTCTGCGTTAAGGTTTAACAGGGAGATCCCCTGAAATCCATTCAACATTTTCATAACCTGACAGCCGTGCAAACGCGCTGACCAGCGGAGAGTGTACCTGCTCCGTCGTCACCTCTGGCTGGAAATTTTTCAACTGGGTCATGCTCATGCCGGCGTAACCACAGGGATTAATACGCAGGAAGGGCGACAAATCCATAGCAACATTCAGCGCCAGACCGTGAAACGAGCAGCCTTTACGGATGCGTAATCCCAGTGAGCAGATCTTCTCTTCCCCGACGTAGACGCCAGGTGCATCAGCACGGGCGCGGGCGCTGACGCCAAACTCTGCCAGGGTGGCGATAACCGTCTCTTCCAGAATGGTCACCAGCTGGCGTACGCCGAGCTTACGGCGTTTCACATCGATCAGGACGTACATCACCTGCTGTCCCGGCCCGTGATAGGTGACCTGACCCCCACGGTCACTCTGCACCACCGGGATCTCGCCTGGCATCAGCAGATGCTCTGCTTTGCCCGCCTGACCCTGAGTGAAGACCGGAGGATGTTCAACCAGCCAGATTTCATCACGACTCTGGTCGTTGCGCTGGTCGGTATAGTGATGCATGGCGTCGGAGACAGATTGCCAGTCGCGCAGACCTGACTGGCGGACAAGAAGAGTTTCAACTGACAAAACGAAAGCCCGCTAAAGGAAAAAACGCTGAGGATAACGTCGGCAAACCGTCAGGCAGAGGCGCCTTGCCGACCCGTAAATTACAGTACCATCCGCACAATTTCGATGTTGCCCAGCTCTTCGTACAGGCGTTCTACCTGCTCGATGTGGGTGGCGGTGATAGTGATGTTGACGGAGTGATAGTTGCCTTTGCTGCTCGGCTTAACTTCAGGGCTGTAGTCGCCTGGCGCATGGCGTTGCACCACTTCAACCACTTGATCAACCAGCTCCGGTTGTGCCAGACCCATTACTTTGTAGGTAAACGGGGTAGGAAATTCGAGCAGCTCATTCAGTTTGGTTTTCATATTAACTCCGGTGCATAAAAAACAGGCTCCCGCCTGAGCGGGAGCAACATAATATCGTGTAATGGGGGCGAAGGGGTGATTTTTCAATCACCCGCCACGCTTAACCGAACCAGTGATGGAACATCAGCTTGATGTAATCAACGATACGCCCAAAGAAACCTCCTTCAGAGATCTCGTTCAGCACCACCAGCGGACGCTGTTCGATAGTCTTGCCATCCAGCTGGAAGTTGATGCTGCCGACTACCTGATTTTTCTTCAGTGGTGCATGCAGTTCCGTGTTGGTCAGCACATAGCTGGCTTTCAGATCTTTCATGCGGCCACGTGGGATGGTCAGGTAAGCATCTTTTTCCACGCCCAGCTGCACACGGTCGTTATCGCCGAACCAGACTGGCTCAGAGGCGAACTCTTTGCCCGCTTTCAGTGGCGCCACGGTTTCAAAGAAACGGAAGCCCCAGGTGAGCAGTTTCTTACTCTCAGTTTCACGGCCTTTGTAGGTATGACCGCCCATGACAGCAGAAATCAGGCGCATCTGGCCTTCAGTCGCAGACGCCACCAGGTTGTAGCCGGCAGAGTTGGTATGACCGGTTTTGATGCCGTCCACATTCAGGTTGGTATCCCACAGCAGACCGTTACGGTTCATCTGACGGATATTATTGAAGGTGAACTCTTTTTCTTTATAGACAGCATACTCTTCCGGCACGTCACGGATCAGCGCCTGACCGATCAACGCCATATCGCGCGCGGAGCTGTACTGACCTTCAGCGTCCAGACCATGGACGGTCTGGAAGTGGGTATTTTGCAGGCCAATCGCTTTGACGTAGTTGTTCATCAGATTAACGAACGCATCCTGGCTGCCAGCGACATAGTCAGCCATCGCAACACAGGCATCGTTACCGGACTGCAGTACAATCCCACGGGTCAGCTGAGAGACCGGCACGCGGTCGCCTGGCTTCAGGAACATCAGCGAGGAGCCTTTGAACACCGGGTTGCCGGTCGCCCAGGCATCCGGGCCGACGGTGACCATATCGTCCTGATGAATTTTACCCGCTTTAACGGCCTGACCAATGACATAGCTGGTCATCATCTTGGTCAGACTGGCAGGATCGCGGCGTGCATCGGCGTTTTTCTCTGCCAGCACTTTGCCTGAGTTGTAGTCGATAAGGACGTACGCTTCGGCATCAATGTCCGGCACGCCCGGAATCATGGTCTTGAGATTGACGTCATCAGCAATAGCAGCATGGCTGAGAGAGAAAGCGATCAGTGATCCCACTGTCAGGCGTTTCAGCAAACGAGATGATTTCAGCGTGTTCATGTGTAGGACTACAACATCCGTGAGTTTGAGGTTGAAAATGTCACTCATCATACCCAATGCCAGATTAACTGGCACCGGACGTGATGATTGGGTTGTTAGCAGACGTAACGTGCAGCTGTCTGATAAACGGTTCAGCGACGCGTGTTAGTAATAAATGAGGCGGCCTGGCCTTCACTGCTCAGACGCTGTTGCAGCGCAGCCGCTTCGGCGCGGGAGGCGTAACCGCCGAGCTGAACGCGATACACATTGTTGCCCGCGTCTTCTACCTTACCGGGCACACCATAACGCTGGCTCAGGCTTTTCATCATCTGCTGGGCACGCGCCGGGTCATTCAGCGCACCGACCTGCACCACATATCCATCGGCACCACCACTGCTGGCTGCAGGCGCGGCGCTGGCTGCTGCGGGAGCAGCATTGCTGACTGCCGGTGCGGAACTGGCGGGTGCGGCGGCTGGCGGTTCGTTACCTTCCAGTACGCCGGTCGCTAATGGCTGGGGTGCACCAAGAAAGCCGCTGCTCTGCACCGGCGCGCCCATATTGTCACCGCTTTGCAGCGTGCTGTTGCTGATGGCCTCAACATTTTGCGCAGGCGGCTCTGAGGGTGCTGAGCTGCCGCCGTTCATCACCGCGCCACCACTCAGGTCTGGACGGGCAGGCAGAGAGTAGCTCTGTTTTGCCACGACGGTCCCGATGGTGCCGGGGCCAGAGAGCGAACCGTCTGGGGCGACCTTGATGTAATCAACCCGCACGCGCGAATTGTTGGAGATGTTCAGGCGGTCACCGGCAGCCCGCGACAGGTCGATAATGCGTCCTGGCGTGTAAGGGCCGCGATCGTTAACGCGCACCACAATCTGACGGCCATTCGCGATATTGGTCACGCGCACATAGCTCGGCAGCGGCAGAGTAGGGTGGGCCGCGGTCAGCGCATCAGGATCGTAGGCTTCGCCGGTGGCGGTGCGGTTGCCCTGCGCCTCTTCGCCGTACCAGGTTGCCAGGCCGACTTCACTGTAGTTCGACGGATCTTTGATGACGCGATAATTTTTGCCGTTCACGCTGTAATCCTGGCTGGTGCCTGGATTGATCGGCTCATAACGTGGCTCAACGCCTGGAATCTCCACCACCGGTCCATTGTAAGCCGGTTGCGGCGGCGCCGTATTTTGGGGTTCCGGCGTGGTACAGGCCGCCAGAACGAGTGATGCCAGTGCAACGCCAAGCCATTCCTTACGCATCTGCAGCCTCTTAGACACTTTTAGATAACATTTTTCGGTGAGTGTGGATCGACATCACAATGCCAAATCCCGCCATAAGCACGATAAGCGCGGAGCCGCCATAACTGACCAGCGGCAGCGGCACGCCAACTACCGGTAAGATACCACTAACCATGCCAATGTTAACGAAAACATAAACGAATAAAATCAGCATTAAACCGCCCGCCATTACCCGGCCAAAGGTGGTCTGCGCCCGTGCTGCCACCACCAATCCCCGCATGATCAGCAGCAGATAAAGGGCCAGCAGCAGCAGCACGCCAACCAGGCCTAACTCTTCGGCCAGAACCGCAAAGATAAAGTCAGTATGACGTTCCGGCAAAAACTCCAGCTGAGACTGGGTGCCCTGCAGCCAGCCTTTACCGCGCAGGCCTCCTGAGCCAATAGCAATTTTCGACTGGATAATGTGATAACCCGCTCCCAGCGGATCTGTTTCCGGGTCGAGCAGCATCATCACGCGGTCACGCTGATAATCGTGCATCAGGAAAAACCACAAAATCGGGATAAAGGCGGCGACCAGCAACACGGCTACGCCAATCAGTTTCCAGCTCATACCCGAGAGGAACAGCACAAACAAGCCGGAGGCGGCAATCAGAATCGAGGTGCCGAGATCGGGCTGTGCCGCCACCAGCAGGGTGGGCAGGAAGATCAGAATCAGCGCAATGCCGGTATTTTTCAGCGTTGGCGGACAGACATCGCGGTTAATAAAGCGCGCCACCATCAAAGGCACCGCTATCTTGGCAATCTCAGAGGGCTGAAAACGCACAAAGCCGAGATCGAGCCAGCGTTGAGCGCCTTTACTGATCTGCCCAAAGGCATCCACCGCCACCAGCAGAATGACACAGACAATATAAAGATAGGGCGCCCAGCCTTCATAGACGCGCGGCGGTACCTGCGCCAGCACAATCATGATGACCAGCCCCATCGCAATCTGACCGAGTTTACGCTCCATCATGCCGGGGTCCTGACCACTGGCGCTCCAGATCACCACAGCGCTGTAGGTCAGCAGGCCGAGAATGATCAGCATAAACAGCGGATCGATGTGGATGCGCATCCAGATCGAACGTTTCTGCGGACTATCTTGCATCGACATGTTTATTCACCTTCATAACCGGGCGGCACAGGAGCGGCGTCCGGCAGGACTGTATTGTTATCACCCAACATAATGTGATCCAGAATCTGGCGCATGACGGTGCCGACAGCCGGACCGGCGCCACCGTTTTCCAGGATAATGGTCACGGCGACCCGAGGTTTGTCATAAGGGGCAAACGCGGTCATTAATTTATGGTCGCGTAATCGTTCAGCAATTTTATGGGCGTTATAGGTTTCGTTCTCTTTCAGGCCAAAGACCTGGGCCGTACCGGACTTGGCGGCGATTTTATAGGGCGCATCGGCGAAGCTCTTGTGTGCGGTGCCGTTGGGCCGGTTCGCCACGCCATACATGCCATCTTTGGCAATTTCCCAGTAGCCGGAATGGATATCACCAATCGGGGCTTCAGGCGGCTGGCGATAAGGTACCAGGGTGCGGCCTTCGCGGGTGGCGCGCAGCATATGCGGCACTTTGACGACGCCGTCGTTGATGAGAATCATCATCGCTTTGTTCATCTGCAACGGCGTGGCGGTCCAGTAACCCTGTCCGATCCCCACCGGAATGGTATCGCCCTGATACCACGGCTTTTTAAAGCGTCTCTGTTTCCAGTCGCGGGTCGGCATGTTACCGGCGCTCTCCTGCGGTAAATCGATGCCGGTACGGCTGCCGTAACCAAATTTATTCATCCACTCCGACAGCCGGTCGATGCCCATGTCATAGGCAACCTGATAGAAGAAGGTGTCGGCAGACTCTTCCAGCGCTTTGGTGACGTTCAGACGTCCGTGGCCCCATTTTTTCCAGTCGCGGAAGCGTTTTTCTGAACCAGGAAGTTGCCACCAGCCGGGATCAAACAGGCTGGTATTACGGTTAATCACGCCAGCACTCAGGGCAGAGACCGCCACATAAGGTTTAACCGTCGAAGCCGGTGGATAGGCAGCCTGAATCGCACGGTTATAGAGCGGGCGGTTTTCATCTTCCAGCAGGCCGCGGTAATCCTTACTGGAAATACCGTCGACAAACATGTTGGCGTCATAGCTTGGCGTTGAGACCATGGCGAGGATTTCGCCGGTGCGCGGATCGCTGACCACGACGGCCGCGCGACTGCCCGCCAGCAGGGTCTCGACATATTGCTGCAGTTTGAGATCGATAGTCAGATAGATATCACGGCCTGCCTGAGGGGACTCCTCATGCAGCTGGCGAATGACCCGGCCACGGTTGTTGACCTCAACCTCTTCAAAGCCGGTTTTGCCGTGCAGCAAATTTTCGTAATAGGCTTCAATGCCCAGCTTACCGATGTCATGCGTCGCGGCATAGTTAGGCCATATGCCCTCTTTGTCGAGGCGTGCAACGTCACGATCGTTGATTTTTGAGACGTAGCCGACCACATGCGTCAGCGTGGCACCGTAAGGGTAGTAGCGGCGCTGGTAACCTTTAACTTCCACGCCGGGGAAGCGGTACTGATTGACCGCAAAACGCGCGACCTGCACGTCATTCAGACCGGTTTTAACCGGGATAGAGGTGAACCGACGCGAGCGTTTACGCTCTTTCTGGAAGTTTTCGAGGTCGTCGTCAGTCAGCTCAAGAATCGGGCGTAAGTTTTCCAGGGTCTGTTGCAGATTATCAACTTTTTCCGGAACCAGTTCTGCCTGATAGATGGTGCGGTTCAGCGCCAGCGGCGTGCCGGTACGATCGTAAATTATGCCGCGGCTGGGGGCCACAGGCACCAGTTTGATACGGTTCTGGTTGGAGCGGGTGCTGTAATCATCAAAGCGAAGGATCTGCAGGTGGTAAAGGTTAACCACCAGTACTGAAGAGAGCAGTAAGATACCGACGAAGGCGATAAAGGCCCGACGGACAAAGAGTTTCTGTTCGGCGCTGTAATCGCGAAAGGCGTTGCTTTGTAATTTCATCCGCTACTTGTCATGTCTGATGTGGGCTGATCGGTCATTCACGATGATAAGGATGATTTGTCGTTATGCTCCAGGCCCGATACAGACTTTCGGCTACCAGCACGCGCACCAGCGGATGGGGCAACGTCAATGCTGACAGTGACCAGCTCTGCTCTGCCGCCGCTTTACAGGCGGGGGCCAGGCCTTCAGGCCCGCCAATCAGCAGGCTGACATCGCGACCATCCAGCTTCCAGCGTTCAATCTGCTGTGCCAGCTGCGGGGTTTCCCACGGATGACCAGGAATATCCAGCGTGACGATGCGATTGCCTTTGCCGACCGCCGCTAACATCGCTTCACCCTCTTTTTCAAGAATGCGTTTGATATCAGCATTTTTACCGCGTTTACCTGCGGTCACTTCGGTCAGCTCAAGCGGCATATCTTTCGGGAAGCGGCGCAGATATTCCATAAAACCGGTCTGCACCCAGTCAGGCATTTTCGTGCCGACGGCAACAAGTTGCAGTTTCACCGATTAGCCCCAGAGTTTTTCCAGCTCATACAGCTGGCGACTCTCTTCCTGCATCACATGCACGATGACATCACCCAGATCGACCACGACCCAGTCTGCCGCGCTTTTACCTTCAATGCCTAATGGCATCAGGCCTGCTAAACGCGACTCCTGCTCTACGTGTTCTGCGATCGAAGTCACATGACGCGTGGAGGTGCCGGTGCAGATGATCATGAAATCGGTGATGCTGGATTTGCCCTGAACGTCGATGGTGACAATGTCCTGGCCTTTGAGATCATCAATCTTATCAATAACGAACTCTTGGAGTGCTTTACCTTGCAAAAGGTTCCCCTTGGAATCTGGTGGTAACGAGCCGGCTGTAAGCCCGGAGAGTGCAGCCAAAAAATTAAGCGGCGCAGTATAGCATGCCCGGATCAGTCGCGATATAAGCCTTCGCGGTCGATATAATCGATAACCGCAGCGGGCAACAGATCGTCGCAGGGCTGATTCTGGTGACGACGGCGGCGAATTTCAGTGGCCGAAATGTCATAGAGAGGGGTGTCCGCCAGCCAGATATGGCCTGCGGGCTGCTGATGCAGCTGCCGGATATCCTGAGCGAGGTGTTGCTCAAGCCAGCGCTGCATGTCAGGCGAGTCGAACCGGGTCGGATAGCCGGGGCGCTGACACACCAGCAGATGGCAGAGTGACAGCAGATCCTGCCAGCGATGCCATTTTGACAAGCTCAGCAATGAATCCTGACCAATAATAAATCCCAGCGGCTGTTCTGCACCGCGTTCGGTGCGCCAGGCTTCCAGGGTGGTCACGGTCCAGGACGGCGTGTCGCGTTCCAGCTCGCGGGTATCGATCTCAAACAGCGGCAGGTCGCGGATAGCGCAGCGCAGCATAGCAACCCGCTGGGCAGCGCTGGCTTCCGGTTGCGGACGATGCGGCGGTACATTGTTGGGCAGCAGCGTCACACGCTGCAGGCCGGTCTGTTGCGCCAGCGCTTCGACCGGGCGCAGATGGCCAAAATGAATCGGATCAAAGGTGCCGCCAAACAGTGCGTGTAACTCAGACATGGGCAAAGCTCGTCGGAAAAGCACGACTGCTGAGCAGCAGCGTCAGGGTCTGTAACTGCGGCCACACCGGCTGTCCATAATCCTGCTTCAGGGTGATCTCAATCTGACTCAGCAGATGAATGGCGCGTTGCAGACGCGTGGCATCCAGTCGTTGCAGCGCGTCGGTAAACAGCGCACGGCGGTTCTGCCAGATGCGCTGCTGATCCATCAGCGTACGCAGCGGCTGCGCTGTCTGCTGGCGTTGCAGATGCAGCAGCGTCAGCAGATCACGCTGCAGCGTACGCAGCAGTATCACCACTTCGCTCTCTTCTTTCTCCAGCTGATGCAGAATATGCAGGGCGCGGCGGCTTTTTCCCGCCAGCAGGGCATCCACCCAGTGGAAAGGAGTAAAGTGCGCGGCATCACTGACCGCCTCTTCAACCCGGGGCAGGGTCAGCTTGCCGTCGGGCCACTGCAGCGAGAGTCGCTCCAGCGCCTGCGCCAGCGCCAGCAGATTGCCTTCATAGCAGTAACACAACAGTTGCACGGCCGCGTCATCTACCGATAACTTCAGCGCCTTAGCGCGATTAACGACCCAGCGTGGCAGTTGCGCCTGTTCAGGCGTCTGACAGGGCACCAATACCGCAGAGGCGGACAACGCTTTAAACCAGGCGCTGTTTTCCTGCGCTTTGGTCAGCTTCGCCATCCGGCAGATCAGCAGAATATCGGCGTGCAGCAACTGCGACAGCTTAACCAGCTGTTCTGCCATCGCGGCGTTAGGGCCATTATCGGGGAATTGCAGCGTCATGGTCTGACGCTGAGCAAACAGGCTCAGTGACTGGCAACTGACGAACAGGCTCTCCCAGTCAGTCTGTGCATCCAGCGTAAAACTAAAATGTTCTTCGAATCCCTGCGCGGTTGCGGCGACGCGAATCGCATCTGAACTTTCCTGCAGCAGCAGCGGTTCGTTACCGGCTAACAAATAACAGGCGCGCAGCCCCTCACGGAGCTGCGCGCTGAGTTGCTCAGGATAAATCCTGATCATTGCAGGCTGGTAGCAGAGGAAGTGGGCGCTTCCTGTGAACCCTGACCCGGCACCGGAATCACTGACGCCGGTAAGGTCTCTTTGCTGTTGATCTGCGCGGCGTGTACCGTCAGCAGTTTACGTACCAGCTGTTCAGCAGCACGCTGACGCATCTCCTGCGTAATCAGATCCTGCTCAGCATCTTTTGCCAGCGCAGCGTTCGGGTTATCGAAGAACGAACGATAAACCGTGGTGCTGATAGGATAGATACCTTTGCCCGGCAACAGCACCTGAGCCGTGATGGTCATCACCATCTGATACTCCGCAGAGGTGCCGCTGATAAAGACCGAAGCCGTGTTACGGCCTTGCGCTTCAGGCCCCAGGCGCAGCGTCGGAATATCGGTGCGATTCTGTTTGCTGTCTTCAACAATTTTGACATCGTTGATACGCAGCTGCTGACGCACAGTACGCGCCAGCGGCCCATAAGGATCGCCGGTTGAAACAATCAGGGTTTTCAGTTCGCTGGGCACCTGAGTGGTGCCGCGCGGATGAAAACCACAGCCAGCGGTGATCACCACCGCCAGCATGACAAACAGCCTGATAATCGGATGTCGCACAGTTCCTCCTGAACTTAACCTACGACCAGGTTAAGCAGTTTGCCCGGTACATAAATGACTTTACGGATAGTCACGCCGTCCAGATACTTCGCTACCAGATGCTCCTGCGCAGCGCGTGCCTGAACCTGTTCCTGTGTTGCATCGGCTGGCACGGTGATTTTACCGCGCACTTTACCGTTAACCTGAACCACTACCAGCAGCGAATCTTCAACCATAGCGGCTTCATCCGCAACCGGCCAGCTCGCTTCATCGATAGTGCCTTCGCCACCCAGCGTCTGCCACAGAACATAGCAGGCGTGCGGGGTAAACGGATAGAGCAGACGGACGATGGCCAGCAGCGCTTCCTGCATCAGGGCGCGATCCTGCTCGCTTTCCTGCGGGGCGCGTGCCAGTTTGTTCATCAGCTCCATGATCGCCGCAATGGCGGTGTTGAAAGTCTGACGACGGCCAATATCATCTGCCACTTTGGCGATGGTTTTGTGCAGATCGCGACGCAGCGATTTCTGCTCGTCATTCAGGCTCTCCACATCCAGTGCCACGGTCGCACCTTTCTGTGTGTGCTCGAAGACCAGCTTCCAGACACGTTTCAGGAAGCGGTTCGCCCCTTCAACGCCCGACTCCTGCCACTCCAGCGTCATATCCGCCGGTGAAGCAAACATCATAAACAGACGCACGGTATCCGCGCCGTAACGCTCAACCATCAGCTGTGGGTCGATGCCGTTGTTTTTCGACTTCGACATTTTGCTCATGCCCGCGTAGATCACTTCGCGGCCCTGCGTGTCTGTGGCTTTAACAATGCGGCCTTTCTCATCCCGCTCAACCTCAACGTCAACCGGTGAAACCCAGTTACGCTCGCCGTTGGCACCAAGGTAGTAGAAGGCGTCAGCCAGCACCATGCCCTGGCACAGCAGACGTTTGGCTGGCTCATTGGAGTTCACCAGGCCCGCGTCACGCAGCAGCTTGTGGAAGAAGCGGAAATACATCAGGTGCATGATGGCGTGTTCAATACCGCCCACATACTGATCGACTGGCAGCCAGTAGTTTGCCGCTGCCGGATCCAGCATGCCTTCCTTGTAGCTGGCGCAGGTATAACGCGCGTAGTACCAGGAAGACTCCATGAAGGTGTCAAAGGTGTCGGTTTCACGCAGGGCTGGCTGGCCGTTTACCGTGGTTTTAGCCCACTCCGGATCCGCTTTGATTGGGCTGGTAATGCCATCCATCACCACATCTTCCGGCAGGATCACCGGCAGCTGGTCTTCTGGTGCAGGCATAACGGTGCCATCTTCCAGCGTCACCATCGGGATAGGGGCACCCCAGTAGCGCTGACGGGAGACACCCCAGTCGCGCAGGCGGTAGTTCACTTTACGCACGCCCACGCCTTTTGCCGCCAGCGAATCCGCAATGGCGTTAAAACCGGTGGCGTGATCCATGCCGTTAAACTCACCTGAGTTGAACAGCGCACCTTTGTCAGTCATCGCCGCGATGCTGACATCAGGAATGGAACCATCCAGATTCAGGATGACCGGCTTAATCGGCAGATCATATTTAGTGGCAAACTCCCAGTCGCGCTGATCGTGCGCCGGAACCGCCATCACAGCGCCGGTGCCATATTCCATCAGTACGAAGTTGGCAACCCAGACCGGGATAAGCTCGCCGGTCAGCGGATGAACAACAGACAGGCCGGTCGCCATGCCTTTCTTCTCCATGGTCGCCATATCGGCTTCGGCCACTTTGGTATTGCGGCATTCAGCGATAAAGTCAGCCAGCGCCGGATTATTGACCGACGCCTGGGTCGCCAGCGGATGGCCTGCGGCAACGGCAACATAGGTTGCGCCGATAAAGGTATCCGGGCGGGTGGTGTAGACGGTGACCTTCTCTTCGCTGTCAGCCACATCGAAGGTGATTTCGACACCTTCAGAGCGGCCAATCCAGTTACGCTGCATGGTTTTGACCTGCTCAGGCCACTCTTCCAGCGTATCCAGGTCGTTCAGCAGCTCTTCCGCATAATCGGTGATTTTGATAAACCACTGCGGGATCTCTTTACGCTCAACTTTGGTGTCGCAGCGCCAGCAGCAGCCGTCGATCACCTGCTCGTTCGCCAGCACCGTCTGATCGTTCGGGCACCAGTTCACGGCAGAGGTCTTTTTATAGACCAGGCCTTTTTCATACAGTTTGGTAAAGAACCACTGTTCCCAGCGATAGTACTCTGGCTGGCAGGTTGCCAGTTCACGACTCCAGTCATAGCCAAAGCCCAGCAGTTTGAGCTGGTTTTTCATGTAGGCGATATTGTCGTAAGTCCACGGGGCCGGAGCGGTGTTGTTTTTCACCGCAGCGCCTTCCGCAGGCAGGCCGAAAGCATCCCAGCCAATCGGCTGTAGTACGTTTTTGCCGAGCATACGCTGATAACGCGCGATTACGTCGCCGATGGTGTAGTTACGAACGTGGCCCATGTGCAGGCGGCCAGAAGGATAGGGCAACATGGAGAGGCAATAGTATTTCTCTTTACCTTCCTGCTCAGTCACTTTAAACGTTTCGTTTTCATCCCAGTGCTGCTGCACACGGGATTCAATTTCTTCCGGGCGGTATTGCTCTTGCATGGCTGCCTGTGGTCCTTTATGAAAAACATTTTTCTGGCTCTAAGATCCGCATAGCATACCCATAAGGCCGCGTATCAACAACACTTCCCACTTTTGCTGGCACGATTTCTGCCGAAAGCGTCAGAGCCTTCACCCTTTTGTAATTCACTGTACAGACGACACGGCAAAAGCAACATTACGACTAAACTTAGTTCAGCGAGGGTCTGCATAAAGGAGAACAAAATGAATAAAGTGGCTCAGGAATATCGCGAGTCGTTAGCCGTATTGACCGAACGTCTTCGTCAGGGCGATCGTAACCTTGATGAGCTGATTGCCGGGCGACGAAGCCAGTTGCTGGTGCGCGATGATATGACGGAACAGGAGATTGACCAGGCGCTCAGCTCAGTGCGCCGTGATCTGGGCGAGTTTGCACGCAGCTACACCGATGTGGAAGAACCGCTGGCGGACTCACTGTTTATGCGCATCATCCGCGAGAGCGTCTGGAAAGAGCTGGCGGATATCACCGATAAAAGTCAGCTGGAGTGGCGAGAGGTCTTCCAGGATCTGCATCACCACGGGGTTTATCAGAGCGGGGAAGTGGTGGGGCTGGGCAATCTGGTCTGTGAGAAATGCCAGTTCACCCGGGCAATCTACACGCCTGAAACGCTGTCACGTTGTCCGGAATGCGGCAATGACCAGTTCCAGCGTCAGCCTTTCGAACCCTGATAGTTCGGCGTAGCTAAATGAAGCGGGCCACCCTGGGTGACCCGCCTGTTCGTCAGGTTTAGTGCAGAATTTTTGCGAGGAAATCTTTAGCGCGCTCAGACTGTGGATTATTAAAGAAGTCATCTTTGTTGGTGTCTTCGATAATTTTCCCTTCATCCATAAAGATCACGCGATTGGCAACCTTACGGGCGAAGCCCATCTCATGGGTCACCACCATCATCGTCATCCCTTCCTGTGCCAGTTCAACCATCACATCCAGCACTTCGTTGATCATTTCCGGATCCAGCGCGGAGGTGGGTTCATCAAACAGCATCGCGATAGGGTCCATGCAGAGCGCTCGCGCAATCGCCACACGCTGCTGCTGACCACCTGAGAGCTGGCCGGGAAACTTCTCAGCATGGGCGGAAAGACCCACACGCTTCAGCAGCTTCAGCCCTTTATCGCGGGCTGCCGCTTTGTCGCGTTTCAGCACTTTCACCTGCGCCAGAACCAGGTTGTTGATAATGCTCAGATGCGGAAACAGCTCGAAGTGCTGGAACACCATCCCGACCTGGCTGCGAAGCTGCGCAAGATTAGTCTTTTTGTTATTCACCTCGGTGCCGTTCACCGCAATCACGCCCTGCTGAATCGGCTCAAGGCCGTTCACCGTTTTGATCAGCGTTGATTTACCGGAGCCGGACGGGCCGCACACCACCACCACTTCACCGGTTTTGACGTCGGTTGAGCAGTCGGTCAGCACCTGAAAGTGACCATACCACTTAGAAACATTTTTCAGGCTAATCATTTAAACCGTCCTTTTTCTTTTTAGATAGCTGACCAACAGCGATGCGCTCAGGCTGATAACGAAGTAGACAAGACCTGCAAACAGAACCATTTCAACCTGGGTGCCATCACGCTCACCAATGGTGGATGCGGTACGGAAGAAGTCCGCCAGGCTTAAGACATAAACCAGCGAGGTATCCTGGAACAGCACGATACCCTGCGTCAGTAACAGCGGAACCATGGCGCGAAACGCCTGTGGCAGGATGATCAGTCGCATTGCCTGCCACTGCGTCATGCCCAGCGCCAGAGCCGCACTGCCCTGTCCACGCGAGATACTGATGATGCCGGCGCGAATAATTTCAGAGTAGTACGCCGCTTCGAACAGCGAAAAGGCGACCATGGCTGAAATCAGTCGGATATCCGTTTTGGGCGACAGGCCCAGCACCTGCTGCAGAAAACTCGGCACGACCAGATAGAACCACAGCAGCACCATGACCAGCGGCACCGAGCGGAACAGGTTGACGTAAATTTTAGCGAACCAGCTGATGGGCTTAAACGTCGACAGGCGCATCACCGCCAGCAGAGTGCCCCACAGGATGCCGAAGACCACGGCGGTAATCGTGATCTTAAAGGTGATCACTAAGCCATTAAGCAGATAGGGCAGGCTGGGTGTAATCGAACTCCAGTCAAACTCGTACATTACTTGCCTCCCGCATTGCCTGGCAGCCGGACTTTGCGCTCGACCAGACTCATCAACAACATAATCACCAGGTTAATCGCAACGTAGGCCAGCGTAATGGCGGTAAAGGATTCATAGGCGTGGGCAGAATAGTCGAGCAGTTTGCCCGCCTGCGCCGCCATATCGACCAGACCAATGGTGGAGGCGATAGCGGAGTTCTTCACCAGGTTCAGCATTTCCGAGGTCATCGGCGGCACAATCACGCGATACGCATTCGGCAGCAGCACATAGCGATAGGTCTGCGGCAGGGTTAAGCCCATCGCCAGACCGGCATTCTTCTGTCCACTCGGCAGTGACTGAATCGCTGCGCGCACCTGCTCGCAAACGCGGGCGGCGGTAAACAGGCCAAGACAGATCATCGAGGAGAGGAAGAACTGAATGTTGGGATCCAGCTCAGACTTAAACCACATGCCAAGCTTTTCGCCCACCAGCTCGGGCGCCACCAGATACCAGAAGAAGAACTGGACGATCAGTGGGATATTACGAAACAGTTCGACATAGCAGGTGCCAATGGTCGACAGCAGGCGATTAGGCACGGTGCGCAGAATGCCGAAAAATGAACCCACGCAGAAGGCGATAATCCAGGCGCAGCAGGAGACGGCAATTGTCACCTGAAAACCGGACCACAGCCAGCCGAGGTAGGTCGTGTTACCGAACGGGGCCTGTTCGAGGAATATGCCCCAGTTCCAATCGATACCCATAACGAGCTCCGGAAAAAAAGGGTAGCTAAGCTACCCTGAAGATTGATGAACGGCGTTTTATTTCCTGACTCAGGGGAACGACCCGTGTCAGTCTGTCTGTCCATGCCGCGGTTTCAGCAATCGAGGGGGCAGCCAGGCCGCCCTTGTTATACCCGTCGTCTTTCAGGCTGCATTTTTGTTGGCTACATTCACTCACCCAAATCACTTGCCGGAGTAGGCTCATCGTGAGTCATTTTTCTGCTGCCTCAATGCAATCTGAAATCCATTGGGTATTTTGTTGTTAATTCAGTGCTTTATCATTTGGTGTTTTGAACAGCGCTTTCATGTCATCAGAGAGCTCAAAGTTCATGTTCAGGTTCTTTGGTGGAATCGGCTGTTTGAACCAGGTGTCGAACCATTTTTCTGCCTGGCCAGAGGTCTGGGCTTTAGCAATGGTTTCATCCACCAGCGCTTTGAACTGCGGATCATCTTTACGCAGCATGCAGCCATAGGCTTCTTTTGACTGTGGCGTGCCCAGAATTTCCCAGTTGTCCGGCTTTTTGGCTTTGGCGCGTTCGCCTGCCAGCAGGGCATCATCCATCATAAAGGCCACGGCACGACCGGTTTCCAGCGTACGGAAGGAGTCACCGTGATCTTTTGCGCTGATGATGCGCAGATCCAGTTTCTGTTCGTCGTTGAGTTTGTGCAGCAGCACTTCAGAGGTGGTACCTGAGGTCACCACTACGGTTTTGCCTTTCAGGTCAGCGAAATCTTTGATCGGGCCATCTTTCTTCACCAGCAGACGGGTGCCGATAACAAAAATAGTGTCTGAGAAGGCGGCCTGTTTCTGGCGCTCAAGGTTATTGGTGGTCGAGCCACACTCATAATCGTAGGTGCCGTTTTGCAGCAGCGGAATACGGTTTTGTGAGGTGATCGGGATCATTTTGACCTGCAGATCAGGCTTGTTCAGCTTTGCTTTAATCGCTTCAACGATGGCGTTTGAGTAAGCCTGTGAGTAGCCGACGACTTTTTGCTGGTTGTCATAATAAGAAAAGGGAACTGATGATTCGCGATGCCCGACCACAATGACGCCATTGTCATTGATCTTCTTCAGGGTGCCGCTGAGATCTTCCGCCTGGGCCGCTCCCGCCGCTGCGCTGATCAGCAGAAGAGATAATGCCACTTTGCGTAGTTGCATGTTCCAACTCCTTCGTATGAAAAAGGCACAGGATATAACCTGCGCTGATTATGATGTTGTGTCTGTTTTCTGCTGCGTTTCTGCTCATTCTGCGGTTTAAACGGGCGCAGAAGAGTCATTAACATAGCGGATTGTTAACGCAATGAAACAAAAAAGTTTCTTTTTTGCGAGGTGATGCGCACCAAAAAAAGGCAATTTTTTCACCCTGCGCGTTAATGGTGCAGCAGCGTCAATTGTTTTGGTGCAATCCGCCCGGCATCAGCGCCTGCAATCAGCCTGTTTGCGAAAAGCAGTGAAACATTTTGCAATCATCGTGCCAGAAAGAGGTTATGGGTTAGAAAGACAGCAGAGTGTGCGTTGCAATCATCGTGCCAGAAAGAGGTTATGGGTTAGAAAGACAGCAGAGTGTGCGGCGTGGGGAGTGAAAAAAACCGGAGAGTCACCATGAAAAAGGCGAAGCACGTGCTTCGCCTTCAGTGAGCACAGGAGGGGAGGTTATCGACGACGGCGCAGGAGTGCTATCACCGCCGCCAGCAGCGTCAGTGACCACACTGGCCAGATGCCAGCCCGCGCATACGGGGTTTCTCCCTGCGTTGGCGTAACCTTGCTGGTCAGCACATCGCGGGTAAACTGCGGCAGCATGGCTTCCACATCACCACTGGCATTGACCACCGCCGTCACACCATTATTGGTGCTGCGCAACAGCGGACGTCCCAGTTCCAGCGCACGCATCCTCGCCATCTGGAAGTGCTGCCATGGGCCGATAGAGTGACCAAACCAGGCATCGTTCGAAACGGTCAACAGGAAGTTGGTGTCGGGATGGAAGTTGGCCCGCACCTGTTCACCCAGCACGATCTCATAACAGATGGCGCTGGTCAGGTTATAGCCCGCCACGCTGAGTTGCGGCTGGAGGTAGTTGCCACGACTGAATGCCGACATCGGCAGATCGAAGAACGGGGCCAGCGGACGCAGCAGATCGGCCAGCGGCACAAATTCGCCAAACGGCACCAGGTGATTCTTCTGGTAACGATTGCCGCTGAAGTAGTTGTACGGCGCTTTACCGCCCAGCACGATTACGGTGTTGTAATCGTGATATCGGTTCTGCTCCAGCCGGGAGTCCACAATGCCGGTGATCAGCGAACTGCCGCGCTCACGCAGTTCGTCATCCAGCGAACGCAGGAACGGCTGCTGATTACTCTCCAGATCGGTAATTGCCGATTCAGGCCAGATAATAATCGGCGCTTTGCCCATCAGCGGCTGACTCAGACCGTTGTAAATGCGCAGGGTAGTGAGCAGCTGCTGCGGATCCCACTTCATCGATTGCGGGATGTTTCCCTGCACCAGCGCCACCTCGACGGCCCGCTCGGGCATCGGCTGAACCCACTGGATGTAGCGCAACGGCCATGGCAATGCCAGCAGCAGCAGCGCTGCTACCAGACTTCTGACGTTGCGCTGTTGCAGGGCATAAGCCAGCAGGCCAGCCACCACCATCAGCAGGAAGGTCAGCGTCTCTACGCCCGCCAGTGGGGCCAGGCCTTTTAACGGGCCATCGATCTGGCTGTAACCAAACTGCAGCCACGGAAAGCCGGTCAGCACCCAGCCGCGCAGGAACTCGGTGATCTGCCACAATGCCGGTGCCGCCAGCGCCAGGCGCCACAGCGTCGTTCGCGGCCAGATGCGATTCAGTACGCCGGCAAACAGCGCCGGGTAGATCGCCAGATAAGCCGCCAGCAGCGCTACGATAAAGACATTGACCGGGCCAGGCATGCCGCCAAAGGTGGCGACACTGACATAAACCCAGTTGATGCCACTGCCGAACAGACCTAAACCCCAGACAAACCCAATGGCGCTGGCCTGCGGGCTGGAGCGGTTAAGAGTCAACAGCTGTAAGCCACACAGCGAGAGCAGTGCAGCGGGCCAGAAATCGTAGGGAGAAAAGGCGAGGGTGCCAAGTGCACCCGTTATTAAAGCCAGCAGCAGGCGAACCCGCTGACGCGGGTAGAGTGAGGCTAAAGCCATAGACTTATTCGTCTTCCAGTTGAGGTTGTGGCGAATTTTCCGGAATAGTCACGTGAACCTGGATGATGCGGCGGCTGTCAGCCATCGCCACCTTGAACTGGTAACCCTCAATCTCGATGCTTTCACCGCGAGCGGGCAGATGACCGAAGCCCTGCATCACCAGACCACCGATGGTGTCGACTTCATCGTCACTGAACTGGGTGCCAAACACCTCGTTGAAATCTTCAATGGCGGTCAGTGCACGCACGGTAAAGGTGTGACGGTTGAGCTGACGGATATCACGATCTTCTTCGTCGTCATACTCATCTTCAATTTCACCGACGATCAGCTCCAGGATGTCTTCAATGGTCACCAGACCGGAGACACCGCCAAACTCATCAATGACGATCGCCATGTGGTAACGCTGGGAGCGGAACTCTTTCAGCATCCGGTCGACACGCTTACTTTCAGGCACAACCACCGCAGGACGCAGCACTTTCTCAATGCTGAAAGGCTCAGATTCGCTGCTCATAAACGGCAGCAGATCTTTCGCCATCAGAATCCCTTCCACATGATCTTTATCTTCGCTGATCACCGGGAAACGAGAATGGGCGGATTCGATAATGACATCCAGACACTCTTCGAGGCTCTGATTACGTTTCAGGGTGATCATTTGCGAGCGCGGGATCATGATGTCACGCACGCGCTGCTCCGCAATATCCAGTACCCCTTCGAGCATGTCGCGGGTGTCCTGGTCAATCAGCTCTTTGTTATTCGAGTCGCGGATCAGCTCCAGTAGCTCATCACGGCTTTTTGGTTCACCGTGAAAGAGTTGGTTGATCAACAGGGAGAAAAATCCCTTTTTACTACTGGGTGCATCGCTGTTTTGAGAATGGTCGTCGCTCATGGCGGTTTTTAAAGATCTCTCTGGTGAGGAATGGGTGCTGTCAGTAACCTGTACTGACAGCAGGATTGACTGAATTCAGGATTCAGGCGTCTTCTTTCTCCGAAATGTACGGATCAGGATACCCAAGAGCAAGCATTATCTCGGTCTCCAGCCCTTCCATCTCGTCCGCTTCGTCGTCTTCAATATGGTCGTAACCCAGCAGATGCAGCGTGCCGTGTACCACCATATGTGCCCAGTGGGCTTCAGCGCTTTTACCCTGTTCAGCGGCTTCCTGCTCAACGACCTGGCGGCAGATGATCAGATCGCCCAGCAGCGGCAGCTCAATGCCCGGCGGTGCTTCAAACGGGAAAGAGAGGACGTTGGTCGGCTTGTCTTTGCCGCGATAAGTCAGATTAAGCTCATGACTCTCCGCTTCATCAACCAGACGCACCGTAACTTCGCTTTCCGGCTGAAAAGGGGTGACAGCCGCTGACAGCCAGCGATGAAACTGGCTTTCATCAGGCAGGTCAGCGGTGTTGTCACAGGCGACCTGCAGGTCGAGAATCACCTCGCTCATTTGCTCTCCTGCGTGGCGCTCTGTGCAGCCAGTGCTTCACGTTTACGCTCTTCGGCCTGCTGGTCACGACGGGTCTGATCGGCCGCTTCCCAGGCTTCATAGGCGGTGACAATGCGGGCAACTACCGGATGGCGCACCACATCTTCGCTGTGGAAGAAGTTGAAGCTGATCTCTTCAACGTCCGCCAGCACCTCAATGGCATGACGCAGGCCTGACTTGACGTGACGCGGCAGGTCAATCTGGGTAACGTCGCCGGTAATCACCGCTTTAGAGTTAAAGCCGATACGCGTCAGGAACATTTTCATCTGCTCGATGGTGGTGTTCTGGCTCTCATCAAGAATGATAAACGCATCGTTCAGGGTACGACCACGCATGTAGGCCAGCGGGGCGACTTCAATGACGTTGCGCTCCATCAGCTTTTCCACCCGCTCGAAGCCGAGCATTTCGAACAGCGCATCGTAGAGCGGACGCAGATAAGGGTCGACTTTCTGGCTCAGATCGCCTGGCAGAAAGCCCAGCTTTTCACCCGCTTCGACGGCAGGGCGGGTCAGCATGATGCGGCGAATCTCCTGACGCTCCAGCGCATCCACTGCCGCGGCTACCGCCAGATAGGTTTTACCGGTACCAGCCGGGCCGACACCAAAGGTGATATCGTGGTCGAGCACATTAGCGATGTACTGGGCCTGGTTTGGAGTGCGCGGCTTGATCACACCGCGTTTGGTCTTGATATTGACCGCTTTACCATACTCCGGCACGCTCTCAGCGGTTTGCTCCAGTACCCGGCTCTCTTTGATCGCCAGGTGAATCTGATCAGGCTCGATATCCGGGATGTCGCCACGCACAGGCGCGGTATCGACATAGAGGGTTTTCAGAATATCTGCTGCGGCATTCACGCAAAGTGGACGTCCTGACAGCTTAAAAACGTTGTCGCGACGATTGATCTCAATGCCCAGACGACGTTCAAGCTGTTTTACATTATCGTCGAAAGGCCCACACAGGCTCATCAGACGACGGTTATCAGCCGGTTCAAGGGCGATTTCACGAGTTTCGATATTCAAACGAATCCTTTGGGTCACTCAGGGCCAGTTATGGGATGTGTCTGACGCACCGTTAAACTTAACCGGATGCACCATAACGAAATTATTTATGCCGTAACGCCTGGGCGCAAGCTTATGGAGAGATATTTGGGCGACACTTTCAGAAAGCAAGTGGTGCAAAGTGAAATTGGCGGCAACGCGATGCGCGCTGCCGCACAGTAAAGCAGGCATCACGGCTGGAACAGACTCACGCCGATTTCATTTTCTTTACGGGTACGGGCGATCACGGACGCTGGGCTTTCCGCCATGCGCAGCCCCATCTCTTCTTCAGTACGCACCAGTTTGCCGCGCAGCGAGTTGGTGTAGACATCGACAATCTCAACATCCACAAAGCGGCCGATCATTTCAGGCGAGCCTTCGAAATTTACTACGCGGTTATTTTCGGTGCGGCCAGAGACTTCCATCACGTTCTTGCGGGAGATGCCTTCCACCAGAATACGCTGCACTGTGCCCACCATGCGGCGACTGATCGCCTGCGCCTGCTGGTTAATGCGGTCCTGCAGGATCCACAGACGCTGCTTTTTCTCCTCTTCGCTGACATCATCCGGCAGGTCAGCGGCGGGCGTGCCGGGACGGGCAGAGTAGATAAAGCTGAAGCTGACGTCGAAATTGATCTCGGCGATAAGCTTCATGGTCTGCTCGAAATCCTGCTGAGTTTCACCGGGGAAACCAATGATAAAGTCAGAGCTGATCTCAATATCCGGGCGCGCCGCGCGCAGCTTGCGGATAATCGACTTATACTCCAGCGCGGTATGAGCACGCTTCATCAGCGTCAGAATACGGTCTGATCCACTCTGAACCGGCAGGTGCAGGAAGCTCACCAGTTCCGGCGTATCGCGGTAGACCTCGATAATGTCATCGGTGAACTCAATCGGGTGGCTGGTGGTGAAGCGAATGCGGTCGATACCGTCGATGGCGGCGACCAGGCGCAGCAGCTCAGCGAAAGTACAGATTTCACCATCAAAGGTGGCACCACGATAGGCGTTAACGTTCTGGCCAAGCAGGTTAACTTCACGCACGCCCTGCGCCGCCAGCTGAGCGATCTCCAGCAGAATGTCATCGCTGGGACGGCTCACTTCCTCTCCACGGGTGTAAGGCACCACGCAGAAAGTACAATATTTGTTGCAGCCTTCCATGATGGAGACAAAGGCAGTCGGGCCGTCTGCGCGCGGTTCCGGCAGGCGATCAAATTTCTCGATTTCCGGGAAGCTGATGTCGACCACCGGGCTTTTGGTGCCGCGCACGGTGTTGATCATCTCCGGCAGGCGGTGCAGTGTCTGCGGACCAAAAACGATATCCACGCAGGGCGCACGCTGGCGGATATGATCCCCTTCCTGCGACGCCACGCAGCCGCCCACGCCGATAATCACATCCGGGTTGCGCTCTTTGAGTTTTCTCCAGCGTCCCAGCAGGTGGAATACTTTCTCCTGCGCTTTCTCACGAATAGAACAGGTGTTAAGCAGCAGAATATCCGCCTCTTCAGGAACCTCGGTCAGCGTATAGCCGTGCGTACTGTTCAGCAGATCAGACATCTTGGATGAATCATACTCATTCATCTGACATCCCCAGGTTTTGATATGCAGTTTTTTTGTCATCGCGCTAACCATTGATTCAGTGCAGTGAAGTGCGGGGCGCGTATTGTAATGCTTTGATGCTGTTGTGACCAGCCTCAGGGCTTTTCTGCCAGCAATCCGGTTTTCCGGTACACTTTGCTTTATTCAGACCCGTGTTGCGCAGGCTGGCGGGAATAAGAGAGGGACATAAGCAATGCAGGATAATCAGTTTGATGTAGTGATTGTTGGCGGTGGCATGGTCGGTGCGGCGCTGGCCTGTGGACTGACGCAGCAACATTTTCGCGTTGCGGTAATTGAGCGTGCCGAACCCGCGCCTTTTGATGCCGACAGCGATCCCGATCTGCGAATTTCGGCGATTGGGTCATCCTCGGTGGGGTTGCTGAAGCAGCTCAACGTCTGGCCACGGGTAGAAGCGATGCGCAGCGCGCCCTATCGCAGGCTGGAAACCTGGGAGTGGCAGACGGCGCAGGTGAGTTTTGATGCGGCCTCGCTGGGGCTGCCCGAGCTGGGCTTTATGGTCGAGAACAGCGTGCTTCAGCGGGCGTTATGGGAGGAGATGCAGTCGCTGGGCGTGACCTGCTATTGCCCGGCCACACTGGAGAACCTGCAGCCAGAAAATGGCGGCTGGCGCATCGACCTCAACGACGGCGTTGCCCTGCATACACGCCTGGTGGTTGGGGCTGATGGCGCGAACTCTCAGGTGCGACAGATGGCCGGGATCGGTATTCATGGCTGGAGCTATGCGCAATCCTGTTTACTGATCAGCGTGACCTGCGAACATCCGGCAGGCGATGCGACCTGGCAGCACTTTACGCCTCAGGGACCGCGCGCCTTCTTGCCGCTGTATGGCAACCGGGCCTCGCTGGTCTGGTATGACGCGCCTGCAAGAGTCCGGCAGCTACAGGCGATGCCGATGGCCCAGCTGGAAAAAGAGATAGCCAGCCACTTCCCGGCGCGGCTGGGACGTTTTAAAGCCCATGCGGCTGGCGGCTTCCCGCTGGTACGGCGTCACGCTTCACGGTATGTCCTGCCAGGACTGGCGCTGGTCGGTGATGCCGCGCATACCATTAATCCGCTGGCCGGGCAGGGCGTGAATCTGGGCTATCGCGATATTGATGCGTTGATTAATGTGCTGGTCAGCGCACGCGGTGCGGCGGAGGATTGGGCATCCGAGCGCGTATTGCAGCGCTATCACCGGCAACGTCGTAAAGACAATATGCTGATGCAGGGCGGCATGGATCTGTTCTATTTTGCCTTCAGCAATCAGCTGGCACCGCTGCGGTTTGCACGTAATCTCGGATTGATTGCCGCCGAACATTCCGGGGTACTGAAGCGGCAGGTATTGCGCTACGCGCTGGGGTTATAGCAGATTGCGCATGTTGGCTCGCCGCACGGCGGGCCTGCAATCAGGAAGGGGAACGACAAAAACAACAAAGCCCGCAAAAGCGGGCCAGGTTGTGCAATTTGGCTGGGGTGCAGGGATTCGAACCCCGGAATGCTGGTATCAGAAACCAGTGCCTTACCGCTTGGCGACACCCCAATAATGGTGTTTTTCAAATTGTCTTTTGTATGGCTGGGGTGCAGGGATTCGAACCCCGGAATGCTGGTATCAGAAACCAGTGCCTTACCGCTTGGCGACACCCCAATTATATGGTGGCTACGACGGGAATCGAACCTGTGACCCCAGCATTATGAGTGCTGTGCTCTAACCAGCTGAGCTACGTAGCCAAATTGTACTGCATTTCAATGATGGCTGGGATACCTGGATTCGAACCAGGGAATGCCGGTATCAAAAACCGGTGCCTTACCGCTTGGCGATATCCCATTCGTCCGTTCTCAGCCTCGAGAATCATCGAAATTGGCTGGGATACCTGGATTCGAACCAGGGAATGCCGGTATCAAAAACCGGTGCCTTACCGCTTGGCGATATCCCATCCACGCTGCCGAATAATGAAATGGTGCGGGAGGCGAGACTTGAACTCGCACACCTTGCGGCGCCAGAACCTAAATCTGGTGCGTCTACCAATTTCGCCACTCCCGCAAAAAAAGATGGTGGCTACGACGGGAATCGAACCTGTGACCCCAGCATTATGAGTGCTGTGCTCTAACCAGCTGAGCTACGTAGCCATCTTTTTTTCGCGTTACCTTCATCGGCGTTGCGGGGCGCATTATGCGGAGTTGACCAGACAGCGTCAACAATTTTTTTACCGTTTTTTGCCAGATAATCGCTGTTTGACTGGCTTATAACCAGCCTGGATGTTTATTCGGCAATTTTTCAGTGAATACAACGCTAATCGTAAAAAAAATGGGCCACAACGGGCCCATTCTGGTTGCTTTCTGCCGGCTTATTTATAGGCTGACTGATGCACACCCACGGCACGACCAGAGGGATCGTCCATGTTTTTAAACGCTTCATCCCATTCAATCGCTTTGGCTGAAGAACAGGCGACCGATGGACCGCCAGGCACACACTCTGCCGCGCTCGCCAGCGGGAACAGCTCTTCAAAGATCTCACGATAGAGATAGGCTTCTTTCGAACCCGGCGTGTTGAACGGGAAGCGGAAGTGAGCGGTAGCCAGCTGCTGATCGCTGATTTGCTTCGCAGCCACTTCTTTCAGTGAGTCGATCCAGCTGTAACCCACGCCATCCGAGAACTGCTCTTTCTGACGCCACGCCACGCTCTCCGGCAGGTAAGAGGAGAAACATTCACGCAGAATGTGCTTCTCCATTTTACCGTTGCTGCCACACATTTTATCGGCCGGGTTAATACGCATCGCCACATCCAGGAATTTTTTATCCAGGAACGGTACGCGGGCTTCAACGCCCCAGGCGGACATCGCTTTGTTGGCACGGGCGCAGTCGAACATATGCAGCGCCTGCAGTTTACGTACGTTTTCTTCGTGGAACTCTTTGGCGTTTGGCGCTTTATGGAAATAGAGATAGCCGCCGAAGACTTCATCTGCGCCTTCGCCCGACAGCACCATCTTAATGCCCATCGCTTTAATTTTACGCGACATTAAGTACATTGGCGTAGAGGCACGAATGGTGGTGACGTCATAGGTTTCAATGTGATAAATCACATCGCGAATGGCATCCAGACCTTCCTGCACGGTGAAATGAATTTCATGGTGTACGGTGCCCAGATGCTCCGCCACCGATTTCGCCGCTTTTAAGTCGGGTGAACCTTCCAGCCCTACCGCGAAGGAGTGCAGCTGTGGCCACCACGCATCACTTTTATCCTGATCTTCAACCCGCTTCGCCGCGTAACGCTTGGTCACGGCTGAAATGATGGAAGAGTCCAGACCGCCTGACAGCAGCACGCCGTAAGGCACATCTGACATCAGGTGGCTTTTCACGGACTCTTCCAGCGCATGTTTCAGGCCAGCGGCGTCGGTGGTGTTGTGCTCAACGTTTTTATATTCCATCCAGTCGCGCTGCCAGTAACGGCGGATCTCGCCATCGGTGCTGGAGAGGTAGCTTCCCGGCGGGAACTCTTTGATTGAACGGCAGGCAGGTACCAGCGCTTTCATTTCTGAAGCAACAAACAGGTTGCCATGCTCATCGTTACCCATATAGAGCGGGATGATGCCGATGTGGTCGCGACCAATCAGGTACGTTTTTTTAACGGTGTCATAGAGGATAAAGGCGAACATGCCTTCCAGCTCATCGAGGAAATCGACACCTTTCTCCTGATAGAGCGCCAGAATCACTTCACAGTCAGAACCGGTCTGAAACGCGTAGCGATCGCTGAGTTCAGCGCGCAGTGCCTGGTGGTTATAAATTTCGCCGTTAACTGCCAGTACGTGGGTGTGATCGGCGTTGTATAGCGGCTGTGCGCCATTGTTAACGTCAACAATTGAGAGACGTTCATGCGCCAGAATAGCATGGTCATCGGCGTAGACGCCTGACCAGTCCGGGCCGCGATGACGCATTAAGCGTGAACATTCCAGCGCTTTTTTGCGCAGCTCAACAGGATCGGTTTTCAGATCCAGCACACCAAAAATTGAACACATAACTGACTCCTGAGCTCACCTTACGGCGATGTTATCTTTTGCGTTTGTCCGGCAGCCTGATGCTGCGTGATACATAAGAAAATGCGCTATTTGGTGCATTCAATGCAAGAGGAATCGTGATTTACTGATAAAAAGATTGCTTGCATGGCAATAAAATTGAATAAACGATAATTTTAAAGCCTGTTCTTTGATGGATCAGCAATAAATTAGCTTTTGTGAGCAGAAATCAGACAGTAAAAGTGGGAGATATAGCGCAAAAAGGGGGGACGCATCACAGATTAGCCGGATGCGTCATAAGAGAAATGAATCAGAACAGGTCGATATCGGCCACAGAAGGGTAGATCCAGTCCGGACGGAACGGCATGGCATCGATATCACTCAGCGTCGAGACGCCGGAGAGCACCAGCACCGTCTCCAGACCCGCCTGAAAACCGGCCAGAATATCGGTTCGCAGATTGTCACCGACAATCACGGTCTCTTCCGAGTGGGCCTGCATTTTGTTCAGCGCGGCGCGCATAATGTAGGGGCTGGGCTTGCCGACCACAAACGGGCGACGGCCTGATATCTTCTCAATACCCGCACAGAGTGCGCCACAGGCAGGAATAAAACCGCGCGCATGAGTATCCGGGTTGGTGGCAATAAAGCGGGCGCCATTAGCCACGAAGAAAGCCGCTTTATGCATCATGTCCCAGTTAAACGAGCGCGTCTCTCCGACAATGACAAAATCGGGATTCACATCGGTAATGGTAAAGCCCGCTTTGTAGAGTTCATGAATCAGTGCGCCCTCACCAATCACATACGCCTTTTTGCCCTCCTGACGGCGCAGGAAGTCGGCGGTTGCCATTGCGGAGGTATAGAAAACGGAGTCGGGCACCTCGACACCGGCCGAGGCAAAGCGGTTTGCCAGATCCTGCTCGGTTTGCGAGGGATAGTTCGTCAGCACCACCAGCGGCATCTCTTTGGCCAGAATGCGCTGTAAAAACTCCTGTGCGCCGGGAACGGCCGTGTTGTCGTGCATCAGCACGCCATCGATATCACAAATTACGCTTTTAATGGTCATAGTCAGATCCGATATGGCCCGCCACAGCAGCGGGTTAGCTTAGAGCCTATCCCATTAGGCTATTTTATTTGTCATTCTGAACCTGGGCAGTGCTCACAATCCTCACGTACTACGTGTACGCTCCGGTTGTTCCGCGCTGTCCGTGTCCAGACTGCCTGCACCAATTACGCCTACTGGGATAGGCTCTTAGTCTTCCAGAAGATGTTGCAGCAGAATGCCGTTAAGCATGGCACGTTTAGCGAGCGCAAAGGCGCCAATAGCGGAACGATGATCCAGGGTGGAACGCACGACCGGCAGATTTTTACGGAAGGCCTCTAATGCCTGAGTATTAATGCAGCCCTCAATCGCGGGCAGCAGCACTTTTTCTGCTTCAGTGATCTCACCCGCCAGCACCACTTTTTGCGGATTAAACAGGTTGATCGCAATCGCAATAGCTTTGCCAAGATAACGGCCAACGTGCTCAACCACTTCGCAGGCCAGTGCATCACCCTGATTGGCCGCTTTGCAGATGTGGGATATCTGGCACGCCTCCAGCGTCAGTACGCTGGGATAGCCCTGATTCAGCAGATGCCGTACCCGATTTTCAATGGCGCCGTTGGCGGCAATAGTCTCAAGGCAGCCAAAGTTGCCGCAGTGACAGCGCTCGCCAAGCGGGTCGACCTGAATGTGTCCGATCTCGCCAACGTTGCCGTTGCTGCCGAGAAAAATATGGCCGTTGGCAATAATGCCGGCGCCCGTGCCCCGGTGTAAACGCACCAGAATTGAGTCAGCACAGTCGCGGCTTGCACCGAAATAGTGCTCAGCCAGCGCCAGGCTGCGAATATCATGACCTACAAAACTGGTAACGTTAAAACGTTTTTTCAGACTGGCGACCAGCGGCCAGCGGCTGACAGAGATGTGTGGCATATAGCGGATCACGCCGTTAATCGGATCGACCAGCCCTGGCAGGATCACTGAAATCGCGATCAGCTCGCGAATTTTACGCTGGTGCTGCTCAATGAAGCTGCTGATGGCGTTAAACAGCGCATGTTCCAGCGTCTCCTGGGTGCGTTCCGGCAGCGCATAATCTTCCTGCGCCAGCGATTTACCGCTGAGGTCAAACAGAGTCAGGGTGGCGTCGTTGCGTCCGAGGCGGACGCCGATGGTATGGAAATGGCGGGTTTCAGTGATAATGGAGATGGCGCGGCGACCACCGGTAGACGCCTGCTGGTCTACCTCTTTGATCAGGCCGCGCTCAATCAACTGACGGGTAATTTTGGTGACGCTGGCGGGCGCGAGCTGGCTAAGTTCGGCAATCTGAATGCGCGATATCGGCCCCTGTTGATCAATCAGCCGGTAAACCGCTGCGCTATTGAGTTGCTTAACAAGATCGACATTTCCTATTTGTGACTGGCCGCCAGTGGTCATTCAGTGCTTACTCGCTCAGGACGTCGTCTCCGTTGACAAACGTCTTTATGATTTTAAAGTCGCGCGTAAACACAGTCAGGTTCGCGATTTTTCCTGCTTCGATCGAGCCTGACTGCCTTTCCACGCCCATCGCCCGTGCCGGGTAGAGTGTTGCCATGCGCAACGCTTCGTCCAGTGCGATCCCTGCATGCTCAACGCTGTTTTGTACCGCTTCAATCATCGTCAGGGCAGAACCACTTAATGTGCCGTTTTCGTCGACACAGAGCCCATCGCGATAATAGATTGTTTTGCCTGCAAAAATAAACTCGCTTATGTCCGCGCCAGCCGGTGCAGTGGCATCCGTGACCAGCACCAGTTTGTCGCCTTTGATGCGTTTTGCATTGCGCACGTTAGCGTAATGTACATGTAAACCGTCCGCAATAATGCCGCAGTATACATCAGGCGAATCAAACAGCGCACCGATAAGCCCGGGTTCACGTCCGGCAAAGGTGGGCATGGCGTTGTAGAGGTGCGTCGCGAAACTCACACCAGCAGAAAAGCCCGCTTTAGCCTCTTCATAGGTCGCATTCGAGTGACCGGCTGAGACAATAATCCCGGCATCAGTCAATTGACGAATCACATCGCTACCCGCATTTTCAGGGGCAAGCGTGACTTTGGTGATGACGTCCGCGTTGTCACACAGGTATTGCACCATTGCCGCATCCGGCAGGCGAATCAGCGCCGGATCGTGGGTGCCTTTTTTCGCTTTGCTCAGCCAGGGCCCTTCCAGATGCAGACCCAGCGCCTGATTCTGATGTTTCTGCAGGTAGGCGCGCATGGTTTCAATCGCCCGCTTCATCAGGGCGTCGCTGCTGGTTATCAGCGTCGGTAAAAAGCTGGTGCAGCCAGACTTTTCATTGGCGCGCTGCATCGTTTCCAGCGTTTCAATGCTGAGCGCCTCAAGGCTGTCATTGAACTGCACGCCACCGCAGCCATTGAGCTGGAGATCGATAAAGCCTGGCGCAATATTCGCCCCCGCCATATCCCGCTGCTCAATATCCGCCGGGAGCGCTTCACGCGGACAGACGCGCGCTATACGCCCATCGGCAACCACCACCGCGTGATTATCCAGAACCTCATGGCCACTGTAGATTCGACCGTTAACTAATGCGTACATCTTTCTTCTCCCGTCCTGGCCTGCTGTCACTCAGCGTAACAGCAGGGCATGACAATGTTCTGTTACACGCCTTTCATATTTTCCGCTTCCATTTCGCGGAAATATTTCACGGTTTTCACTTTCAGTTCCATGGTGGCCGGCTCATCGCACACTACCACCGATTTCGCGTGCAGCTGCAGGCAGCTGATGGTCCACATATGATTAACGTTGCCTTCAACCGCCGCCTGTAATGCCTGCGCTTTAACATGGCCGGTAACCAGAATCATCACTTCCTCTGCATCCAGCAGCGTACCGACGCCGACCGTCAGCGCATATTTAGGCACCTGATCAACATCACCGTTAAAGAAGCGGGAGTTCGCCACGCGGGTGTCATGGGTCAGGGTTTTAATGCGGGTACGGGAAGCGAGAGAGGAAGCCGGTTCGTTAAAGGCGATATGACCGTCGTTGCCAACGCCGCCCATGAACAGGTGAATTTTACCCAGCGCGCGAATTTTCTCTTCGTACTGACGACATTCTGCGTCAATATCGGGGGCATTACCATTCAGCAGGTTGATATTTTCCGGTTGAATATCAACGTGATCGAAGAAATTGCGATACATGAAGCTGTGATAGCTCTCAGGATGCTCTTTTGGCAGGCCAACATATTCATCCATATTGAATGTCACGACGTTTTTAAAACTGACCTGGCCCGCTTTGTGCATATCAATCAGGTGTTTGTACGCTTCCAGTGGCGTACCGCCGGTTGGCAGACCCAGGACAAAAGGTTTATCCGCCGTCGGGTTAAACGCATTGATACGATTAACAATATGTCGGGCGGCCCATTTTCCCACCTGGGTTGGTGTCGCTAAAGGAATCAGTCTCATGTTTCACCTCAATTGAAAATAGAAAGGGGATGGCTAAGCCGTTGCGTGAGTCACCAATCTGAACAGATGATTCATTGTCGCCATGGCCAGCGCATAATTCAATATTTCGGATCATAAAATAAGTTTACGGTCATAGCCAGATGTTGCCGTATGAAACGATGTTTTTTAGTGATAAAAATCACATTTACCAGGCTTTTAATTTGCGAGGCGAATTAATTTATCATTACACTTCGCTGCGTGATATGAAGTGTATTAACGATCTTTGCAGCTGACATAACAACATTAAGCAGCGCAAAGCGACAAGTCAGGCTCATAGGGGGAAGGGGATATGTTAGGTTACTTACAAAAGGTGGGGCGCGCACTGATGGTGCCGGTAGCAACCCTGCCAGCAGCAGCGATATTAATGGGCGTGGGCTACTGGATCGATCCAGACAGCTGGGGCGCAGGTAATGCGCTGGCGGCATTGCTGATCAAGTCGGGTGCTGCCATCATTGAAAACATGTCAGTGCTGTTTGCGATTGGTGTCGCGTATGGCATGTCGAAAGATAAAGATGGTGCGGCAGCCCTGACCGGCTTTGTCGGATTCCTGGTAGTCACCACGCTCTGCTCACCGGCCGCGGTGGCGATGATACAGAAGATGCCGGTTGACCAGGTGCCTGTGGCGTTTGGTAAAATTAATAACCAGTTTGTCGGTATTCTGGTCGGTATCCTGTCGGCGGAGGTCTATAACCGCTTCAGCCACGTCGAGCTGCCGAAAGCACTCTCCTTCTTCAGCGGACGGCGACTGGTGCCGATTCTGGTCTCGTTCCTGATGATCCTGGTCGCCTTTATCCTCATGTATATCTGGCCGGTTATCTTTAACGGTCTGGTGGGCTTTGGTGAACATATCCAGAAGCTCGGCTCTGCCGGTGCCGGTATCTACGCCTTCTTTAACCGCCTGCTGATTCCGGTCGGTCTGCATCACGCCCTGAACTCGGTGTTCTGGTTCGATGTTGCGGGCATTAATGACATTCCTAAATTCCTTGGCGGTGCACAGTCACTGGCTGACGGATCGGCAACTGTCGGCATCACCGGTCGTTATCAGGCGGGCTTCTTCCCGATCATGATGTTTGGTCTGCCGGGTGCTGCGCTGGCTATCTACCACTGTGCGCGTCCTGAGAACCGCGTCAAAGTGGGTAGTATCATGCTGGCCGCGGCGTTTGCTGCCTTCTTTACGGGTATTACCGAACCGCTGGAGTTCTCCTTCATGTTCGTGGCACCCGTGCTTTATCTGATCCACGCCGTCCTGACCGGTATTTCTGTCTTCATCGCTGCCAGCATGCACTGGATTGCCGGATTTGGTTTCAGCGCCGGGCTGGTGGATATGGTGCTGTCGACCCGTAATCCGCTGGCGACACACTGGTACATGCTGATCCCGCAGGGTCTGGTCTTCTTCGTTATCTATTATGTGGTGTTCCGCTTTACCATCAAAAAATTCAACCTGATGACGCCGGGCCGCGAGCTGGCGGTTGATGGTGATGAAACTGATGGTTATGACGTTAACGTTGATAAAACGGATAGCGGTGAAAGTGCCACAGAGTCACTGGCGCGCCGCTACATTGGGGCGATTGGTGGTTCAGCTAACTTAACCAGCATCGATGCCTGTATCACCCGTCTGCGTCTTAACGTGAATGACTCGGCGCAGGTGAATGAGGCGGTTGCTAAGCGCCTTGGCGCGTCCGGCGTGATCCGTCTTAACAAACAGAGCGTGCAGATCATCGTAGGTACCCAGGCAGAAAGCATCGCCTCGGCCATGAAAAAAGTGCTGACCAAAGGTCCGGTCGCTGCAGCGGCTACCAGCAGTGCGCCGGCCGAGCCGGACGTTAAACCGCAGGCGGTGCTGAACAGTGAGAAGCAGGTCATCGCCACGCTGCTGGCGCCGGTCAGCGGTGAAGTCGTGGCGCTGGATGATGTGCCGGATGAAGCCTTTGCCAGCAAAGCGGTGGGCGACGGTCTGGCGATCAAGCCCAGCGACAAATGGGTAGTGGCACCGATTGCCGGTACGCTGGTGAAAATCTTTAACACCAATCATGCCTTCTGTCTGGAAACCGACAATGGCGTGGAGATTGTGGTGCACATGGGGCTGGATACCGTGGCGCTGGAAGGTAAAGGCTTTACCCGTCTGGTTGAAGAGGGGGCCAGCGTGGTCGCCGGTCAGCGAGTACTGGAGATGGACCTTGAATTCCTTAACGCCAATGCCCGCTCAATGGTGAGTCCGGTCGTGGTCAGCAACAGCGACGATTTCGCCGGTCTGACTTTACTGGCACAGGGTCAGGTAATAGCAGGGGAAACCCCGCTGTATGAAGTGAAAGGCTAATCCCCGCAACAGAACCCCACAGGCAGGAAGCGATTCCTGCCTTTTTTGTTTTAAAGGCTTAACAAACGGTTGTTTCCCTCAGACGCTTTGTGGATCATACTCCGTTACTTCGTGGTACAAATCACCCGTTATTCGTATTGAGGATTTTTGAGATGAGTGAGGCTGAAGCCCGCCCAACTAACTTTATTCGTCAGATCATTGACGAAGATTTGGCGAGCGGTAAGCACAGCAGCGTGCATACCCGTTTTCCGCCGGAGCCCAATGGCTATCTGCATATTGGTCATGCGAAATCGATCTGTCTGAATTTTGGCATCGCCCAGGACTATCAGGGGCAATGCAACCTGCGTTTCGACGATACCAATCCGGTTAAAGAGGATATGGAATTCGTTGAATCCATCAAGCGTGACGTTCAGTGGCTGGGTTTTGAGTGGAGCGGTGAGGTCTGTTACTCATCAAACTATTTCGATCAGCTCTACAACTATGCCATCGAGCTGATTTCCAAAGGACTGGCCTACGTTGATGAACTGAGTCCGGATGAGATTCGTGAATATCGCGGCACCCTGAAAGAGCCGGGTAAAAACAGCCCTTATCGCGATCGCAGCGTGGAAGAGAATCTGGCGCTGTTTGAGAAGATGCGAAACGGTGAGTTTGCCGAAGGCACCGCCTGTCTGCGCGCCAAAATCGACATGGCCTCTAATTTCATCGTGATGCGCGATCCGGTGCTTTACCGCATCAAGTTCGCGGAACACCACCAGACCGGCAATAAGTGGTGCATCTACCCGATGTATGACTTTACCCACTGCATCTCCGATGCGCTGGAAGGCATTACGCACTCGCTCTGTACGCTGGAGTTTCAGGACAACCGCCGTCTCTATGACTGGGTGCTGGACAACATCACAATTCCGGTTCATCCGCGTCAGTATGAATTCTCGCGCCTGAATCTGGAGTATGCGGTGATGTCGAAACGTAAACTCACTCAGCTGGTGACCGAGAAGCACGTAGAAGGGTGGGACGATCCGCGCATGCTGACCGTTTCAGGTCTGCGTCGTCGTGGTTACACCGCCGCTTCTATCCGTGAGTTCTGCCGTCGTATTGGCGTGACTAAGCAAGATAACATCGTGGAGATGGCTTCGCTGGAGTCCTGTATCCGTGATGATCTTAACGAGAATGCGCCCCGCGCCATGGCGGTTTTAGATCCGCTTAAAGTGGTGATCGAAAACCTGCCAGCAGGCCATAGCGAAATCGTCACCATGCCAAATCATCCGGGTAAACCGGAGATGGGCACGCGTGAAGTGCCGTTCAGCCGCGAGATCTGGATCGATCGCGCGGATTTCCGTGAAGAGGCGAACAAACAATATAAGCGTCTGGTGCTGGGCAAAGAAGTTCGCCTGCGTAACGCCTATGTGATTCGTGCTGAGCGGGTCGCCAAAGATGAAGCGGGCAACATTACCTGCATCTACTGCACCAGCGATGTTGATACGCTGAGCAAAGATCCAGCCGATGGCCGCAAAGTCAAAGGCGTGATTCACTGGGTTTCTGCGGATCACGCGCAGCCAGCTGAGTTCCGTCTGTATGATCGTCTGTTCAGTGTGCCAAATCCGGCTGCTGCAGAGGATTTCCTGGCGGTCATTAATCCTGAGTCACTGACCATCAAAAACGGCTTTGTTGAACCCAGCCTGCGCGATGTGGAACCAACAACACCGTTTCAGTTTGAACGTGAAGGTTATTTCTGCGCCGACAGCGTTTACTCGAAACCGACGCAACTGGTGTTTAACCGCACCGTCGGTCTTCGTGATACCTGGACCAAAACGGGCGAATAAATTTTTTGGGGCTGACCTCATAAAATGACAAAAGGGCGATTTATCGCCCTTTTTTATTGCCCCGATTTTTACCATCGCCGACGTTTATTCTGCACTAACCACAACCGGTTCAATACCGCCTTGTGGGAGTAATCTGAGTTTAAAAAAATTAATCAATTACAGGATGTGAATTGTCAGCTTTCAGGTAGGCTATCCGCTCTCAGAGGTTGCAAAGCGGGTTACAGAAGGAAAAAAAATGACAGTTCTCGCCCAGGAAGCCAAACACAGTGTCGTCGTTTTACATCAGCTCATTGAACGTATTTTTAATCAGCCAGCCGGATCTGATGACAGTTTCCAGCTGCTGATGTCCTATTTTCATCCTGAATTTCGCATGGTGACCCCAAAGGGCAAAGAGTACAATCTGAACGAGGTCGAGGATCTTTTTCAGCAGTTACAAGGGCAGCGGGAAGGGATGCGCATTGCCACCTGTGAACATGTCATTCTCTCTCATCATGAAAAAGAGATCGTCGTACAGTATCGCGAAATGCAGATGATGAACGGCAATAACCAGAGCCGCATTTCGCTGGCCATTCTGGATTGCAGCAGCTCCATTCCACGCTGGCGCTATCTGCAGGAGACGCTGGTCGCGTGAGGTGAGGGCAGAAAACAGACGAAAAAAAACCGGTGAATTCACCGGTTTTTTTATTTCAGGCCGCGCCAGCGTTACTGGTCGTGCAGCGTTTCGTCTTCACGGCAATCGCCCAGCGTACAGTGTCCATAGAGATAGAGGCTGTGGTTGGTCAGCTTGATGCCATGGCGGGTCGCGATTTCACGCTGACGCGTTTCAATCGATTCGTCGCTGAACTCGATAACCTTGCCGCAATCCAGGCAGATCAGGTGATCGTGGTGATGCTGCTGCGTCAGTTCGAAGACAGACTTGCCGCCTTCAAAGTTGTGACGAGTCACAATACCGGCATCATCAAACTGGTTCAGAACACGGTAAACGGTCGCCAGGCCAATCTCTTCGCCAATGTCGATCAGGCGTTTATACAAATCTTCCGCACTGACGTGATGGCACTCAGGTTCCTGAAGCACTTCCAGAATTTTCAGTCTGGGCAGCGTTACTTTCAGGCCAGCCTTCTTTAATGCGGTGTTGTTGTCAGTCATGCGGATTTTGTCCTGTTACTAATATTCACTTTTGTGGCTTATCGCCTTGAATGTCGATCTGTGCTCATTCTCATTTGCGTCTCATTATAGAACTGAAGCGATGAAATGAAAACCAGAGGGCGTGTCTGAATCATCATGGGCTATTGGGGATTCGTCACCGGGCCGGGGAAGATTCTGACAGAGGTCTGTTAGCACATCACTTAGTCTTGCCGCCTGAGAAAATAAGCGGAAGATCGATGCGGGTATTCTACAGATTAAACGGAGAAAGTTAAAAAAATGTGGCTATTATTTCTATAGGCATTTTCATTGCCTCAATGTGAGCTGGCGCTCACATTGAGTCGGGCAGGATCAGGCTTCGATGATCTCTTTCAGCTGCAGTTCATCAAAAATCTGCTTAACCCACTGCTCCACACGCTGGCTGGTCAGCTCAGGCTGGCGATCTTCGTCAATGGCCAGGCCCAGGAAGTGGGTGTCATCGGCCAGGCCTTTCGAGGCTTCGAAGTGGTAGCCTTCAGTTGGCCAGTGTCCGACAATGACGGCACCGTGCGGTTCGATAATGTCGCGAATCGTGCCCATGGCATCACAGAAATACTCTGCGTAATCTTCCTGGTCGCCACAGCCAAACAGCGCAACCAGCTTGCCGTTAAAATCGATCTCTTCCAGCGTCGGGAAAAAGTCATCCCAGTCGCACTGCGCTTCGCCGTAGTACCAGGTCGGAATACCCAGCAGCAGGATATCAAACGCTTCCAGATCTTCTTTTGTGCTTTTTGCGATGTCATGGACTTCTGCAACATCTGTACCCAGCTGTTTCTGGATCATTTTTGCAATGTTTTCGGTATTGCCAGTATCGCTGCCGAAGAAGATGCCTACGAGTGCCATGAGTAAAATAACCTCTTAAATCCTGATGATGAGATGTGTGCCGCAGCACATTTCAGCGAATAATAGCAGACGAGAGAAAACCGGTGAACGGTTAAAGCCCCGACATTTGCCTCTGCGTGCGATTTGCCCGCATTAATCCAGTTTGAGCTGTGCCAGTAGCATCTGTTCTATCAGTTCGCTACGGCTGAGATTGCGCTGTTCTGCCAGCGTATTGAGTGCATCGACGGCGTCACTGTTCATTTTCAGTTCGACACGACGAAGCCCGCGTCCTTTGTCACGTTTCAGTTGATTGCGCTTGTTAATGCGCAGCTGTTCATCACGCGAAAGCGGACTGGTTTTGGGTCGACCAGGGCGGCGCTCATCAGCAAAGAGATCGAGCGTCGTGCGGTCAGTCTGTTCTTTTGCCATGGCTTAGTAAAACTGAATGGGGGCGGGCGCCAGACACTCACCGCGCAGATTATAAATTATTGGCCATTGCCGCAGCAAAACTGACCCGCGGCAAAATTTTAGCGCGCCATCATACTTCACGCTTACGCCGGACGCCAATCCTAAACCTTTACCGCCATCTATTTGCTTTTAAAGCGCAAAAAAGCGACGGACACTGCGCAAAACGGCATCGGGTTTCTCTGCATGAACCCAGTGTCCTGCGCCACCGATCACATGCGCCTGAGCGGCCGGGAACTGCTGCAGCAACGCATCGCGATAGCTGTTATCCAGGTAGCTGGAGTCGCCGCCGCGAATAAACAGCGCCGGGTGATTCCAGGCGGGAACCGGCTGCCAGCCAGATATCGTGGTGTAGTTATCCCACAGCACCGGGACGTTGAAGCGCCACTCCCCCTCCTGGAAGGATTTCAGCAGGAACTGGATCACCCCTTCTTCCTCTATCAGCGTTCGCATGACCTTCGCCGCCTCGCTGCGGGATGAGACGCCCGCATCGGTGACGGCACGAATGCCGGCAAATATCTGGTCATGAAGGCGCGTCTGGTAATCCACCGGGGCGATATCGATCATCACCAGACGCTCAATGCGTTCCGGCACCAGCGCGCTCATGGTCATGGCGATTTTACCGCCCATCGAGTGTCCGATCACCGCGACGCGATCAATGCCATGTGCATCCAGTGTTTCGACCATATCCTGCGCCATTACAGCGTAGTTCATCTCGTCGGATCGTGGTGAAAGTCCGTGGTTGCGGACATCTACCTGCAGCAACGGACCGGCATCTTTCAGCCCGCGCGCCAGCACGCCAAGGTTATCGAGACTGCCAAACAGACCGTGAATAAGCAGGATGGGCAGAGAATCAGCAGGGGATTGTTCAGTTTGCAGACGGGCGTTCAAAATCATAGCAAAGTTCTTAAGTTTGAGACCTGAGCTTAGGTTATCATGGTTTCACCTTTTCAGGCGCGCCGGTTCCGGCGGCATTAGGACATATTCTGACTTTTGCCCGTAAACCGTTTGATTGCTAACAACCCGCCTGACTTTAACTTTATAATCCTGATGTTAGAACCCACACACCCTTTGAATTGCCTGACTATACTCAGAGCTTTTCAGGAAACAGGTGGTTCTGTCATGAGAAAGAACCGTACGGAATAAGATGAAAACGATCGAAGTTGACGAAGAGCTCTACCGTTATATTGCCAGCCACACGCAACACATTGGTGAAAGCGCATCCGACATTCTGCGTCGTATGCTGAAGTTCACGGCCGGTCAGACTGCACCCGCTTCGCCTGCACAGCCAGCCTCAAAAGATGCAGCGAAAGAGTCCCAGCCTGCGTCTGTGGGTTCGCGCCCGCAGGATCGTGTCCGCGCGGTGCGCGAGCTGCTGCTTTCCGATGAATATGCGGAGCAGAAGCGGGCGGTGAATCGCTTTATGCTTATCTTGTCAACGCTCTATCGTCTTGATACCGCAGCCTTTGCTGAAGCTACTGCATCTCTGCAGGGCCGCACCCGCGTCTATTTTGCAGGTGATGAGCATACGCTGTTGCAGAATGGCACCCATACTAAGCCGAAGCATGTGCCCGGCACGCCGTACTGGGTGATCACCAACACCAATACTGGTCGTAAATGCAGCATGATCGAACACATCATGCTCTCGATGCAGTTCCCTGCGGAACTGACCGAGAAAGTTTGCGGCACCATTTAAAACTTAAGCGTCAGGGAGCAGCGCCAATGGCCAATCACCCACGTGCCGGGCAACCCGCCCAGCAGAGCGATTTGATTAACGTTGCACAATTAACGTCACAATATTATGTCCTGCAGCCCGATGTGGCGAACCCGGAACATGCGGTGAAATTTGGCACTTCCGGCCATCGCGGCAGTGCAGGGCGTCAAAGCTTCAACGAGATGCACATTCTGGCGATCGCTCAGGCGATTGCCGAAGAGCGTAAAAAGAATGGTATCACCGGGCCTTGCTACGTCGGTAAAGACACCCATGCGCTGTCAGAACCCGCCATCCTGTCTGTTCTGGAAGTGCTGGCGGCGAACGGCGTTGATGTGATTGTGCAGCAGGATAATGGCTATACGCCGACCCCTGCGATCTCGAATGCGATTCTTGAGCACAACAAAGCGGGTGGCGCGCTGGCTGACGGCATCGTGATTACGCCGTCGCATAACCCACCAGAAGATGGCGGCATCAAGTACAACCCACCTAACGGCGGACCTGCTGATACCAACGTCACCAAAGTGGTTGAAGATCGTGCCAATCAGCTGATCAAAGATGGCCTGAAAGAGGTGAAACGTCTGCCGCTGGAGCAGGCGATGGCCAGCGGTCATGTGGTCGAAAAAGATCTGATCCAGCCTTATGTTGAAGGTCTGGCAGAGATTATCGACTTCCCGGCGATTCAGAAAGCGGGCCTGAAGCTGGGTGTGGATCCACTGGGTGGTTCCGGTATTGCTTACTGGCAGCGTATTGCTGAGCACTACAAGCTGGATCTGACGCTGGTGAATGACGCGGTCGATCAGACCTTCCGCTTTATGCATCTGGATAAAGATGGCGTGGTCCGCATGGACTGCTCGTCTGAAAGCGCAATGGCAGGCCTGCTGGCTTACCGTGACAAGTTCGATCTGGCGTTCGGCAACGATCCCGATTATGACCGTCACGGCATTGTGACCCCGGCGGGTCTGATGAATCCAAACCACTATCTGGCGGTGGCGATCAACTATCTGTTCCAGCACCGCCCACAGTGGGGTCAGGATGTTGCCGTGGGTAAAACCCTGGTCTCCAGCGCCATGATTGACCGTGTGGTCAACGACATTGGTCGCAAGCTGGTGGAAGTGCCGGTGGGTTTCAAATGGTTTGTTGATGGTCTGTATGACGGCAGCCTCGGTTTCGGTGGCGAAGAGAGCGCAGGCGCTTCATTCCTGCGTTTCGACGGTACGCCGTGGTCTACGGACAAAGATGGCATCATCATGTGTCTGCTGGCCGCTGAAATTACTGCCGTAACCGGTAAAAATCCGCAGCAGCACTATGACGAACTGGCAGCACGCTTTGGCGCACCAAGCTACAACCGTCTGCAGGCATCAGCCACCTCAGCGCAGAAAACCGCGCTGTCGAAGCTGTCACCGGAGATGGTCAGCGCTGATACGCTGGCGGGTGATCCTATCACCGCTCGTCTGACTGCCGCGCCAGGCAATGGTGCATCTATCGGCGGTCTGAAAGTGATGACGGAGAATGGCTGGTTTGCTGCCCGTCCTTCAGGCACCGAAGACGCTTACAAAATCTACTGTGAAAGCTTCCTGGGCGCTGAACACCGCGCGCAGATTGAGAAAGAAGCCGTTGAGATTGTCAGCGAAGTGCTGAAAAACGCCTGATTACCCTGTTCCCTGCGCCTCGGGGTTTATCCGTTGCGGTCAGTATTTGCTCAGATTTGAGTTTGTTTGCAGTCATGAAAGGCGCCTCTGGCGCCTTTTTTTATGGCATAAAGCGATAGCCGATCCCGGTTTCCGTCAGCAGATGAGCCGGTTGTGTCGGATTGGCTTCCAGCTTCTGGCGCAGATGTCCCATATAGATGCGCAGATAGTGGCTGTGCTCCACCGCATTGGGTCCCCAGACCTGGCTCAGCAACTGCCGCTGCGTCAGCACCTTGCCGGCATTGTTAAGCAGAATACTCAACAGACGAAATTCAATCGGGGTAAGGTGAATCTCGCTGCTGCCGCGCTGTACCCGTCGTGCGGCGAAATCGACGCTGACGTCGGCGAACGTCACCCTGGCATCCGGCTGCTGGCCACTATGACGACGCAGCGCAACCCGGACGCGCGCCAGCAGTTCGCCAATGCCAAAGGGTTTGGTCAGATAGTCATCTGCCCCCGCATCCAGTGCGGCGATCTTATCCTGCTCATCGCTGCGCGCTGACAGCACAATCACCGGTATGGCGCTCCACTGGCGCAGGTCACGAATGAAATCGGTGCCATCTCCATCCGGCAGACCCAGATCCAGGATCACTAAGTCCGGCTTGCGGGTCGCCGCTTCAATCAGTCCGCGTTGCAGTGTATCGGCATCAAACACCTTAAGGGCTTCATTTTCCAGCGCCAGCCGGACAAAGCGCCGGATCTCTTTTTCATCTTCAACGATCAAAACCGTGGTCACGCAATACCTGCCTTGAGTGGGGACCGAAGCGCTACTTTATCAACATTTTATGCTGGCGTCCGCGACCATAATCTGTCGGCCCTTTCAACGCTAACGCAACCAGGCGGTAACCTTTTTGTAACTTAATTACAGGTTGATTCTTAAACAGCAAAAATAGCGGTAAATAAGTGGTCAGATGAGTAGTAAAATTACACAACCTGGCGTAAAGTTGAACACAGATCACATTCACACTATTTCACTTACCGGGAGGAGAAACCATGTATCGGGCTTATCCACGTTATAAAATTATTGCGCGACGTACGCTGGTGGTTCTTCTCGGCGTACTGGCGTTTCCTGTTATGCTGTTTCGACAGGATCGGGCACGTTTCTACAGCTATCTGCACCGCGTCTGGTGTAAGACCAGCGCCAAGCCGGTCTGGCTGGCGCAGGCGGAAGCGGGCGGTGGCGCGTTCTGGTGATTTCCCCTGCCGCAAAACAGGCCTGGTCAACTGACCGGGCTTTTTTTTGCGTTTTTTCTGAGAATAAGCGATCCGGAATCCCGTTTTAACCCTTTATTCCTGACCATTTTACGCTACACTTAAACCTCTACAAGATTTCGGAGGTTGTACAAGTATGAGCAAAAAAATCCCCGTTGGAATCAGTGCATGCCTGCTCGGCGACCGCGTCAGATTTGATGGTGGGCATAAGCGTCTTACTTTTGCGACCGACGATCTCACCCCATTTGTCCGTTTTGAGCCCATCTGCCCTGAGATGGCGATTGGTCTGCCAACGCCGCGCCCGGCATTGCGTCTGGTGAAGCAGGGCGATGATGAGCTGCATCTCTGCTTCAGCAAAGATGGCGGAGAAGAGGTTACGACGCAGATGCGTGACTGGTCTGCTGAGCGGGTAAAATCGCTGCATCACCTCTGTGGCTATATCCTCTGCGCCAAATCACCCAGTTGTGGCATGGAACGGGTGCGGGTCTATGAGCCCGATAACAACAATAACCGCAAAGCAGGCACCGGTATTTTTACTGAATTCCTGCAGCGCGAGATGCCCTGGCTGCCGCTGGAAGAAGATGGTCGTCTGCACGATCCCGCCCTGCGTGAGAACTTTATCGGTCGTGTCTGCGCGCTGCATGAATTTAATCAGATGTGGGAAAGCGGTCTGACCCGGCAGGGACTGATCGCCTTCCACAGCCGTTACAAGCTGATGATGCTGGCGCATTCGCAGGAGAAATACCGCGAGCTGGGACCCTTTGTCGCCTCCATGAGCCAGTGGGAGTCGCTGGACGCCTTTGCCTTTGAGTACCGCAATCGCATGATGGAACTGATGTCACGTCCCGCCTCACGTCGCAATCACACCAATGTGCTGATGCATGTGCAGGGCTACTTCCGCACGCATCTGAGTTCACCGCAGCGCCAGGAACTGGCAACGCTGATTGACCGCTATCGTCAGGGCACACAACCGCTGCTGGTGCCGATTACCATTCTCAAACACTACATGGCGGAGTACCCGCACCCGTGGCTGGCCCAGCAACGCTATTTCGATCCCTATCCCGAAGCCTTGTGCTTACGCTACGGACAGTAATACAGGAGGAGTATGACCACCCATCTGGTCTGGCTGCGTAACGATTTACGCGTCAACGACAATCTGGCGCTGCACGCCGCCTGCCGCGACAGCGATGCAAAAGTGATTGCGCTCTACCTTGCCACGCCAGCACAGTGGCAGCAGCATGACATGTCACCGAAGCAGGCGGCGTTTATCCACGCCAGTCTGTTGCAGGTGCAGCGTGCGCTGGCGGAGCGGGGCATTGAACTGCACTATCAGGCGTGTCACGCCTTCAGCGACAGTATTGATGCGCTGCTGCAGTTCTGCGCTAAGCAGCAGGTCGATCAGCTCTTCTATAATTACCAGTATGAAGTTAATGAACGCCAGCGCGATGCGGAGGCTGAAAAGCGTCTCGACGACGCGGGCGTGATTTGCCAGGGCTTTGATGACAGCCTGTTGCTGCCGCCCGGCAGTGTGCAGAGCGGCGATCGCTCGATGTATAAGGTGTTTACCCCGTTCAGCAAAGCCTTTGTCCGCCGCTTGCAGCAGGGGCTGCCTGAGTGCGTGCCTGCGCCGAAAGCGCGCGAAGGCGCACCGCTGAAAGCCTCCCCGATTCCCGCCTTTGACTATCCAACCGAAGCCTTTGATCAGGATCTGTTTCCGCCAGGCGAAGCGGCGGCGCTGAAGCGGTTGCGCCATTTCGCCACGCAACCGGTTATCGACTATCCCGCTAAGCGCGACCTTCCGGCGCTGGACGCCACCAGCCGTCTGTCGGTTTATCTGGCGACCGGCGTACTGTCGCCACGTCAGTGCCTGCATCGCGTGCTGCATGAACATCCCGATGCGCTGGACAACAGCCGCGCGTTCACCTGGCTGAACGAGCTGATCTGGCGTGAATTCTACCGTCATCTGCTGGTTGCCTGGCCGGCGCTGTGCCGACACAAGCCGTTTATCGACTGGACGCGAAACGTTGAATGGCAGCGTAACGACGCACATTTCGACGCCTGGAAAGCGGGTAAAACCGGCTATCCGATTGTCGATGCCGCAATGCGTCAGATGAAGGCGCTGGGCTGGATGCACAACCGCTTACGGATGATCACCGCCAGTTTCCTGGTCAAAGATCTGCTGATCGACTGGCGTGAAGGTGAACGCTATTTCATGCAGCAGCTGATTGATGGTGACCTGGCCGCGAACAACGGCGGCTGGCAGTGGGCGGCCTCGACCGGCACGGATGCGGCGTCCTATTTCCGCATCTTTAACCCGACCACGCAGGGCGAGCGCTTCGATGAGAAGGGGGATTTTATCCGTCACTATCTGCCTGAACTGGCCGGGGTCCCTGACAGTGATATTCACCAGCCCCATGTCTGGGCTGAGAAGCATCATAAGAAACTCGATTATCCGGCACCAATCGTGGATCATAAGGTGGCACGTAAAAAGACATTAGACGCCTTTGAGCGCGCCAAGAGCGCAGCCTGAGGCCTCGAAGGAGCCTGAATGAACCATTACGAATTAGAGACGCTGATCAATCAGCAACTCGATAGCCACAGTTTCAGCGATTACGCCCCCAACGGTTTGCAGGTTGAGGGACGCAGCGAGATCAAAACGATTATCACCGGCGTCACTGCCTGTCAGGCGCTGCTGGATGAGGCGGTGGCGCGTCAGGCCGATGCGATTATTGTCCATCATGGCTATTTCTGGAAAAGTGAACCGGCCGCGATTAAAGGTATGAAGCGCCGTCGTCTGCGGACCCTGCTGGCCAACGATATCAATCTCTATGGCTGGCACCTGCCGCTCGACGCGCATCCTGAATTAGGCAACAACGCCCAGCTGGCGAAACTGCTGGATATCGAAGTGCGCGGCGAAGTGATGCCGCTGGTGTTCTGGGGTGAGCTGGCTGAGCCCCTGTCCGGCGAGCAGCTGGCCCGCCGAATTGGTGAGCGGCTGGGACGTGAACCGCTGCATTGTGGTGACAACGCGCCAGCGCTGATCCGTCGCATTGCCTGGTGCAGCGGGGGCGGGCAGGGCTTTATCGACCAGGCGGCTGCGGCGGGCGTCGATGCCTTTATCACCGGTGAAGTCTCTGAACAGACTATTCACAGCGCGCGTGAGCAGGGGCTGCATTTCTTTGCCGCAGGCCATCACGCCACCGAGCGCGGCGGCGTAAAAGCGCTGGGCGACTGGCTGGCGCAACACCACGATCTTGATGTGACCTTCATCGATATCCCCAATCCTGCCTGACACTCTCCCTTGTCCTGCGCGCCTGCGCAGGACCTAAATCTGTTGACACATCCCTGTCACTTTCGCATAACTGTTTGCTTTACGTAGATAAGCAATGGGCTGCACCGGGCATCCGGTCAGGTCGGCCAGGCGCGATCTCAACTGAGCGGGAGGTAGCTGTTGCAACGAGCACGGTGTTATTTATTGGGTGAACGCGCTGTCGTGCTGGAGCTGGAACCGCCGGTCTCACTGGAGAGCCAGCAACGAATCTGGGGACTGAATCAGCGACTGCACGACTATGCCAGCGTGCTGGAGGTGATCCCCGGCATGAACAACATCACCCTGATCCTGCGTGATCCCCAGCAGAGCGCGCTGGACGCAATAGAGCGGCTTCAGCGCTGGTGGGAAGAGAGTGAAGCGCAGTTGCCGGAGTCGCGTCAGGTGGAGATCCCGGTGATCTATGGCGGCGAGTCTGGCCCCGATCTGACGGTGGTGGCGGAACACGCCGCGCTGACGCCCCGTCAGGTGGTTGAGCTGCACAGCAGTAGCGACTATGTGGTCTTTTTTATCGGCTTTCAGCCCGGTTTTCCCTATCTGGGCGGACTGGATCCGCGCCTGCACATCCCGCGGCGTGCTGAGCCCAGGGTTGCAGTGCCCGCCGGCTCGGTGGGCATCGGCGGCAGCCAGACCGGCGTCTATCCGCTGGCTTCGCCCGGCGGCTGGCAGTTGATTGGCCAGACGCGCACCGCGCTGTTTGATCCCCTGCAGCAACCGCCCACGCTGCTCCGTCCCGGTGACAGGGTTCGCTTTGTGCCGCAACAGGAGGGCGTATGTTAAACATTCTGCGAGCCGGCCTGGCCGCCACTATTCAGGATGCGGGCCGTTACGGCTGGCGTCAGTATGGCATCAGCCCTGGCGGTGTGCTGGATCATCCCGCGATGTTCACCGCCAATGTGCTGGTGGGCAATGATCCCGACAGCGCGGTGCTGGAGATGGTGCTCGGCCAGTTCAAAGCGGAGTTTACCCGCGATGGCTGGTTTGCGCTGACCGGCGCAGGCTGCCATGCGGAGCTTGACGGCCAGCCGGTCTGGACGGGCTGGCGCACGCCGGTGAAACGGGGGCAGCTCCTGTCACTGGCGATGCCGCAGCGCGGTATGCGCAGCTATCTGGCAGTGCAGGGCGGTTTTGATATTCCTGCGATGCTCGGCTCTGCCAGCACCGATCTAAAAGCAAAATTTGGCGGCTTTCAGGGGCGAGCCTTGCAGGATGGCGATCAGCTCCCGCTGGGTAAACCGACCCGCACGTTTGACCGTAAAGTCGGGGTGCGGCAACTGCTATGGGGCAACCGCATCCGCGCACTACCTGGCCCGGAGTATCACGAGTTCAGCCGTGAAGCGCAGCAGGCGTTCTGGCGTACCGCATGGAAACTCAGCCCGCAAAGTAACCGGATGGGATACCGGCTTGAGGGACGCAAGCTTGAGCGCGAGAGCCCGCGCGAGCTGCTGTCACACGGCGTAATGCCGGGTGTGATTCAGGTGCCGCCGAACGGACAGCCTATCGTGCTGATGGCGGATGCCCAGACCACCGGCGGCTATCCGCGCATCGCCTCGGTTATCGAAGCCGATCTCTATCACCTGGCACAAATCCGGCTGGGTGAGCCGATTCACTTTATTCACTGCACCCTGCCGGAAGCGATGCTGGCACGTCAGCATCAGCAACGCGCCCTGGACCAGATGAAGTGGGGACTCCATGAAAATTGATTTAAACGCCGACCTGGGCGAGGGCTGCGCCAGCGATCAGGCGCTGCTGCAACTGGTGAGTTCCGCCAACATCGCCTGTGGTTTTCACGCAGGTGATGCGCAGACCATGCTGCAGTCGGTGCGCTGGGCACAGGCATCCGGCGTCGCGATTGGTGCGCATCCCGCTTTTCCCGATCGGGAGAACTTTGGCCGCAGCGCCATGCAGCTGCCGCCGGAAACGGTCTACGCCCAGATGATCTACCAGATTGGTGCGCTGAAAAGTCTGGCGGAAAGCGAAGGTGCGCGGCTGCTTCATGTTAAACCGCACGGCATGCTCTACAACCAGGCTGCGGCCGATCCGGTGCTGGCGGATGCCATTGCCCGCGCCATCAGGGCGGTCGACAGTCAGCTGATTGTGGTGGGACTGGCTAACAGCGAATCGATTCGCGCGGCGGCGCATTACGGCTTACGCACGCGGGAAGAGGTGTTCGCCGACCGTGGCTATCTCAGCAGCGGTGCGCTGGTGCCGCGCAGCGAGCCGGGCGCGCTGATTGAAGATGAACAGCAGGCTATCAGTCAGACGCTGACGATGGTGCAGCAGGGCAAAGTCAAAAGTATCACCGGAGAATGGGTAGCGGTAAATGCACAGACCGTCTGCTTACATGGCGACGGCGCGCACGCCCTGCAATTTGCACAGCGGTTGCGTGATGCGTTTGCCGATCAGCAGATTCGTGTCACCAGCAACTGAATAACCACACTTAGCCCGGCGTATGCCGGGTTTTTCAACTCTGAGGGAAATCCATGGATAGTGCAGTAAATCTCTGGCCATTACTGGGCATCGCCGCCATCGTCGTCGGCTTCCTGTTACGGTTCAATCCGGTGCTGGTGGTGATTGTCGCCGGGTTTGTAACCGGTCTGGCCGCGATGATGCCGCTGGCGGACATTCTGGAAAAGCTCGGAGCGGGTTTTCTCAACACCCGTAACCTGCCGCTGATTCTGCTGCTGCCGCTGGCGGTCATTGGCCTGCTGGAGCGCCACGGACTGAAAGAGCGGGCGCAGGCGTGGATTGCACAGATCAAAACGGCAACCGCCGGACGGCTGCTGATCGTCTACCTGTTTGTGCGCGAAATCACCGCCGCGCTGGGGTTAACCAGTCTCGGCGGACATCCGCAGATGGTGCGTCCGTTGCTGGCACCGATGGCGGAAGGGGCAACTGAAAGCCGCTATGGCGAGATCTCACCTGAGCTGCGCCATCGGCTGCGCGCGATGTCAGCGGCGACCGATAATGTCGGCCTCTTCTTTGGTGAGGATATCTTCGTGGCGTTTGGCGCGATTATCTTTATGCACAACTTTATGCAGGAGTCAGCCGGGATTCAGACCGAACCGCTGCACATCGCCTTATGGGGCATTCCGACTGCCGTCGCCGCGTTCCTGATCCACTCGGCACGTCTGGTGCGGCTGGATCGGCAACTGGCGCGTGAGCTGCAGCAGCTGAACCGTCAGGCGCTGAAAGCCAAAGGAGGTGAGTAATGTTCCAGCAACAATATCTGATGTGGCTGGCGGGCATTATCCTGCTGGTGGTGGCGGTGCTTTCCTGGCGTGACAGCGCGAATCCACGTCGCTTTACCACCGGACTGTTCTGGGCTTTGTATGGCCTGGTTTTTCTGGTCGGTGACTGGACGACGCAACTGATGAGCGCCTGGATGGGGTCAGATGCGGCGGGCACCCGTATGCTGCACATCGGCATCGGTGTCATTGTGGTGGTGATGGCGCTGATTGCCGGGTTTGGCGGTGTCAGGCTGGGTCGCTATCATCAGCGCAGCGATGAAGAGAAACAGGCCAGTGCGCTGCGTCTGCGCAATAAACTGTTTCTGCCTGCACTGTCGATTCCGGTCGTGACCGTGGTCGGTGTGCTGGCGTTTAACCATATTCCCGGTTTGCAGGATGCGGTGTTCGGCCCCGGTAACCACGCCACGCTGGTGACGCTGTTTTCAATGATGGTCGGCTGTGTGATTGGCTGGCTGGTGGCGTTAAAACTGACCCACGAGAAACCGGTGCAGTCGATGCAGGAGACCCGTCGCCTGCTGGATTCGATTGGCTGGGCTTTTATCCTGCCGCAGATCCTTGCCACCCTGGGGCTGCTGTTTACCAGCGCGGGCGTGGGCAGCGCCATTTCGCATCTGACAGAAACCTGGCTGGCGGTAGATAATCGCTTTGTCGCGGTCACCGTCTATGCCGTCGGGATGGCGCTGTTAACCATGATCATGGGTAATGCTTTTGCGGCGTTTCCGATTATCACCGCAGGCGTCGGCATCCCGATTCTGGTGTTGCAGCACGGCGGAAATCCGGCAGTGATGGCGGCAATTGGCATGTTCTCCGGCTACTGCGGCACGCTGATGACGCCGATGGCGGCCAACTTCAATATCGTCCCGGCGGCGCTGCTGGAACTGCCCGATCGTAACGCGGTGATCAAGGCTCAGATTCCGACCGGTGTGCTACTGTTAATCGTTAATATTTTCTTGCTCTATTTCCTGATGTTCCTGTGAGGTTGCATGAAAACTGTCCTGATGACCGCCTTTGAACCTTTTGGCGGTGAAACGATTAACCCTTCATGGGAAGCGGTGCGCGCACTGGAAGGTAAACAGATTAGCGGGGCGACGATAGTGATCCGCCAGTTGCCGGTGGTATTCAGCGAGGTACTCAGGGTGCTGAATCAGGCGCTGGAAGAGGTGAAACCGGATGCGATTCTGTCGGTGGGGCAGGCGGGCGGGCGAAGCGACATTACCGTTGAACGTATTGGTATTAATGTCGATGACGCCCGTATCCCGGACAACGCCGGTCATCAGCCGGTGGATGAGCCCGTTGTAGCAGGTGGCCCGGCAGCCTATTTTTCCCGTCTGCCCATCAAAGCGATTGTGGCGGCGGTGCGGGAAGCGGGGATCCCCGCTTCAGTGTCGCAAACGGCGGGCACCTTTACCTGTAACCGCGTAATGTACGGCCTGCTGCACTGGCTTGAGCAGCATGACAGTCCGGTGCGGGGAGGCTTTATCCATATTCCTTATCTGCCTGAACAGGCGGCGCAGCATCCAGGCGCACCGAGCATGGCGCTGGCGTCCATTATTCAGGCGCTGGAAATTGCGGTAAAGGTCACGCTGGAGACCGGCGAGGATATCAGACAGGCTGGCGGCGCTACCCATTAAGAGGATGAACGATGCCTGAAGGACCGGAAATTCGCCGCGTGGCGGATAAACTTGAAGACGCCATTGTGGGTCAGCCCTTAACGGAAGCGTGGTTCGCGTTTCCTCAGCTCAAGACCTATGAACCGGCGTTGATTGGCGAGCAGGTTAATGCGATTGAGACGCGGGGTAAAGCGCTGCTGACTCATTTCAGCAATGGCCTGACGCTCTACAGCCATAACCAGCTTTATGGTGTCTGGCGCATTGTAAAACCTGACACCGAACTGAATTCCACCCGTCAGTTGCGGGTGCGACTGGCGACGGCGGGCAAAGCGATTCTGCTCTACAGCGCCTCTGATATTGAGCTGCTCAACGCAGATACGCTGGCGGCGCATCCGTTTCTTAATCGTATCGGGCCGGATGTGCTGAACAGTGCCCTGACAGTGGAAGAGGTGAAAGAGCGACTACTGTCACCCCGTTTCAGGCGGCGGCAGTTCAGTGGTCTGTTGCTGGATCAGGCTTTTCTGGCCGGGCTGGGAAACTATCTGCGTGCCGAAATTCTGTGGCTGGCGCAGCTGCTGCCAAATCATCGGGCGCAGGATCTCAGTAACGATCAGCTGACTGCTTTCAGCGAAGCGCTGCTTTCAGTGCCGCGCCATGCCTATCGGATGCGTGGAACCATGAAGAAATATCATGAGGAAGCGGCGTTTCAGTTTGAGGTTTTTCATCGGCAGGGCAAAAAATGCCGACGCTGCGGCACGGTGATTGAGAAGGGCACGCTCTCATCACGGCCTTTTTACTGGTGTCCGGGTTGTCAGAGATAGACAGTAAAGTCAAAAGGGTAAAATGCTCTTACGGCTGACAGAGTCAAACCCGTGTGAATCTTACAGCAATAAAATAGCTTAACGCGCAGAGAACACGGTCAGAAGAGGAAAGCGTCCCGCGCCATGGACAAAAACGCCGGGAGCGTTTTTGAACAACGCAACGCGTTGGCCCGGCAACGGGCGCACCTCAGGGATGAGGTGCGTAATCGCGCGGGCCGAGCGTGTCATGGATGACGGCTTTTGCGTCTTTCCGATCTGACCGTGTTCTCTGCGCAGGCGCAGTATCACAGCTAACTGCCCCCAGCTTTATACCAACATCAAGCGGAAATCCCTATCTGCCCTGCGAACCTTACTTTTTCAGCTGTGAGCTGAATTCGCGCTCGGTATAACCGGTGTAGAGCTGACGTGGACGGGCAATCTTCATGCCTTCGTCGTGCATCTCTTTCCAGTGTGCAATCCAGCCAACGGTACGGGCCATCGCGAAGATCACCGTAAACATGGAGGATGGAATACCCATCGCTTTCAGGATAATACCGGAGTAGAAGTCCACGTTTGGATAGAGTTTACGCTCAATGAAGTACGGGTCGTTCAGCGCAATGTGTTCCAGCTCCATCGCCACTTCCAGCAGGTCATCCTTCATACCCAGCTCATTCAGGACTTCATGGCAGGTATCGCGCATCACGGTCGCGCGTGGATCGTAGTTTTTGTAAACGCGGTGACCAAAGCCCATCAGACGGAAGGAGTCATTTTTGTCTTTGGCGCGTTTAACAAATTCCGGAATGTGCTCAACGGTGCTGATCTCTTCCAGCATACGCAGGGTCGCTTCGTTGGCACCACCGTGCGCCGGTCCCCACAGGGAGGCGATCCCGGCGGCGATACAGGCAAACGGATTCGCGCCGCTTGAACCGGCGGTACGAACGGTAGAGGTTGAGGCGTTCTGCTCATGGTCAGCATGCAGGATCAGGATGCGGTCCATGGCGCGTTCCAGCACCGGATTCACTTTATACTCTTCGCACGGCGTGGCAAACATCATGTGCAGGAAGTTACCCGCATAGGAGAGATCGTTGCGCGGATAGACAAACGGCTGGCCGATAGAATATTTGTAACACATCGCTGCCATGGTCGGCATTTTAGAAAGCAAACGGAATGCTGCAATTTCGCGGTGGCGCTCAATGTTTACATCCAGCGAATCGTGGTAAAACGCAGCCAGTGCGCCAGTGACACCGCACATTACCGCCATCGGATGCGAATCGCGACGGAAGCCGTGGAACAGGCGGGTAATCTGCTCATGAATCATGGTGTGGCGGGTAACCGTGGTACGGAACTCATCAAACTGTTTCTGGTTTGGTGCTTCGCCGTTCAGCAGGATGTAGCAGACTTCCAGATAGTTAGAGTGGGTCGCCAGCTCAGAAATAGGGAAACCACGGTGCAGCAGGATACCTTCATCCCCATCGATAAAGGTGATTGCAGATTCGCAGGACGCGGTAGACGTAAAACCGGGATCGAAGGTGAACAGGCCACTTGAACCCAGAGTGCGGACATCAACGACATCCTGGCCCAGCGTACCTTTCAGCACGTCCAGTTCAATAGATGTTCCATCTTGCAGGGTTAGCGTTACTTTTTTATCTGTCATTTTCGTCTCCATAGCGCCTTATGTAGGTAAGGATCTTTAGACACCTGAAACGCGTTCATGTTGCGGTTGGCAAAACTACACAGTATCACTCTGCGGGGATAAAACGGGTGCAGGGTACAGAGTGAGCGGCGCGTTCCCAGCGGGAACCGGTGAGCCATGGACATGCTGCATATCGCGGTTGTTAAAGATCCGGTCAGGACATAACTTCTTGGTAACCAATAACCTGATGCTTTTTAATGCTCATTATCGCAATGTTACATAACTTGCGCTTAGGGGAAAGTGTATCCCCATAACTTTTGCGCATCATAGGAATTTACAGGCTTAGTTTGTAACTGAATTGTTGAACTATTGTCAAATCAGATAATTAAAATTGTATCAATTGTGAAAATCGTGAGTAGGATCACTGTTCCACCTAAAATATACCAAAGAGTTTGTAGGGGAATTGTAATCAGAATGTGATCCTCCTATACTCCAGGCAGGTCTCCGGAACACCCTGACACCAGGAGCCACCCAGCGTTTACTACCGCGTCAATTAACACTGGATGTTGCTTTTTTGGTGACGGTTAAAGTCTGCCACGCGTTGTGATTAGACTCCGCCTCAGGTCCGGAGGAAGCAAAATAAAAAAGAGCTGTGTGGGCAAAACCGTGAAAAAACAAAGACCTGTCAACTTGGATCTCTCGACGATCCGGTTTCCCGTTACTGCAATATCGTCCATTCTTCACCGCGTCTCCGGCGTAATCACATTGGTTGCCATTGGCATCCTGCTGTGGCTGCTCGGTCTCTCTCTCTCCTCTCCTGAAGGTTTCCAGCACGCTGCGTCCATCATGGATGGCTTCTTCGCGAAGTTCATTATGTGGGGCATTTTAACGGCGCTGGCCTATCACGCGGTGAGCGGGATTCGTCATATGTTGATGGATTTTGGTTATCTGGCCGAAACCCTGCAGGTTGGTAAGCGTTCCGCTCATATGACTTTTGTGATCACTGTCGTGCTGGCAATTCTGGCGGGAGTCCTCGTATGGTAAGCAATGCATCCGCATTGGGTCGCAACGGCATTCAGGACTGGCTGCTGCTGCGGGCAACTGCAATTCTCATTACGCTCTACATCGTCTATATCCTCGGTTTCGTGGTGATGACAGACACGCTGACTTATGACCTGTGGCGTGGCTTCTTCGCTTCCGCATTCACCAAAGTGTTCACGCTGCTGACGCTGTTCTCCATTCTGATCCACGGCTGGATTGGCATGTGGCAGGTGTTAACAGACTACGTTAAATCACTGCCAGCCCGCTTGTTGTTGCAGTTTGTGATTGTCGTGGCGCTGTTGTGGTATGCGATTTATGGATTTGTTGTGGTGTGGGGTGTGTAAATGAGTTTGCCAATCAGAGAGTTCGATGCCGTGGTAATCGGCGCAGGTGGCGCAGGAATGCGAGCCGCACTGCAAATCTCCCAGGGCGGCCAGAGCTGTGCCCTGTTATCTAAAGTTTTCCCGACCCGTTCCCACACCGTATCTGCGCAGGGCGGTATTACCGTTGCGCTGGGTAATACCCATGAAGATAACTGGGAATGGCACATGTACGACACCGTCAAAGGTTCCGACTACATCGGTGACCAGGACGCGATTGAATATATGTGTAAAACCGGCCCGGAAGCGATTCTGGAACTGGAACACATGGGTTTACCTTTCTCGCGTCTGGAAGATGGTCGTGTCTATCAGCGTCCGTTTGGTGGCCAGTCAAAGAATTTCGGTGGCGAGCAGGCGGCACGTACGGCGGCTGCGGCTGACCGTACCGGTCACGCGTTGCTGCACACCCTTTATCAGCAGAACCTGAAAAACAAAACCACCATCTTCTCTGAGTGGTATGCACTGGATCTGGTGAAAAACGCCGATGGCGCAGTCGTGGGTTGTACCGCTATCTGCATCGAAACCGGCGAAACCGTTTATTTCAAAGCGAAAGCGACCATTCTGGCTACCGGCGGCGCGGGCCGTATCTACCAGTCCACCACCAATGCGCATATCAACACCGGTGACGGCGTAGGTATGGCACTGCGTGCGGGCGTACCGGTGCAGGATATGGAGATGTGGCAGTTCCACCCAACCGGTATCGCCGGTGCGGGCGTGCTGGTCACCGAAGGCTGCCGTGGTGAAGGCGGCTATCTGCTGAACAAACATGGCGAACGCTTCATGGAGCGTTATGCGCCGAACGCCAAAGATCTGGCGGGCCGCGACGTGGTGGCGCGCTCAATGATGATTGAAATCCGTGAAGGTCGCGGCTGTGATGGCCCGTGGGGTCCACATCTCAAACTGAAACTGGATCATCTGGGTAAAGAGGTGCTTGAGTCACGTCTGCCTGGCATCCTTGAGCTGTCACGCACCTTTGCGCACGCCGATCCGATTAAAGAGCCGATTCCGGTCATTCCGACCTGCCACTACATGATGGGCGGTATTCCGACCAAAGTGACCGGCCAGGCACTGCGCGTCAATGAGCAGGGCGAAGATGTAGTGATTCCTGGCCTGTTCGCCGTCGGTGAAATCGCCTGTGTATCGGTGCATGGTGCCAACCGTCTGGGCGGTAACTCACTGCTCGACCTGGTGGTCTTTGGCCGTGCAGCGGGTCTGCATCTGCTGGCGAGTATTCAGGAGCAGGGCGACCTGCGTGATGCCACAGAAGATGAGATCGCCGGGGCGATGGCGCGTTTCAACCGCTGGGAAAACAACACCACGGGTGAAGATCCGGTTGAGATTCGTAAAGCGCTGCAACGCTGCATGCAGAATAACTTCTCGGTATTCCGTGAAGGCGAAGCGATGGCACAGGGTCTGGAAGAGCTGAAAGAGATTCGCCAGCGCCTGAAGTCAGCGCGTCTGGATGACCGCTCACCGGATTTCAACACCCAGCGTATTGAGTGCCTGGAGCTGGATAACCTGATGGAGACGGCCTTTGCCACGGCGGTAGCGGCTAACTATCGCACCGAAAGCCGCGGTGCGCACAGTCGCTTCGACTTCCCGGATCGTGATGATGAAAACTGGCTGTGCCACAGTCTTTATGTCCCGGAAACCGAAAGCATGACGCGCCGTGAGGTGAACATGCAGCCGAAACTGCGCGCGGCCTTCCCGCCGAAAGTGCGTACCTACTAATTTCGGAGACGATCATGAGACTCGAGTTTTCAATTTATCGCTACAATCCGGATGTCGATGACAAACCGCGCATGCAGGATTACACCCTGGAAGCGGAAGATGGTCGCGACATGATGCTGCTGGACGCGCTGATTCGCCTGAAAGAGAAAGATCCGACCCTGGCGTTTCGTCGCTCCTGTCGTGAAGGCGTCTGCGGTTCCGATGGCCTGAACATGAACGGTAAAAACGGACTGGCCTGCATTACGCCCGTCTCGGCGCTGGGCAACGGCAAACAGAAAATTGTTATCCGTCCGCTGCCAGGTTTACCGGTGGTGCGTGACCTGGTTGTAGACATGAGCCAGTTTTATGCACAGTATGAGAAAATTAAGCCTTTCCTGTTGAATAATGGGGAAAATCCGCCAGCTCGTGAACATCTGCAGTCGCCGGATGAGCGTGAACACCTGGATGGCCTGTACGAATGTATACTCTGTGCCTGCTGCTCAACCTCATGCCCATCATTCTGGTGGAATCCTGAGAAGTTCATCGGTCCTGCTGGCCTGCTGGCCGCGTACCGCTTCCTGATTGACAGCCGCGACACCGAAACCGAGGCGCGTCTCGACAATCTGAATGATGCTTTCAGCGTATTCCGCTGCCATAGCATCATGAACTGTGTGAGCGTATGTCCGAAAGGGCTGAACCCGACGCGCGCCATCGGCCATATCAAGTCGATGCTGCTGCAGCGCGGCGCATAAGCAGTTTCTGCCGGGAACCTCAGGTTCCCGGTGTTTTACGGAAGCCTCTGTAAGCGCGGTGATTACCACGTTTACAAAGGTTCCCTTACGGGCCACGCGCGCTGCGCAAAGTGCTCGTATCGCTGAACTCACTACGGCAAACCGCGAAAGCGGCAACAAATGAAACCTCAAAAAAGCATAGCAATGCTTAAGGGATCACAATGCAGAACAGCGCGATGAAGCCCTGGCTGGACTCTTCCTGGCTGGCCGGCGCGAATCAGTCTTACATAGAGCAGCTCTATGAGGATTTCCTGACCGATCCTGACTCTGTCGATGCAGTGTGGCGCTCGATGTTCCAGCAGTTACCGGGCACCGGAATGAAACCTGAGCAGTTTCACTCCACCACACGTGAGTACTTCCGTCGCCTGGCGAAAGACGCATCTCGTTACACCTCATCTGTCTCCGATCCTGAAACCAACTCCAAGCAAGTAAAAGTGCTGCAGCTGATTAACGCGTTTCGTTTCCGCGGTCATCAGCACGCCAATCTTGACCCGCTTGGTCTGTGGAAACAGGACCGGGTAGCCGATCTCGATCCCGCTTTTCACGATCTGACCGAGGCCGATTTTCAGGAAAGCTTTAACGTCGGCTCTTTTGCCATTGGCAAAGAGACCATGAAGCTGGCCGAACTGTTCGAGGCGCTGACTCAGACTTACTGCGGCTCGATCGGTGCAGAATATATGCACATCAACAACACTGATGAGAAACGCTGGATTCAGCAGCGTCTTGAGTCAGTCGCGGGCCGTGCAGCCTTCAGCAATGAAGAGAAAAAAGGTTTCCTGAAAGAGCTGACCGCGGCCGAAGGGCTGGAAAAATATCTCGGAGCGAAATTCCCGGGTGCCAAACGCTTCTCGCTGGAAGGCGGCGATGCACTGGTTCCGATGCTGCGCGAAATGATCCGTCATGCCGGTAAGAGCGGAACCCGTGAAGTCGTACTGGGTATGGCGCACCGTGGCCGTCTCAACGTGCTGATCAACGTGCTGGGTAAAAAGCCACAGGATCTGTTCGACGAGTTCGCCGGTAAGCACAAAGAGCATCTGGGCACCGGTGACGTGAAGTACCACATGGGCTTCTCGTCTGACGTGGAAACCGAAGGCGGCCTGGTTCACCTGGCGCTGGCGTTTAACCCGTCGCACCTGGAGATCGTCAGCCCGGTGGTCATGGGTTCAGTGCGTGCCCGTCTGGATCGTCTGGATGAGCCAGCCAGCAATAAAGTCTTACCGATCACCATTCATGGTGATGCGGCCGTGATTGGCCAGGGCGTGGTTCAGGAAACTCTGAACATGTCACAGGCGCGCGGTTATGAAGTGGGCGGTACCGTTCGCATCGTCATCAACAACCAGGTTGGCTTCACCACCTCCAACCCGAAAGATGCGCGTTCGACCCCTTACTGCACCGATATCGGCAAAATGGTGCTGGCACCGATTTTCCACGTCAATGCTGACGATCCGGAAGCGGTCGCGTTTGTGACCCGCCTGGCGCTCGACTATCGCAACACCTTTAAGCGTGATGTGTTTATCGATCTGGTCTGCTATCGCCGTCATGGTCACAACGAGGCGGATGAGCCAAGTGCGACCCAGCCGCTGATGTACCAGAAAATCAAAAAACACCCGACGCCGCGTAAAATCTATGCCGACCGTCTGGAAGGTGAAGCCATTGCCACGCAGGAAGATGCGACCGAAATGGTCAATCTCTACCGTGACGCGCTGGATGCGGGTGAGTGTGTGGTGCCGGAATGGCGTCCAATGAGCCTGCACTCCTTTACCTGGTCACCTTACCTGAATCATGAGTGGGATGAACCTTACCCGGCTCAGGTCGACATGAAACGTCTGAAGGAGCTGGCGCTGCGTATCAGCCAGGTGCCGGAAGAGGTGGAAGTGCAGTCGCGTGTTGCCAAGATTTACAACGACCGTCGCCTGATGGCTGAAGGCGAGAAAGCCTTTGACTGGGGCGGCGCGGAAAACCTGGCATATGCCACGCTGGTTGATGAAGGCATTCCGGTGCGTCTGTCGGGTGAAGATACCGGTCGCGGAACCTTCTTCCATCGTCACGCGGTAGTCCATAACCAGGCGAACGGCTCAACCTATACCCCTCTGCACCACGTGCACAGCGGTCAGGGTCAGTTCAAAGTGTGGGACTCCGTGCTGTCAGAAGAGGCGGTACTGGCCTTTGAATATGGTTATGCCACCGCAGAGCCGCGCATCCTGACCATCTGGGAAGCGCAGTTTGGTGACTTCGCCAACGGCGCACAGGTTGTTATCGACCAGTTCATCAGCTCCGGTGAGCAGAAATGGGGCCGGATGTGTGGCCTGGTGATGCTGCTGCCGCACGGTTATGAAGGTCAGGGGCCAGAGCACTCCTCTGCGCGCCTGGAACGTTATCTGCAACTCTGCGCTGAGCAGAACATGCAGGTCTGCGTGCCGTCTACCCCTGCGCAGGTTTACCATATGCTGCGTCGTCAGGCGCTGCGCGGTATGCGCCGTCCGCTGATTGTGATGTCGCCGAAATCACTGCTGCGTCATCCACTGGCGATCTCCACGCTGGATGAACTGGCTAACGGCAGCTTCCAGCCTGCGATTGGCGAAGTCGATGATCTGGATCCGCAGGGCGTGAAACGCGTCGTGCTGTGCTCCGGTAAAGTCTATTACGACCTGCTGGAGCAGCGTCGTAAAAATGAGCAGACCGATGTGGCTATCGTGCGCATCGAGCAGCTCTATCCGTTCCCGCATCACGCGGTACAGGAAGCATTAAAAGCGTATGCTCACGTGCAGGATTTTGTCTGGTGTCAGGAAGAGCCACTGAATCAGGGCGCCTGGTATTGCAGCCAGCATCATTTCCGTGAAGTTGTGCCGTTTGGTGCCACTTTACGTTATGCAGGCCGCCCGGCATCCGCCTCACCGGCCGTGGGTTACATGTCCGTACACCAACAACAGCAGCAAGACCTGGTTAATGACGCGCTGAACGTTAATTAATTAAAAGGAAAGATAATGAGTAGCGTAGATATTCTCGTTCCCGACCTGCCTGAATCGGTTGCCGATGCCTCTGTGGCAACCTGGCATAAAAAACCAGGCGATGCAGTCACTCGCGATGAAGTGCTGGTCGAAATCGAAACTGACAAAGTTGTACTGGAAGTGCCAGCCTCTGCGGACGGTATCCTGGAAGCCGTTCTGGAAGAAGAGGGCGCCACCGTCACTTCCCGCCAGATCCTGGGTCGTCTGAAAGAGGGCAACAGCGCCGGTAAAGAGAGCAGCGCGAAGTCTGAAAGCAAAGAGTCTACCCCGGCTCAGCGTCAGACTGCGTCACTGGAAGAAGAGAGCAACGATGCGCTCAGCCCGGCTATCCGTCGTCTGATTGCAGAGCACAATCTTGATGCCTCGCAGATCAAAGGCAGCGGTGTTGGTGGTCGTCTGACCCGTGAAGATGTTGAAAAACATCTGGCCAACAAACCGCAGGCTGCCAAAGCCGCTGCGCCAGCTGCTGATGCGGCCGCCACGCAGCAGCCAGTGGCTAACCGCAGCGAAAAACGCGTGCCGATGACCCGTCTGCGTAAGCGTGTTGCCGAGCGTCTGCTGGAAGCGAAGAACAGCACCGCGATGCTGACCACCTTCAACGAAATCAACATGAAGCCCATCATGGATCTGCGTAAGCAGTATGGTGAGGCCTTCGAGAAGCGTCACGGTGTACGTCTGGGCTTTATGTCCTTCTACATCAAAGCGGTTGTTGAAGCGTTGAAACGCTATCCGGAAGTGAATGCTTCTATCGATGGTGAAGATGTGGTTTACCACAACTACTTCGACGTCAGCATTGCGGTCTCTACGCCACGTGGTCTGGTTACACCCGTCCTGCGTGACGTGGATGCGCTGAGCATGGCGGACATCGAGAAGAAAATCAAAGAGCTGGCAGTGAAAGGCCGTGACGGCAAACTGACAGTTGAGGATCTGACCGGCGGTAACTTTACCATTACCAACGGCGGCGTCTTTGGTTCACTGATGTCCACCCCGATCATCAACCCACCGCAGAGCGCCATCCTGGGCATGCACGCCATCAAAGATCGTCCGATGGCGGTCAATGGTCAGGTTGTGGTGCTGCCGATGATGTATCTGGCGCTCTCCTACGACCACCGTCTGATCGATGGCCGTGAATCAGTTGGTTATCTGGTTGCAGTGAAAGAGATGCTGGAAGATCCGGCGCGCCTGCTGCTGGATGTCTGATTTTCACCGGGCGCGCCTTGCCGCGCGCCCAACCTCATTACTCTTTTCAGACCTGAATGGATAGAACATCATGAACTTACACGAATACCAGGCGAAACAACTGTTTGCACGGTATGGCATGCCGGCACCAACGGGTTACGCCTGTACTACACCACGTGAAGCGGAAGAAGCAGCCTCTAAAATTGGCGCAGGCCCGTGGGTAGTTAAATGTCAGGTTCATGCCGGTGGCCGCGGTAAAGCGGGCGGTGTGAAAGTGGTTAACAGCAAAGAAGAGATTCGCGCTTTTGCTGAAAACTGGCTGGGCAAACGCCTGGTCACCTATCAGACAGACGCAAACGGCCAGCCGGTAAACCAGATTCTGGTTGAAGCGGCGACCGATATCGATCAGGAGCTCTATCTGGGCGCTGTGGTCGATCGCGCAACGCGTCGCGTAATTTTCATGGCCTCAACTGAAGGCGGCGTGGAAATTGAAAAAGTGGCGGAAGAGACCCCGCACCTGATCCACAAAATGGCGCTGGATCCACTGACTGGCCCGCAGCCTTATCAGGGCCGTGAGCTGGCGTTCAAACTTGGCCTGACTGGCAAGCTGGTTGGCCAGTTCACCAAGATCTTCATGGGTCTGGCGACACTGTTCCTGGAGCGCGATCTGGCGATGGTTGAGATCAACCCGCTGGTGATCACCAAACAGGGCGACCTGATCTGCCTGGATGGCAAACTGGGTGCCGATGGCAATGCCCTGTTCCGTCAGCCAGAGCTGCGCGAAATGCGCGATCCAAGCCAGGAAGATCCGCGTGAAGCCCATGCGACACAGTGGGAACTGAACTATGTTGCGCTGGAAGGCAACATTGGTTGTATGGTTAACGGCGCAGGTCTGGCGATGGGCACCATGGACATCGTTAAACACCACGGCGGTCAACCGGCCAACTTCCTTGATGTCGGCGGCGGCGCAACCAAAGAGCGCGTGACCGAAGCCTTCAAAATCATCCTGTCTGACGATGCGGTTAAAGCCGTATTCGTTAACATCTTCGGCGGTATCGTACGCTGCGACCTGATTGCCGACGGCATCATCGGCGCAGTCGCTGAAGTGGGTGTGAACGTGCCAGTTGTGGTACGTCTGGAAGGTAACAACGCCGAGCTGGGCGCCCAGAAACTGGCGGACAGCGGTCTGAACATCATTGCAGCAACCAGCCTGACAGACGCCGCACAGCGTGTTGTTGCTGCCGCGGAGGGTAAATAATGTCCATTCTGATCGACAAAAACACCAAAGTCATTTGCCAGGGTTTCACCGGTGGCCAGGGGACTTTCCATTCTGAGCAGGCGCTGGCATACGGCACCCAACTGGTTGGCGGCGTGACGCCAGGCAAAGGTGGCACGACCCATCTCGGCCTGCCTGTGTTCAACACCGTTCGCGAAGCGGTAGAAGCAACAGGCGCGACCGCCACTGTGATCTACGTTCCGGCTCCTTTCTGTAAAGATGGCATCCTGGAAGCGATCGACGCGGGCATCAAACTGATCATCACCATCACCGAAGGCATCCCGACCCTGGATATGCTGACCGTGAAAGTGAAGCTGGATGAAGCAGGCGTGCGGATGATCGGTCCAAACTGCCCAGGCGTTATCACCCCAGGCGAATGTAAAATCGGCATTATGCCGGGTCACATTCACCAGCCGGGCCGCGTTGGTATCGTGTCACGTTCAGGCACCCTGACCTATGAAGCGGTTAAGCAGACCACGGATATCGGCTACGGCCAGTCAACCTGCGTTGGCATCGGTGGTGACCCGATCCCAGGCTCTAACTTCATCGACATCCTGAAAATGTTCCAGGATGATCCACAGACTGAAGTTATCGTGATGATCGGTGAGATCGGCGGTAGCGCAGAAGAAGAAGCTGCAGCCTTCATTAAAGAGCACGTGACCAAGCCGGTTGTAGGCTACATTGCTGGCGTCACCGCGCCGAAAGGCAAGCGTATGGGCCATGCTGGCGCCATCATTGCCGGTGGTAAAGGTACAGCAGATGAGAAATTTGCTGCGCTGGAAGCGGCAGGCGTGAAAACTGTCCGCAGCCTGGCGGATATCGGTGACGCAGTTAAAGCCGTATTACCTGCTAAATAAGTCAGCGTCATCTGAGACTGAGCCACCTTCGGGTGGCTTTTTTTATGCCTGTAAATGAGAGGCATAACGCAGGAAGCTAAAGAGAAGAGTGCGCGGTTAAATAACCGGCCCGCGGCTCATCACGTTAAGAAAAAGTGTCAAAGGTAAATTATTCCTTCGCGCTTTATTTCATTACTGACATCTCATTAACAAGAAACCTACCTGACTCTATCTGGAAACTTATTGCGTTAATCCAGATCAATTAATCGCGACTTATATCCAACTATATCTCTGGCAAAGCGCAACGCTAAGGGCGTAAATTGCGCTGCATCAATCCAGCCTTTTACACAAATTTTCAAACGTCTGCTCAACCCGGGATAACACCCGCTTTCCTCCTGTTAAAGCACGCGTTAACGAAAGCGCTGATTGACAATTTTCTGAGCTGCTTCATTCGCTACTCGCCTGTTCGGGCAGCTCACAGACCTGTTCTGCGGGTAATAAAAAACTGGAATCAATAAACAGTCGTTGCTGACTCTGATTGCGTTCGATCTGATCGCGCGCGTGACGGAGACAAAGCGAGGAGCAAGGAGTCCTTATGTTAGATATCGTCGAGCTGTCGCGGTTACAGTTTGCCTTAACGGCGATGTACCATTTTCTGTTCGTCCCTTTAACGCTGGGTATGGCGTTTTTGCTGGCGATCATGGAAACGGTATATGTCCTGAGCGGCAAACAAATCTATAAAGATATGACGAAGTTCTGGGGCAAGTTATTTGGTATTAACTTTGCGCTGGGTGTCGCCACCGGCCTGACCATGGAATTTCAGTTCGGGACTAACTGGTCATATTACTCTCACTACGTCGGCGATATCTTCGGCGCGCCGCTCGCCATCGAAGGTCTGATGGCGTTCTTCCTGGAATCCACCTTTGTTGGCCTGTTCTTTTTTGGCTGGGATCGCCTGGGCAAAGTGCAGCACCTCGCCGTCACCTGGCTGGTGGCGCTGGGCTCAAACATGTCGGCGCTGTGGATTCTGGTGGCTAACGGCTGGATGCAGAACCCGATCGCCTCTGAGTTCAACTTCGAAACCATGCGCATGGAGATGGTCAGCTTCTCAGAGCTGGTGCTGAACCCGGTCGCGCAGGTGAAATTCGTGCACACCGTGGCAGCCGGTTACACCACCGGAGCGATGTTTATTATGGGCATCAGCGCCTGGTACATGCTGAAAGGCCGTGACTTCGCCTTTGCTAAACGCTCGTTCGCTATCGCGGCCAGCTTTGGCATGGCGGCGGTACTGTCAGTCATCGTTCTGGGCGATGAGTCAGGATACGAAATGGGTGACGTGCAGAAAACCAAACTGGCCGCTATCGAAGCGGAGTGGGAAACCCAGCCGGCACCGGCGTCGTTTACCCTGTTTGGCCTGCCCGATCAGGCCACTCAGGAGAACCGATACGCAGTACAGATCCCCTGGCTGCTGGGCCTGATCGCCACCCGATCAACCGATACGCCGGTCACCGGCCTGAAAGATCTGATGGCACAGCATGAAGTGCGCATCCGCAACGGCATGAAAGCCTATGCCCTGCTGAATGAGCTGCGCGGTGGCAGCCAGGATCCGGCGGTGCGTGACGCGTTCAACAGCCACAAACAGGATCTCGGCTACGGTCTGCTGCTGAAGCGTTATACCGACAACGTGGCTGATGCGACCGAAGCGCAGATTAAACAGGCGACGCAGGACTCTATCCCGCGTGTCGCTCCGCTCTATTTCGCCTTCCGCATCATGGTGCTGTGTGGCGTACTGCTGCTGGGCATTATCGCGCTGGCGTTCTGGAGCGTACTGCGTAACCGCATCGGTAAAAATCGCTGGTTACTGAAAGCGGCGCTGTTTGGTATTCCGCTGCCGTGGATCGCTATCGAATCAGGCTGGTTTGTGGCGGAGTATGGTCGTCAGCCCTGGGCTATCGGTGAAGTGCTGCCGACTGCGGTGGCCAACTCCTCCCTGACCGTTGGCGATCTGCTGTTCTCAATGATCCTGATCTGCGGACTCTACACAATGTTCCTGGTGGCTGAGATGTACCTGATGTTCAAATTCGCCCGCCTTGGGCCGAGCAGCCTGAAAACCGGGCGTTATCATCATGAGCAGATCACGGCAATCACCCAGCCGGTACAGGGATAAGGAGAGCGACCATGTTTGATTATGAAGTTCTGCGCTTTGTCTGGTGGCTGTTGATTGGCGTGCTGCTGATTGGCTTTGCCGTCGCAGATGGTTTTGATATGGGTGTCGGGATGCTGACGCGCATTCTGGGCCGGAATGATACTGAACGTCGTATCATGATTAACAGTATCGCCCCACACTGGGACGGTAACCAGGTCTGGCTGATCACCGCAGGTGGCGCGCTGTTTGCCGCCTGGCCGATGGTTTACGCGGCAGCCTTCTCTGGCTTCTACGTGGCGATGATTCTGGTGCTCGCGTCGCTGTTCTTCCGTCCGGTTGGCTTCGATTACCGTTCGAAGATTGAAGACAATCGCTGGCGCGGTGCCTGGGACTGGGGGATTTTCATTGGCAGCTTCGTGCCGCCGCTGGTGATCGGCGTAGCGTTTGGCAACCTGTTACAGGGCGTGCCGTTCCATGCCGATGAGTATCTGCGCCTGTTCTATACCGGTAACTTCTTCCAGCTGCTGAATCCGTTTGGTCTGCTGGCAGGTGTGGTCAGTGTGGCGATGATTCTGGCGCAGGGTGCAACCTATCTGCAGATGCGCACTACCGGCGAACTGCATCTGCGTTCACGCACCGCAGCACAACTTGCCGCCCTGGTGATGATGGTCTGCTTTATCCTGGCGGGCGTCTGGGTGAAATATGGTATCGATGGTTATGTGGTGACCAGCACCATGGATCACTTCGCTGCTTCTAACCCACTGGGCAAAACCGTGGTGCGCGAAGCGGGTGCCTGGATGGTCAACTTCCAGAACCACCCTGTGCTGTGGCTGTTCCCGCTGCTGGGCGCTGTGCTGCCGCTGCTGACCATACTCTGCTCGCGGGTTGAGAAGGGCGCCTGGGCGTTCCTGTTCTCCTCACTGACGCTGGCCTGCGTCATCATGACAGCCGGCATTGCAATGTTCCCGTTCATCATGCCATCCAGCACGGTGCCGGGTATGAGCCTGACCATGTGGGACGCAACGTCCAGCCTGCTGACGCTGCAAACCATGACCGTTGCCGCCGCTATCTTTGTGCCGATCATTCTGGCCTACACCACCTGGTGCTACTGGAAGATGTTTGGTCGTATCACCAAAGAGCATATTGAAAGCAACAGTCACTCACTCTATTAATTAAGGAGACGTCGCATGTGGTATTTTGCCTGGATTCTCGGCACGTTGCTGGCCTGTGCCTTTGGTATCGTGACCGCGCTGGCGATTGAGCACATTGAAGCGCAGGATGAGCCTCACTGATGCGAACGCTAATTCGGATGCTGTATGATCTGATGGATAAGGGCCCGTTACGGGCCCTTTCACTGCTGCTGGCGCTGCTGACCGCAGGCGGCGTGATGTGGGATCCGACACGCTTTGCCAGTCAGGCAGGCCAGTTACCGGCTCTGCAGGGGCTGGTGCTGATCTGGGCGGTCTGCAGTGGGGTGATCCACGGTGTGGGCTTCCGGCCACAGCAAACCCGATGGCAGGCGCTGTTTGCCCCGTTACCCGCCATGCTGGTGCTATTTATTGCGCTTTACCGTTTTTATCTTTAAGACCCCGTCTCATCGGCGCTGTCAGTGAATTTTTGTCAGCGTCTGGTCAATTAATCTCCCTGAAATCGTTCCGTTTGTTACGGAGCGATAATTATTTTCGCCTGGCTCTGACGAGCCATTCCCAACCCCAATTCTCTTGCGTATAGTAACAACGTTTAAAACGAGGCCGGGATGTAGAGTGAGTACAACGCTGTTTCGCTGGCCGGTTCGGGTCTACTACGAAGATACTGATGCCGGTGGTGTGGTTTATCACGCCAGCTATATCGCTTTTTATGAACGAGCACGTACTGAAATGTTGCGACAGCACCATTTCAATCAGCAGACGCTGTTAGAACAGCAGATCGCTTTTGTGGTACGGCGTATATCGGTGGACTATCTGGCGGCGGCGCGTCTTGATGACCTTCTGGAGATCCAGAGCGAGGTCACATCAATGACACGGGCTACCATGACGTTCACTCAGCGTATCGTGAATACTGAAGGCAAAGTGCTCAATGAGGCAGAAGTCCTGATTGCCTGCATTAACCCACATCTAATGAAGCCGATTGCGCTTCCCAAGTCTATTGTCGCGGAGTTCAAGCAGTGACTGACATGAACATTCTTGATTTGTTCCTGAAGGCGAGCCTTCTGGTCAAACTTATCATGTTGATTTTGATCGGCTTTTCTATTGCCTCCTGGGCCATCATTATTCAGCGCACACGTATTCTGAATGCGGCGGGAAGAGAAGCGGAGGCGTTTGAAGACAAATTCTGGTCCGGCATCGAACTCTCGCGCCTCTATCAGGAGAGCCAGGAGCGCCGGGAAGAACTGGGCGGTTCGGAGCAGATTTTCTATTCCGGCTTTAAAGAGTTCGCCCGCCTGCATCGCGCCAACAGCCATGCGCCGGAAGCGGTCATTGATGGTGCGAGCCGTGCGATGCGCATCTCGATGAACCGTGAGCTGGAAGCGCTGGAAAACCACATTCCATTCCTCGGCACCGTCGGTTCTATCAGCCCTTATATCGGACTGTTCGGCACCGTCTGGGGGATCATGCACGCCTTTATCGCACTGGGTGCCGTGAAGCAGGCAACCCTGCAGATGGTTGCACCGGGTATCGCTGAAGCGTTGATTGCGACCGCTATCGGTCTGTTTGCCGCAATTCCGGCGGTGATGGCGTACAACCGTCTGAACCAGCGCGTGAACAAACTGGAGCAGGGCTACGACAACTTCATGGAAGAGTTCACTGCCATTCTGCATCGCCAGGCTTTCTCCAGCGATAGCGCTAAGTAAATAGAGGTTAATGATGGCCAGAGTACGTGGTCGCAAACGCCGCGACCTGAAGTCGGAAATCAACATCGTTCCGCTACTGGACGTCCTGTTGGTGCTGTTGCTGATCTTCATGGCAACGGCGCCCATTATTACCCAGAGCGTGGAAGTGGATCTGCCTGATGCGACCGATTCGAAAACCGTTGCCAGCGATGATAATCCGCCGGTGATTGTCGAAGTGGCGGGCGTGGGTCAGTACAGCCTGGTCGTGGATCACGATCGTATGGATCAACTTCCGCCAGAGCAGGTAATCAGCGAAGCGCAGCGTCGACTGGAAGCGAATCCTAAGACGGTCTTTTTGATCGGGGGCGCGAAAGAGGTGCCTTACGATGAAATTATTAAAGCGCTCAACCTGCTGCACCAGGCGGGTGTTAAATCTGTCGGTTTGATGACGCAGCCGATTTAAAATCGAACCGTTTTTTGGGAACCGAGTGTGTCGAAGGCAACCGAGCAAAACGAGAAGTTAAAGCGCGCGATAATCATTTCGGTGATTCTGCATATCGTGCTGATCGCGCTGCTGATTTGGAGCTCGTTTAATGAGCACATTGACGCCAGCAGTGCGGGTGGCGGAGGCAGTGATATTGATGCAGTGATGGTCGATCCCGGTGCCGTCGTGAGTCAATACAATCGTCAGCAGAACCAGCAAAGTGACAGCCAGCGGGCTGAGCAGCAGCGTAAAAAGCAGGCGCAGCAGCAGGCTGAAGAGCTGCAACAGAAACAGGCTGCTGAACAGCAGCGTCTGAAAGCGCTGGAAAAAGAGCGTTTAGCCGCGCAGGAAACCGCGAAAGAAGAGGCAAAACAGCAGGCTGAGCAGCAGAAGGCTGCCGAAGACGCTGCTAAGCAGGCGCAGGAGCAGCAAAAAACGGCGGAAGCGGCGGCTGCCAAAGCCAAAGCGGATGCAAAAGCTCAGGCAGATGCGCAGGCAAAAGCCGCGGCTGAGCAGGCGAAACAGGCCGCAGCCGAAGCAAAGAAGCAGGCTGATCAGCAGGCGAAAGCCGCCGCTGCCGCTGCTGCAAAAGAGAAAGCCGTTGCGGAAGCGAAGGCGAAATCTGAAGCAGATGCGAAAGCCGCAGCTGAAGCCAAAGTGAAAGCGGCGGCGGATGCCAAAGCCAAAGCGGCTGAAGAGGCTAAACAAAAAGCTGCTGAAGCCAAAGAAAAAGCCGCAGAGGCGGCGAAAGAGAAAGCCGCAGAAGCCGCAAAAGAGAAAGCGGAAGCGGCTAAAGAGGCCGCCAAAGAGAAGGCGGAAGCTGCCGCCAAAGCGAAAGCCGATGCCGCGGCGAAAGCCAAAGCCGATGCTGCCGCTAAGGCCAAAGCGGATGCTAAAGCGAAAGCCGCCGCCGATGCGGCCAACGACAGCGATGTCGATGATTTGCTGGGTGGACTCGCTTCCGGTAAAAATGCACCGAAAAGCGGCACCTCTGGCGGCGCAGCAGGGCAGGGAAACCAGAAGAAAGCGGGTGCATCAGGCGCGGAAATCAACTCCTACATGGGTCAGGTTGTGAGTGCGATTCAGAGCCGATTCTATGATGCGGATCTGTATCGCGGAAAAACCTGTGATTTGCGGATTAAACTTGCGCCTGATGGCTTGTTGATTGATGTTAAGTCAGAGGGTGGCGATCCCGCGCTCTGTCAGGCCGCGATTGCTGCCGCAAAACAGGCACGTATTCCGAAGCCGCCTTCGCAGGCGGTCTACGAAGTGTTTAAAAACGCCCCAATGCGTTTTAAACCGCAATAATGCAGTAACGGGCGGCAAGTTGATCTATGTTTAGCGTGCCGTACTTAAGTTGTACTCGTGGTTTCCAGGAACAGTGCCAATTATCGTGGACTGAGGTTCAGATAAGGGAGATAAAATGAAGCAAGCTCTTCGCGTTACGTTAGGCTTTTTTATCCTGCTGTGGGCAGCCATGCTGCATGCAGAAGTTCGAATTGAGATCACCCAGGGTGTCAACACTGCGCGCCCGATTGGCGTGGTGCCGTTTAAATGGGCCGGTGCTGGCGCAGCGCCGGAAGATATCGGCGGCATCGTTGCAGCTGACCTGCGCAACAGTGGCAAATTTAATCCACTGGATCGCTCGCGTCTGCCACAGCAGCCTGCCAGCGCGCAGGAAGTTCAGCCTGCCGCGTGGAGTGCACTCGGCATTGATGCCGTGGTCGTCGGTCAGGTCGCGTCTAACCCGGATGGCAGCTATCAGGTTTCGTACCAGCTGGTCGACACCGGCGGTGCACCCGGTACCGTGCTGGCTCAAAACAGTTATAAAGTGACGAAGCAGTGGCTGCGTTATGCCGCTCATACGGCCAGTGACGAAACGTTCCTGAAGCTGACCGGCATCAAGGGCGCTTTCCGTACCCGTATCGCCTATGTGGTGCAGACCAACGGCGGCCAGTTCCCGTATGAACTGCGCGTTGCTGACTACGATGGTTACAACCAGTTTGTCGTGCATCGTTCACCACAGCCTCTGATGTCGCCAGCCTGGTCTCCGGATGGCAGCAAAGTCGCTTATGTGACCTTTGAAAGCGGCAAATCTGCGCTGGTGGTTCAGACGCTGTCGAACGGTGCTATCCGTCAGATCGCCTCCTATCCACGTCACAACGGTGCCCCAGCGTTCTCGCCGGATGGCTCTAAGCTGGCGTTCGCGCTCTCTAAAACCGGCAGCCTGAACCTCTATGTGATGGATCTGGCCTCAGGTCAGACGCGTCAGATTACCGATGGTCGCTATAACAGCACCGAACCAACCTGGTTCCCGGACAGCCAGACGCTGGCTTACACCTCCGATCAGGCTGGTGCTCCACAAATCTACAAAGTCGGACTTAACGGTGGCGCGCCACAACGTATTACCTGGGAAGGCGGTCAGAACCAGGATGCGGATGTCGCAACAGATGGTAAGTCAATGGTGATGATTAGCACCAACGGTGGTGCTCAACACGTCGCCAAACAGGATCTGGAAACGGGAGCCGTTCAAACGTTAACGGACACGTTCCTGGATGAAACGCCGAGCCTGGCACCCAATGGCACAATGGTAATCTACAGCTCTACTCAGGGTATGGGTTCCGTGTTGCAGTTGGTTTCTACCGACGGCCGTTTCAAAGCGCGTCTTCCGGCAACTGATGGACAGGTAAAATTTCCTGCCTGGTCGCCGTATCTGTAATGTCTGACAGTTCAGACATCACAAACAATAAACAATAATGGGATTTTGAAATGCAACTGAACAAAGTGCTGAAGGGTTTGATGCTGGCTCTGCCGGTTCTGGCAGTAGCGGCTTGTAGCTCACACAAGAACAACAACAATGACCAGACTGGCATGGGCGCTGATGGCGGCGCTTACGGTGCAAATTCTGGCATGAACGGCAACGGCGGCAACATGTCTTCTGACGAGCAGGCTCGTCTGCAGATGCAGCAGCTGCAGCAGAACAACATCGTGTACTTCGGCCTGGACAAGTATGACGTTCAGTCTGATTACGCACAGATGCTGGATCAGCATGCAACCTTCCTGCGCAGCAACCCGTCATACAAAGTGACCATCGAAGGTCATGCGGATGAGCGCGGTACGCCGGAATACAACATCGCCCTGGGCGAACGTCGTGCTAACGCGGTTAAAATGTACCTGCAGGGTAAAGGCGTGTCGGCTGATCAGATGTCTATCGTATCTTACGGTAAAGAGAAGCCAGCCGTTCTGGGTCATGACGAAGCAGCGTATTCTAAAAACCGTCGTGCCGTTCTGGTCTACTAAGAGAATCACATGGTTAGTAACTTCAGACATCACCTGTTGAGTCTGTCGTTACTGATTGGCGTAGCGGCCCCCTGGGCCGCTAATGCCCAAGCGTCAATCAGTAGCGTTGGCTCCGGCTCGGTCGAAGACCGTGTCACCACTCTTGAAAGAATTTCTAATGCCCAGGCACAGCTGATGCAGCAATTGCAGCAGCAGATGAGCGATAACCAGCGTGATATCGACGCGCTGCGTGGGCAAATCCAGCAAAACACGTATCAGTTGAATCAGGTGGTTGAGCGGCAGAAGCAGCTTTACCAGCAGATTGACAGCCTGAGCAGCGCCAGCACCAGCGGCGGTCAGCAGGCAGCCGGCAGTAATGCCGCAGCGGATACCGGCGCAGCAGCAACCGCAGGCGCGGCAGCATCAACGGATAGCGCACCTGCGCAGACCGGTGACGCTAACAGCGATTACAATGCGGCTGTGGCGCTGATTCTGGAGAAGAAACAGTATGATCAGGCGATCAGCGCGCTCCAGGCGTGGGTAAAACGTTACCCGGATTCGACCTATCAGCCGAACGCCAATTACTGGCTCGGACAGCTGAACTATAACAAAGGCAAAAAGGACGACGCGGCTTACTATTACGCCACGGTAGTGAAAAACTATCCGAAGTCGCCAAAAGCTGCAGAAGCGTTGTTGAAAGTGGGCGTCATCATGCAGGAGAAAAAAGACACAGCGAAAGCTAAAGCGGTCTTCCAGCAGGTGATCAAACTTTATCCAGACACCGAATCTGCTAAGCAGGCGCAAAAACGTCTGACCAGTCTGTAATCTGTACGGTTCAGGCCAGATATCGTGTGATTTCTGGTCTTGCCGTATGAAAGGTAAGCAACTGAAGCATTTAGCAGAAATAAGAGTTGCGCTACCCCGCTAAATCAGTAATATATGCCGCCGTTGCCGGGACACATTGCAAAGTGTCTGGTAAGCCTGAAGATGGGTCGTTAGCTCAGTTGGTAGAGCAGTTGACTTTTAATCAATTGGTCGCAGGTTCGAATCCTGCACGACCCACCATCTTCCTCAGACGCGCTTTTACCGCGCAGTTTTAAGAAGAACACTTCAGCATTGCTTCACAACCTAAGATGGGTCGTTAGCTCAGTTGGTAGAGCAGTTGACTTTTAATCAATTGGTCGCAGGTTCGAATCCTGCACGACCCACCATCTTATCTCAGCCGCCTGGCGTGTTGAACGGTTGTAAGCCCCCAGCGGGTCGTTAGCTCAGTTGGTAGAGCAGTTGACTTTTAATCAATTGGTCGCAGGTTCGAATCCTGCACGACCCACCAATTAAGAAAAAAGCGCCCTGAGGGCGCTTTTTTTGTTTATGCGGCACTAACTCACTTTGAAGAAGCAAAACACCTCAAGGGCTTGAGGTTGTCGCTGCCCGCTGTTTGATCGAGCCTGCGCAGAGAACAGGGTCAGATCGGAAAGACGCTAAAGCCAATCCCTGACCTGCTCGGCCCGCGCGATTACGCACCTCATCCCTGAGGTGCGCCCGTAGCCGGGCCAACGCGTTGCGTTGTTCAAAAACGCTCCCGGCGTTTTTGTCCCAGGCGCGGGACGCTTTCCTCTTCTGACCCTGTTCCCTGCGCGTTGAGCTTCTGTATTGCTGGCAGATTTGCCCCCACTCTCGCCGTCACGGCTTTTTCTTTGCCTTTGCCACTGCCAGGCTCTCCCAGATATGCATCACTGCATAGCTACGCCAGGGACGCCATGACTGCGATCGCGCCTCCGCTTCTTTCGATGACATGCCGCCCAGGTTATTCCGGATGGCAATATCCTCTTTGGGAAAGGCATCCGGCCAGCGCAGGGCGCGCATCGCGATGTAGTGCGCGGTCCAGGGACCAATACCCGGCAGGCTGACCAGCTTTTTGATGACCTCGTCTGGCGCCTGAGCGGCGCTGAGACGCAAATCTCCGCTGGCGCAGGCATTTGCAAAGGCGATGATGGCGCGGGAGCGGGCGGCACTGACAATCCCCATCGGCGCGACATCGTCTACCGTCAGTCCGGCAATGCGTTCAGGATGGGCGGTGTAGCGGGTCAGATCGGCGAACGGCGTCTCACAGGGTTCGCCAAAGGCGGCGGCAAAACGGCTGCTGACCGTGGTGGCCGCTTTGACCGTCACCTGCTGGCCGATAATGGCGCGCACGCCCAGCTCAAAGGCGTCGAATGCGCCAGGCACACGCAGACCCGGATGCGAGATCAGGCTGGGTGCCAGCAGTGGGTCCTGCGCCAGACAGGCGGCGATACGCTGCGGCTGTGCGTCGAGATCGAACAGATCGCGCAGACGGCGCAGCAGCAGAGGCAGAACCGGCGTCAGCGAGGTGGAGAGCGTCACCTGCAACGCATTCTTTTGCGGCAGATGCGAAACAGAAACCCAGCCCCGGCAGCGGCCCAGCACCACGGTGCGTCGCCAGCTGCCATCTTCCACCGCCTCGACCTCTTTCATCAGATGCGTCTGCAAAAACCAGAGCATCGCCGCCCAGTCATAGGGAGGGCGATAGGCCAGCCGCAGCGTCACGCGGTCGCCGGGCTGCGCGCATTGAGTGCCCGTATCGTCCCTGCGCAGCGCGCCTGGCGTCATGCGGTAACGCGCCTGGAAGACATCATTAAAGCGCCGCAGGCTGCCAAAGCCGCTGGCATAGGCAACGTCAATAATCGGCAGTCGGGTTTCGGTCAGCAGTTGTTTAGCCAGCAGCATGCGCCGCGTCTGCTTCAGCTCCAGCGGCGAGACACCCAGCTCCTGCTGCACGATACGGCGCAGTTGACGCAGGCTGATACCGAATTCAGCGGCAATCGCCTCCAGTCCTTCACGTTCCTCCAGCATGCCTTCCTCGATACGCTGAACCAGCCGCTCTGCCACACGGTGCGGCTGATCAACCGGCGCATTACCGGGTGCCAGTTCAGGTCGACAGCGCAGGCAGGGGCGAAAGCGGGCTTTCTCCGCCGCTTCGGCGCTGCTGAAGAAAAGGCAGTTCTTCTGCATCGGCGCTTTGACCGGGCAGACCGGACGACAATAGATACCGGTTGAGGTCACGCCAACAAAGAAAACGCCGTCAAAGCGGGTATCACGAGAGGTCAGCGCCTGATAGGCAATGTCGGGATCGAGCATGGCAGTTCTCCGGTAAATAAGCGCAGCCTACACCGGTGAATCCCGGCAGACTGGCTGTTTTCGGACAGCACAACAGTTTATCGCCATGACCGAAAACAGCCAGTCAGGCTGATGAAAAGTGCGATAATAGGCGACAGAACCGTGACGGGAGAATCACCATGTACTACTTCAAACCGATAGTCACCCCGGTGGGTGAACTGAAACTGGTCGCCAGCGATAGCGGCCTGGCGGGTATTTTGTGGGAAAACGACGATCCCAAACGCACCCGGTTTTTGCCGCAAACGCGCGATGACGATCATCCCATTCTGATCGAAACTGAGCGTCAGCTCAGCGAGTACTTCACCGGTGCTCGTCGCTGCTTTGAGCTGCCGCTCGATTTTGTCGGCACTGAGTTTCAGAAAAAAGTCTGGCAGGCGCTGGTGGCGATCCCGTTTGGTGAGACGCGCAGCTACAGCCAGATTGCGCGGGAGATCGGCCATCCGCTGGCGGTGCGAGCCGTCGGGGCGGCCAATGGGCGTAATCCGCTCTCGATTGTCGCACCGTGCCACCGCGTGATTGGAGCCAACGGCAAGCTGACCGGCTTTGCGGGCGGACTGGATATCAAAGCCTTTCTGCTGGCACTGGAAGCGCCGCAAAAACCGCTGGTACTGGCAGATGAAACGCAGCCCGGCAGGGTCGGCGCTGTGATGCAGACAGAATAAATATCGCACGACACAGCCAGGCTTTTCCGCTATCGTGTTTAGCATATAAAACACGATGGTGGATTAGACGCCATAAGTCGCCGGAACAGGCGATTTTCGTTAATTAGACAAAACGAGAGCTGTGTCATGAGTGTGATGTTCGATCCAGAAAGCGCCGTTTATCCCTTTCCGCCCAAACCCGCTCGCCTGAGTGACGACGAGAAGGCGTTCTACCGTGAGAAAATTAAAGCGCTGCTGAAGGCGCGAAACGCGGTGATGGTGGCGCACTACTACACCGATCCGGAAATTCAGGCGCTGGCGGAAGAGACGGGCGGCTGCGTTTCCGACTCGCTGGAGATGGCACGCTTTGGCAGCAACCATTCGGCGACGACACTGCTGGTGGCGGGCGTGCGCTTTATGGGGGAAACCGCCAAAATCCTCAGCCCGGAGAAAACCGTACTGATGCCGACGCTGCAGGCGGAGTGCTCACTGGATCTCGGCTGCCCGATTGAAGAGTTTAACGCCTTTTGCGACGCCCATCCCGATCGCACTGTGGTGGTCTACGCCAATACCTCGGCGGCGGTAAAAGCGCGGGCCGACTGGGTGGTGACCTCAAGCATTGCGGTCGAGTTGATTGAGCACCTCGACAGTCTGGGCGAAAAAATTATCTGGGCGCCGGATCGCCATCTTGGCCGCTACGTCACCCAAAAATCGGGCGCGGACGTGCTCTGCTGGCAGGGTGCCTGCATTGTGCACGACGAGTTCAAAACCCAGGCGCTGCAGCGTATGAAAGCGCTCTATCCCGACGCGGCAGTGCTGGTGCATCCTGAGTCACCGCAGGCGATTGTCGATCTGGCCGATGCGGTCGGCTCGACCAGCCAGCTGATTCAGGCCGCCAAATCCCTGCCGCATCCGCAGATGATTGTGGCGACCGATCGCGGCATCTTCTACAAAATGCAGCAGGCGGTGCCGGATAAAGAGCTGCTTGAAGCGCCGACCGCCGGTGAAGGTGCCACCTGCCGCAGCTGTGCTCACTGTCCCTGGATGGCGATGAACGGCCTTAAAGCCATCGCAGAGGCGCTGGAGTCGGGTGGGATGGAACATGAGATTCAGGTGGATGAGGCGCTGCGTGAGGCGGCGTTACTGCCGCTTAATCGCATGCTATCCTTTGCAGCGGAACTTAAACTCAACGTGAAGGGAAACGCGTAAGCGTTTTCCGGACAGGTGCTCAGCATGGACTTCTTCAGCACACACAATATTCTGGTTCACATTCCTCTGGGTGCCGGAGGCTACGATCTCTCATGGATTGAGGCTATCGGCACGCTGGCGGGCTTACTCTGCATCTGGTTTGCCAGCCTGGAAAAAATCATCAACTATCCCTTTGGCCTGATTAACGTCACGCTGTTTGCGGTGATTTTCTTTCAGATCCAGCTCTACGCCAGCCTGCTGCTGCAGCTCTTCTTTTTTGCCGCCAATATCTACGGCTGGTACGCCTGGAGTCGGCAAACCTCCGATCATCAGGCGGCGCTGAAAATCCGCTGGCTGCCGCTGCCTAAGGCGCTGGCCTGGACGGCGGTCTGTGTGATTGCGATTGCGCTGATGACCCTCTATATCGATCCGGTGTTTGCGCTGTTAACCCGTGCGGCTGTCACGCTGATGAACGGCCTTGGCCTGTCGGTGGCGATGCCCGCGCTGCAGCCGGATGCGTTCCCGTTCTGGGACTCCTGCATGATGGTGTTGTCGATTGCGGCGATGGTGCTGATGACGCGCAAATATGTTGAGAACTGGCTGCTGTGGGTCATCATCAACGTGATTAGCGTGATGATTTTTGCCCGTCAGGGCGTCTATGCGATGTCGCTGGAGTATGTGATTCTGACGCTGATTGCGCTGAACGGCTCACGCATGTGGATCCGCAGCGCGCGGCAACAGGGTTCCCGCGCGCTGTCGGCTCAGTGAGTGTGCACTTCGCCTTTAGCGTGAGCATGCTCATGGTCGTGTGAATGGCTGTGATCATGGCCGGTGGCGGCAGCGCCGCTTAAGCCGAGTTCACACTCGGCACCGGCACAGGGCTGATACTCCATCTGCACGGTCGCATGCGCAATCTGATAGTGCTGGCGCAGATAGTCGTGGATACGATGCAGCAGCGCATCGTGATCGTAAGGCGGGATCACCTGCGCATGCAGCGTCAGCAGCGGCTTTTCGCCCACCTGCCACAGATGCACATGGTGAACATTGCGCACCTCTGCGATGTTCAGGGTGAGATCCCGTATCAGCCGGTTCACATCCAGCGAACGCGGCGCCCCTTCCAGTAACTCCTGCAGACTCTCACGCAGCAGCGCCCAGGCGCTGCGCAGCACCAGCAGTGACACCAGCAACGACAGAATCGGATCGATTGGGGTCCAGCCGGTCAGCATAATAATCACCGCCGCGACAATCGCACCCACCGAGCCAAGCAGGTCGCCCATCACATGCAGCGCCGCGGCCCGCACGTTGAGATTCTTCTCTTCGCTGCCGTGATGCAGCAGCCAGAACGACAGAATATTGGCCAGCAGGCCGCCAATAGCAATCCCCAGCATCAGGCCGCCGGTCACCGGTTGCGGGTCGGCAAAGCGGCGCACCGCCTCCCAGACGATCAGTGCGGTAATGCCCAGCAGCGCAATGGCGTTAATAAATGCGGCCAGCGTGGTCAGACGCAGCAGGCCAAAGGTGTGGCGTGCATTGGGTTTACGGCGCGAGAACTGCACCGCCAGCAGCGCCATCAGCAGCGCTGCGGCATCGGTCAGCATATGCCCGGCGTCGGCCAGCAACGCCAGTGAACCCGAGAGCCAGCCGCCAATCACTTCAGCCACCATAAAGACAACGGTCACCCCGAAGGCGGCCGCCAGACGCGTGCGATTACTATCCTGCCCGCTATGAGTGTGGGTATGTGCCATAAGATTCCAGTTTTTTCAGTAACCTGTTTGCTAATAATATCAGTAATTGCCACGTCTCAGACGTGTCCTGATGCTGTTTTGCCTGCTCCGCCAGTTGCTGGCTGAGCTGTGCGCCGTGCTCCAGTCCCACCAGTAACCAGCTTCCTTTCATCCGGTGCGCCGCTTCGGCGAACGGCATCCACTCCTCGCGCTCGCGTGCTTCGCGCATCACGGCCAGATCCTGCGTCACCGTGTTGTGCAGCGTCTGGCTCAGACGGCGGAGGAATTTCTCATTCTGCTGCGCCAGTTGCCACAGATTATCATCCAGCGCCGCCAGCGGATCTTCCTGCCACTCTGCCAGCAGCGCGCTGAGATCGGCTAACTGCACGGGTTTTATCACTACCCGCTCCCGCGCCTCCAGCGGTCGTGACAGTAGCTGGGCATCCGCGGAGCAGAGCACCCGCATCGCCTGACGCTTCCGCTGACGGTCACGCCGCCGCAGTATCCGCAAAAGCAGCGTGCCGTCAGGCCGCGGCATCATCTGGTCGATAAACAGCAGGTCATAAGGCTGCTGCGCATCGGCCTGCAGCAGCGCGCGTCCCTGCTCAAAGATGTCAGCCTGAATCGCAAAACGCGACAGCTGCTGCTGCATCACCAGCAGATTGGTCGGATGGTCATCGACAATCGCCACCCGCAGCGGTGGAAGGTCGGGAAGGGCGGTTTCATCCACGTGGTTTGCTGGTGCGCAGACCTCCAGTGGCAGCGTCACGGTGACCTGGGTGCCGTGACCGGGTTCAGAGGCGAGCCGGATGTCGCCGCCCATCCGCTGCACCATTTCCCGGCAGATAAACAGCCCCAGGCCGCTGCCCTGCACCGAAACCGATTTACCGGACGGCGCCTGATACCAGGGATCGAACAGCTTCTGCTGCTCCTCTGGCGGAATGCCGCTGCCGCTGTCGCTCACCGTCAGAATCAGCTGTTGTTGCTGTGCGGCCAGCGTCAGGCGAATCGCGCCGTGGCGGGTAAATTTCAGCGCATTGGTCATCAGGTTGTTGACCACCTGCTGCAGGCGATCGGCATCGATCATCACGGCATCAGGCAGCGGCGTCAGCGCCTCGACGATCAGATGCGGGCCGTCTTCGCGCATTAACGGATGATAAAAGTGCTGCTGCTGATTGAGCCACTGCGCCAGCGCCAGCGGACGGGGCGCCAGGGTAAAACTGTTGCTCTCGATGCGCGCATGATCCTGCAGATCATTCAGCAACGTCAGCAGCGATTGCGCACTGCTGTGCAGCAGCGTCAGGTTCTGGCTGCTGTGCTGCTGCTTCTCCAGCTCCAGCAGTCCGAGGATCGCCTGCATCGGCGTGCGCAGCTCATGGCTGACGGTCGCCAGGAACTGGCTCTTCATCGCATTGGCGTGCTCAGCCTGTTCACGCTGCTGACGCTCCCGGCGCTGTTGCCAGTAGCGGCGCGCCAGCAGCAACAGCAGCAGCGCAATGGCCGCACCTGCCACCGCCAGCACCATCATCGGCAGCGAACGCATCACCATCACGCTGCCGGGCTGTGGCGGGGTTGACCAGCTGTCGCGCATCTGGCTCTGCGTGTCAGCCGGGATCTGCTGCAGCGCGCGATCCAGCAGGGTGCGCAGCACCGGCTGGTCAGCCGTCACGCCCAGCGCGATCGGCCAGGCGATGTCGCTGGCGGCAAAGGCGAGGTGGATGCGCGCATCATCGCGGCTGGCGATACGCCAGCGGGCGGAGAGCACGTTATCGACCAGCGCATCGATCTGCACTTTTGCCAGCGCGTCATAGAGGCTATTACGATCGGCAAATTGCAGCGGCTGCAGATCCGCAGGCAGCAGACGCAGCGCCAGGTCATCCTGTAACACGCCGACCCGCTTGCCGCGCAGGTCGCGCCAGTGCGCCAGCGTATCGGGCTGCAGGCTGTAGATGCCCCACAGCGCGCGCCACACCGGCAGCGAGGTGCTCTGCATCGCATCGCCGTTCAGCGGCTGCATCAGCTGCAGCATCGCCTGCTGCTGACCGATCAGCGTGTTCGCCTGACGCGGATTGCTGACCCACACCGGTTCAAACTGCAGGCCGGTGCTCTGGGCTATCGCTTTCAGCAAATCCACGCCATAGCCTCTGGCGGTCCCGCTGGCATCGCGATAACTCCAGGGATAGTTGTCCGGTTCGGCGGTGTAAGTAATACGCGGATGATCGGCAATCCAGGCGCGTTCAGTAGGGCTGAGCATCAGGGTCTGCGTATCCTGATAGCGCGGCAGGGTACTGCTCCAGCGCGCCTGCAGCGTGTTCATCAGTTCTGCTGGCAGCTGACGCAGGCTCTGATTAATCCAGCTGATAAGCTCCGGATCGCGGGAGACCGCGCGCAGGTTGAGCTGTCCGGCCTCGATGTGTGAGGCGATCTGATAAATCTGGCCCTGTTGCAGCTGGCTCAGCAGAAAACCGGCGCTGGTCTCATCCGCTACCACATAATCATTCTGCTGATTCAGCAGGGTATAGAGCGCCTGCAGATCACTGCTGTAGCGTCGCCAGCTGTGGCGGGCCGCCAGCGCAGGCGGCAGCTGTGCCAGCGTGCTTTCGCTTATCGCCAGTTGGGCATTCTGGCTGTTAAACATCACGGCACGCTGGTTTTGCTGATTGCGGTAGACCCGAAGCGGGCTGCTGTACCAGTTATCGCTGCTCAGCGCGCCGGCTGGCAGGGGAGAAATCCACATGCCAAGCGCAAAATCGATCTGGCCGCTGTTCAGCGCCTGCATCAGATGCGGCTGATCGCTGTAGAGGTTGAGGCTGAACTGCGCGCCAGTCAGCTGGCGCAGTGCGGAAAGATAGTCAGCATTGATGCCATACAGGTCGTTGCCGATGCGCATCGCCCAGGGGGCGTGGTTCTCTTCCAGCAGGCCAACACGCAGAATTTTGCCCTGCATGGTTTCCGCGTGTGTCACCGGCAGCATCATCGGCAGATTGATGCTGCTCACCGGACGCACCTCAGCCAGAACGGAGCCGCATAGCAACAGCAGCATTAGCAGGAGAGTTCTCACTGCTGCGCCTTCCACAGGTCAGCCAGTTCCACCACCGAACGAGCGCCGGTTTTTTCCAGAATGTTCTTTTTATGGGTGCTGACCGTTTTATTACTGATGTGCAACTGGGCGGCGATTTGCAGATTGGACAGGCCGCTGGCCAGCAGCGCCAGAATCTGACGCTCTTTCTGGGTCAGCGGGAGTTCCGGCTCATCATCCATCACCGGAAACGCCGTCTGACCGCCCAGCACCGCCAGGATAGCGCTAAGCAGCTGCGCCATGCGCTGGCTCTTCACCACATAACCGGCGGCACCCAGCGCCTGGGCGCGACGCACATAGTGGCGGGTCTGCTGAGCAGAGTAGATCAATACCGGACAGTCGGGCCGATGGATCTTCAGGCGACGCAGGAACTCCAGCCCATCGCTATCCGGCAGGCCAATATCCAGCACGATGATGTCCAGTGGCTGCTGAAGCAGGGGACGGGCGGCTTTTTCACTGCTGGCAGAGAGGAGCTGAACCGGAATAGGCGACTGGCTCAGAGCGGCTTCAAGTGCCACTTCAACCAGCGGATGATCGTCAATCAGAAGCAAAACGGCCATGAAGGATTTCCTGTAAAATTCACAGGATTAGCATAGCGGAAGAGTGGGACAGAGGGGAGAAAAACCAGGAGAGCGTCAGCTCTCCTGGCTAAACAGAATTACTGGGTGGTGCCGTCGGTTTTGGTATCTACGTCACCGCCGCCCACTTTAGTCTGAACTTTTTTATTGATGTTCGGACATTTACCATCTTTACACTGGGCGTTCTGGTCCATTTCGTTAGCAGACATATTACCATGGCTGGTGGTGCTGCCAGACGTTGCAGGATTGGTATCGTTGCCAGTGTTATTAATTTTGCTGTTATCGACATTATTTGGCGGCAGATTCTCTTTCGCTCCGCCCGCTGCTGCACCTGCACTGGCTGCCTGATTCGATGTACCGTTATTGCTGCTGCTGTCTGCAGCCAGTACCGCACCGCTGCTCAGTGTCATTGCTGCTGTCAAAAAGAGTAAGGCAAACTTTTTCATCATTATGCTCCCGTTAATAAATGAAGATGCTTTAAGCCCAGAGGTGCAATTTCGGGTAAGAAAATCCCTGACGAAATATAATTCGCCGGTTGGCTTAAACAGGGTGATTTAATTTGGTAAGCGGGACGTTCCTCAGTGCTTACCATTAAAAAGTCTAGTCGCTAACCTGATTAATGCAAATATCACCCGCACATTTAACCCGCAGCGGGAATTTACACCCCAGGCGCTTCGGGCTACATTGGGCAGGTTGTGTCCGGCGGGCGCCGGGCCAGAAATAATATGGAATCAGTATGAATTACCAGAACGATGACTTACGCATCAAAGAGATTAAAGAGCTGTTACCTCCGGTTGCGCTGCTCGAAAAATTCCCGGCGACCGATCGTGCTGCACAGACCGTTTCACAGGCCCGTCAGGCGATTCATCAGATCCTGCAGGGCAAGGACGATCGCCTGCTGGTGGTGATCGGCCCCTGCTCAATTCATGACACTGAAGCGGCAAAAGAGTATGCCGACCGCCTGCTGGCGCTGCGTGATGAGCTGAAAGGCGAGCTGGAAGTGGTGATGCGGGTCTATTTTGAAAAGCCGCGCACCACTGTGGGCTGGAAAGGGCTGATCAACGATCCCTACATGGACAACAGCTACCAGCTCAATGACGGTCTGCGTCTGGCGCGTAAACTGCTGCTGGATATTAACGACAGCGGCTTACCGGCGGCGGGCGAGTTTCTGGATATGATTACCCCGCAATATGTGGCTGACCTGATGAGCTGGGGCGCGATTGGTGCGCGCACCACGGAATCTCAGGTACACCGTGAGCTGGCGTCCGGTCTCTCCTGTCCGGTCGGCTTCAAAAACGGCACCGATGGCACCATTAAGGTGGCGATCGATGCCATTAACGCGGCGGGATCGCCGCACTGTTTCCTGTCTGTGACGAAGTATGGTCACTCCGCCATTGTGGAAACCAGCGGCAATGGTGACTGCCATATCATTCTGCGCGGCGGCAAAGAGCCGAACTACAGTGCGCAGCATGTTGCAGAGGTCAAAGAGGGCCTGGCAAAAGCGGGTCTGCCACAGCAGGTGATGATCGATTTCAGCCACGCCAACAGCAGCAAGCAGTTCCAGCGTCAGATGGTTGTGGCAGACGATGTCTCACAGCAGCTGATTAATGGTGAGCAGGCGATTGTCGGTGTGATGATCGAGAGTCATCTGGTGGAAGGCAACCAGAGTCTGGAGAGCGGCGAGCCGCTGGTCTATGGCAAAAGCGTCACCGACGCCTGTATCGGCTGGGAAGATACCGACAAGGTGCTGCGTCAGCTGGCGGCAGCGGTTAAACAGCGCCGCGGCTGAGTGGGATAACTGACAAGGTCTGACCCGGTTCGCGTTGAGGATTGTGCCTCTGACCGTATTCCCTGCGCTTTGAGCCAATCAGTTGTTGCCTGGCTCATTGATCTCTTTATTCTGACAACGAACACAGTGCGCAGCGTTCGTGCGCGCAGCCCAATAAAAAAGGCCAGACTTTCGTCTGGCCTTTTTGCATTTCAGCGAGAAATTACTTCGCTTTACCCTGATTCGCAACGGCTGCGGCTTTCGCGGCAATCTCGTCCTGGTCGCCCAGGTAGTAGCGTTTCAACGGTTTGAAGTTTTCATCGAACTCATAAACCAGCGGTACGCCGGTAGGGATGTTCAGTTCGAGGATTTCATCTTCGCTCAGGTTATCCAGATATTTCACCAGCGCACGCAGTGAGTTGCCGTGTGCGGCAATGATCACTTTCTCACCGCTTTTGATGCGCGGCAGAATGGTTTCGTTCCAGTAAGGGATAACGCGGTCAATAGTCAGCGCCAGGCTTTCGGTGGTTGGCAGCTGCTCTGGGGTCAGTTTCGCGTAACGCGGATCATGGCCCGGGAAGCGCTCATCTGAACGATCCAGCTCTGGCGGAGTAACGGCAAAGCCGCGACGCCACTGCTTAACCTGCTCATCACCATATTTGGCAGCGGTTTCCGCTTTATCCAGACCCTGCAGCGCACCGTAGTGACGCTCGTTCAGACGCCAGGTTTTCTCAACCGGCAGCCAGGCCTGATCCAGCTCATCCAGCACATTCCACAGCGTGTGAATGGCACGCTTCAGTACTGAGGTGTAAGCGAAATCGAAAACAAAGCCCTCTTTTTTCAGCAGCTGACCTGCTGATTTGGCTTCGCCACGACCTTTCTCTGAAAGGTCAACATCATACCAACCGGTAAAGCGGTTTTCGTTGTTCCACTGGCTTTCGCCGTGTCGCACCAGAACCAGCTTAGTTACAGCCATAGCTTAACTCCTTAATACTGTGATGTTTCTGTGAGATTGGAAACCTGCTGCTGCCCGCCTGACACGCGAGCTGATTGCGCCATACCATAACGGAAAAGTGGGCAGCGCGTAAGCCTGTGTGTGACGCACTGCGCGTTTTTCAGCCGGAGGCTCAGCGTGGCGTGAAGCGATAACGCGTCACGGATTCCCAGCGATCTCCCGGCTGCAGCCAGCAATCAGGCTGAGGCCATTCATCATGATTAGGCGAATCCGGTAAAAATTCGCTTTCCAGCGCAATACCCTGAAATGCAGTATAGCTCGCCTGCTCACGGGCACGGGTGCCCGCCAGGTAGTTGCCGGAGTAGAACTGCAACGCCGGTGCCGAAGTGGTCACGCTGAGCTGCAGTCTGCCATCTTCCGACCAGAGTTCTGCCGCAGGCTGAGTGTCGTCGCCTGCGCTGTTGAGCAGAAACGCATGGTCATAGCCCTTCACCGCTCGCTGGTCGTCGTCTGCCAGAAACTCCTGTGCCACGACTTTGGCCTCGCGGAAATCAAAACTGGTTCCGGCAACCTCTTTCAGCGGCGCATTCGGGATGCCTTCGCTGTCGACCGGCAGATAATGGTCGGCGTGCAGTTGTAAGCGATGCTGGCGGGCGTCGCCATGATGCGCATCAAGGTTAAAGTAGGCGTGGTTAGTCAGATTGACCGGGCAGGGCTGATCGCAGCGCGCTTCATAGCTAATGCTCAGGCAGTTCTGGTCATCCAGCTGATAGCGCAGATCGGCAATCAGATTGCCGGGATAGCCCTGATCGCCATCGGGCGAATCAATGCGGTAGTGCACCTCGCTGTCAGACTGGCTGACAATCTGCCATCGGCGCTTATCAAAGCCTTCCGGTCCGCCATGCAGCTGATGTGCTCCCTGGTTCGGCACCAGTTGGCGGTTCAGTTTATTCAGTTTTGCCCCGGCGATGCGGTTAGCGTAGCGGCCGACCGTCGCGCCCAGATAGGCATCCTGATGGAGATAGTCAGAGGGCGTGGCGCAGCCGAGTAGCGCTTCACGCACCGTGCCATCCTGCATCGGCACGCGGGCGGAGAGCCAGGTTGCGCCCCAGTCCATAAAGGTTGCCAGCATGCCGTTGGCATTGCGCAGCACCGTTATGCGCCACGGCTGACCGTCGGGCGCATGGGAGTTGACGTCGTTCAGCATTGGCCGGCTCCTTCAGAGGCTTTGCAGACGTAGAAGGTCTCTTTGATGCCGGTCGCAGCTTCATACTGCTCCGCTACGGCGGCTTTGACCTGATCGACCAGATCTAGTGGCATCAGCGCGACGATACAGCCACCAAAGCCGCCGCCGGTCATACGCACGCCGCCGCGCTCACCGATCTGCGCTTTCACGATCTCAACCAGGGTATCGATCGGTGGCACGGTGATCTCGAAGTCGTCACGCATCGAGGCGTGAGATTCGGCCATCAGCTGGCCCATACGGGTCAGGTCGCCCTGCGTCAGCGCATCGGCTGCTTCCAGGGTGCGGGCGTTCTCGGTCAGGACGTGACGCACGCGTTTTGCCACCTGCGGGTCGAGCTGCGCCTGTGCCGCTTCAAACTCGGCCAGTTCAACGTCACGCAGCGCCTTCTTATTGAAGAAACGCGCGCCTGCTTCACACTGCTCACGACGCGTGTTGTATTCGCTGCCAACCAGGGTACGACGGAAGTTGGAGTTGATGATCACCACCGCGATATCTTCCGGCATCGACACCGGACGCGTGCCCAGCGTGCGGCAGTCGAGCAGCATGGCGTGATCTTTCCGGCCCAGCGCTGAGATCAGCTGGTCCATGATGCCGCAGTTACAGCCGACGAACTGGTTTTCCGCTTCCTGACCATTCACGGCAATGGCGGCGCCATCCAGCGGCAGATTATAGAGCTGCTGCACCACGGTGCCGACCGCCACTTCCAGCGACGCAGATGAGCTGAGGCCCGCGCCCTGAGGCACGTTGCCGCTGATCACCATATCGATACCGCCGAAATCGGCATGTCGCTGCTGCAGATGCTTCACCACGCCGCGCACATAGTTGGCCCACATCGGTTCCTGCAGGCTGACGATCTCTTCATCGAGAGAGAATGTGTCCTGCGCATTTTCATAATCCGCCGCGACCACCCGAATCTGGCGATCGTCACGGCGGGCACAGGCAATCACCGTCTGGTAATCGATGGCGCACGGCAGCACGAAGCCGTCGTTATAGTCGGTATGCTCGCCAATCAGGTTAACGCGGCCCGGTGCCTGAATGGTATGCGTAGCGGCGTAACCGAAGGTGTCAGAGAAAAGCTGCTGCGTGATGGTTTTTAAGCTCATTGTTGTGCCTCACGGAAGTGAACGTCGCTGACAGAACGCAGACGTTCCGCCGCCTGTTCCGCCGTTAAATCGCGTTGGGTTTCGGCCAGCATTTCATAGCCAACCATAAATTTACGCACCGTTGCTGAGCGCAGCAGCGGCGGATAGAAGTGAGCATGCAACTGCCAGTGATCGTTGGCTTCGCCGTTAAACGGCGCGCCATGCCAGCCCATGGAGTAGGGGAATGAGCACTGGAACAGGTTGTCGTAGCGGCTGGTCAGCAGCTTAAGCGCCAGCGCCAGGTCGGTACGCTGCGCCTCATTGAGGTCGGTAATTCGTTTGACGTGCGCTTTCGGCAGCAGCAGGGTTTCAAACGGCCAGGCGGCCCACCACGGCACCACCGCCAGCCAGTGATCGGTTTCCACCACGGTGCGGCTGCCATCCTGCTGTTCACGTGCCAGATAGTCGACCAGCATCGGCGAGCCATGTTTAGCGAAATAGTCGCGCTGATGATCATCTTCACGCTGCGCTTCATTCGGCAGGAAGCTGTTGGCCCAGATCTGACCATGGGGATGCGGGTTGGAGCAGCCCATCGCCGCGCCTTTGTTCTCAAACACCTGCACCCACGGATAGTGCTGACCCAGATCGGCGGTCTCTGCCTGCCAGGTACGCACCACCTCTTCCAGTGCGTTCAGCGACATCTCCGGCAGGGTTTTGCTGTGATCGGGCGAGAAGCAGATGACCCGACTGGTGCCGCGTGCGCTTTCACAACGCATCAGGATATCGTCGCTCTCAGGCGCGTCTGGCGTGTCGGTCATCAGCGCAGCAAAGTCATTGGTAAAGACGTAGGTGCCCGCATAGTCCGGGTTTTTGTCGCCGGTGATGCGGGTGTTTCCGGCACACAGGAAGCAGTCCGGATCGTGCGCCGGTAACGTATTGACCGCCGGGGTTTCCTGCGCGCCTTGCCACGGACGTTTGGCCCGATGAGGTGAAACTAAAATCCATTGATCAATCAGTGGATTGTAACGGCGATGCGGGTGATCGACCGGGTTGAATTTTTCCATGTTAGATCCTGGTAAGCGTCAAAAGCCAAAGAGGCATCAGTAAAAAGTAGCACATCAGCGCGCCCGAAAGCGTGATCAAGTCTGGATAAATGGTATCGTTTACACAAGCTGAATATTCTTATTTCGTGGCATTGTGTGCGGATATATGGCGTGAAAGGTGATGTGGAATGGTAGCGCTTACACAAGAGCGCTTTAAAACGCCGCAGCAGCGGCGTGGGTGACGCGTTACATGAGCCCTAGTGCAGGGTTTCCTGCTGATAGTGAAAGCCGCCGTCATGGGCGATAAAGCTCAGGCGATGTGTGATGCAGGCGGGCGCATCTTCCGCGTGATGCGAAACAAACAGCAGCTGAGTCCGTCCCTCGCCAATCAGCACATCGACAAAGCGCCGCACCAGCTGGCGGTTAATCGGGTCGAGCCCCTGTAGTGGCTCATCCAGAATCAGCAGCGTCGGATGCTTAACCAGCGCGCGAGCAATCAGCACCAGCCGCTGCTGTCCCCATGAGAGCGAGTGGAATGGCGCATCGGCCTGTCCGTTATCCATCCCCAGCAGTGCCAGCCACTGCTGAGCCAGCGCTTTTTGCCGGTCAGAAGCCGCCTGATAGAGACCAATAGAGTCGAAGAAGCCCGACAGGATCACCGTGCGCACATTGGTGCTGACGCGGTAATCGAGATGCAGGCTGCTGCTGACATAGCCAATATGCTGCTTGATATCCCAGATGGTTTCGCCACTGCCGCGACGGCGGCCAAACAGGGTTAAATCATTGCTGTAGCCCTGAGGATGATCGCCGGTCACCAGGCTGAGCAGGGTCGATTTTCCGGCGCCGTTCGGGCCGGTAATCTGCCAGTGCTCGCCGGCGTTGACCTGCCAGTTCAGCCCCTGAATTACTGGCTTATCGTTATACGAGACGGTGCCGTTGCGCAGGATAACGCGCGGCGCATCATCCGCCAGCGATGGCAGCTGATCCGGCGCATCCGCCTCAGGTAACGCCATTCCCATCAGCTGTTCACTGTGTGCCAGCTGCGCCACCAGCGCTTCCGTTAAAATGGCCTGGCGTGGCCCGCTGTGGGTGAGAGTGCACTCCGCCAGCACGCCAACCTGCTGAATGAAGTCGGGAATATCATCAAAGCGATTGAGCACCAGTACCAGGGTAAATGTCGGCTGCTGCAGGCTGCGCAGCGTGTCGGTCAGGCTGGCGCGCGACGCCACATCCAGTCCGTCAAACGGCTCATCCAGAATCAGCAAATCTGGCTGGTTCATCAATGCCTGACAGAGCAGGGTTTTGCGGGTTTCGCCGGTAGAGAGATATTTGAAGCGGCGTGAAAGCAGCGCTTCGATGCCGAACTGCTGGGCCAGCTGCTCGCAGCGCTCGGGCTGCTGCACCTCCGCCTGAATCACCTCTGCCACGGTCAGCCCGGTATCCTCTTCACCTTCGCTGAGCATATCGGTGTTGTTGCGCTGCCACTCCTGCGCCACCAGGGTTTGTAGCTGCTCCAGCGACAGCCGGACCGGCCGTCTGAAGTCGCTGCTGACTGAACCGGCCAGCGGCGGCAGTTCTCCAGAGAGTGCGCGCGCCAGTGAAGATTTGCCGCTGCCGTTGGCTCCGACAAACGCCCAGCTTTCGCCGCGCTGCAGTTCCACCTGATTCAGACTCAGTATCCGGGTATCGCTAAGACGAAACGTGCCTTGCGAAATGTGCAATGAAGCCATGTTCTGTTCCATTTTTTGCATCGTGTCACTGAGTTGTAACCATTGCCCGTAATGAAGTCAAATCAACGGCTAGAGCAGGGTGGCGACGATGGCGTGTTCCGCATTGAAACTGGCGATCACGGCGTCGCCGGGCTGCAGCCTGAGTTGCTGCAGCTGATCGTTGCTCAGAGTCGCGCACAGGGTTTCGCCGCTGGCGAGCTTCATCAGCACTTCACTCATCTGCTCGCCGGGTTCGATGGCACTGACCGTCGCTGCCAGCTGATTGTCATCCTGTGCGGCGTCACGACTGATGCGGATCCACGGCGCCTTGATCAGCACCAGCACCTCTTTACCGGCGGCCAGTTGCAGGCGATCGGCGCTGTGCTGGGTCAGCGCCACATTAAGCTGCGTGACGCCATCGGCCAGTTGAATCAGCAGATGCTGGACCACCTGCTGTGCATCGTTACTGACGACGGTGCCAAACAGCTGGTTACGGGCGCTGGTCTGCAGCGAGAAGCGGGCGATGGCCGCCAGCAGACTGTCGAGCGGTAACGTATCCTGCTGCAGCGCATCAAAGGCTTTCTGCTGGATCTGCTCCATCAGCTGGAACAGCTGAATCAGGCGTTCACCGTAGCGGGTCAGCGTGGCACCGCCGCCGCCTTTACCGCCGGTGGCCCGCTCCACCAGCGTTTCATCCGCCATCTGGTTCATCTCATTAATCGCATCCCAGGCACTTTTGTAGCTGATACCGGCCAGCTTCGCCCCCTGACTGATCGACCCGGTCTGCTGTACGCGTTTCAGCAGCTCAATACGTCGCGGATCGGCAAACAGTTTCTGTTGTAAACGGATATGAAGGGACAGTTCGGCTTCCATGACAGCTCCGGCAAAGGGTTAAGGCGAAGGCCGATGATAGCGGCGTTTTGTGACCAAAGTAAAAGCACGAAAAGGGCTGCGCAAAATTTTGCTGACCCGTTACAATCTCTTTTTTGTTAGCAGAGTGAGACTCTCCATGCTGGAATTACTTAAAAGCCTCGCCGTCGCCATACTGATGGTGCCTGTGGTGATGGCGCTGATGCTGGGTATGATTTATGGCCTGGGTGAAGTGTTTAACGTCATCTCTAAAATTGGTCATCGCGAAAAATCCTCAGCCCGTTCGCACAATTAATTGCTGCCACGCCCGCCATCTGCGCGGGCGTGGTTGTTTTTAACTCACCTGATTTAACCTTTTGTTCCCCCTGCCGATAATTTACTGAACCTCACTGACATTGCGCTATATTATCCGCTACACAACGAATAGCCGGAGAAAATCATGTCATTTAAACACTATCGCTGGGGCGTCGCGGCCCTGATCACCGTTTCGCTGGCCGGACAGGCTGTGGCCGCCGACAACATTACTGTGTTTGCCGCGGCTTCACTGACCAACGCGATGCAGGATATTGCCAGCCGTTACAAGCAGGAAAAGGGGGTGACGGTGGTCTCTTCGTTTGCCTCCTCTTCAACGCTGGCGCGCCAGATCGAGCAGGGTGCTCCTGCCGATCTCTTTATCTCTGCCGATCAGCAGTGGATGGATGATGCGGTGGCGAAAAAAAGTGTGATTACCAGTAGCCGCTATACCCTGCTGGGCAACGATCTGGTATTGATTGCGCCACGCAGTGCCGCCGCGAAAGCGGTGACGCTGGACCCGCAGACTGACTGGAAAACCTTGCTGCAAGGTGAGCGTCTGGCAGTCGGCGATCCGGACCACGTTCCTGCGGGCATCTACGCCAAAGAGGCGCTGCAAAAGCTGGGTGCCTGGGAAGGCGTTGCGCCTTCGTTAGCGCCAGCCAATAATGTGCGGGCAGCGCTGGCGCTGGTCGAGCGTAATGAAACGCCCTATGGCATTGTCTACGGGTCTGACGCGGTCGCCAGCGATAAAGTGCAGGTCGTCGGGCATTTTCCGGCAACCAGCCATAAACCCGTAGAATATCCGATGGTGATCGTGAACGATCACGACAACGCTGCCGTTAAAGCGTTTTATGATTATCTGAAAGGGCCTCAGGCCGCGGCTATCTTTAAACATTACGGATTCACACCGACGAAATGATACTCAGCGATCCCGAATGGCAGGCGGTACTGCTTAGCCTTAAAGTCTCTGGCATAGCCGTGATAGGCAGTCTGCCGTTTGGCATCCTGATGGCCTGGATTCTGGTGCGCTGCCGTTTTCCTGGTAAAGCGCTGCTCGACAGCCTGATCCACCTGCCGCTGGTGCTGCCGCCGGTGGTGGTGGGTTATCTGCTGCTGATTAGCCTTGGGCGGCGCGGCATCATAGGCGAAAAGCTTTATGACTGGTTCGGCTTCAGCTTTGCTTTTAGCTGGCGCGGTGCCGCACTGGCCTCTGCCGTGATCGCTTTTCCATTGATGGTGCGCGCCATCCGGCTGGCGCTGGAGGCGGTGGATTGCCGGCTGGAGCAGGCGGCGCGCACGCTGGGCGCCGGACGCTGGCGGGTCTTTTTCACCATTACGCTCCCGCTGACCTTGCCGGGCGTGATCGTCGGAACGGTGCTGGCGTTTGCCCGATCGCTGGGCGAGTTCGGCGCCACCATCACCTTTGTTTCCAATATTCCCGGCGAGACGCGCACGCTGCCGCTGGCGATGTTTACCCTGATAGAGACACCGGGCGCGGAAGGGGCGGCGGCACGGCTCTGCGTCATCGCGATCGTGCTGGCCCTGGCGTCACTGCTGGCGTCGGAATGGCTGGCACGCGCAGGCCGTAAGCGGATGGGAAACTGATGCTATCACTCAACGTTATGCAGCAGCAGGGCGATCACGTGCTGGAGGTCGACCTGCAGATCCCGGCCAAAGGGATCACCGCTATTTTCGGCGTGTCAGGCGCCGGAAAAACCTCCCTGATCAACGCGATCAGCGGACTGACCCAGCCGCAGCGGGGACGGATCCAGCTGCACAATCGTCTGCTGTTTGATGCGGAGCAGAAGATTGCGCTGCCGCCGGAAAAACGGCGTATCGGTTATGTGTTCCAGGATGCGCGGCTGTTCCCGCACTATCGGGTCCGAGGCAACCTGCAATATGGTATGGCACCTAAGATGAAAGCGCAGTTCGACAGTCTGGTCTCTCTGCTGGGTCTGGAGGCGCTGCTGCCGCGCTTTCCGCTGTCGCTGTCGGGCGGGGAAAAGCAGCGGGTCGCGATTGGCCGTGCGCTGCTGACCGCACCGGATATGCTGCTGCTGGATGAGCCGCTGGCGTCTCTGGATCTGCCACGCAAACGTGAACTGATGCCCTATCTGCAAAAGCTGGCGAAGCAGGTTGAGATTCCGATGCTCTACGTTTCGCACAGCCTGGAGGAGATCCTGCAGCTGGCTGATAACGTGCTGGTGCTGGATGCGGGCAAGGTCAAAGCTTTTGGTCCGTTGGAGCGGGTCTGGAGCAGCAGCGCGATGCGGCCCTGGCTGCCGGTGAGTGAACTGACCAGCGTGCTGCGGGTGCAGGTGCTGGAACAGCATCCCGACTATCCGATGACCGCGCTGTCGCTGGGCGATCAGCACATCTGGGTCAGCCGGGTGAATCAGCCGGTTAAAACCCCGCTGCGTATTCGCATTGCCTCGGCCGATGTCTCGCTGGCGCTGCAACCGCCGCAACACAGCTCCATCCGCAACATTTTACCGGCACAGGTGGTGGAATTGCTGGAGGTCGGGGACCAGGTTGAGGTGAAGCTGCGCATCGGCATCAGCGAACTCTGGGCGCGCATTACGCCGTGGGCGCGGGATGAGCTGGGCATCCGGCCGGATCAGTGGCTTTATGCCCAGATCAAAAGCGTCTCGGTGACGCCCTGATTACAACACGTACTGATAGAGGGTATCGGCAATACCGGTTTCAAGGTTGGTGCCGATCACCATTTTCGCCCGCGCTTTGATCGCCTCATCGGCATTGCCCATCGCCACGCCCAGTCCGGCCGTTTCCAGCATGCTGAGATCGTTATAGTTATCACCGAACGCGATCACATCGGACATACTCAGCCCCAGTGATTCAACCCACTGCGCCAGTCGTTTGCCTTTGCTGTTGCCGCCTTTGGCGATATCGACCTGATCGTGCCACGACCATTCGCAGGCCAGTCCCAGTTCCGCTTCCACTCTGGTAGCGAACTGCTGCAGTTCCGGAATGTTGTTGTGCGACAGGGCAAACTTCCAGATCGAACCGGCGTCGCGTGCCGCCTGGGCCAGGTCGGGCACCTGGCGGAACAGTGGACGCTGGTGGGCAGGCAGCGATTCGGCCCACTTCAGGGTGCGCATCACGTGGCCGGTCGGGGTCTGATAGAGCATCGCATCATCCACGTAGAGCAACCCGTGAATCTGCTGCTGATTCAGCATCTCAATTACCTGCAACGCCAGTTGCGGGTCGAGGGGATCGGACGCCAGCACCTTTTTCGCCTGGTAATCATACAAATAGGTGCCATTACAGCAGATTGCGGGTGTATCCAGCTGTAACGCCTGATAAAAAGGGTGGATAGCGCAGTGATGGCGTCCGGTCACGATAGCGACATGAACGCCCGCCTGGCGTGCCTGATTTAGCGCTTCGATTGACTGCGGCAGAATCGTTTTGGCTGGGGTCAGCAGCGTGCCGTCGAGGTCGAGGGCAATTACACGGTAGCTCATTAATCCTCTCGTTTTTCCTGGTTTGCAGGGGCTGAAGTCTACACCTCACCACGGTCCGGAGACAAAAAACAGGGCACAAATGATCCCAGCGTAGGGCAATAAAACAGGCTACAGTGATTCACAGATCATGATCAGGCAGCAAAAAAGGAGAATGCATGAAACAAGTTGTCTACACCGCCAGTCCCGAGAGCCAGCAGATCCACGTCTGGCAGATGAATGATGAGGGCGGGCTGACGTTGCTTCAGGTGACCGATGTCGCCGGCCAGGTTCAGCCGATGGTGGTGAGTCCGAACCGCGATTTTCTCTATGTCGGTGTGCGTCCCAATTTCCGCGTGCTGGCGTTTCGCATTGCCGCCGATGGTACGCTGACCGAAGCGGGTCAGGCGCCGTTGCCCGGCAGCCCGACTCACATTTCCACCGATCGCCAGGGCAGGTTCCTGTTCTGCGGCTCCTACAATGATACCTGCGTCAGCGTCAGCCCGATTGGCGATGACGGCATTCCGCAGGCCCCGCTGCAGGTGATCAGCGGACTGGATGGCTGTCACTCGGCCAACATCGATAATGACAACAAGACGCTCTACGTGCCGGCTCTGAAGCAGGACCGTATCTGTCTGTTTAAGCTGGGCGAAGATGGTCAGCTGACGCCGCGTAAACAGACGCAGGTCACGACGGTAGAAGGCGCTGGCCCGCGTCATATGCAGTTCCATCCGGGCGGCCAGTATGCTTACTGCGTGAACGAGCTCGACAGCACGGTTGAGGTGTGGGCATTAAATACGGGCGAAGGCGAAGCAGAAAGCGTTCAGACGCTGGATATGATGCCGCCTGACTTCAGCGGTACGCGCTGGGCAGCCGATATTCATCTGACGCCGGATGGCCGTTTCCTCTATGCCTGCGATCGCACCAGCAGCACGCTGGCAGTCTTCAGCGTCAGCGACCTGGGCGATGAGCTGACCCTGGAAGGGTTCCAGCCGACGGAAACGCAGCCGCGCGGATTTAACATCGATCACAGCGGACGCTATCTGGTAGCGGCGGGACAGAAATCTCATCACATCGAAGTTTATGCGATTACCGAACCGAAAGGGCTGCTAAAGCCGCTGGGACGTTATGCGGTGGGGCAGGGCCCGATGTGGGTTGTGATTCATCAGTTACAGGCGTAACCCGCTACGAAAAACGCCTCTCCTGTCAGGGAGAGGTATGAGATAGTTGACGAAGTCTGCCACAGCCCAGCTGTGAGATCGAGCAGACACAGGGAATGGCGTCAGATCGGAAAGACGCAAAAACCGCCATCCATGGCACGCTCGGCCCACGCGATTACGCACCTCATCCCTGAGGTGCGCCCGTAGCCGGGCCAACGCTTTGCGTTGTTCAAAAACGCTTCCGGCGTTTTTGTCCCTGGGCGTGGGACGCTTTCCTCTTCTGACGCCGTTCCCTGCGTTTTGAGCTAATACGTTGCTGCCAGGTCACCCAGCCTTGGGTTTGCCAGTAGTCTGTCGTGCTGAATTACTGATAATTCACGGTCAGCGAGGCGCTCGCCAGTGCGTGGAAATGCACATTAAAGCCGACCATTGCGCCACTGGCGCCTTCATCTACTTCAATCGTCTCAACATCCAGCGCATGCACGGTGAAAATGTAGCGATGGGTTTCGCCCTGTGGCGGCGCCGCGCCACCGTAGCCCGCCTGACCGAAATCGGTACGGGTCTGAATTGCGCCTGCTGGCAGTGATGCTTTGCCGGAACCGGCACCCTGCGGCAGTGACGTCGTGCTGGCCGGAATATTCGCCACCACCCAGTGCCACCAGCCGGAACCGGTCGGGGCATCAGGATCGTAGCAGGTCACCACAAAACTTTTGGTGCCTTCCGGCGCCGCTTCCCAGGCAAGGTGGGGAGAGATATTCTCGCCCTGATAACCCATGCCGTTGAAAACATGTTTTTCAGGCATCTTCTCGCCGTCATTAAAATCCTGACTAAAAACGCGCATCACATCTCCTTAATTGTCGATGAATAGCCTGTCATCATAACCAAAAGTGCCGTCAGTGCCAGCGGTCAGCCCGCTTCAGGCGGCAAAATGTTGAGAATGCTCCAGCGCGCCGCCAATCGCCTGCACCAGCCTGCTCAGCGCCTGCGGCGTGATGATGTAGGGTGGCATCAGGTAGATCAGCCGGCCAAAAGGCCGGATCCAGACGCCCTGTTCAACAAAGAACTGCTGCAGCGCCGCCATATTAACCGCCTGATGGGTTTCCACTACGCCAATCGCGCCCAGCACGCGCACATCGGCCACCTGCGGTGAACTGCGCAGCGGCAGTAGCTCAGCCCGTAACTGCTGTTCGATCGCCGCCACCTGGCGCTGCCAGTGACCTTCCGCCAGCATGGTCAGGCTCTCCGCCGCTACCGCACAGGCCAGCGGATTGCCCATAAATGTCGGGCCATGCATAAAGCAGCCCGCCGCGCTGCGGCTGATGGTGTCCGCGACCTCGCGGGTAGTCAGGGTCGCCGCCAGCGTCATCATGCCACCGGTCAGCGCTTTGCCGACGCAGAGAATATCCGGGGTAATGCCTGCATGCTCGCAGGCAAAGAGTTTGCCGGTACGGCCAAACCCGGTGGCGATCTCATCCGCAATCAACAGCACGCCATAGCGATCACAGGCTTCCCGTACCTGCTGCAGATAGCGCGGATGGTAGAAACGCATGCCGCCCGCACCCTGCACAATCGGCTCCAGAATGACGGCTGCCAGTTGCCGGTGATGCTGTTCTATCAGCCTGGCGAAATTATCGAAATCAGGCTGGTGCCATTCATCATCAAAGCCGCAGGCAGGGGCCGCCGCAAAGTGATGCTCGGGCAGATAGCCGCGCCACAGGCTGTGCATCGAGTTCTCGGGGTCGCACACCGACATCGCTGCAAAGGTATCGCCGTGATAGCCGCGTTTCAGCGTCAGGAACTGCTGACGCGTCTCGCCACGCCCCAGCCAGTACTGCAGCGCCATCTTCATCGACACTTCCACCGCCACCGAGCCTGAATCGGCCAGGAAGACGCACTCCAGCGCCTCAGGCGTCATCGCCACCAGCTGACGGCAGAGCGCCACCGCCGCCGGATGGGTAATGCCGCCAAACATCACGTGCGACATCTGTGTGACCTGCTCTGTGAGTGCCCGATTCAGGCGCGGATGGTTGTAACCGTGGATCGCCGCCCACCACGAGGACATCCCATCCACCAGCTCACGGCCATCGGCCAGTTGCAGCTGAAAACCCTGTGCGGCGACCACCGGGTAGCAGGGCAGCGGATCCTGCATAGAGGTGTAGGGATGCCAGATATGCTGGCGGTCAAAGCGGGCATCGTCTGAGGAGAAAACGGGGATAGTCATCGGAGTTGTAAACCAAAATAAAAAAATATAGTTTACAAGTATAACCCTGCTTTTCGTCGGGATGACACCCTTTTTGGAGTAAGTAATGGCTCAACGCTGGACAATTGCACAGGCGCAAGCGCTGTTTGATCAACCTTTTCTTGAACTGATGTTTAAAGCGCAGCAGGTGCATCGGCAGCACTTCGATCCGCGCCAGGTGCAGGTCAGTACCCTGCTGTCGATTAAAACCGGTGCCTGTCCGGAAGATTGTAAATACTGCCCGCAGAGCGCGCGCTACAAGACCGGCCTGGAGTCGGAGCGTCTGATGGAAGTGGAAGAGGTGCTGACCTCAGCGCGTCAGGCCAAAGCCGCTGGTTCAACCCGCTTCTGCATGGGTGCCGCGTGGAAAAACCCGCACGAGCGCGATATGCCCTATCTGGAGAAGATGGTTGAAGGCGTGAAGGCGATGGGAATGGAAACCTGCATGACGCTGGGCACGCTCAGCGAGCACCAGGCGCAGCGACTGGCGGGCGCGGGTCTCGATTTCTACAACCATAACCTCGACACCTCACCGGAATTCTACGGCTCCATCATCACCACCCGCAGCTATCAGGAACGTCTGGATACGCTGGGCAAAGTGCGCGACGCCGGCATTAAAGTCTGTTCGGGTGGCATTGTCGGCCTGGGCGAAACCGTTAACGACCGCGCCGGTCTGCTGGTGCAGTTAGCCAACCTGCCAACGCCGCCGGAGAGTGTACCGATCAATATGCTGGTGAAGGTCAAAGGCACGCCATTGGCGGATAACGATGATGTGGAACCGTTCGATTTTATCCGCACCATCGCGGTGGCGCGCATCATGATGCCGACCTCGCATGTGCGCCTCTCAGCGGGCCGTGAGCAGATGAGTGAGCAGACCCAGGCGATGTGCTTTATGGCCGGGGCGAACTCGATTTTCTACGGCTGCAAACTGCTGACCACGCCGAATCCGGAAGAGGACAAAGACCGCGTGCTGTTCCGCAAACTGGGTCTTAACCCGGAGCATACTCACACTCAGCACGGCGATCAGCAGCAGGAGCAGCAACTCAGCGAGCAGCTATTCCATGCCGACACTGAACAGTTCTACAACGCGGCGCTGTAATGGGCTGGCAGCAACGTATCCGTCAGGCGCTGACGCAGCGCCGGGCGGCCGATGGCTGGCGGCAGCGACGGGTGATCGATCAGCAATCGACCCGCACGCTGCACAGCGGCGGCCGCAGCTATCTCCACTTTTCCAGCAATGATTATCTCGGCTTAACCCAGCATCCGGCGGTGATTGCGGGCTGGCAACAGGGCGCGGCGCAGGCGGGCGCAGGTGCCGGTGCTTCAGGGCATGTCACCGGTTATCACCGTCAGCACGCCGATCTTGAGGCGCAGCTGGCCGACTGGCTCGGCTACGACCGTGCGCTGCTGTTTATCTCTGGCTTTGCGGCCAATCAGGCAGTTATTCATCTGCTGGGCGAGAAAAACGATCGCATCCTGGCCGATAAACTCAGCCACGCCTCGCTGCTCGACGCCGCCAGCCATAGTCCGGCACAGCTACGACGTTTCCATCACAACGCGCCGGAGAGCCTGGCAGCCCGGCTCGCCTCTCCCTGCGAGGGCGAAACGCTGGTGGTGACGGAAGGTATTTTCAGCATGGATGGCGACAGTGCGCCGCTGGCCGCCCTGGCGCAACAGACGCGCCAGGCAGAGGGCTGGCTGCTGGTGGATGATGCGCACGGCATCGGCGTGGTGGGTGAGCAGGGGCGCGGCAGCTGCTGGCAGCAGGGCGTTAAACCGGAACTGCTGGTGGTCACCTTTGGCAAAGCCTTTGGCGTCAGCGGTGCCGCGCTGCTGTGCGACGCGGCCATCGCCGACTATTTTCTGCAGTTCAGCCGACATCTGATCTACTCCACCGCGATGCCCGCGGCGCAGGCTAGCGCGCTGCAGGCGGCGCTGCGTGAAGTTCAGCAGGGCGATGCCCTGCGGCAGCAACTGCAGCAGAACATCGGGCATTTCCGGCGCGGTGCGGCCTCGCTGCCGTGGCAACTGATGGACTCCGGCAGCGCGATTCAGCCGCTGCTGGTGGGCGAAAATGGCGATGCGATGGCGCTCTCCCAGCGGCTGGCTGAGGCGGGCTGCTGGGTCAGCGCGATCCGGCCACCGACCGTGCCGCCGGGGACGGCCCGGCTGCGCATCACCCTGACCGCGGCTCATCATCCTGAGGATATTGACCGGTTACTGGAGGCGCTGCATGACGCTGCGGGTTGACAAGCAGGCGGTGGCACGCGCCTTTGGCCGGGCGGCCAGCCATTACGATGCCCATGCGGCGCTGCAACGCCTCAGCGGCGATGCCCTGCTGGCACAGGCGCCCGCACAGAGTGGTCTGCAACTGCTGGATGCCGGTTGCGGCACCGGCTGGTACAGCAGGCTGTGGCGCGAACGTGGCAAACAGGTAACGGCACTGGATCTCTCTCCGCAGATGCTGCAACAGGCGCGGGACAATGACGCGGCGCAGCACTATCTGGCCGGTGATATCGACGCGCTGCCGCTGGCGGATAACACGATTGATCTGGTGTGGAGCAACCTGGCGGTGCAGTGGAGCGAGGATCTGCCCGGCGCGCTGAGCCAGTTCCGGCGGGTGCTGCGGCCCGATGGCACGCTGCTGTTTTCCACTCTGGGCGACGGTTCGCTGCAGGAGGTTCATGAAGCCTGGTCCCATCTGGATGCGCTGCCTCACGCTAATCGCTTTCTCAGCGAGCCACAGATTGCGGCGGCCTGCCACGCAGAGCAGCTGCGCTGTACCTCAGAGGTAGTGACCCTGCATTTTCCCGATGCGCTCAGCGCCATGCGCTCACTGAAGGGGATTGGTGCGACCCATCTGCACCAGGGGCGTGACGGGCAGGTATTAACCCGACAACGGCTCAACCAGTTAGAGGCGCACTGGCCGCGCGATCGGCACGGCTATCGCCTGAGTTACCATTTAATCTATGGAGTAAGTGCATCATGAAACGCCTGTTTATCACTGGCACCGACACCGAGGTCGGTAAAACCGTGGCCAGCGGCGGGCTGCTGCAGGCGGCAGCCGCAGCGGGCTATCGCTGTGCGGGCTATAAGCCGGTTGCCTCTGGCTGTGAGATGACGCCAGAGGGCATCCGTAACAGCGATGCGCTGGCGCTGCAGCGTTACAGCAGCGTGCCGTTAACCTATCAGCAGGTCAATCCGCTGGCGTTTCTCGAGCCGACATCGCCGCACATCGTCAGCGCCGAAGAGGGCAGGCCGATTACCCATCAGGCGCTGTCGGCGGGTCTGGCGGCGCTGCAACCGCTGGCTGACTGGATTCTGGTAGAGGGCGCGGGCGGCTGGTACACCCCATTGTCGGAGACGCACACTTATGCGGACTGGGTGGTCAGCGAAAAGCTGCCCGTGATTCTGGTGGTGGGGATTAAGCTCGGCTGCATCAATCACGCCATGCTCACCGCTGACGCGGTGCGGGCAAGCGGCCTGCCGCTGGTGGGCTGGATCGCCAACACCGTCGAACCACCGGGTAAACGCTATCAGGAGTATCTCACCAGCCTGAAAAATAGGTTACCTGCGCCCTGTCTGGGCACCATCCCGTTTCTCACCGATGCGGCGCAGCAGGCGTCCTGTGGTCACTACCTGACGCTGCCCGAGTAACCGCCTGGCCTGGCTATTTTATTTGTCGTGCTGAATCCGGGCAGTGCTCACCATTTTCGCGCGCTGTGTACACGCTCCGGTGGTTCTGCGCGCTCCGTCTCCAGCCTGCCTGCAACACTTACGCCCGGTGGGGCAGGCGCTGAGTGTCAGGCCACCGTCAGCCATTTATCGACGGTGTGGTCATCGAGCTGTTCCATGCTGCCCTGCGCCACATTGCGGCCGCGGTGCAGCAGCAGGAAATAGTCCGCTACGCGACGGATCAGCGACAGGCGCTGCTCCAGCAGCAGGATGGTCAGCCCGTAGTCGAGGTTAAGCCGACGGATCAGATTGCCCATCTCCTCTTCCAGCCACGGCGACATCCCGTCGGTCGGCTCATCCAGAATCAGTAGTTTGGGCTGCAGCACCAGCGCGCGCGCCAGGGCCAGCTGTTGCTGCTGATCGATCGGCAGATCGCCGCTGCGCTGCTGGCGCAGAGAGTAGAGCGCCGGGAAGAGGTCGAACACCATTTCGGGAATGGCGCGATGGCGGTCGCGCTGGCTGGCACCCGCCAGCAGGGCAATCAGCAGATTATCTTCCACGCTCATCTGGGTAAAAATATGGCGGCCCTGCGGCACATAGCCAATCCCCATCTGCGCCCGCTGTTCAGCCGGTTGCAGCAGCAGATCTTCCGGCGGCGAGCCATCCTCTTTCCAGGAGATAGAGCCGCTGTTAATTGGCAATCTGCCCATGATGCAGTTCACCAGCGTGGTTTTACCCATGCCAGGACGGCCCAGAATGCCGGTGCAGGTGCCAGGCGACAGATCCAGGTCCACATCCCACAGAATATGGTTTTGACCGTAAAATTGATTTACCGAACGTAAACTCAGCATCTGACACTCTCCTTCCCGATCGTTAGCCTGATTGCTTCCGCGCTCTGTCGTCTGGCAAACAAGTCATCAGCAACGGCAGCCTCGCCATTGCAGCACAGTGCGCGTTCCGCGCGGTGACGCTACTGACTCCTGCAATTCCCAGGCCAGATCTAAAAACGGCCCTGTTTCCTGCTGCAGCGCCACGTATCAGGGATGAAAGGTGAGAAAAACTTATCAATTCCCCACGGTGACCACGCGCCTGCACTTTTGCAGTGCCCTGGAGCGCTGTTTCTGGTGCAGACGTACTGTAACGTGGCAGGAAGTCCGATTAAGAATCTTAGTATGAGGCGTGCAAATTTGCGTACGACACCCGGTGACAGATTAAAATTGCAGAATAATCCGTCAGCAGGCGACGCGAAATTTAACGCAAAAAAAATTATTTTCACGGTAGTGAGAAGGCAGGGAAAAATTATACACAGCAGATGGCGTCGGGGCTGCCATCACTTATCCACCATTCCTGTGGATAACCTTGTGCATTAGGTAATGAAAACCAGTTGGAAGCGAGGAAATACGCGGCCTGGTAACATAATGACGAGAATCTGGCCTCATAGCCTTATGTCAGTAAAATCAGTTGTTTATCAAAAAACAAGCCTGAGAATTATCTGTCAGGTAACCGTACTGTAATTTTGTGACACTCTATTGACAAATGTTAAATCAGATCCCTTCCTGGGGATAACATTGCGCAACATGCTGAGCGATAACGCTGCCAGCCTGCAGGGACAGCAGGTGCCATCCTGCTGGCGTTAACATTGCATCAATACTGTTTTTATATCCAGTATTATTTTCTGGCAAAATCACCATAGCAGAGTAAAATGAGTGCCTGCCCGCCGACTTCTCCAGCAGGAACTGCATTCATGAGCAAAGCCTTTAAATTGAACTCCGCCTTTAAACCTTCGGGCGACCAGCCTGAGGCGATACGTCGCCTGGAAGAGGGGCTGGAGGATGGACTGGCCCATCAGACCTTATTAGGCGTAACCGGCTCTGGTAAAACGTTTACCGTCGCCAACGTGATTGCCGACCTCAACCGTCCGACCATGGTGCTGGCGCCCAACAAGACGCTGGCCGCCCAGCTCTATGGCGAGATGAAAGAGTTTTTCCCGGATAACGCCGTCGAGTTTTTCGTCTCTTACTACGACTACTACCAGCCTGAAGCCTATGTGCCGAGCTCCGACACCTTTATCGAAAAGGATGCGTCGGTGAACGAACATATCGAACAGATGCGTCTGTCGGCCACCAAGGCGCTGCTGGAACGGCGCGATGTCATTGTGGTGGCATCGGTTTCGGCTATCTACGGTCTGGGCGATCCCGATCTCTATCTGAAAATGATGCTGCACCTGACCCGCGGCATGATTATCGATCAGCGCAGTATTCTGCGCCGTCTGTCAGAGCTGCAGTACACCCGCAACGACCAGGCGTTCCAGCGCGGCACCTTCCGGGTGCGCGGCGAAGTGATCGATATCTTCCCGGCGGAGTCGGACGATATTGCGCTGCGCGTCGAGCTGTTTGACGAAGAGGTTGAGCGTCTGTCGCTGTTTGACCCGCTGACCGGCCAGATCGATTCGGTCGTGCCGCGCTTTACCATCTACCCCAAGACGCACTACGTCACGCCGCGTGAGCGTATTCTGCAGGCGATGGAAGATATCAAAGTCGAGCTGGCGGACCGCCGCCGGGTGCTGCTGGAGAACAATAAGCTGCTGGAAGAGCAGCGCATTACCCAGCGTACCCAGTTTGACCTGGAGATGATGAGCGAGCTGGGCTACTGCTCCGGCATCGAGAACTACTCACGCTACCTCTCCGCACGCGGACCGGGCGAAGCGCCGCCGACGCTGTTTGACTATCTGCCCGCCGATGGCCTGCTGGTGGTGGATGAGTCGCACGTGACCATTCCGCAGATTGGCGGCATGTATAAAGGCGACCGGGCGCGTAAAGAGACGCTGGTGGAGTATGGCTTCCGCCTGCCGTCGGCGCTGGATAACCGTCCGATGAAGTTTGAAGAGTTTGAGGCGCTGGCCCCGCAGACCATCTATGTTTCGGCGACGCCGGGCAAATATGAGCTGGAAAAGTCGGGCGACGAAGTGATCGATCAGGTGGTGCGTCCTACCGGTCTGCTGGACCCGATTATCGAAGTGCGTCCGGTCGGTACCCAGGTCGACGATCTGCTGTCAGAAATCCGTCAGCGCGTGGCGATCAACGAACGTGTACTGGTGACGGTGCTGACCAAACGCATGGCGGAAGATCTCACCGAATATCTGTCTGAGCATGGTGAGAAGGTGCGTTATCTGCACTCCGATATCGACACGGTAGAGCGTATGGAGATTATCCGCGACTTACGTCTGGGCGAGTTTGATGTGCTGGTGGGCATCAACTTACTGCGTGAGGGGCTGGATATGCCGGAAGTGTCGCTGGTGGCGATTCTCGATGCGGATAAAGAGGGCTTCCTGCGCTCCGAACGCTCGCTGATTCAGACCATTGGCCGTGCGGCGCGTAACATCAACGGTAAGGCGATTCTCTACGGCGATAAAATCACGCCGTCGATGGCGCGCGCCATTGAAGAGACCGAGCGCCGCCGTGAGAAACAGCAGTTGCACAACGAAGAGAATGGCATCGTGCCGCAGGGCCTGAATAAGAAGATCACCGATATTCTGGAACTGGGCAAAAACGTGGTGAAAACCCGCGGCAAAGCGAAACCCGCCCGTCCTGGCGAAGCCCAGGCGCTGGCCGATTTCCAGCTGTTAACGCCGCAGGCTCTGCAGAAGAAAATCCACGAGCTGGAAGGGCAGATGCAGCAGCATGCGCAGAACCTGGAGTTTGAACAGGCGGCCAACGTGCGCGATCAGCTGCATGAACTGCGAACGCTGTTTATTGCGGCCTCGTAGCGCCGTTAAAGCCCTGAATGGCGTGTTCCAGCGCCACCCGTAACAGCTGGCGGTCGTGACGATATTGGATATCGGCGGCCTCCAGCGGTTCACGGACAATCAGCCGGTTTTCAATGCCACGGGTGTCCACCGCCGGGCTGACGACCAGCGCATCAATCACCCGCTTGCCGATATAACGCTCCATCATCTGCAGCTTGTCAGCCACTGAGAGACTGGCGGCGGCAGGACTCAGCTCGCGGCCCAGATTGCCGATAAACACCATCGTGGCAGGTGTGCGACGCAAGGCCTGTGCCATCTCTTCCATCAGCAGAATCGGCATCAGGCTGGTGTAAAAGCTGCCGGGTCCAATCAGGATCAGATCCGCTTCACCAATCGCCTGCAGCGCTTCCCGCGTTGGCTGGACGTTGGGATGCAGCATCAGCTCCTGCGGCGGCTGCTTCATCTCGTCAATTGCGGTTTCGCCATAAACCATGTTGCCTTCAACATCCATCGCCACCAGATCCACCGGCTGCTCTGACATCGGGATTAAAAAGGCGTCGACCTTCAGCAGGTTACGGATGATGTTGATCGCTTCCAGCGGACGAACGCTGAGATGATCCAGCGCCCGCAGCATCAGATTACCCAGGTTGTGTCCGGCCAGTTCGCCGTTACCGGCAAAACGGTACTCAAACATCGCCGAGGCGACGCTGGGTTCTGCAATCAGCTGGTTAAGGCAGTTACGCATATCGCCCCAGGCGATGCCGCCTTCTGAGCGACGAATACGGCCGGTCGATCCGCCGTTGTCGGTGGTGGTGACGATGCCGGTGAGACGCGAGCCCAGCGGGGAAAGGGCAGACATGACGCGGCCTAAACCGTGTCCGCCTCCCAGTGCCACAACGCGATCAAGATCGGCCAGTGTGCGATTCATACTTCTCCTTAATATCCGTTCGCGTGGCGAGGCTCTAATCGCTAAGCCCGCGCGGATGACTTACGTCAAAATCTGGATCGCATTTTAACGTATCCTGTCGCGAAAATGCGGTGAAAATTCGATATGTATAAGAATATATAGCGAAAACAGCAAATGGAAGAGTGACGAAAATCACGCTACCATCATGCTTACCGCGCTGATCAACGGGTCAGCGTACACTCAAGCCTGAATGCCTACGTCTGCGGATAGGGGGTTCAGGCCGTAGCCATCGAGCTGCCAGGGTGCAGGAAGAAATGACTGCATCTCCCAATCTGGAAAGGTGTTCTGGTGTCACAATTTACTGATGCATACGCGCGTAAGTTCTATTACCTGCGCCTGTCGGTCACGGATGTCTGTAATTTCCGCTGTACCTACTGTCTTCCTGACGGCTACAAGCCGCAGGGAATTCGTAACAAAAGCTTTCTCTCGCTGGATGAAATCCGCCGCGTCACGCGGGCCTTTGCCGCTGCCGGAACGGAAAAAGTGCGGCTGACCGGCGGTGAGCCGTCGCTGCGCCGTGATTTCACCGACATCATTGCGGCGGTGCGCGAAAACGCCTCCATTCGCCAGATCGCGGTAACCACCAATGGCTACCGGCTGGCACGTGACGTGAAACAGTGGCGTGACGCGGGGTTAACCGCACTCAACGTCAGCGTCGACAGCCTGGATGCCCGTCAGTTTCACGCCATTACCGGTCAGGATAAATTCCATCAGGTCATGAGCGGTATTGATGCTGCCCTCGACGCCGGTTTTCGCCAGGTCAAAGTCAACAGCGTGCTGATGCGCGATCTCAACAGCCGTAATCTGGCTACGTTCCTCGACTGGATCCGCACCCGTCCGATTCAGCTGCGCTTTATCGAACTGATGGAGACCGGCGACGGCGGCACGCTGTTCCGCGATCAGCACGTTTCCGGCATGGTCATCCGCGATCAGCTGATCGCCCAGGGCTGGCAGCGTCGGGAGAGCGGACGCAGCGACGGCCCGGCGCAGGTCTTTTACCATCCCGATTATGTCGGCGAGATTGGTCTGATCATGCCTTATGCCAAAGATTTCTGTGCCAGCTGCAACCGTCTGCGCGTTTCGGCGCACGGTAATCTGCATCTATGCCTGTTTGGTGACGGCGGTGTGCCGCTGCGCGATCTGCTGGCGTCAGACGACCAGCAGGCCGAACTGCAGGCGCGTATTGCCAGCAGTCTGGGGCAGAAAAAGCAGACGCACTTTCTGCATCAGGGCAACACCGGCATCACACAGAATCTCTCTTACATTGGCGGCTAATTTCAGGAGGCAGTATGGGTAAACCAGCCAGCGAATTTCAGGCAGTGCAGATTGCGGTGATGACCGTGTCAGATCGTCGCGATGCCAGTGACGATACCTCCGGCGACTATCTGCGCGAAGCCGCAGCCGAAGCGGGGCATGAGGTGGTCGATCACGCCATCGTGCCGGATAATCTCTATCGTATTCGCGCCACCGTATCGCGCTGGATCGCCAGTGAAGATGTTCAGGTCGTGATTATTAATGGCGGAACCGGCTTTAACCTGAAAAACAGCACGCCGGAAGCGCTGCTGCCGCTGTTCGACCGCGAGATTAGTGGATTTGGCGAACTGTTCCGGATGATCTCCTATGAAGAGATTGGCGGTTCGACATTGCAGTCGCGCGCGATTGCCGGTCTGGCTAATCAGACGCTGATCCTGGCCGTGCCGGGTTCCACCAGCGCCTGCCGCACCGCCTGGGAACGCATTATCGCTGATCAGCTTGATGCGCGCACCGCGCCCTGTAATTTTGTCTCATATCTCAAGAAACGGTAAGTATGTCTCAACTCACACACATTAACGCCGCGGGCGAAGCGCACATGGTGGATGTCTCCGCCAAGGCGGAAACCGTGCGCGAAGCGCGGGCAGAAGTGCTGGTGCTGATGCAGCCGGAAACGCTGCAGATGATTATCGAAGGCAGTCACCACAAAGGGGATGTCTTTGCCACCGCGCGCATCGCCGGCATTCAGGCGGCGAAACGCACCTGGGAACTGATTCCGCTCTGTCATCCGCTGATGCTGAGCAAAGTGGAAGTGAACCTGGAGGCGGAACCGGACCATAACCGGGTCCGCATCACCACGCTCTGTCGCCTGACCGGCAAAACCGGCGTGGAGATGGAAGCGCTGACGGCCGCATCGGTTGCCGCGCTGACTATCTACGACATGTGCAAAGCGGTACAGAAAGATATCGTTATCGATCAGCTGCGCTTAATCAGCAAGAGCGGTGGCAAAAGCGGCGATTTCCAGGCGGTCGCGCATGATTAAGGTGCTGTTTTTCGCCCAGGTCCGTGAGCTGACCGGCACCTCATCGCTTGAGGTCGGTGCTGATTATCCGGATGTGGCCGCGCTGTGCAGTGCGCTGGCAGAGCGCGATGACCGCTGGGCGCTGGCGCTCGAGTCAGGCAAGCTGCTGGCGGCGGTGAATCAGACGCTGGTGCCGATGAGTCATCCGCTGCACGCCGGTGATGAAGTGGCCTTCTTCCCGCCCGTGACCGGAGGCTAAGATGGAAACGCAGATTCGCGTCGGCCCCGCGCCCTTTGATATGGCCGAAGCGTATCGCTGGCTGGCGGCCTGTGATGAGGACGGGGCGGTCGTGACCTTTACCGGCAAAGTCCGTAACCACAATCTGGGCAACGACGTCGCGGCACTGACGCTGGAGCACTATCCCGGCATGACCGAAAAAGCGCTGCAGGAGATTGTTGATGCGGCGCGCGAACGCTGGCCGCTGCAGCGCGTCACGGTGATCCATCGCGTGGGCGAACTGTTTCCCGGCGATGAAATCGTGCTGGTGGGCGTGACCAGCGCCCATCGTGGCAGCGCCTTTTCCGCTGCAGAGTTCATCATGGATTACCTGAAAACCCGCGCGCCGTTCTGGAAGCGAGAAGCGACAGAGCAGGGCGATCGCTGGGTGGATGCCCGCGACAGCGACCATCAGGCGGCTCAGCGCTGGGACTAAGCTGCATTAACGGCTCAGTGGGCAAAGGTGTCTGCGCCCGCTGAGCCGTTAACCGTAGACACGCCGCTGCCCGCATCACCAGGCATCACGACGCTCAGCGCGGGATTAAGGCTGCTTTAGCTGCTCAGCCGCGCCAAAACCGGTCTGACCGTGGCTGTGTTCGCCGCCGCCGGCGGTGCGCTTCAGCTGAATGACCTGGCCCTGTTGCCAGGCATTGGCACCTGCCGCGGCAGGATGCGCCACGATATCCGCACGCTGGGCGCGGATTTTTTTGCTGTCGACGTCAAAACGACGATCGCGGTCCGCCAGCAGTCGCGAGTCCATCTGACCATCCTCCGTAAAGCCCATCATCAGCGCCGGAATGCCGATCGGCAGCGTTTTGTCGCGATCGGTATGCCAGGTGTGCCAGGTTTTCCCGTAGGTGTTCACAATGCGCTTCATCAGGGCGTGGTCGGCGGCTTCCGGTAAGCCTGGTGCAATCAGCGTGCCCGATTTCACCTCATACTGATGGCTGTGCCAGAGCTTCTTCTCTTCGGGCGGCAGGGTGTTAAACAGCCGTTTGCTGATAATGTACTCCACGCCCATCAGCCGTGCATCGCGCGTATTGCCGTCGTAAATCACCGCCTGCATCACATCGTCGTTCAGTACGGTGACATAGTGGTGCGCCTCCATCTGACCGTTCTTATCGCCGTTATAAAAATGGAATCCGTCGAGATAGGTGTTGATGGCGTCGATGGGCGGACGTGACTGCATCACGCTGGCGCCGGTCTCCAGCACCTTAAGCGAGGAGGAGGTGGGGGCACCCGGAGATTTTACCTGGGCAGGCGTATTATTGGCGCCGCAGCCGGTTAATAACAGGCTGAACGCCGCAACTGGCCAGAGTTTAAACATCGTAAGTTCCTTTAACGGTAAAAAAGATAACCTTAGTTCAGTTCTCGCCTGCCTGTGAAACTCTGGCAATGGTAGAGTAGAGCTTTGGTTCATTCTGAGGACAGGCATGTCATCCACCCCGATTCTGCAACGTCTGACACTGGTCGCCGCACTGGTGCTGGCAGGTTGTAGCAGCAAGAAAACCCCTGAGGCGCCGGTGCGGCAGCCTGAAGATGTCAAAGCGCAGATCCAGCGGCTGTTGCCCTCGCACGTCAGCAATAAAGCGGCATGGAGCGACGATATCTACACCACCTTCCGCACTCAGCAGATCGATCCCAGCGCCAGCAACCTCTGCGCGGTGATCGCCGTGGCGGATCAGGAGAGCAACTTCAGCGCCGAGGCCGCCGTGCCGGGTCTGCCAAAAATCGCCTGGGGCGAGATCAACCGCCGTGCGGCGCAGGTGCACGTCCCGGCATTCCTGGTGCGTACCGCGCTGCAGATCAAATCGCCCACCGGTGAAAGCTACGCCGCCCGGCTGGACAAAGTGCGCAGTGAGAAAGAGCTGAGCGCTATTTTCGATGACCTGATCGATATGGTGCCGATGGGCCAGACGCTGTTCGGCAATCTCAATCCAATCCACACCGGCGGGCCGATGCAGGTCAGCATTGCGTTTGCCGAAGCGCATGCCAAAGGCTACCCGTGGCCGATTGATGGCACCATCCGGCGTGAAGTCTTTACCCGCCACGGCGGGATCTACTTCGGGACGATGCACCTGCTCGGCTATCCGGCTGACTACAGCCAGCCGCTCTACCGCTTTGCCGACTACAATGCGGGCTGGTATGCCAGCCGCAATGCGGCCTTCCAGGCGGCGGTGTCGCGCGCCACCGGCATGAAGCTGGCGCTGGATGGCGATCTGATTCTTTATGGATCAGATGCGGCGGGCGGCACCGAACTGGCGGTGCGCACGCTGTCGAAGCAGATCGATATGAGCAACAGCGACATTCGCCGCGATCTGGAGAAAGGGGAGAAAGCGTCGTTCAGCGACAGCGAACTCTGGAAACAGGTCTTTACCCTGGCGGATAAAATGGCGGGCAGAAAGTTACCGCGTGAAATGCTGCCGGGCATCAAGCTGGAAAGCCCGAAAATTACCCGTAATCTCACCACGGCGTGGTTTGCGCAGCGTGTCGACAGCCGTTATCAGCAGTGCCTGTCGCGACGTTAAGCGGCATGTTGTGGCGCAGTTGAGCTGAGCTGTGCCACACTTAGAGCCAGTTCCGGGCGACTTTTATTGTTATTCTGGCCCTGAACTGTGCGCATCCTCATAAGGCCGTATGAGCCCGTGGCGGTTGTGTCGCGCTGTCGCTGGCCCAACGGGCTGAAACAGAAACAACGTATGCCTGCCAGACCAGGTTATTCATCCGGTTCCCTGTGTGGGGCCGGTCCTAATCCGTTTAACAAGAGGTGCATCATGGACCGATATCCACGAAATGATTCCATCGTTCAATCCGCATCTCGCGGTTTACAAGCCTATATGGCGCAGGTTTATGGCTGGATGACCTGCGGTCTGTTACTGACGGCGTTTGTCTCCTGGTACGCTGCGCGCACGCCAGCGATCATGGAGCTGGTGTTTGCTAACCGCATCACCTTCTTCGGACTGATTATCGTGCAGCTGGGGCTGGTCTTCTTCCTGTCAGGCATGGTGCATCGCCTGAGCGGCGCCGTGGCAACCGGGCTGTTTATGCTCTATTCGGCGCTGACCGGCCTGACCATGGCGAGTATTTTCCTGGTTTACACCAACTCTTCGATCGCCAGCACCTTCTTTATCACGGCGGGGATGTTTGGCGCGATGAGCTTCTACGGCTATACCACCAAACGCGATCTCAGCCGTTTTGGCAGCCTGCTGTTTATGGCGCTGATTGGCATCGTGCTGGCGTCGCTGGTGAACTTCTGGCTGAAAAGCCCGGCGCTGATGTGGGCGATTACCTACATCGGGGTGGTGGTGTTTGTGGGGTTAACGGCCTATGACACGCAGAAGCTGAAAAATATCGGTGAGCAGATCGATGCCCGCGATACGGAAAACCTGCGTCGCTACTCGATTATGGGCGCACTGACGCTGTATCTCGACTTCATCAACCTGTTCCTGATGCTGCTGCGGATTTTCGGCAACCGCCGTTAAGCCTGAGGGAGTAGCGGGGGAGGCGCACTGTCTGCGCCTCCCCTTTTTTATTACGACTTCTGCAACTTCTGCTCGTTCTTCTGACGCAGATGCTTCGCCCGACTCTCCAGCCCCAGATAGAGCACCAGCGCTAACAGCAGCGGCAGGATAAAGTAGAGCACGCGATAAGCCAGCAGCGCCGCAATGATAGTGCCATGCGAGGCGTGCTGACCGCTAAGCAGCGCCAGGAAGACCGCTTCCAGTACGCCAATGCCCGCCGGAATATGAATGATTACCCCGGCAATACTGCTGATCAGCAGCACGCCCAGCACCATCGGATAACCGACGTCTCGTCCCAGCAGCAGCCAGATAATCGCCCCCATCACCATCCAGTTGGCACAGGAAACCGCAAACTGCAGCAGCGCCATGCGCAGCGAGGGCAACTGCAGCGTCTGGCCTTTGATCGTCCAGCGACGCTGCTTTGAGAAGGCACAGGCCCAGAGGTAGATCGCCACCAGCACCAGCAGAGCGCCACCAATCAGCCGCAGGGTAGTTTCACCAATAAACCAGCCGCTGGGAATCGACACCATGCCCGCACTGAATACCACGCCCGCCAGCAGAATATAGCCCAGCCAGTTAGTGGCGATGCTCAGAGAGAAGATGCGGGTAATGGTGCCGCTATCCAGCCCTAACCGTGAATAGAGCCGGTAGCGCATCGCGACGCCACCCACCCAGGTACTCAGCGTCAGGTTGAAGGCGTAACAGATAAACGACACCAGCATCACCTGCCGCTTCGCCAGCTTATGGCCGCAGTAGGCGCGTCCAATCAGGTCGTAGCAGCCATACACCAGGTAACTCAGCACCACCAGTCCGGCGGCGGTCAGTACCACAAAGCGGTTGTAATTAACGATGACGTCATAAACATCTTCCCAGTTCACTTTGCGGGCATAGACCACCAGCAGAACCACCACCGCGATGAAAAAGAGCACGGTGAGGATTTTTTTCGCCAGTTGCCAGCGTGGATGTTTTTTTGCCATCAGGATTTTGCTCCCGGGTTATCAGTTTCAACGCGATCCTGCGTCTCCATTTCAGGCTGTACCGGCTCACCCACCTGGGCCAGCAGCGGCGTATGCGCCGGCAGCCAGCCAGCGATGGCCGGGAAATGGCGCAGGAAGTGGAATACCACCACGCTTTTACTCAGTTGCCACCAGTTGCGCGGCGGTAAGCGATCTTCCTGCACGCGCTGGCAATCGTTGGCCAGCAGCGCTTCCAGGTTATCACGCAGTGTCTGGTTAAACGGCCTGTCGTGGATGATCAGATTGGCTTCAAGGTTAAGTGACAGGCTGAGCGGATCGAGATTGCTGGAGCCGACGGTGGCCCAGTAGTCGTCTTTTACCGCGATCTTGCCGTGCAGCGGGCGACGGATATATTCGTAGACTTCAACGCCGCCATCGACCAGATAGTTGTAGAGCAGCTCCGCGCCCACTTTCACAATCGGCATATCCGGCTCGCCCTGCACAATCAGTCGTACCCGGACGCCACGCTGCGCGGCGTTGCGCATCTCACGCAGCAGCCGGTAACCTGGGAAGAAGTAGGCGTTGGCGATAATCACATCCCGCTTCGCCTCGCGCAGCATCTCCAGGTAGTGGACTTCGATGTCATCGCGATGCTCGTCGTTATCGCGATAAACATAGAGCACCTGAGCATCGCCGGGCGTGGCGTTGACCGCCGGACGATGAGAGCGCGATCCCCACCAGCGGCGGGTATTCTGTTCGCTGCCAATCGCCTGTTGCAGATAGCGGGCGATGTCACCCACCACCGGGCCTTTGACCTGTACCGCATAATCCTGTTTCGCTTCCGGGCCATAATCGGTGTTGTGCTCGGCCGAGAAGTTAATGCCGCCCACAAAGGCCACCACGTCATCCACCACCACGGTTTTGCGGTGCAGGCGGCGGAAAACGTTGGTGCGCATCCCCATCACCAGCGGACGCGGATCGTAATAGATGAAACGCACGCCAGCGCTGGTCAGGCTGTTAACAAATTTGTCGGAGAGTTCGGCAGAGCCATAACCATCGACCATCACTTCGACCCGCACGCCGCGCTGGGCTGCCGCCAGCAGTTCGCGGTGCAGGGCGTTGCCCACGTCATCCTCAAACAGAATAAAGGTTTCGATTAATACCGTACGTTCCGCCCGCTGAATGGCGCCAAAGACCCGCGGGAAAAACGCTTCGCCATTTTCCAGCAACAGCAGCCGGTTGCCTTCCTGCCAGCTAAAATTCATAGGTGAATCTCCACCGCCAGCGGCGCATGGTCGGAAAGATGGGACCAGGGCTTGCGCGGCAGCGCCCACGGATGACTGACGGTGGCGTTGCGGACATAGATGCGGTCGAGCCGCAGGATCGGGAAGCGCGCCGGGAAGGTGCGCGCCGGGCGTCCGGTTTTCATGCTGAATACCTCTTTCAGGCCTGCGCCATGTTTCAGAATGGAGTTAGCGCGTCGCTGCCAGTCGTTGAAATCGCCCGCCACCACCACCGGCGCGTCGGGCGGCAGTGAGTTAACCATTTCACATATTTTCTTCATCTGCGCGTGACGATGGGCCACTTTCAGACCCAGATGAACACAGATGACATGCAGCGTGCCGTGCGGCTCGGGCAGGGCGATCTGGCAGTGCAGCATGCCGCGGTTTTCACTGCCCGCCACCGAGATATCCCGGTTCTCATAGTCGGCGATCGGGAAGCGAGACAGCACCGCATTGCCGTGATGCCCCTCCGGATAGACCGCATTACGCCCATAGGCGAAATCGTTCCATATGGTGTCGGCCAGAAACTCATAATGAGGAGAATCGGGCCACTCCTCATGGTTAATGGAGTGGATGGCATGCGTGCCCATCACCTCCTGCAGAAAGACCACATCCGCCTCCGTTGCGCGAACGGCGTCGCGTAATTCGGGCAGGATGAAGCGGCGATTGAAAGGGGCGAAACCCTTATGTGTATTGATCGTCAGGACTTTTATTGAAAATCCTTGCTTGTTTTGTGGCATACTCGCGACGCACTCCTTTTCATCATCAATAGAATCAAAGTGTAGTCTTTGTCACAAATGGGTGGTGAAAGAGGGCGAAAATTAGGGCGTTATCCGAAAATTGTTTTACATTGAGGAAATCGTTTCCGGCTTGTGCCGGTAGCACTTGGGCGACCTGTTGGGTCTGCCAGGAGAACTGAATGAAATGGTCTAATCGTATTCAAATTATCACGGGTCAAACGTTGTTGCATATTGCTATGCATCTGCTGGTGATCGCTGCACTGATCTGGGGCTGGAAGCACAAAGCGCTGGTTGATGTCTGCAGTACGCTGGTGGCGATGTACGCACTGGTTTTTGTTGCCATGCTGGTGACACAGCGCATTGCCCGTTTACGTACTCTCGGCGATTATCTTGAAGAAGCGACCACCACTTACTACTTTGGCGCCGCCATGATGACACTGTTCCTGGTGTCGCGGATTTACCACAACAACCTGCTGCTGGCGTGTCTCGGCGTAGTGATGTTGCTGGGTCCGGCGCTGGTCTCGCTGCTGGCGAAAGAGCCACCGCGACGAATCGAAAACAAACGTAGTTAAGTTGAAGGCCACCGGAAGGTGGCCTTCCTGTTTTCAGGCGGTTAAGTTGTGTCAGGAAATGTGAGCTATCTCGCACACTTCTCTTAAAGCTGTTACACTCGCCCGCTTACGCATCGTAGTTTGCGCCCTTTTCACGCGTCAGCCCTGGCTGGCGTCACTATCCCTCTGAAAACTACACCGTGAATCACGGTCAGAGCGGACCGGAGTAAATCACTTAATGTCTTTTGACTCTCTCGGCCTGAGTGCCGATATTTTGCGCGCGGTCGCCGAACAAGGCTACAGCGAACCCACACCTATCCAGCGCCAGGCGATTCCTGTTGTGCTGGCAGGCCGCGATCTGCTGGCGAGCGCCCAGACCGGCACCGGCAAAACAGCCGGCTTTACCTTACCGATGTTACAAAAACTCTCTGCCACTGCCACGCCCATCCGCGGTCGTCGCCCGGTGCGCGCCCTGATCCTGACCCCAACCCGTGAACTCGCGGCGCAGGTTGGCGAAAACGTCAGCGACTACAGCAAATATCTCTCGCTGCGTTCCATGGTGGTGTTTGGTGGCGTCAGCATCAATCCACAGATGGTAAAACTGCGTGGCGGCGTCGATATCCTGGTGGCAACGCCTGGACGCCTGCTGGATCTGGCACAACAGAATGCGGTTGACCTGTCACAGGTCGAAATTCTGGTGCTGGATGAAGCGGACCGTATGCTGGATATGGGCTTTATCCACGACATCCGTCGCGTACTGGCACGTCTGCCGGCCAAACGTCAGAACCTGCTGTTCTCTGCCACCTTCTCTGATGAGATCAAAGGCCTGGCTGAGAAACTGCTGACCAACCCGGAAATGATTGAAGTGGCTCGCCGCAACACCGCCTCCGAGCAGGTCGCGCAGCAGGTGGCTTTCGTTGATAAGAAGCGTAAGCGTGAATTGTTGTCTCAGCTGATTGGCGAAGGCAACTGGCAGCAGGTGCTGGTCTTTACCCGTACCAAACACGGCGCGAACCACCTTGCCGAGCAGCTGGGTAAAGATGGTATCTCCGCTGCCGCGATCCACGGCAACAAGAGCCAGGGTGCACGTACCCGCGCGCTGGCCGACTTTAAGTCAGGCGGAATTCGCGTCCTGGTTGCCACCGATATCGCGGCCCGTGGCCTGGATATCGAAGAGCTGCCACACGTCGTGAACTATGAGCTGCCTAACGTCGCCGAAGATTACGTTCACCGCATTGGTCGTACCGGCCGTGCGGCGGCGACCGGTGTCGCACTGTCACTGGTCTGCGTCGATGAGCATAAGCTGCTGCGTGATATCGAACGTCTGCTGAAGCGTGAAATCCCGCGTCTGGCCGTTGAAGGTTATGAACCCGATCCGAGCATCAAAGCGGAGCCGATCATCAACGGTCGTCAGCAGCAGTCTCGCGGCGGTGCAGGTGGCGGCCGTGGTCGCAGCCAGGGCGGACAGGGTGCAGGCGCATCGCGCTCATCTTCATCCGGCGAAAAGCGTCCTCAGGCGCGTCGTCAGAGCCAGGCCGCTCCTCAGGGCGATAGGCCCGCAGCCCGTCCGCGTCGTCCGGCAGCAGCGAAGCGTACCGGAAACGTCTGAGTATGAGGGTTTTACTGGCACCAATGGAGGGCGTGCTGGATTCACTGGTGCGCCAGCTGTTATCGGAAGTAAACGACTACGATCTCTGCATCACTGAGTTTTTGCGCGTGGTCGATCAACTGCTGCCGGTAAAATCTTTCTACCGTCTCTGCCCCGAACTGCATAACGCCAGCCGCACGCCTTCCGGCACGCGGGTGCGTATGCAGCTGCTGGGGCAGCATCCCGAATGGTTAGCCGAAAACGCCGCACGTGCGGTGGAACTGGGCTCATGGGGTGTGGATCTCAACTGTGGTTGTCCTTCTAAACTGGTCAACGGCAGCGGAGGCGGCGCAACTCTTCTTAAAGATCCCGATCTGATCTATCGCGGCGCGAAAGCGATGCGTGAAGCGGTGCCTGAAGATTTGCCGGTAACGGTAAAAGTTCGGCTCGGCTGGGACTCCAGCGCCCGCAGTCTGGAGATTGCCGATGCGGTGCAACAGGCCGGTGCCAGCGAGCTGGCGGTGCATGGGCGGACCAAAGAAGAGGGCTATCGCGCAGAGGCGATCAACTGGCAGGCGATTGGCGACATTCGTCAGCGGCTGCGCATTCCGGTGATTGCCAATGGCGAAATATGGGACTGGCAAAGCGCGCAACACTGTATGGCGGTAACCGGCTGCGATGCGGTGATGATTGGCCGTGGCGCACTGAACATCCCTAACCTGAGCCGGGTAGTGAAATATAACGAGCCGCCGATGGCCTGGCCTGATGTGGTGCGGTTATTACAGAAATACAGCCGGCTGGAAAAGCAGGGCGATACCGGCCTCTATCACGTGGCGCGTATCAAACAGTGGCTCGGTTATCTGCGCAAAGCCTATGGCGAAGCCGATGGCTTATTCAGCGAAATCCGTGCGTTAAAATCGTCGGGCGACATTGCACAGGCGATTGATCGTCACGCACATGTTCATGGTTTGTGATAAAAAATCAGGCGACCCTTTAGTGACCTGACGGTATAGTGGGAAAAATTTCCTGGACCCCTTGCCTGCTATGTCTGACTCCGCTGTGTTGAGCAACAGCCAGCTCAACAAACGAATCCTCTCCGTTATTATCTTCACCTTCTTCTGCTATCTCTCTGTCGGACTGCCGCTGGCCGTGCTGCCAGGCTTCGTCAAAAATCATCTTGGCTTCAGCTCCTTTATCGCCGGACTGATTATCAGCATTCAATATTTTGCGACGCTGCTCAGCCGTCCGCAGTCGGGCCGTCTGGCCGATCGCCTTGGGCCAAAGCGGGTGGTGATGCTGGGACTGCTCTGCTGCGGCATGAGCGGGGTGCTGACTATCGTGGCCGCACTGCTGAGCGGCTGGCCATGGCTGAGTCTGGCGCTGCTGGCCATCGGGCGGCTGTTTCTCGGCGTAGGTGAAAGCTTCAGCAGCACCGGCTCTACCTTGTGGGGTATGAACATCGTCGGGCCAATGCAGACCGCGCGCGTGATCTCCTGGAACGGTGTTGCGACCTATCTGGCAATGGCCGTCGGTGCACCGCTGGGTGTGCTGCTGAACAGTGAATTTGGTATGAGTGGATTTGCCGGGCTGATTGCGCTGATGGGCGTGGCGGGCTATCTGATGGCCAGTCGCAAACCGGCGGTGACGGTCAGTGTGGGCGAGCGCATTCCGTTTCACCGCGTCTTTTCGCGCGTCTGGCTTTATGGCCTGGCGCTGGGCTTCGGCACCATAGGTTTTGGCGTTATCGCCACCTTTATCACCCTCTATTTTGCCAGCCGTGACTGGCAGGGCGCGGCCTATGCGCTGACGCTGTTCAGTCTGGGTTTTGTGCTGGTGCGTCTGGGGTTTGGTCGCTTTATTACCCGTTTCGGCGGGCTGCGCGTGTCGCTCTTCTCATTCCTGCTGGAATGTCTGGGACTGCTGATTATCTGGCAGGCGGACAGCGCCTGGCTGGTAGGGGCGGGCGCATTCCTTACCGGCAGCGGATTTTCGCTGGTCTTTCCGGCACTGGGCGTTGAGGCGGTTAAACGGGTTGAGCGCCAGGATCAGGGCTCTGCGCTGGGCACCTATTCCGCTTTTCTCGATCTGGGCCTGGGTTTAACCGGCCCGGTGGCGGGATTGCTTATCGGACACTGGGGGATGCAGTCAGTCTATCTGGCGGCGGCGTTGATGGTGCTGGGAGCGCTACTGATTACCCTGCGGCTTTACTGGCAGCAGCGGCTTATCGCCTGAATGACGATAAGCCGCAGACCGTTAAAAATGGCTGAACACCCAGTAAAGCAGGGCAGAGAGCAGAATAGATACCGGCAGCGTTAAAATCCAGGCGACGGCCAGGTTACGCAGCGTCGAGAGCTGCAAGCCGGAACGGTTCGCCGCCATGGTGCCCGCTACGCCGGATGAGAGCACGTGAGTGGTGGAAACCGGTAAACCGAAACCGTCTGCCGCGCCAATGGTCATCATCGCCACCAGTTCGGCGCTGGCGCCCTGGGCATAGCTCAGATGGGTTTTACCGATCCGTTCTCCCACGGTGACCACAATCCGGCGCCAGCCGACCATGGTGCCCAGTCCCAGCGCAATCGCCACCACCACTTTCACCCACATCGGAATAAAACGGGTGGCGCTGTCGAGTTCCGTTTTCACTGCCTTAAGGTTGCGTTCCGTCTCCTGCGGCAGTCTGACCTCGGCGCTCTGCAGATGCTTGATCGATTCTGACGCCAGATACATCTGGTTGCGGGTATTGGTCACCGCCTGGGCTGGAATGTTTTCCATTGAACCGTAACGACGAATCTCATCGCCGACTTCGCGCAGCGTCATCGCCAGCGCGGGCAGCACGTCGGGATTCATGCTGTTGCTGCCAACAAAGCCGGTCAGTACCTCACGGGCCGGTGGAGGATTGGCTGAGGCGGGTTGCAGCTGCAGCAGCTGATGGGCGGTCACTTCGTTCAGCGCCGCGACGCGCGGGATCTGATCGGGTGGCAGCGATCGATTCAGGGCGTAGGCGATCGGCATGGTGCCCACCAGGATCAGCATAATCAGCCCCATCCCTTTCTGACCATCGTTAGAGCCGTGCGCAAACGACACGCCGGTACAGGTCAGGATCAGCAGGCCGCGGATCCAGACCGGTGGCGGCTGATTGCTTTCCGGCGCCTGATAAAGCTGGCGATTGCGGATAAACAGTTTCATCACCCACAGCAGCAGCCCGGCGCAGACAAAGCCGACCACCGGCGACAGCAGTAGTGCATAGCCGACCTTCAGTGCCTGATCCCAGTCAACCCCGCTCAGACCACTGCGTCCGTGCAGCATTGCATTGGCAACGCCGACGCCGATGATCGAGCCGATCAGCGTATGGGACGACGACGACGGCAGCCCTAAATACCAGGTGCCGAGGTTCCAGATAATCGCTGAGAAGAGCAGCGCATAGACCATGGCAAACCCGCTGCCGCTGCTGGCCTGCAGGATCAACTCCACCGGCAGCAGTGAGATAATGCCAAACGCCACCACGCCGCTGGAGAGCAGCACACCCAGAAAGTTACAGAAACCGGACCAGACCACCGCGACGCCGGGCGTCAGCGAATGGGTGTAGATCACGGTCGCTACGGCATTGGCGGTATCGTGAAAGCCATTCACGAACTCAAAGCCGAGCGCAATCAGCAGTGCCAGCCCCAGCAGAAAGAACGGCAGATAGCTGGTGACCGGCATATTGGTCTCTTCAACATCGCTGACCAGGTTGAGGCCAGCGAACGCCAGTCCGGCAACCAGCAGAATAAAGAACAGCGGTTTACTGAAACGGCTATTTTTGCCGTTGAAATCGGGGCGACCTCGGGCTGATGAGGAGGAGAGACTGTTTTCGCTCATGGTGTACCTCTGGTGGCTGATGCCGGATGCTGATTTGCACCGGGTCAACGCAGTTTGATACGCGCTTTATATGACAGATTAATGATCGTCGGACGGGGCATTCTGAGCGGAGTGCGGGGAAAAACGCGGAAACGCAGGCAATAAAAAAGCCAGCGACAGGCGCTGGCTTCTGCAAGCAGGGCGGCAATTACGAGCTGGTATTGGCCGCGGCTGCAGGTGCTGCTGGTGTTACCGGAGCGGCCGGTGCGGCTGGCTCAGTGGCCGGCTGCTGTGGCTGCGCGGCATCACTGTTTGCACCCTGAGAGGTGACTGGCGTCATTGGCTCTTCCTGTGGCACAGCCTGCGGGTTTTCCGGCATCGGAACTGGCGCAGTCTGGATGTTGTTCTCCACGCCGTTCACTTTTACTGGCATACCGGTACGGCCCTGAATCGCGCCATTAACCTGATCCTGATTGACGCTGGCATCAACCAGAACTTTGCTCACCGCCTGATTCAGCGTAATCGGCACCAGCTCACGCGAGTTGAACTGCTCTTCGGTGGTCGACAGCGGGTTATGCACTTCTACATACCGTGAACCGTCTGGCTCCACGGTCGCTTTTACCGGCTGATCAACAAACTGTACGCGCGTGCCGACCGGCACGTTCTGATACAGCCATTTGATATCGTCAGCGCGCAGACGCACACAACCATGGCTCACGCGCAGGCCGATACCGAAGTTGGCGTTGGTGCCGTGAATCGCATACAGACGACCGATATAGAGCGCATACAGGCCCATCGGGTTATCCGGGCCTGGCGGGAAGACCGCTGGCAGGGTTTCACCGCGCGCCGCGTAATCTGCATGCATGCCTTTGGTTGGCGTCCAGGTCGGGCCATCTTTTTTACGTTCTACCGCTGTGGTCCAGTTAATCGGGGTATCTTTACCCAGTTCACCGATACCAATAGGCAACACCACCACGGTTTTGCTGCCTTTCGGATAGTAGTAAAGACGCATCTCCGCGCTGTTAATCACAATGCCTTCACGCGGTGCGTCCGGCAGGATCAGCTGCTGTGGGATGATCATTTTGCTGCCAGCCTTAGGCAGATAAACGTCAACGCCCGGATTGGCTTCCAGCATATTGCTGAGGCCCATCTGGTACTGCGCCGCAAAAGCTTCCAGCGGCAGTTTGCTGTCTTCAGGGACAGTAATTTCGATATTTTCGCCGATCAGACGACTGTTGGCCGGCGGTAACGGGTAAACCACAGCAAAGGCTGACTGGCTGAAGGCCGCCAGAGCCAGTGCGATTGAAGCGAAAGCGCGAATGATTTTCATATTTTACAATTCTTTATCGCCATATTTCAGGCTGTTCAGTGTGTCGAATTCATGCTGGCCAATGTGACCTGCTGCGCATTATATGTTCATTAATCTGACGTTGTGAATCGGGATTTTAACCTGCCTGCAATACTTTACGTAAATTCACCGCGGATGTTAGCGCATTTACCGAAAGCAGGGCGCTAAAAATGGGGCTTTACGGGCTTATCGCTGACTAAGGTTGCCACTGTGTTTGTTCGCCGCTGAGTTTGCGGTTCAGGAAAAAGGCGGCACTGATTAACGCCAGATGGGTTAGCGCCTGCGGCGTGTTGCCCAGCGCATGGCCGTGGCTGTCAAACTCCTCCGCGTAGAGGCCCAGTGGATTGGCGTAGCTCAGCAACTTTTCAAATTCAAAATGCGCTTCCTGAATCCGGCCCGCGCGCGCCAGACACTCGACATACCAGAAGGAGCAGGCTCCGAAGGACCCTTCTGAGCCTTTCAGGCCATCGGCGGGCGTCTCATGCGTATTGTAACGGCGCACCATACCGTCGCTGACCAGATTGGTTTTGATCGCATCCAGCGTGGCAATCCAGTCCGGGTCGGTGGCTCCCACAAAACGCACCAGCGGCATCAGCAGCATTGAGGCGTCGAGATGTTCGCCATGACGGGTCGAAGAGAAGTGACCCCGCTCACTGTTCCAGAAGTTAGCCCAGATATCCTCGCGGATCTCCCGGCGCGCCCGATCCCAGCGTTCATAAGGCATCGGCAGCGATCGCTTCATGCCCAGACGCAGCGCGCGATCCATCGCCACCCAGCACATCAGACGTGAATGCAGGAAATGTTCCGGTTCACCGCGCATCTCCCAGATACCGGCATCGGGCTGATCCCAGTTCTCACACAGCCAGTCGATCATTTTGACGACATGTTCCCAGCCGCGCTGGGAGATCGCCTCACCATATTTATTGGCCAGATAGACCGCATCCATCAGCTCGCCATAGATGTCGAGCTGGGTCTGCTGCCAGGCGTCATTGCCGATGCGCACCGGACGGGAGTCGGCATAGCCGGAGAGATTCAGCAGCTCCATCTCGTGCAGTTCGGTGCCGCTGTCCAGCCGGTACATGACCTGCAGGCGCATCTCATCGTGATGGCTGTTTTCAACGCAGCGACCAACCCAGTGGGTAAAGTGTTTGGCTTCATCGATATAGCCCAGCCGCATCAGGGCATACATGCTGAACGAGGCGTCACGGATCCAGGAGGCGCGATAGTCCCAGTTGCGTTCACCGCCCAGCTCTTCGGGCAGGCCAAAGGTCGCTGCTGCCGCAATAGAGCCGTGCTGATGTGAGGTCAGCAGTTTGAGGACCAGCGCCGAACGCTGCACCATTTCGCGCCAGCGTCCCTGATAGTTACTGTGGGCGCTCCAGCGTCGCCAGTAGTTCAGCGTCTCTTCAAAGCAGTGTTCGGTGGTCAGCGCTTCGATATGCGCATCATCCACGCTGCCAAATTCAAACTGCGCATGTTCACCGGGTTGTAACGTGAAGAGGGCGGTAGCACTTTCATCTTCCAGCGTCATCGCCACGCTGGCGGCGAGGCGCAGCGACGGCTGGCCCTCGGCATGAAAATCGATACAGCCGTTGTGCGCCTCTGCGCGGGTCTGCGCCCGGGCGTAGTCGTGGCGCGGTGAACAGCGCAGGCTAAAGGTCGCGCTGCCGCGTACCATTTTGACCCGCCGGATCAGACGCGGCAGCTTGTCCTTGTCATCACAAATCGGCATGTAGTCGGTGATTTCCGCTACGCCTTCATCATCCAGCCAGCGGGTCTGCAGGATGTTGGTATCGGGCAGGTAGAGCTGCTGACGTCGCGCATTGGGCCAGTCAGGGGCCAGGGAGAAAAGCCCGGCATCATCGCTGTCGAGCAGGGCGGCAAAGACCGACGGGCTGTCGAGTTCCGGCCAGCAGAGATAATCAATGGTGCCATCATTCGCGACCAGTGCGCAGGTGCGCAAATCTCCGATCACGCCATGGTCTTCAATCTTACGTTTTACCTTACTCATCCTCATCTCCCTGTCAGTGTCCATCCTAACTATAGCTGAGCCATCTGATGCGGCTTCGTTTGGGCACAGATGGTTAACGTATGGTTGAATGAGGCAGGGAAGGGGTGAGGGCGGGTGAAACATGGGAAATCGCCAGCAGGGTCGCCTGGCGCTGCTCAGCGTCGGCGACCCTTACCACCGGTCAGCTCACTCTCATAGCGGGTGGCGTCTGCTGGCGAATCCGTGGTTCATTTATTCCTGATCGGCACGACGATTGTGCCAGCGGCGGATCACCCAGCGCAGCGCAAAGGCGAATACCACTGCGCCGAACAGCCACAGCAGATGCTTCAGATGCTGGTCGAGTTTATGCAGCCACGGCGCGATGATGCCGCCCGCGAAATAGCCCAGTGTGACAAAGATCAGCGCCCAGATGGCTGCCCCGATGACGTTAAGAATAAAAAACTTCATCGGATTGAGGCGGCTGGCCCCGATGATGATTGGGCCAATCAGTCGAAAGCCATACATAAAGCGCACGCCAATCACAAACAGGCTGGGACGGCGTTTAATCAGGCGGTTCGCCTTGACCACTTTATCCTGATGCTTTTTAAAGCGGCGCAGGATCTGCGTGCCCCAGCGGCGACCGACCCAGTAGAGCAGTTGATCGCCGACAATACCGCCACCCATCGCGGCCAGCACCACTCCCACGTAATGCAGCAGCCCCTCATGCGCGGCGACGCCGCCCAGCAACGTAAATGTTTCCCCCTCGGCGATACAGCCAATAAAAAGTGCCAGATAACCGTACTGCGTAATTAATGCGTTGATATCCAGATGCAAAATGACCCTCCCTGTTCAGTGACTGTTTCTTCCAGTCTATACGCGATTTGGCTTCGCTTCCGCCCGTGCCTCATGGGTCCGTTTATTTATGCTGTTTTTTTGTCCGATCACCACGAAAGTTTCGCTGCCGTTTATACTTGAGAGGACGCTGCCCCCAAAGACGGATGCATCATCGGGCGGCCCACTGCATCAGAGGAGTGAATCTATGAATCATGTCTGGGGTCTGCTGGCGCATCCGAATCAGGAAATGCGTCATATCAAGCAAGAGAATGAGAGCGTATCGCACCATTACACCCACCATGTTCTGCTGATGGCGGCGATTCCGGTGATCTGCGCCTTTATCGGCACAACTCAGCTGGGCTGGAATCTGGGCGAGGGGCAATATGTGCAACTCAACCTGTTGACCGGGATTGGGCTTGGCATTCTGTTCTATCTGATTATTCTGGGTGGCGTCGCGGTAATGGGACGCGTGATTCACTGGATGGCACGTGATTATCCGCAGCGCCCCGGCGTACAGCGCTGTACGGTGTTTGCGGGCTATGTGGCCACGCCGCTGTTTCTCAGCGGGCTGGTGGCGCTCTATCCGCTGGTCTGGCTCTGCGTGCTGGCGGGCGCGCTGGCGCTGCTCTACACCGGTTATCTGCTCTATATCGGCATTCCACTGTTTCTGAATATCGACCGCGAAGAGAGTCTGCGCTTTTCCGGTTCAACGCTGGCCATCGGCGTGCTGGTATTTGAAGTGTTACTGGCATTAACCGTGGTGCTGTGGGGATATGGACCGCATCTGTTCTGACCGACCGCTGCCGCCGCTCTGGCGGCAGTTCTCTTTTTACGCCCGGAAACACTCTCACCAGGAAATTTCTTAACCTTACGGGTATGATATCGCCGCCAGCCCGCGCTCCGACCTCACTGAAGCGGGCGGCCTGTGTCGGTCTGACACAGTACATATTCATAACCGGGTTTTTTCTACGATGCCTGCAAAAATTCGTTCCACCCTGCTTTCGCTGGCGCTGCTCGTTTCAGGGCAGATTGTTTCACTGCCGGCGCAGGCGACGACGTCGCTGTCGCAACTGGCGCCGATTGCTCAGCCGCAGATCGCCTCTGGCAGTGCGATGATTGTCGATCTCACGACCAATAAAGTGCTGTTTTCCAGCCACCCTGATCGGGTCAGGCCCATTGCCTCCATCACCAAGCTGATGACTGCTATGGTGGTGCTGGATGCGCATCTGCCGATGAACGAGATGATAACCGTCGATGTCAGCCAGACGCCGGAAATGCGGGGTGTCTTCTCACGCGTTAAGCTCAATAGCCAGATCAGCCGCCGTAATATGCTGCTGCTGGCGCTGATGTCCTCGGAAAACCGCGCCGCTGCCAGCCTGGCTCATGCTTATCCGGGCGGCTATAACGCCTTTATCCGGGCGATGAACGCGAAAGCGCGGTCACTCGGCATGAAACAGACCCGCTATGTGGAGCCAACCGGCCTGTCGACGCAAAACGTCTCCAGCGCGCAGGATCTGGTTAAATTACTCAAAGCAACGCGGGAATATCCGCTGCTTGGTGCGCTCAGCACCACTAAAGAGGAGACGGCAGTGTTTGCCCATCCGAGCTATGCGCTGCCGTTCCGCAACACCAACCATCTGGTCTATAAAGATGACTGGCATATTCAGCTGACCAAAACCGGTTACACCGATGAGGCGGGCCACTGCCTGGTGATGCGCACCATGATTAATAATCGTCCGGTGGCGCTGGTGGTGCTGGATGCCTTTGGCAAATATACCCACTTCGCCGACGCTAACCGTCTGCGCAGCTGGATTGAGACCGGTAAAGCGGCGCCGGTGCCGGCCGCCGCGCTGGCCTATAAAAAGCAGAAGTCGGGCCAGGTTGCCAGTAATGGGGCCAGCAGCGCCGACGTTGAGTAGAAAATAGCCGGTGTTACGCGCTGCGGACACTGGCATTACCTGCAGGCTGAGCGGGTATCCGGCATGATGCAGGCAGAGGCGTACAGCGATTTTCACGCCTCTGTCTGCACCGAATTAGCCCGAAAAATGCCCGTTATTCCTATATTGCCATCCCTTGCAAAGCCCTACACTACGCGCGACTGGCGAGGGACGATCGCCTGATTTAAGCTGCCGGAATCTTACTCATATGTTTAAGCTACGATCCTTTTTTGCATTGTTAATGCTGGCGCTGGTGGCGTTTGCCCCGGCGCTGACGCTGGCCGCGGATGATAAGGCCACTGCTGCTCAGGAACAGGATGCTCCGCCGAAGCTGAATGCTGCGGTTGAACTGCCGAAAATGCAGAAGATCCTCGATAAAATTAAAAGTCAGGTCTCCGTTGATGCTGGCGAAAACAAGCTGACTCAGCTGAATGAAATGGCGCTTGAGCTCTCAGGCAGTGCCGACACGCTGGGCCAGGCGCTGCTCCCCGATCGCCAGCAACTGGAAGCCCAGTTGCAGGTTCTGGGGCCGGCACCTAAAGCCGACAGCGGCGTAAAAGAGACGTCGGAAGTGACGCGCAAGCGTAACGCGCTGGAGAGTCAGAAAAGCAAACTCGACGACCAGATCAAACAGGCCGAAGGCATTAAAAATGGCGCGCTGATGCTCTCCTCGCAGATTGTTAACCTGCGCCGCGATCAGCTGAAAAGCCAGCTGGCGCTGAACTCCGGCACCATTCTGGGGCCGCGCTTCTGGTCACCGCTGCTCAATAGTCAGGATCTGGATGGCGAGAAAATCGGTGAATTCCTGCAGGAGTTGCAGGACACTGCGGCACTTTCATGGGAGCCGGGCTGGCGCGTGGGCAGTGTCTTCTGGCTGCTGGCTGCGATGCTGGTAATGACGGCTGGCCGTCGTTACAGCGAAGAGTTTCTGGCCTGGATCAGCATTCACAAACTGCCGGAAGGGAAGCTGCGCCGCAGTTTCCTGGCGGCAGCGATAGCCCTGACCACCCTGGTGGCTGTCGTCCTCACCTTTAACTTTATCGCCCTGGCCTTTACCCGCCGTGATGAGGTTTCTGAAAACGTTCAGGACTTTGTGGATCAACTGGTTCGGCTCAGTGTCTTTTGTGGCCTGATTGCCGGACTGGGACGCGCTTTCCTCTCTACCCGCCGACCCAGCTGGCGTTTACCGACCATCTCCAATGAAGTGGCGATGGCGTTAAAACCGTTTCCACCGATTACCGCCGTGCTGGTCTTTATCTTCCAGACGGTCGAGGCGTTTAACTACAGCGTCGGCACCAGCCTGAATACCACCATTTTTGCCAACGGGCTGACGGCACTGCTGATTGGTACTACCGCGCTGGCGATCAGCATGCGCACCAACCGGGTTCGTCGCCGTATGACCCAGGCGGGCACACCACCGGAGGCCCGTTCTACGCTGGTCGGATTGATCCAGATGGGCCTGACGCTGACCGGCATCGCCATTCTGGTGTCGCTGCTCATCGGTTACGTCACGCTGGCGCGGTTCCTGAGTTATGAAGTGATCTGGTGCGGCCTGCTGTTTGGTTCGTTCTACTTCCTCAGTCATCTGCTTAACGATGGCTGTGAGAGCCTGTTCTCGACCAGTAACGCAACCGGTCGCCGTATTCAGAGTTCGCTTAACATCAATGAGCGTCATCTGCAGCAAACGGCTACGTTGCTGACGGCCATCGGTAAAACCTTCCTGGTGCTGGTTGTGGCGCTGGCGCTGGTCAACGGGACCTTTGCCTCTTCAACACCGATTGAGCTGCTGCAAAAAGTGATTGAGTTCTGGGGCGGTAAAGGGCTTGAATCCCTGAATATCGTCCCGGCGCATATGGTGAATGCGATTATCTGCCTGATCGTCGGCATCTATGTGCTGCGAACGGTGCGCCGCTGGCTCGACACCGATTTTCTGCCGAAAACCACCATGGATGTGGGCATGCGGGTGTCGCTGGTGACGCTGTTCAGCAACATCGGTTATGTGCTGATTATCCTGCTGACGTTGTCGATCATGGGCCTGCAGTGGAATAAGCTGGCCTGGATCGTCAGTGCCTTGTCGGTAGGTATCGGTTTTGGCTTACAGGAGATTGTGAAGAACTTTATCTCGGGGCTGATTCTGTTGACCGAGCGGCCAGTGAAGGTTGGTGATCTGGTAAGCATCAGCGGTATCGAAGGGGATATCCGCCGGATTAATGTGCGCGCCACCGAGATCCAGCTGGGCGATAAATCCACGGTGATTGTGCCGAACTCGCAGTTTATCTCGCAGAACGTGCGAAATGCCACCATGGGTAATGCGCAGGGGGTGGTCACGATTACGCTGACGTTCCCGCTCGATATCGATCCGGCGAAAGTGCGCGATATCCTGCTGGAGGTCTACAACGAAAATGAACGCATTCTGGAGACGCCAGAGCCATCCGTTTCGTTTAAAGATCTGACTCAGCAGGGAATTATACTGAGCGTCACCGGTAACGTGGCGGGTCAGCGCCAGATCGCAGGGGCGAAGAGCGACCTGCTGTTCGATATTCTGACGCGTCTGCGTAAAGAGGGCATCCTGCTCTCCACACCGCAAACCATGATTATCGAGCGCCGTCAGCAGATGGCGGGTGCGGAGCCGGTCCCCGAAGAGAAGCTGGTTTAGGTGTGAAAGGGCCGACTGCTGTCTAATGCTGATCAGTTAAGATCAGATTTGTAAAGGCTGCCACGGTCAAACGTGGCAGCTTTTTTTCTGGGCGAGCGAGCAACAGCGGCGCTCAGGCCTTCACTATCGTGCCCTTTTTAACAATACACACTGAAGTTTCAGAGCAGGCTGGGGCCGGGCAGGGGCAGGTAATCCGCAGCGCTGAACAGAATGAGTCTGCCAGGAGAGCCCGCAGGACGCGGGCGAAAGGCGGGGCGGCACAGGATGTGCCATCCCCGGCGGTCCGTCAGGCAGGCGAATGAAGTGAAGGAACCGCGCAGCGGCGCGAGGACCGCCAGCCCCTGCCCGGCACCAGACTGCGTTATCCCCTGTCGCTTAACTGACTGCCATTAGACTTCTGTCGGCCTTTTTCATATTCAAACGCTGGCTTCTCAGCCCGTTCACACTTCGCTTTCTACAGGGATTCAACGCGCTACAGGGATTCAACGCGGCTGGTGTGCTGCCCGTCGCGGCTCACCGAGCGAATTGCCACCGCACCGCTGACCTGCGGCGGTCTGGTGGCATCGTAGCGCTGCCAGTTTGTGCCCTTGTCCAGGCTGTACTCCAGCGTCACGCCCGGTAAGGCCACGTTCATCGACAGGATGCCATCAACGATTCTGGCTCCCGGCACTGGCAGGCGATAATCGATGCCCGCCTTATCCAGCTTCGCCAGTTCCCGCTGTCCCAGCAGGTTGGCAAATCGCTGCCAGTCATTCAGACGCGCCTGCTGATCGACCAGATGGGTTTTACCCCCCACATACTCCTGACCTGCCTTGTAATCCTGCTCCCAGCTGGCGCGGTGCCAGCTTCGTTCCGCTACTGCAAACAGGCGAGGATAGATCATGTGCTCCATTTGAGCGTCAGTGCGTACCGTTTCGCTCCACAGCTGGGCCGAAATGCCGTAAGCACCGCTCCAGGGCTTCTCTGATTTGGCGCTGAAAAAGTTGCCGTCGCGATCCACCGAGGTTTCAGCATTCTGCGGCAGGTTGTCCGGCGCGAAGCCAAAGATTTTGCGCTCGTCGTTGAAGCGTGTGCCCCAGTAATAACCGCGTTCCAGCGGGTTAACTTCATATGGAAAATCCAGATAGAGATAGTCGGGGCTGGAGATCACCACGTCGTAACCTTTCTGTGACCAGTCGCTGGCTGTGTCAAAACCGCCCCAGTAGAGGGTGTCCCAAAAGTTGACCGCGACGCGCGGTGTGGCAAAGGATGCTGAATCTTTGGCATGTTTTAAACCATCCTGCCAGGCCTGCATTTTGCCAATACCGTGTCGGTTAACGATGTCACTGACGGTCAGGGCAAAGTAGCTCGGCAGGTGCGCCAGATCGTCCACTTTGCCGCTCTTCACCAGCGCCTGACAAACCTGCGATTTCGCCCACGGCAGATCTTCTTTACTCCAGTCGCGCAGACCGGTGCCCGGTTTAGGGTCGCGTTTATCCGAGTAGCCAGCACCCAGCCGGATATTCTTCGCTTCGTCACCGCCAAAATGCCAGACGCCGAGCGGCTGTCCCGCTTCCCGGTGCATCGCCTGAACTTCACCGATCACTTTATCGACAAACCGCTGCGAACCCGCAATGCAGGGATTGAGATAGCTGGTGCGGTCATAGAGCTGCACCGAGGTGGTATTAGAGTCGTCGGTGGGATCGATCAGGCGATACGCACTGGCCTGTTCAGATTGTCCCTCCTTCATCAGCCGCTGATAGCGCGCTTCCATGGCGATGACGGCGGCACGGGCATGGGCGGGCATATCGATTTCCGGGATCACCTGGATGTGGCGGGCCTGGGCATACTTCACAATCTCGATATAGTCGGCACGGCTGAAATAGCCGCTGCCGTTGTTATCGCTGAACGGACCGGAACCAAGCTGCGGCAGCAGGCAGCGCTGTTCGCTCAGGTCATGGCAGCGTTTAGCCCCCACGTCAGTCAGTTCCGGTAAGCCGGGAATCTCAATCCGCCAGCCCTCATCGTCACTAAGGTGAAAGTGGAAGCGGTTCATCTTCCAGGCCGCCATCTGATCAAGCAGCCGCATGACCGCCTGTTTAGTGTGAAAGTTGCGGGCAACGTCAAGAAACGCGCCGCGATAGGCAAAGCGTGGCGCGTCATGGGCTTCCAGCGTGGCAATACGCGGCGCGCCTTCGGTGGGTATCAGCGAGAGAATCGACATCAGACCATAGAACGCACCGGAAGCATCGTAGCCCACCACGATGGCGCGGCGGGGAGTGATATCCAGATCGTATGCGCCCGGTTTAGCCTTTTTCCCGCTGAAATGATCCGGTTTGATCTGCGTCTTAATAGCAAATCCATCAGGATCTTCTTTCAGACCAAGCAGGGTCAGACGCTGCTTTACCGCCTCACCGGTTTCACGGGTCAACCCGGTCAGAGACAGACTGACGCCACGGCTGAGATCGGCATCCTGCGGACGCAGTTTCACCTCAAGCGGCGTGGGTGTGATTTGACCGCGCAGCGCGGAGGCGGGCAGGGTGGCAACATCGCTGTTTTTATCAAACCGGCTGGCGGGTTGCATCAGGATATTCCGGTCATCGGCACTGCGTCGCCAGTTATCCCCCAACGGCAACACAAACTGGCTGGGATCTTCATGATCGGTGCTGGCAATAATTTTGGGGGTGGCCTGCCCGGACGTCACATACCAGCGCGGCATCACATCCGTGGCAAACAGCTGCCAGTATTCGTTAACGATCGGAATCTGCACCGATTCGCCCGCGCCAATGCCGGTGAACTTCTCAGTCGGCTCCAGCCGGGTCAGGTCGCCGACCAGATGAGTCATTTTGAACTGTTCGTTATCGACCCGCAGCGTCTGGTGGACGTTGCTCATGTAGATTGCCCAGTGTTTATCGGTCAGGGCAGGGCCGTTATTGGTCAGGGTAATGGTGGCGCGATTGCAGGCGGCATAGTCGGCACCCAGCGCAGCGCAGTCGGTGCCATGCAGGGCGGCCTGATTATCGTTCACCTGATAAGTGACGCCAAACTGGCTGATCTGATTCACCACCTGCTGCGCTGACGAGCTGGCGTGGCCTGTGGCTGCAACGCCCAGCAGAGTGAGCGCGATAAGGCTTAACTTAAACATATTGATTCATCCTTGCTGCTGAAGAGATATCCGGGAGTCTGCAGGGCGTCAGAACAGCGTAAACGGCACGATAACCATAAATTTGATGTCCTTCTCGTCCTGAAAAATGTTGCCGTAACCGCCGCTGTAACTGGGCAGATTGCTGTGATTGTCGTAGCGGGTGTAATGCAGTTTAAACAGGGTATCTTTGGCGCGGCCCTGCTGGATTTGATAGATCAGATCAAGGTTCCAGGCGGACTCTTTCAGCCGCTGGCTCTGGTCAACGGTGGGCAGCGTGGCGGGTCTGGCATCCCAGCCCCAGACGTACGATGCGCCCACTTTCCATCCCGCCAGTTGCCACGGCGTTAAGTCGAGCATCGCCCCGGCAAAGATCGCTTTTTCGCCATTGGCGTTCCAGTCGGAACGGGCATCCCACCAGATATCCAGTCGGCCATTGGAACTGGCGTAGCCTGGCGTCATGCGCTGCAAAAAGAAGCCCTGATTGCCCTCTGCTTTGACCCAGCTGCCTTCGAGTCGCAGATCAACCGGGCCGACGGTATAGCCGACCGTGATCGCCTGTAACCAGGCCAGGCCGTCATAGACATCACGGGGATTAGCGGCACCACCCGCTACTTTGTCGTGCGCCCCGTAAAACTGATAGCTGGTGTAGAGTGCATTGCCGCCAGGCGTGGCTGACCACGAGGCTTTGGCAAAATATTGATCCATATAATCCGCCGCCTGGCCAAATGCGCCCTCAAGCACCAGGTTATTTTTGAAGTCATATTTCATGCCGAACGAATGCAGGTAGCTGACAGGCGTTATGCCATCAGCCTGACGAAAATTATATAAGTCACGATACCAGGGCGCTTTATATTTGTCGCTCCACATCAATGAGAGCGATAATGCACCGGCTTGATGGAAATCATACAGCGCACCAATTTCGACGCCGCGATAGGTTCCGGGTAAGAAACTCCAGTGTGGCGCAATAATTGTCTGGCCGGTTGGCTGAATATAACCGGCGCGCAACCAGTAATCGTTATATTTTAATTTCAGTGCGGCTTTATAAACAGAAGCACCGCCGCTGTCGCCATTCCACTTTTCATCCCAGCGGGTACGCGCCTTACTGAAGCCAATTTCATTGGGTGCGGCGGGGCCGCTGTTGGAAAGCTCAGCAGCACCGAAAATGGCGAGGTCCAGACCAATCCACTCTCCGGCATAGCCTGACTGATAGTCAAGATTACTGTTGAGCGAGGCATGATGTAAATTAGCCCGATAGTGCCCCTGATATTCACTGGCGGGATCGGTGTCTCTGCGATCTCGCTGACGCTGCCAGTAAAAAACATTACCTTTCAGCGATGAGTCCTCAATAAATCCGCTGGCGTAGGCCGCTGATGAACTTATTGCAGTTAACGCTATTAATGCGGTGGCTATTTCAATTAACGCTAACGCGTAATTAATTTTTCGCATGATCACTCCTCCCTGAATGCAATCCGGATAATTAAGCAAAATATTATTATTGTGGCGGTAATCTATTTTTCGCGACGCGAATTATCAATTAGCAGCGTGGTGATTTGTGAACTATTGCGCAGAACCCGATGAGATAAAATAAAGCAGGTGCAATATGGGAGGGGAGATTAATTTTCTGATGAAAATGTTAGCTATTGGCAGGACTGTTGCAATGGGAAGCTGGTGGTGCGAACGGGCCTCCCGGTTGTATGACAATCAGCCTGCTCAGATAAGCAGGCTAATCCATAAGGCGATTAAACCTGCTTCACCGCCCATCCCTTTTGCTTACTAGTTTTGCCAATCCCAGGATTGAAGCTGTTGGTGGGATCGAGCTGGCGATAGAACGCCGCCAGCTGCGGTTTGGCCTGATAGAGATGTCCGACGTTATGTTCAGCGGGATATTCCGCGCCCCGCGCCTGAAGAATCTCCAGCATCTGCGCTTTGAGCGCATGCACATCGACGCCTTTTCTGACGATGTAATCCTGATGAAACACATGACAGAAGAAGTGACCATAGTAGAGACGATGGCTCAGCGAGGCGCGGATCTCATCGGGCAGGGTTTCGAACCAGTCCGCATCATTACGACGCAGGGCGATATCCAGCGCCAGAATGTCCTCGACCTCATCAGAATGCACCGCGTGGTAGCGCACCGCCGCACCCGCCGCTGCGAAGCGATGCAGAAAGGCGTGCGCACCTTCTTTGCCTTCACACTCGAAGAATTCGCCACCGCCTTCGCGGAAGTAGTCGCGCAGATAGTTACGCGCTTCCGCCACGCCGTCGCCAGACATCTTTAGCATCAGATGGTGTTCATATTTGTCGCGATACTGCTTCATGCGTTTCGGCAGATGCGCCGGAAACAGTTTACTCAGGCGCTGCAACAGGCGATCGCTGAAGTGCGGTTTAACGAAGGAGAGTTTGCTCAGCCAGGCATCAACCCGCCCCTTCAGCGTGAAAAACAGCGGCATCTTGTCGGTGCCCAGCTTGTCGATCATCAGGAAGGTATCTTTGCCGTAGACTTCCGCAATGTCATAGATGTCGCGGTGCATATATTCGCCCGCCACCGGCAGATGGGTGAAATGCGCCAGCATGTGACGGCGAATATCGCTGAGAACACCGGGCTCGTTGGTGCCGATGTAAAACACCTGCTGCTGCGGTTCGCTGGCGAAGGTATCGAGTCGCACCGCGAAGACCGCCAGCTTCCCGGCACAACCGGAGGCTTCAAACAGGCGACGCGCATCGGCGTTATAGCGGGCGGGCGTATCCGCATCCACTTCACGAACCCGGTCGGCATATTCATGATCGGAGGCGTGACGGCCATCGTGCTGCACATCTTTGGGCTGCCAGCGGTCATCATCCAGCCGCCCCAGAATCTCTTCCGGTGACGTCCCAAGATCGATACCGAGATGGTTCACCAGCTTCAGTTTTCCCTGCGCATCAATCTGGGCAAACAGCGCCATTTCACTGTAGGCCGGTCCGCGTTTGATCAGCGATCCGCCTGAGTTATTACAGATGCCGCCCAGCACCGAGGCACCAATACAGGAGGAGCCAATCACCGAGTGGGGTTCACGCCCCAGCGGCTTTAGCGCTTTTTCCAGCTGGTAGAGTGTGCTGCCGGGGAACGCCAGCACCTGCTGGCCTTCGTCGATCAGCTGAAGCTTATCCAGCCGCAGGGTGCTGACAATCACCAGCGGACGATCGTAATCGTCGCCATGCGGCGTCGAGCCTTCGGTCAGGCCGGTATTCGCCGCCTGCATCAGGATAATGACATCGGCATTTACCAGCGTTTGCAGTACCCGCCAGAGCTCCAGCAGCGTACCGGGAAACGCCACCGCCAGCGCCTCGCCTTCGCCGGAGCGAAAGCCTTTGCGATAGCGCGCGGTCTGTTCAGGTTCAGTCAGCAGATGGGTAGGGCCGACCAGGCGGCGCAGGTCAGAAAGCAGGGCAGAGGTTTGTATCATGAGCAATTCCCTTGTCTTATCAGTGCGTCCTAACTGTAGCACGTCAACTCACCTCAACGCAGTGTGACAGCGGCAGCTACCTGCTATTCTCATCTTGTGGCACACTGCCGCCTGTTTATTCGATATTGCGCAGTTACTTAAGAGAACCCAACCTGATGAAATGGATTTACTCTGTTAGTCTCGCTGTCTCCCTCGCGATGCAACCGGCATTGGCTGAGACAGTGCCAGGTAACCACCCGATGACCGAACAGGCGCGGGATGCCTTCGTCAACCAACTGCTTAAAAAAATGACGCTGGACGAGAAGATCGGCCAGCTGCGTTTAATCAGCGTCGGACCTGATAATCCGAAAGAAGTGATTCGCGACATGATTCAGAAGAGTCAGGTTGGCGCGATTTTTAATACCGTAACCCGTCAGGATATCCGCGCGATGCAGGATCAGGCGATGCAGCTCAGCCGCCTGAAGATCCCGCTGTTTTTCGCCTACGACGTTATTCATGGTCAGCGCACCATTTTCCCGATTCCTTTGGCGCTGGCGTCGAGCTGGGATCTGGATGCGGTGAAAGAGGTGGGGCGCGTCTCTGCCTATGAAGCGGCCGACGATGGCCTGAACATGACCTGGGCGCCGATGGTGGATGTCAGCCGTGAACCGCGCTGGGGCCGTGGCTCTGAAGGTTTCGGTGAGGATACGTATCTCACCAGCGAAATGGGTCGCAGCATGGTGCAGTCGATGCAGGGCAAAAGTGCTGCCGATCGCTACAGCGTGATGACCAGCGTGAAGCACTTCGCGCTCTATGGCGCAGTGGAAGGCGGACGCGATTACAACACCGTGGACATGAGCCCGCAGCGCATGTTCCAGGACTATCTGCCGCCCTATAAAGCTTCACTGGATGCAGGCAGCGGCGGCGTGATGGTGGCACTGAACTCGATCAATGGCGTGCCCGCCACGGCGGACAGCTGGTTGCTGAAAGATCTGCTGCGCGATAAGTGGAAGTTCAAAGGCATTACCATCAGCGACCACGGCGCAATCAAAGAGCTGATCAAGCATGGCGTCGCCAGCGATCCGCAGGAAGCGGTACGCATCGCCCTGAAGTCGGGCGTCGATATGAGCATGAGCGACGAATATTACAGCAAGTATCTGCCCGCTCTGGTGAAGAGCGGCGACGTCACCATGGCGGAGATTGACGATGCGGCGCGCCATGTGCTCAACGTCAAATATGATATGGGCCTGTTTAACGATCCCTACAGCCATTTAGGTCCGAAAGAGAGCGATCCGCAGGACACCAATGCGGAAAGCCGTCTGCACCGGGCTGAAGCGCGCGACGTCGCGCGTAAAAGCATCGTGTTGCTGAAAAACCGCCTGGAAACGCTGCCGCTGAAAAAATCGGGCACCATTGCCCTGATTGGTCCGCTGGCAGACAGCCAGCGCGACATTATGGGCAGCTGGTCCGCCGCTGGCGTGGCGAAGCAATCCGTTTCGCTGCTGCAGGGCATGCGCAATGCCACCGAAGGCAAGGCTACGCTGCTCTATGAGAAGGGCGCCAACGTCACCGACAACAAAGGGATTCAGGACTTCCTGAACCTCTATGAGCAGGCGGTTTCCGTGGATACGCGTTCACCGCAGCAGTTGATTGATGACGCGGTCGCCAAAGCGAAACAGGCCGATGTGGTAGTTGCCGCCGTGGGCGAAGCGCAGGGTATGGCGCACGAAGCCTCCAGCCGCAGCGACCTGGTGATCCCGCCGAGCCAGCAGAAGCTGTTAGCGGCACTGAAAGCCACCGGTAAGCCGCTGGTGATTGTGCTGATGAACGGACGCCCGCTGTCAGTGGTGAATGAAGATCGGATGGCCGATGCGATGCTGGAAACCTGGTTCAGCGGCACCGAAGGCGGCAACGCCATCGCCGATGTGCTGTTCGGCGACTACAACCCGTCGGGCAAGCTGCCGGTTTCCTTCCCGCGTTCAGTGGGTCAGATTCCAATCTACTACAACCATCTGCCCACTGGCCGCCCTTACAACTTTGCTAAGCCGAACAAATACACGTCGCACTACTACGACGCGGCTAATGGCCCGCTCTATCCGTTTGGTTACGGCCTGAGCTACACCACTTTCACCGTGTCGCCGGTAAAAATGTCCTCGCCGACTATGCCGCGTAACGGCAGCATTGAAGCCAGCGTGACCGTGACCAACAGCGGTAAACGCGATGGCGCGACGGTGGTGCAGATGTACCTCAACGATCCGGTCGCTTCCATCAGCCGTCCGGTGCAGGAGCTGCGTGGCTTTAAGCGCATCATGCTAAAAGCGGGCGAGTCGCAAACCGTGACCTTTAAAATCGACGTGGATGCGCTGAAGTTCTGGAACCAGCAGATGCAGCATGTTGCAGAACCCGGCAAATTCAACGTGATGATTGGACTCGATTCCGTTCGTACCGAGGATGGGCAGTTTAACTATTTATAACCGTCAGCCTTTCCCCTGACGTCAGGGGAAGGTGATGCGGCGCGTCGTTAGCGTCCTGCTACGGCGCGCCGCGTCATATCCACTATCAGAGCCATCATGATTAATCTGCGTGACCGCATTCAGCAGCAGGTATTCCGCCTTAATGGCCTGTCGATGAATGAATTTGATCTCTCTCAACCGCCTGGCGATCCCGGCCTGTTTGGCCCGGACAGCGTGATCTGGCGCGTCCACGGTGACTTCACCTCCATGATGTGCGGCGGGATCAGCGCGCTGCTGTTGCAGATGCTGCATCCGGCGGCACTGGCGGGCGTCTGGGATCACTCCAATTTCCGTGAAGATATGATGGGCCGCCTGCGGCGCACCAGTCAGTTTATCGCCGTGACCACCTACGGTAATTCGCAGGATGCACAGACGCTGATTGACCGGGTGAAACGCATTCACCTGAAAGTCAGCGGCGTTGATAGCGAAGGCAAACCCTATGCCGCCAGCGATCCGCATCTGCTGACCTGGGTGCATGTGGCGGAGACCAGCCGTTTTCTGGCCGCCCATCTGCGCTACAAAAATCCACACCTCAGCCGCGCCGAGCAGGATCAGTACTATCAGGAGGCGGCGCAGGTTGCCGAAGCGCTGGGGGCGGAGAAGGTACCGAAAAGCGTTGTTGATGTTGCGGATTATCTGCAACAGATGCGTTCAGAGCTGCGCTTTGATCATCGCACTGCCGAAGTGACGCGATTGCTGATGAATGCCCCCGCACCCAGCTGGCAGGCAAAACCGGTGATGAAAATCATGCTGAAGTCAGGGTTCGGGCTGATGCCAGCCTGGGCGCAGGCAATGTCCGGTACGGAGATCGGCCGCTTTCAGCAGGCGATCATTGACCGGAAGATTAATGCGATTGCGGTGGGATTAAGGTGGTCGATTCAGCGCGGTGCCTGGTATCGGGCGATGGTGCGGATGGGAAGGGATGTGGGGTGAGGGGTTCACGGGTAAAAGGGTGGGGGGCTAGTGGTCATAAAGAGATTAGGCAGCACTAGTGATTGATGCTGCTAATTGGATAGACGCTTTTGTTCACCCAATAAATTTATTTGGGTTATTCAAAATAGGCTGATCGGGGCAGATATCAACGTCCGCTTTGTGCCAGGAGCGGACATTTCGTGCGTATGAAAAAAGGGGTAATGCCTATGGCAATCCCCTTTGTATTGAGAAGAATAAATCAGCTTTGACAGAATCGGAGCCGGTTTCCAAATGGGTTGAAGACTTCCAGAATATCTCCCCAGTCCTGCTTCACTATTTCCGGGCGACCATAACGGAGATGGATGGTGTGAAGCAGCAGAATGCGTCGCTGGTCGAGGAATCTGCGTCGGCCTCGCAGAGCCTGCGGGAACACGTCTCCCCGCAGCTGCAGTCAGTGTCAGTGTCAGTGTTCACGCTTGCTAAAGTCTCACATCCCACAGCCACCCGGCATGCAATTGTATCTTCACCAACCGCAGTTAAGAAGGAAGCGCCTGCTGATACAGACGGAAACTGGACCACCTTCTGATGTCTGGCTGCGTCCTGCAGGGCGCAGCCGCCCTCCTTTATTCATATCATTTCTGTCGTCTCGTAGGCCTGCACGAATATAACTATCTTTGACAGACCAGCCTGCAGGAAGGGAGCCATGTACGGTGTTTTACGCGACAATGTCCAATAAAAGTGATGGACATTATTTTTGCGAACCCGGAGTGCGCCGGAGATACTGTCTAAATGCGAGGCTAACCTTTTAGTAGGCTTGAATATCTGAAGAATAGGCGGTTTTTAATTTTTCATAAATGCTTTTTTAAATAATCTATACAGCCTTTACTATTTTAAGAATGAAATTTTATAATTAATAAAAATGTAATGTGCCTCAGCTTGTAAAATATGTGACCGTGACGTGCATCTCACTTTGTGATTATGCCTAATAAATTAGCGCCGCACAGAAACATGCATTCGAAATCATGCAAATACTTTTGCTGCTTTATACACATCAGCTAATCCCGAGACACTTCTGATTACACCTGAACTTCTTCTATTTTCCTGTTTTTTTTAATTTACTTGAGGTACCCCTACAGCGGGGTTATCCGTAATGTATTTTTTCTCATGTGTTTCTTACTTTAAGGATAGATTATGAGACCGAACAAAATCACTTTTGCTTTAGGGTTGTTACTGATCACTGCAGCTCGCCTGTCTGCCGCAACTCCATTGCACAGTGTGCCTGTCACATCAGACTCTGTGCATCCCTTTGTCTTAATCGGCGATGCCAATGGTGCCCCTGGTTCTGCCGGTGGCAACGGGGGTAATGGTGGTAATGACAACTCACCAGGAGCTCCTGGTGGGGATGGCGGTAATGGTGGTAATGGCGGTAATGCCGACAGTGGAAATGGCAGTAGCAATGGGAATGACAGCGGGGACAATAACGGAACCGGTAATGGTGACGGCAGCGATAATGGCGGCGGAGATGGCGGTGGAGATGGCGGTGCATAATAAAAGGCATGCTTAATTTTAATACGCGGTGGATTATTTCATCGCGTTTTCATTATGGAGATATAAATATGAAATCCAATCATATAGTCATCAACTCTCTTATTTTCTCAGTTCTGACAATCAGTGCCTTGAGCGCCCACGCCTCGAACAAGCATCATCATAAACATAACGACTGCTCATATCTGAATGGGAAAAATGGCGGTACGACTGAAAATGGTGACGCTAATGGAGAAAACGGTAAGAAAGGGGTATCGGGGACGTCATGCATCGACGGTGGCAACGGCGGTAATGGCGGCAACACAAGTAACGGAAACGCAAATGGCGGAAGCGGCGCGCCCGGAGCTAATGGAGCTAACGGATGAATAGCAGAATAAATAAGGTTTTCACGTTGAGCATTTTTACCGTTGTGTCTCTCAACTCAATGGCAAATGCGTGGGCAAATAAGGAAGATACTAATGTAGTGTCTGTTTCCCATCTGGTTCATCAAATAGCTGATGGCGGGAATGGTGGTGACGGTGGCAGTGGCTCTGCAGGGGGAAATGGCGGGAATGGAGGAAACGGAGGAAGCGGGCCTGAGGGTGGTAATGGCGGCAACGGTGGCAACGGTGGCAATGGCAATAGTGCTGATTCGCCTGGGGGGAATGGCGGTGATGGAGGGGATGGGGGCAATAGCGGTAACAATGGGCAAGGAGGAGAAGGAGCTGCAGGAGCGAATGGAGCTGATGGTGGAAATGGAGGTGATGGCGGCAGCAATAATTCACCAGGAGGGAACGGTGGTGATGGTGGTGATGGCGGGGATGGGGGAAACACCTGATTAAATAAAGTGATGAATTGAATGAAGGAGATTTTAAATGCGAATTTTTCCTTTACGCACGTTTTTAAGATCATTATTGGTTATAGCTGTCATAACACTTCGAATAGCAATCTTCTGTACGCCTTCTTTTCTGCTGCCGGCTTTGACTTTCACCGCCAGCTTTAGTGCCATCGCAGAGGATGGAGATGGCGGGAATGGCGGTGACGGGTCTGGCAATGGGAACGGTGGTGATGGCGGGAATGCCGGAGCCGGTTCTAATGGAGATGGAGGAGATGGGGGAAGCGGCGGCGAAGAAGGAGGTAATGGAGGAAACGGCGGCAACGGTGACGGTTCAGGCAACGGTGGAAACGGCGGCAACGCGGGACCCGGCGGATTAGGTGGTCAGGGTGGACAGGCAGGCAGCAATGGAGATCACGACGGCTCGCCGGGAATGAGCGGTGCCAGGGCTTCAAAGTAGTGTTGCTATTGAAAAGATAACGTGATGAATATCTGTCAGTCAGGTCACCGAGATTCCGGTATTAAGTGATTTCGCCCTGGCTGACTTCTTGACTCTTCAGTAGTTCCACTTCGTGCTAAAAACGGGCATTTCAAGGTCACGTGTTAAATTTGAACGCAGCTATCGTTTGTTTAAAACAGGAGCCAACAAATGAACATTGACTGGCATAGTTCTTCATTAACACGCTTTACAATCGTAGATAAAGACTACAAAAAACACACAAAACGTTCGCCGTTTTATGGTCAATGAGTGTGGTCCAGATTTCCGGTTTGATCGCGAGTTTATGGCCTGGATACGAAATGACGTACAAAAAAATCTGGGTGATGTGGTTGATGAGTGGAAGCGCAGACATCCACTTTCACTTTAGTGCAGGAACGTCCGGTCTTCGCTCATAGCGAACTACGCAATTGCAGATCTGCTTTATGCCAGTCGCGTGATTACCTGTATGCGGTTAGCGCAATAAGGCACCTGCCTCTGACAACCAGGATTTCTTACGGTCAGCTGAAAGAGGGGGGGTATGCGCGTTTCAACATAACTGCGCGCTTCAGCAACCGAAAAAATCACTGCGACCGAGCAACGCCAGCGTTATTGGCGTGCCGCAGACCTTTTGCCCACATAGCTGTGGGGGGACCAGTGCGGTTCAGCTGGCTGACTATGATTTGCTACCACGAGGCATACATTAAGACGTATGAACGAAGAACCGTTATGTGTAACTTGCTGAGTCTTGCAGCCTTAAAGTCTTGAAAGATTAGTTTGCTTCGTCCTTCAGCCGGTGACGATAATTTTTCAGGACAACGAGTGTCACGATCTGACTGTAAATAAATCCGCCAAGCCCAGCTAATATTACGGTGCCGACTATGCCGCCAAAGTACGCTCCCGCGCCAGCAAGGACTCCGCAGAGAACGAGACCACCCCAGATCTGCCAGTGCCGGAAAGCCGATTTATACGCGCTCCGCCAACGCCTTCCACGCTCCCTCATAGATAAGTCTTTCAGTTCGGGGATACTTTTGTGGGTCCAGTAGATTTTCATGGCGAAGTCCTAGTTCAGATGGCTAAGCGAAGGAAAACATAAAACGCCAGCATAGGAAAGGTTCTGTCGATATCTGCTTCCCGCTCATAGCGGACTTTAGCCTGCTGAACGTCCGCTTTGTGCCAGAAGCGGACATCTCATATTGGAGCTTTATTTCAACGTAGTAATGCATACTAATAGTCTAGAGTTAGTTAGTCACTGCTAAAAAATCTTAAATAAATCAGGTGTTAAAAACGTTAAGTTTGTAATTGCGCCAGTGAAAAACGGAGGTGATGTGTTGGCTAATCAGATAGATGAGTTGGAAAAGTCTTTAGGTGGGAAGCTAGAAAGATCAGATGCCAGAGTCATCCCCGGCATGGATGGCGCACCGACAAGGGAAACTATGTATTTTTCTGATGATGGGAAAAACAAATTCCGAAAGCAATTTAAAAATATTACATGCTTCGCTGATCCTACGAACGCAACTAGTGGGGGGGTCAATGAAGCAGGGTGCAGCATTACTCCACTGGATGGTCCGCTATTTCATGCTGTCATATATCACGGTGATATTGACGGATGGAGAAAGGATATCGAAGCTGGTGCCAAAGGCATGGGGTTGTTACTGGCTCAAATTGAAGGTGATCAATTTGTTATTACCGATGGCCGCTCTATTCCTCTGTCAGAGTGCAAAATAGAATTCTCTTAACCTTATCCTACTGATACCGGCCTGGCGCCGGTGTTTTCGCACTTGGTCTGCCCCTTTTTATCACTGACCTGCTCCCTGTTGATTAATATGTAGCTACGACAAGTCTTCATCTGTTGCAGAACAACTTTGACCGTCCGCTTCTCGCTCATAGCGGACCTTGTCCTGTTGTCGGTCGGCTTTGTGCCAGAAGCGGACGTGGCTAACATCGGAATGACTAATCTGCGGGGCTGGTCAGCACATATGACAACGTATGACGCTGTCGTGACCTCAGCTTGTAAAGTTGTATGAGTTGTTCTGCATTTCACACTTGGGATAGTCAGTGACATTACAAGCGACCTATATTGAACAGCTTACGCCCGGCGCTGAAACGGAAGGTGTTTCGATCATCGACGTCAATCCTTTTGGCTCTAAGGGGGAAAAGGATCGGCGACTGCTAATCAGAAACGACGGTGAGCCCCTTCTGATTTTACAGTTATATATACGTGCAGATGAGGATGGCTGGCTTATTTCCAGCGCCTTTTCTGATTTTCTCCTCAATGAATCCCACGTGGCTATCATTTGTGGGGACTATTTTCATGTTTTTGACATAGCCACACACGCGTTCAGAAGCCATCCACTAGGTGATTACGTCGGCCATATTTATTCAGTGCCTGACATCCATACTGACAAGCTACATGATCGGGTTTTGGTTGCAACTTACTGCCACGTTTTTCTGATGGATATTGCTGCAGGCATTCTCTGGAAATCCAGGCAGTGCGCCATTGATGGTGTAATCATAACATCAATAGAGAATGATACCGTGCTTGGCCAAGGAGAGTGGGACCCGCCAGGAGGCTGGGAATCTTTTAAGCTCGATCTTAAAACGGGTATCCTGATTTGAAAAAGGAGTTACCCTCACAGTAATTGCTAAAAGCGGATTTTGCTAGCATCGCAATATCATAATTTATGGGGACAAGTCAGGTTGACCTGCTCCCATTTGATTAATACACCTAGGTTTAACTAGCTCTTCATGGTACTGAGAACAACCGCTAAGTCTGCTTCTCGCTCATAGCGGACATTGTTTTTGACAGTCCCTGCTTCATTCGTTCGGGCGCACTACTGCTCTATAACTGCGGTCGCAATTAATTCTTTAAAGGGAAATCTGATGAAAGCAGGACTGCTTTCACTGGTTTTGCTGGCTACCACGCTGCTTACCGGTTGGGATGCTGGCGCGAAGGGTATTGATTGGTATAAAGCGCATGACGCGGAGCGCAAAGCTAAATATGAGGAATGCACGAAAGCCTTTGATCCACGCGATACCGAAGACTGCCGCAATGCGATTGATGCCACTGTCCACGGCGGCTCTTTTACAAAGAGTCCTAATAAAAGTTGGTAAATTCAGGCGAGCCGCCGCCTGGCGGTTTTTTATGCCCTTCTGCGGGCACAGGTAACGTCCCTCCAGTCAGCCACTCAAAGGCAGATGCCGGGCACAATTGACATTGTTCTCCCAAAAAGCAATAGTTAATTTTTAGAATCAAGTGGATCTACTATATTCGCACATAAGGAATGGAGTTCTCATGTCATATAGCTGCTATTTACTTCTCAATCGGCGTGAAATGACCAGCCTGAGCTGCCCTGGTATTGGTACATTTCCTGCTTTTTCTGGTCAAAAAGAAGGCCGCAATAATCCAGAAAAAACAAACGTACCTGATATAGGCCCAATAGTTCGTGGCCGTTACTTTATTGTAGAACGACCTTCAGGTGGAAGATTGGGGCCGTTTAGAGAACGCTTGTTGAAAGACATATACGGTACGGATCGTTCAACATGGTTTGGACTATTTCGTGACGATGGAAAAATCGATGACTACACGTTTGTACAAGGCATCAGGCGGGGCAATTTCCGTCTGCACCCTATTGGCCATTAGGGCTGAGTGAAGGCTGCATCACACTTCAACATCCTCTTCAGTTCAATTACATGCGCGACATGTTCCTTAAATCTGGCCCAACGCTTAACATCCCGGGCAGCCAGCTCAAAGCCTATGGAACGGTAAAGGTATACTAACGATGCGCTTTATTTTAACTATTTTTCTGTTTGTTTTTTGCGCGATTGCTATTTCAAAAGCTATTGCTGTCATAGTGCCGGTAACATTCTTTTATGCCATCGCAGGATTTTTCAATATTAATGGCGATGAGGCAACCATCGACTTTGTACTCTCAGCCAACATCCTTATTTCTGTCATTATGTCTGTTGCGCTTTTATGGGTGCTGAAAGCTTTTTTCAAAAAGCATTAAACAGGACGATATGAGTACCATGGATTAGAGAAGTCAGTCTGCTAACCATAGTGAACGCTACAATCAACACCGTATCCGGTTAACTTTATGGGGCAGTGCATCGCGCTCCTTCGCTGCATCCACCCGTTACTGTAAGAGCATTATCAGACCGTGATGGTATGAGTATGCTGCCAGATGGGCCTCTGCTCCCGCCAATTGCGCCTGCTGTACTCTTCACCACCCCTCCAACTCCCACACTTTGAGACTATTACCCTTGTCTCAGATAGCCGCAGCCAGGATCCTGCTCTATTCTCGGGGAAAATGGATTCCTCCAGGCTTTGTCGAGGCACTATGACGTACAAATCCCTGATTGCTGAAGTCCACAATCAGCAGCGCACCCTGACCGCTATTGTCGAACAGGATGAGCGCACTGCCTATTTTTACATCTGGCCAACCGACCTGTTCCGCAGCCAGTATGCGGTACGCGGCTGCTGGCTACGAAACCTGCTGCCGGCACCGGCGCAGGAAGATCGCGAGGCGATGGAGCAGGGCATAGCGCCGCTGCTCAGCGCCGAGTATTGCCGTAATCTGGAAGCGGAACCCGCGCTGGATCCAGCTGGTCTGCAGGTGCTATGGGAGCCGAGCGATGATGGCGCGGCGCTGTGGTATTACGGCCAGCTGCTGGCGGTGATCCCCGGCTGGAGTCTCTATCAGGAGAAGCAGGTGAGCTTCTCTGCAGGCTGCATCAAAAAGAACCGGCTGACGGCACCGCTGGGGTCGGCATCAACCAATGACTACTACGCCCGTGCGGAGCATCAGCGTCAGTTCTGGCGCGAATGGCACGACGGCAGCGAGTGGGATAAGGTGCAGAACGATCTGATGGCCTGCTATCAGGCGCGCTTTGGCGAGTCAGTGAAGTATTACGCTATCGATCAGGGCAGCTGGCCGCCGATGGCAATCTCCCAGCACTGGCATCAGGGCGTCTGGTATTTCCTGACCATCGGCATGAGCATTCGGCCGATGCCGCAGGTCGATTATCTGTTTGATGAGCTGGCGCCGCAGTATCGCCGCATTGAACTGGGTATGGCGGTTGACGGTGAAGTCATGACCGAAGGCAACGCGGTGCAGATGGCCAGCGCGCTGGCGGAGTTCGTGCATCTGCCGTGGGCGCGGCTGACCTGGCTGGGCGAGGGCCATACGCTGGCGTCGGAAGTGGCCCCCGTCGGCTTTGAAAGCTTCCTGCTCGCCAATGAGCTGGCAACCGATCAGGCGCAGTTCTCGCTGCCAAAACGCGACGGCGATCGCCCGACTCTGCTCTGGACTACGCCGATTACGGAAGCGGAGCGGCAGTTCGCCCAGGCGGATGAACATGGCGGTCAGAAGTTACGGGAATTGTTAACGGCGGATGGCAATAATCACATCTTCCGTCCGCGCCAGCAGGTCGTCAGTTCAGAAGAGTAGGCCAGCAGTAATGCGCCTGTTCGCCCATTCCCCGGCGCCCGCCGGGGATGTGATAGTTTCTCGATGAAATTAAATTTTTACAAAAATCAAACATTTCTCAAATATGTGATCCTGCTCATCTCAAGTTCCCGCTTGCCGCGCCGTTAAACCCGATCAGGCAATCGCGCCGCACCAGGTTCAGGGGAACGAAGATGTTTAAAACAACACAATCCCGCTTCACCGCAACAATGATCGCGTTCTTTGTTGCGCTTTTACTCGTTACAGTCTGGGTTATTAATCAGTTTGTCGCGCCACAGCTGGTCGATAGCGAAAGCCGTCTGGTTCGCTATCAGGTGGATTCACTGGCTTCCGGTATCGTTGAACAGATGAACCGCGTTCAGGCCCAGCAGCGCGCCATTACCGAAGCCGCATCCGTCATGGACAGCGCCACTATCGACACCCTGTTACCGACGCTGGTTAACCAGTATCAGGACAGCAATGTGTTTGGCGGTGGGATCTGGCCACTGCCAAACCGTCGTGACCCGGCCAAAGAGAAGGACAGCAGCTTCTTTGCCCGTAATGCCAGCAATGAACTGCAGGTGAACACCTACTGGAACTCCGACGCGGCTGACAAATACTGGGAGCAACCCTGGTACAAAGATGGCATGGCCGCTCCGAAAGGCCAGTGTGCCTGGGCAAAAGCCTATCAGGATGCCGCCAGCCCGCAGCCGCGCACCAACTGTGCTATGGCCATCTACAAAAACGGCACGGCCTGGGGTGTCGCCACCATCGACGTGACGCTGGGGTTCTTTAACCAGCTGGCGAAGCAGATGGGTGAAACCATTCAGGGCAACGTCCTGATCGTCGAAGCCGACGGTAAAGTCGTGGGCAATGGCGCACTGGTGAATGCCGCACCGAAGCTCGAAAACCTGGCTGACGTACAGATGCCGATGGCAGCACCGCTGAAAACGCTGCTTAACGGTGTTGGCAATCAGCCGCTGGAAACCACCTATGACAGCAGTGAAGGCGAGCAGACGCTGTTCGTGCAGGCCATTCCTGGCAGCCCGTGGTATCTCGCCAGTAGCCTGCCAACCAGCCTGCTGAAAGCGCAGTCTCACAACATGCTGACCCGCCTGGGTCTGGTGCAGATCCCTCTGGCGGTAATCCTGCTGCTGGTGTCGCTGGGCTTTGTCCGCGCCATGATGAAACGTCTTAACGTGCTGAACAGCAACATCGAAGCGCTGTCGACCGGTGGTGCGGATCTGACTCAGCGTCTGCCAGCCAGCAACAGCCCGGAGTTCAACGCCGTCGCGCAGAGCTTTAACCAGTTCATCAGCTATCTGCAGGGGCTGCTCCAGCAGGTGGGCGACAGCGCGCTTGCGATCACCGCCGCGTCGCGTGAAATTGCCAGCGGCAATGCTAATCTCTCCTCCCGTACCGAAGATCAGGCCAGCTCGATTGTAGAAACGGCCGCGTCGATGGAGCAACTGACCGGCACCGTGCGTCAGAACGCCGACAACGCGACTCACGCTAACCAGCTGGCGGGTGATGCCTCGCAGGTGGCCGCACGTGGCACCGAAGTGGTCCGTCAGGTGGTGACCACCATGGGCGAGATTCATCACTCATCCCGTAAAGTGGTCGATATCATCAGCGTGATCGACAGCATCGCATTCCAGACCAATATCCTGGCGCTGAACGCCGCAGTAGAAGCCGCACGGGCCGGTGAACAGGGTCGCGGTTTTGCGGTGGTGGCATCAGAAGTGCGCAACCTGGCACAGCGTTCAGCCAACTCGGCGCGTGAGATTAAAAAGTTAATCGAAGAGTCGGTGGCGAACATCGATACCGGCAGCGCGCTGGTCGAGCAGGCGGGTCAGACCATGGATGAGCTGATGAAGGGCGTGAGCAGTGTGACAACGCTGATGAGTGAAATCATGTCAGCCAGCCGCGAACAGAGCCTGGGCATCGAACAGGTTAACGTTGCGATTACCCAGCTGGATGGCACCACGCAGCAGAACGCCGTGCTGGTGGAGCAGGTTTCTGCTGCCGCGCAGGCGATGGAATCGCAGAGCACCCAGCTTGAGCGGGTGGTTCAGAGCTTCCGACTGTAATCCCTCTCCAGGCCAGCCTTGCTGGCCTGATTTTCTCTCTGCTTCATCCGCTTATCTCCGCCTGACCCGGGTAAAAAATCCTCGATGATCCGCCCAAACCGATAATTCTGTGCCAGAATAGTTGGGAATAATCTCAAGGAAACGCCATGTCTGCTATTGAAGTTATCCTCGTTGACCACCTCGATCGTCCCACCGGCAAGATGGAAAAGCTGGAAGTGCATGAAAAAGGATTACTGCACCGCGCGGTGACGGTCTACGTCTTCAATTCCCGGCAGGAGCTGTTGCTACAACGGCGTGCCAGCGATAAATATCATTGTGGTGGCTTGTGGAGTAATACCTGCTGTGGTCATCCTTATCCCCATGAATCAACCCGCGACGCCGCCGAGCGCCGCCTGCGTGAAGAGATGGGGATGGTGGTGACGCTGACGCCGGTGTTTGAGCTGAGCTACAACCTGAAACTGAGCAATGGCCTGACTGAACATGAGTATGGTCACGTCTTCTTTGCCGTCTGCGACAGCCTGCCGCAGCTGAATCCGCAGGAAGCGGATGCCTGGGATTATCGCCCGATGGCGCTGATTGAGCAGCAGATGCAGCAGCAGCCACAGCAGTTCACACCGTGGTTTTTGCATACCTTCCCGCGCATCCCGGACTATCTGGAGCAGTTTCCTTTCCCGGAAGTCACCGCATAAAAAAACCGCACTAAGGTGCGGTTTCAATGCTGGCCGGAGAAGTCGGGCCGGGGTAAACAATGCGCCAGGGTTATAAGCCCGTTTGCTCCCTGAGCCTGCGCGCTATCCACGCCCTGAGCGTTGATTATCGCTGCAGCTCGAAATCTTCCGCATCCACATCATAACCCGACGGTTCCCAGCGGATCGCCAGCAGCGCCAGCAGGCCCGTCAGTGGTGCCAGGAAGATCACCCAGAACACGCCGGTGCCCAGCGCCGCGACCAGCACCGGAAACAGAAACAGCGAAACGGTAGAGCTGCCGCGCATCAGCGTCTGGTTAAAGCCGACACCCACGCCGCGCAGCGACGTCGGGTAGCTCAGCGAAGCAAAAGTCATGGTATGGGAGCCAGGCCCGAATCCCTGTCCAAACAGGAACAGCGCCAGCATGCCGATCGCCAGCGCGGCTTCCTGACCGCCTTCCGGACGACCAATCAGCGCCAGCCCGAGCAGCGCCACGCACTGACAGGCATAACCCGCCACCGACATCTTCCACGCCCCGAGGCGCGGCACCAGTCGCACCGCCAGTATCCCGCCGACAAAGGCGAACAGCAGATTCAGCGCCAGCGACACCAGAATGGTGGTAAGCATTGACTGGGCAAAGAAGCTGGAGATGATCACCGGCAAGCCAAACGCCACTGCGTTATAAGCAAAGGATGAGGCAATGGAAGTGATGGTCGCCAGCAATGTACGTCGGCGATAAACACCCTGTAACAGCGCGCCATAGTTACGCCAGCTCGCCTTGCGCACCGGCATGGCAGGCGTCAGCGCGGCGTCGGCTGCCACCTGGGCATTAATATTCCACGCACTACGTAAAATCGCCGCGGCACCTTTCAGGTCGCCCTGATTCGCCGCCCAAACCGGGGATTCGCTCATGTAACGGCTACGGATGGCGATGATGATAATCGCCGGAACGGTACCAAAACCAAGGATCAGCCGCCAGAGCCAGTCGGTGTGGCTTTCGGGTAACACGGCATAGAGCAAGAGCACCAGCAGATAAGAGATGCTGATCGCCGCATACCAGGTTGGGCACCACATCGCCACGCTGGCCGCTTTATTCCCCTTGCCACGCAGCCTGGAAAACTCCGCCAGAAACGCCATCGCCACCGGCAGATCGATTCCGACTCCCAGACCCATCACAAAACGCGCGCCGGCCAGCACATACTCATTGGGGGCAAACGCACAGGCGATAGCCGCCACCACGAAAAAGAACATATCGGCCATAAACACCCGATAACGGCCAATTTTATCCGTGAGATAGCCGCCGATCAGTGCGCCGATAATGGCTCCGAAGGTGATTGCCGAGGCGACCATGCCGGTGCCGGTCGGGGTGAGATTAAATTCACGCGTGATGTCTTTGATGCCAAAGGCCAGCGCACCCAGGTCGTAAGCGTCAAGGAAGACGCCCCCCAGCGCAATCGCCACCACAATGCGGGCATTATTACGGGCGCTGTCGCCACTGTTCACTAATCGGGAGACGTCAGCTGCGCTGCGGATCCACTGTGTTTCGCCACCGGGCGAACTCCCTGCTGTTGCCACATGGGCGGAAGAGGTCAGGTCGGACATGATGTTGTGCGTCTTTTATTATAAAAACAGATTTCCGAGGATAGCCGTTTAGACGCCCAGACGTAAATTCATTTCGGTTATATGAGATGAATTTATAATCTCAAATCGTTATCAATTTGCGATAAAGTCAGCTACATCGCCGCTGCGCCAGGCTACGCTTTTAAGGCAGATAATTTCCGCTGCACGCCTTGCCAGCCTCCCGCAGAGCGGCAGGAGGGCAGCCTGAACGCGCAGGCGCACAACGCCTTGTGAATCATCACGCATGAACAAAACGTAAAAACAACACACTGCGATAAGGAAAAAGCCATGGTCAGAATTCGGGGTTGGATGGGCGTCAGCGCTTTGCTGCTCAGCATGGGGATAGCACAGGCGGCAGACCCGGTGCGGGTCGGCTCAAAAATTGATACCGAAGGATCGCTGCTGGGCAATGTGATTCTTCAGGTGCTGGAAAAGCACGGGGTAAAAACCGTCAATAAAATTCAGCTCGGCACCACGCAGGTGGTGCGCGGTGCCATCACGGCGGGCGAACTTGATATCTATCCGGAATATACCGGCAACGGTGCATTTTTCTTCAATGATGAGAAAGACAGCGCCTGGAAAAATGCCACCGAAGGCTACGAGAAAGTGAAGAAGCTGGATGCGGAGAAAAACCATCTGGTCTGGCTGACACCCGCTCCGGCCAATAACACCTGGACCATCGCTGTGCGAAAAGATCTGGCTGAAAAAAATCAGCTCAACTCTCTGGCGGATCTCAGCGCCTGGCTGAAAAAAGGCGGCACTTTCAAACTGGCGGCCTCAGCAGAATTTATTGAACGCAGCGATGCCTTACCCGCCTTTGAAAAAGCCTATGGCTTTGACCTCAAGCAGGACCAGCTGCTGTCGCTGGCTGGCGGCGATACCGCTGTCACCATCAGCGCAGCGGCACAGCAGACTTCCGGCGTAAACGCGGCGATGGCGTACGGCACCGACGGTCCGGTGGCGGCATTAGGTCTGCAGACGCTCAGCGATCCTAAAGGGGTTCAGCCGATTTATGCGCCGACGCCGGTGATCCGTGAATCGGTACTCAAAGCCTATCCACAGATTGCAGAGTGGCTGAAGCCGGTGTTCAGCGCGCTTGACGAGAAGACGCTGCAACAGCTCAACGCCAAAATCGCGGTCGATGGTCAGGATGCCAGCAGCGTAGCGACCGAATGGCTGCAGCAGAAAAAGCTGCTGTAACCGATGCAGATATCGCGGGAAGCGATACGCCGTCCGGTTGAGCAGCCGGTGGCACTGCTGCTGCTGACGCTGCTGACTCTGGCGCTGGTGGCATTGCCGTTTCTGAACTTCGCCCCAAACCGTCTGGTGGCGGGTGAACCGCTGATGGGCTGGCAGATTAGCCGCTTCGGGCTGTTGCTGCTGCCGCTGTTGACGCTGTGGCTGCTGCTGTGGCGGCATCCGACCCGCATCACGCTGATGCTGGCGCTGCTGGCGGCAGAACTGATGCTGGCGGCGATCATCTGGCTCAGCGGTCATCAGGCCACTTTACTCAGCCAGCAGGGCAGCCGTCTGGCGCGCACCAGCTTTGCCAGCGGATTGTGGTGCAGCGGCGCGCTGATCCTGCTGCTGATCACCGATCAGGTGCGGCAACTGACCCGCCATCGGCTGGCACAGCTGCTGCTCAATCTGCAGGTCTGGCTGTTGCCGCTGCTGCTGCTGTTCAGTGGCCAGCTCAGCGATCTCTCCCTGCTGAAAGAGTATGCCAACCGCCACGCGGTGTTTGATGCCGCGCTGAGCCGTCATCTCACCCTGCTGGCGGGCACGGTGGTGCCTGCGCTGATGATTGCGCTGCCGCTGGGCGTCACGTTGTTCCGGCGGCCTGGCTGGCAGGGCGGGGTGTTCGGTGTGCTGAATGTGATTCAGACTGTGCCCTCGGTGGCGCTGTTTGGTCTGCTGATTGCGCCGCTGGCCGGACTGGCTCAGCAGTTTCCGTGGCTCGGTGACTGGGGCATCAGCGGCATTGGGATGGCTCCGGCGCTGATCGCGCTGGTGCTTTACGCCCTGTTGCCGCTGGTGCGCAGCGTGATGGTGGGGCTGCAACAGGTGCCGCACGAGGTGCGTGAGAGTGCACGTGGCGTCGGCATGAGTGGCTGGCAGCAGTTTATTGCGGTGGATGTGCCGCTGGCGCTGCCGGTCTGGCTGGCGGGCCTGCGGGTAGTGGTGGTGCAGACGCTGGGCATGGCGGTGGTTGCGGCGCTGATTGGCGCGGGCGGCTTTGGCGCGATTATTTTCCAGGGACTGCTAAGCAGTGCGCTTGATTTGGTGTTGCTGGGGGTGATCCCGGTGATTGCGCTGGCGGTGGTCATCGATGCGCTGTTCCGCCTGCTGATCTCACTGCTGGAGAGAAAAGATGATTGAGTTTGACGGCGTTTCCCGCGCGTTTAACGGTAAAGCGGCGGTGAAAGATCTGTCGTTACAGGTGGCGAAAGGGGAATTTTGCGTGCTGCTTGGCACCTCCGGTTCGGGCAAATCGACCACCCTGAAGATGATCAACCGGCTGGTGGAGTTTGACAGTGGTGAAATCCGCTTTGCCGGAGAGTCGATTCGCCAGCTCGATGCCCGCACGCTGCGGCGGCGCATGGGCTACGCCATCCAGTCGATTGGCCTGTTTCCGCACTGGACGGTGCGGAAGAATATCGCCACGGTGCCAGTGCTGCTGGGCTGGCCCCGGGCACAGGTCAATGAACGTATCACGGCGCTGCTGGCGCTGCTGAATCTCGATGCGCAGCTGCTGGACCGCTATCCGCATCAGCTCTCGGGTGGGCAGCAGCAGCGCATCGGCGTGGCGCGGGCGCTGGCGGCGGATCCGGAAGTGTTACTGATGGATGAGCCGTTTGGTGCACTCGACCCGGTGACGCGCGGGGTGCTGCAACAGGAGATGTTGCGCATTCATCAACTGTCGGGCCGCACCATCGTGCTGGTGACGCATGACATCGACGAAGCGCTGACGCTGGCAGACCGTATTGTGCTGATGGATAACGGCGAGATTGTTCAGCAGGGCAGGCCGGTAGAGCTGCTCACCCAGCCGAAAAATGATTTTGTGCGCGACTTCTTTGGCCGCAGCGAAATGGGAGTACGGCTGTTGTCGCTGGAGCAGGTCGGTAATGCCGTGCGGCGCGGCGAGTGGCTGCCGGGCGAACCGATCGCTGCGGCACTGACGCTGCGCGATGCCCTGTCGCAGTTTATCGCCCGGCGTACCGATAAACTGCCGGTCATTGACGATCAGCAGCGGCCGCTGGGCGTGCTCCACTTTGGCGATCTGCTGCAACTGCGCGAGGATTTAACATGCGCAGGCTAAGGGATCCGCTGCTGTGGCTGGTGCTGTTCTACGGCGCGCTGCTGACCCTGATGCCTTACAGCGGGCCGCTGTTTCACCGCTGGTTTCCCGAACTGGCGCGGCCACTCTATCAGCAGGAGAGCTTCTGGCAGCTGACGCTGGCGCATCTGTTTCTGGTGATCACCGCCAGCCTGCTGGCGATTGTGATTGGCATTGGCAGTGGTGTGCTGGTGACGCGGCGGGCGGGGCGGGCGTTCCGGCCGCTGATGGAAACCATTGTGGCGGCAGGGCAGACGATTCCGCCGGTGGCGGTGCTGGCAATTGCGGTGCCGGTGATGGGATTTGGCGCCTGGCCCGCAGTCGTGGCGCTGCTGCTCTATGGATTGCTGCCGATTTTACAGGGGACGCTGGCGGGTATTGATAGCGTACCGGCCAGCAGTCGGGAGATCGCCATCGGGGTCGGCATGAGTAGCTGGCAGCGACTGTGGCAGATTGAGCTGGCGCTGGCTGCGCCGGTCATCATCGCCGGAATACGCACTTCGGTAATCATCAACATCGGCACCGCTGCCATCGCCTCGACGGTCGGCGCGAAAAGTCTGGGATCGCCGGTGATTATCGGCTTAAGCGGCTTTAATACAGCCTATGTCATTCAGGGGGCATTACTGGTGGCGCTGCTGGCGATAGTCAGCGATCGCCTGTTTGAACGCCTGCAGCGCTGGCTTAGCGTGAGTGAACGATGAGAGAGTATCCCACCAGCATCAGACCGCCGGTGCCACCTGCCGCCATAATAAAAAACAGCGTGGCGAAGAAAGCTTTTTTACAGTTCATGGGTAAAACCTGAGCTCGTTAACAGTGAGGCGGGGATAATAGCGCGCGCAAGGCAGCAGGCAAAGTGCCCGGCGTGCGTTTTTGTTATCAGGCGGGATCGTGCAACCGCACGGCATAGCCCTGTTCCTGCCAGTGTGACAGCTGTTCCTGCTGGCGGCGGGTCAGTTTTTTACCGGTAAAGACAAACATATTCATGCCGGGAAAGAGTTCAGGACGCGGTAAATCCAGCGGTTCTGCCAGCACATCAATCCGCCAGCCATGCTGCGACAGACGCCAGCCTTCCAGCCAGATTCGGGTACGATCGTCGATACCCCAGCCAATAATCAACGCATCTTTACCCGATTTTTTGCGGCTGCCGGTCAGGCAGAACGCGACATAATCGATCAGCAAACCATCCAGCAGACTGCACATGGTGCGGGCGGTGTTCTGGTCCAGACTCAGCTTCTGACGCACCGGCATAAAAACATGGTCGATCAGCGCATCAATCGGATGTTCGCGACCAATCGCGGCAATTTTATTACGAAGTTTAGCGGGTCTGACGTGACGCAGGACGCTGATCAGCTCATCCTGGAGTGTGGTCCAGCCGTCATGGGCATCTACATCGCCACCTTCCAGCAGTGCTTTAACTTTACCGACCGGCACGCCGCTTTCAATCCAGCGCATGATCTCTTCGATGCGATGAACATCTTCTTCGTCAAACTGACGATGTCCGCCTTCGGTACGTTGCGGCTTCAGTAAGCCATAACGACGCTGCCAGGCGCGCAGTGTGACTGGGTTTATGCCACAGCGCTCGGCGACGTCACCGATACTGTATAAGGTCATAAATTCCTCTTTCGATTGGTCTGAGTGCAATTACCATAACGAAGCCGACTAAGTTGTACAATACATTTCTCGATGTACAACTTGACTGATACGCCGTTTCTCCGTTATATCTCATATAAGAGAATTATTCCCAAATATGAGAAATCATCATGCCAGAGCTGAATACGGAGCAACGACTGGCGGTGAGGCTGGCAGAATTACGCCTGCAACGCGGCTGGTCGCTGGATGAACTTGCTGTCGCAACGGGCATCAGTCGTGCGTCATTATCGCGCATTGAGCGAAGCGAGACCAGCCCTACTGCTGCGCTGCTTAACCGTCTGTGTGTTGCCTACGGATTAACGATGTCGCGCCTGCTCAGTGAAGTGGAGGAGGAGTCCAGCCTGCTGATCAGAGATGACCAGCAGCCCGTGTGGCAGGATGAATCCAGCGGATTTATTCGCCGGAATGTTTCACCTCCTGCGCTTCATTTCCGATGCGAACTCGTTGAGGGCAGATTACGGCCTGGTGCACGTATAGATTATGATGCGCCACCCATTCAGGGTCTGGAGCAGCATATCTGGCTACGCGAGGGCGGCCTCACCGTCACGATGGGGGCGCAGCAGTGGGCGCTGAAGCCCGGTGATTGCTTACGTTTTCATCTGGTCGGGAAATCGGCTTTTGAGGCGCACCTGACTGACGGCGCGCGCTATTTACTGGTGGTGGCGAAACCATGATCGATTACACAATACTTCGCGCCGACGAAGCGCAACCGCAACTGGGTGAACTTACAGCGGTGCTGCAGGCCTGTGTGGCAGACGGCGCCAGCGTCGGCTTTATTGATGCTGAAGACGAAGAGGTGATGACGCGATTCTGGCAGCAGCGGATCGCCGGTCTGGCAGAGGGCGACAGCGAATTATTCGTTGCGCGGCAGCACGGTCGCATCGTGGGCACGGTCATTCTCAGTGGCAGCGCGATGCCTAATGGCCGACACCGGGCGGAGATCAGCAAACTGCTGGTGCATCCGCAGGCGCGCCGTCAGGGCATCGCGCGTGAGCTGATGCAGCGCGCTGAGCAGCAGGCCCGTGCGCAGGGCAAAACGCTGCTGGTGCTGGATACGCGCAGCGGCGATGTCGCCAGCGATCTCTATCGCTCGCTGGGCTGGCAGGTAGCGGGGTCGATCCCGTTTTATGCCGAATCCACCGCGGGCGTGCTGGATGCCACCACCTATATGTACAAAGTGCTGGGATAGCCAGCCGCTACCTCATGCGGCTGGCCTTTCTTCGTGCCGGCCCGGCCCGGGTTGACGGGCTGCCCGCACGACCCTGAAACGGGCAACTGCTGAAATTTACGACGTCGCACGAAAAATTCGGCGCGAAAGCTGACGCCAACAGGATACTGTGTAAAAATACAGGCCATATTTTCGGTGTGGTAACGCAAATCATGGCCCTGACAGCCGCAGTAAAAAGCCAGATAGCGCAATGGTATAAAGCGCTTCAGCAGCAGGTGCCTGATTTCATCCCGCGTGCGCCGCAGCGCCAGATGATCGCCGAAGTGGCGAAATGTCTGGCGGGTGACGATTCGCGCCATCTGGCGGTTGAAGCACCAACCGGCGTGGGCAAAACCCTCTCTTATCTGATCCCGGGCATCGCGGCCAGCCGCGCCCAGGAGAAGCGGCTGGTGATCAGCACCGCCAACGTGGCGCTGCAGGATCAAATCTTCACCAAAGATCTGCCGCTGCTGAAAAAAATCATTCCCGATCTCACTTTTACCGCCGCCTTTGGTCGCGGGCGCTATGTCTGTCCGCGTAATCTGGCGGCGATGGCGGCCGATGACGATGAGCAGGGCGATCTGCTGCTTTATCTGGACGATGACGCCGTCAGCAGCACTAAAGAGGAGCAGACGCAGTGTGGCCGGTTGCAGAAATCGCTGGATCGCTATCAGTGGGACGGCCTGCGCGATCACAGCGACGAGAACGTCAGCGACAGCCTGTGGCAGCGGCTCTCCACCGACAAAGCGAGCTGCCTTGGCGCACACTGTCGCTGGTATCGTGAATGCCCGTTCTTTGTGGCGCGGCGCGAGATCGAGCAGGTCGATGTAGTGGTGGCGAACCATGCGCTGGTCATGGCAGCAATGGAGAATGAGTCGGTGCTGCCACCGGCTAAAAACCTGATGCTGGTGCTGGATGAAGGGCATCACCTGCCGGAAGTGGCCCGCGATGCGCTGGAGATGAGCGCCGACATCACGCCGGGCTGGAGCAGCCTGCAGCTTGACCTCTTTATCAAGCTGGTAGAGAGCATCATGACGCAGATGCGGCCAAAATCACCGCCGCCGCTGGCTAACCCGGAGCGGCTGAAAGCGCACTGCGATGAGCTGCGTGAACTGCTGACGATTACCGCTCAGGCGCTGAATCCGCTGCTGCCACCGCATAATCAGCCGGGCGAATTCCGCTTTGTGCTGGGGGCGTTGCCCCAGGAGTTGCTGGATCTCTGCGCCCGGCTCTTTAAGCTCAGCGATGTGCTGCGCGGCCTGAGTGAAGGTTTGATTAATGCGCTGAGCGAGCAGACAGGTAAAGTGGATGTGGTGCGACTGCATCGCAATCTGCTGCAGCTCAATCGCCAGTTTGGCTGGTTCGAATCGGTCAGCAAACTGTGGCGGTTGGCGGCGATGGAAAAAGCCTCTGGCGCGCCGGTATCGAAGTGGATCACCCGCGAGCTGCGCGAAGGTCAGGCGCACCTGCTGTTTCACTGCGCCGGCATCCGCGTCAGCGACCAGCTGGAGAAGATGCTGTGGCGTAAAATTCCGCACGTGGTCGTGACCTCCGCCACGCTGCGATCGCTTAACAGTTTCAACCGCCTGCAGGAGATGTCGGGACTCAGCGAGAAGGCGGGCGACCGCTTTGTGGCGCTGGACTCCCCGTTTAACCACGTGGAGCAGGGCAAGCTGGTGATCCCGCAGATGCGCTATGAGCCGCTGATGACGCACGAAGCGGAGCATATCGCGGAGATGGCCGGTTTCTTCCGGCAGCAGATGGCGGAGAAAAAGCACAAAGGCGTGCTGGTGCTGTTTGCCAGCAACCGGGCGATGCAGCAGTTTGTCGCCTGTCTGCCCGACCTGCGCCTCTCAATGCTGGTTCAGGGCGATCAGCCTCGCAGCCGCCTGGTCGATCTGCATCGTCAGCGCGTCGCCAAAGGGGAAACCAGCATCCTGATTGGCCTGCAGTCGTTTGCCGAAGGGCTGGATCTCAAAGGCGATCTGCTGAGTCAGGTGCATATCCATAAAATCGCTTTTCCCCCGGTAGACAGTCCGGTAATTTTGACCGAAGGCGAGTGGCTGAAAAGCCTGAAACGCTATCCGTTTGAGGTGCAGAGCTTACCCAGCGCCTCTTTTACCCTGATTCAACAGGTCGGACGCCTGATTCGCAGCCATCAATGTTATGGCGAAATCGTGATTTACGACCGCCGTCTGCTGAGCAAATCCTATGGCAGCCGGCTGTTAGCGGCGCTGCCGATCTTCCCGATTGAGCAGCCGGAAACGCCAGAGCCGGCAGCGATACCGGCCACCGTGGTGCCAAAAAATACGGTGCGTAAACGACGTCCCACGCGGCGCTGAGCCGCGCACTTAACCGGAAGCGAGTGATGGAACTGAATAAAATCATTAAAGAGATTGGTCGCGGTAAAAATCATGCCCGCGATATCGACTTTGATACTGCCGTGGCGCTTTATGGCGCGATGCTGGCGGGCGAGGTGCCGGACCTGGAGCTGGGCGGCATTCTGATTGCGCTGCGTATTAAAGGCGAAGGCGAAGCGGAAATGCGCGGCTTTTATCAGGCGATGCAGGCGCAGATGATGCAACTGCAGGCGCCGGAAAACCGCCCGATGCCGATTGTGATCCCCAGCTACAACGGTGCGCGTCGGCAGGGCAATCTCACGCCGTTGCTGGCGCTGCTGCTGGTGAAACTCGGCTTCCCGGTGCTGGTGCATGGCGTCAGCGACGACGCGACGCGCATCACCAGTGAAGCGGTGTTTGCCGCGCTGGGTATTACCCCCGTCACCACCGCAGAGGCGGCGCAGGCAAAACTCGATCAGGGCGAACTCGCCTTTATCACCATCGATCATCTCTGCCCGCCAATGGCGAAACAGCTGTCGCTGCGCTGGCGAATGGGCGTGCGTAACAGCGCGCATACGCTGGCAAAACTGGCGACCCCGTTTGCCGAACGTGCGGCGCTGCGGCTGTCGAGCGTGTCGCATCCGGAGTATGTGCCGCGTGTGGCGAAATTCTTCAGTGACATCGATGCGCCTGCGATACTGCTCAATGGCACCGAAGGGGAAGTCTATGCCAATCCACAGCGCTGCCCGGCGATCAGCATGATTCAGGGCGCAGGCGCAGAAGCGGAAGTGTGGGTTGAGCGTCAGCCCGAAGTGGCCGTTGAACTGCCGGCCGATAAGACGGCAGAGGTAACCGCGCGCTGGATTGAGCAGGTGCTGAATCAGCAGCGGCCGGTGCCCGCATCACTGCGACTGCAGCTCGCCTGCTGCCTGCGCGCCAGCGGCCAGTGCGACTCTCTGGCGGCGGCAGAGCAGCAGATCCTCGCCGCCGGTTACTGACTCAGGCTGCTGGCAGCGCCTGTTCAACCAGGTTCTGCCAGAAAGTAATGCCAATTGGCAACAGCGCGTCGTTGAAGTCATAGCGGGCGTTGTGCAGCGGGGCGGAAGGCGTGTCGCCATCCGCGCCCAGCCAGAAGTAAGCACCCGGACAGGCCTCCATCATGCAGGCAAAATCTTCAGACGCCATCGACGGATTAACCTGCCACTGAACCTGTTCGGCCCCCAGCGTCGCCAGCGCCACCTCGCGTACCTGCTCAGCCGGGGCCGCATGGTTGGCGGTCACCGGATAGCCCGGTAACCACTCAATCTCACCGCTGACGCCAAACGGACGTGGCAGGGTAGCGACAAACTCATCAATCAGCCCGCGTACTTTTTCGCGCACGCTGGTCTGCAGGCAGCGCACCGTGCCGCGCAGCACAATCTGTTCCGGGATCACGTTGATCGCTTCGCCACCGTGGATCTGCGTCACGCTGACCACCGCCGAGGCGAGCGGCGAGAGGCGACGTGACGGAATCGTCTGCAGCGCCAGAATCAGCTCAGCCGCTACCACCATTGGATCGGCACCGCTTTCCGGCATCGCCGCGTGGCAGCTTTTGCCGTGCAGGGTAATCTCAAACGAATCCAGCGACGCCATCATGGCGCCAGGGTTAACCGCCAGTGACCCCAGCGGCAGGCCCGGCCAGTTGTGCATCGCATAGATCGCATCCATCGGGAAGCGCTGGAACAGTCCCTCTTCCACCATTTTGCGCGCACCGCCCAGGTTCTCTTCGGCAGGCTGAAAAATGAAATGTACCGTGCCGCTGAACTGGCGTGTGGCGGCCAGCTGTCGGGCGGCGGCCAGCAGAATGGCGCTGTGACCGTCGTGCCCGCAGGCGTGCATCACGCCAGGAGTGGCGGAGCGCCATTCAGTGTCGCCTTTTTCCGTAATCGGCAGCGCATCCATATCCGCACGCAGCCCGATAACCGGGCCGGGACCGTTTTCCAGCGTGCCGATCACGCCGGTGCCCGCCAGACCACGAAACACCTGCAATCCCGCCCGCTCTAACTCATCAGCGATAAACTGGCTGGTTTGCTGTTCCTGGTAACCTAATTCGGGGTGGCGATGAAACTCACGGCGCCAGCGCAGGGCATCTTCAAGCAGGGCAGGGGAAAGGGTCATGCAGAGTCGCGCTCCATACAGAATGAGAAGATTTCACTTTAGAGGTCGGGTGGCGCTGCGTCTATCGCCGGCAGGACGAAATCTGGCTATAGGCTAAATCAAAATGGAATAAGTAATAAGGAAGTGATGTCCGGGCAGGGCTTCAGAAGGGAAAAATGCGAAGAAAACGGGGCAAGCCGCTGCCCGCCCCGTTCAGCGTATTACTTCTGCATCGGCAGATTCAGGTCATGCTCTGCCGCGCAACTTTGTGCCAGCTCATAACCCGCGTCGGCATGACGCATCACGCCGGTGGCCGGGTCATTCCACAATACCCGACCCAGACGCGCATCCGCCTCTTTGCTGCCGTCACAGACAATCACCATACCGGCGTGCTGCGAGAAGCCCATGCCAACACCGCCGCCATGATGCAGGCTGACCCAGGTCGCACCGCCTGCGGTATTCAGCAGCGCGTTAAGTAGCGGCCAGTCTGAGATCGCATCCGAGCCATCCTTCATCGCTTCGGTTTCACGGTTAGGTGAGGCAACCGAGCCGCAGTCGAGATGGTCGCGGCCAATCACCACCGGCGCTTTCAGCTCGCCGTTGCGCACCATTTCATTGAACGCCAGACCGGCAAGATGCCGTTCGCCCAGTCCCAGCCAGCAGATACGTGCTGGTAGTCCCTGGAAGGCGATGCGCTCCTGCGCCATATCCAGCCAGCGATGCAGCGTTTTGTGATGCGGGAAGAGTTCTTTGAGTTTTGCGTCGGTCTTGTAGATATCTTCCGGATCGCCGGACAGCGCCACCCAGCGGAACGGGCCTTTTCCTTCGCAGAACAGCGGACGGATGTAGGCCGGTACAAAGCCAGGGAAATCGAAGGCGTTGCTGACACCCTCATCCAGCGCTACCTGACGGATATTGTTGCCGTAATCCACGGTCGGGATGCCCATATGACAGAAGTCGAGCATCGCCTGCACGTGGACCGCCATTGATGCACGCGCCGCTTTCTCCACTGCCTTCGGCTGTGAGACGCGTTCCTGCTGCCAGCGCGCCAGATCCCAGCCAGCCGGCAGATAGCCATTAATTGGATCGTGTGCCGAGGTCTGATCGGTCACGATATCCGGTTTTGGCCCGCCCGCCCGGGCGCGTTTCACCAGCTCCGGCAGGATCTCGGCGGCATTGCCCAGCAGCCCGACCGAAATCGCTTTTTTCGCCGCGGTCGCTTCGCTGATTAACGCCAGCGCTTCATCCAGCGTGGTGGCTTTGTAATCTACATAGCGGGTACGCAGGCGGAAATCGATGCGCGACTCCTGACACTCAATCGCCAGCACACAGGCCCCGGCCAGAACGCCCGCCAGCGGTTGTGCGCCGCCCATGCCGCCCAGTCCGGCGGTGAGGATCCAGCGTCCGCTGAGGTCGTTGTTGTAGTGCTGACGTCCCGCTTCCACGAAGGTTTCGTAGGTGCCCTGCACGATGCCCTGCGCGCCGATATAGATCCAGGAACCGGCGGTCATCTGGCCATACATCATCAGGCCCGCTTTATCCAGCTCATGGAAGTGATCCCAGGTCGCCCAGTGCGGCACCAGATTGGAGTTTGCCAGCAGTACGCGGGGTGCATCCGCATGGGTGCGGAAGATGCCGACCGGCTTGCCGCTCTGGATCAGCAGGGTTTCATCCGGCTGCAGTGCCCGCAGCGAACGCAGGATCTGCTCGAAGCACTCCCAGTTACGCGCCGCCTTACCGATGCCGCCATAAACCACCAGATCTTCCGGCCGCTCGGCAACATCGGGATCGAGGTTGTTCTGAATCATGCGGTAAGCGGCTTCAATCAGCCAGTTGGCGCAGTGCAGCGTGGTACCGTGAGGCGCGCGAATTTCACGTGCCACAGCCTGAGAAAGAGTTTCGCTCATGAAAGATTCCTTAATTCAAGAAGTTGGGCGCATGCTCGGCAGCAGCGCAGTCAATGCCTGAGGCCAGTCAGTGCGACTTGCCCACTGACGCATTGCCTCGATATTGGGAGCCAGCAGGCGATCCTCCTCAAGGAAGGCGACCTGCTCGCGAATGGTGTCGATGGCCTGCTCAATCAGCGCAGAGCTTTTCAGCGGCCGGTTGAATTCAATGCCCTGTGCGGCGGCCATCGCCTCAATGCCCACGACTGCGGCGCTGTTAAAGCACATGCTGCCGAGACGGCGGGCGGCGTAGGTCGCCATCGAGACGTGATCTTCCTGATTAGCGGAGGTCGGCAGGCTGTCGACGCTGCCCGGATGGGCCAGCGATTTGTTCTCAGAGGCCAGGGCTGCGGCGGTCACCTGGGCGATCATAAAGCCGGAGTTTACGCCGCCGTCGCGCACCAGGAAGGGCGGCAGACCCGACAAGCCGCTGTCCAGCAGCAGCGCCAGCCGCCGCTCGGAGATGGCCCCGACTTCGGCAATCGCCAGCGCCAGGATGTCCGCAGCAAAAGCCACCGGCTCGGCGTGGAAGTTGCCGCCGGAGATCACATCGCCGCTGTCGCTGAACACCAGCGGGTTGTCAGAGGCCGCGTTCGCTTCGATTTCCAGAATTCGCGCCGCGTGGCTGAAGTTGTCCAGGCAGGCACCCATCACCTGTGGCACGCAGCGGATGGAGTAGGGATCCTGAACGCGGCCGCAATGCGTATGCGACATCACTATTTCACTGCCCTCAATCAGGGTGCTGACGGCAGCGGCGACGGCAATCTGACCATGCTGGCCGCGCGCCTGATGGATACGGGCGTCGAACGGTTTTAGCGAGCCTTTAATCGCCTCCAGCGACAGCGCACCGGCCATCAGACCAGCGGCAAACAGGTTTTCACCCTCAAACAGGCCGCGCAGCGCCAGCGCAGTTGAGACCTGGGTGCCGTTAAGCAGCGCCAGTCCCTCTTTCGGGCCGAGTACAAACGGCGACAGACCTACGCTTGCCAGGCCTTCGGTTGCCGGGATCAACTCACCCCTGAGCCGGACCTGACCTTCGCCCAGCAGCATCAGGGACATGTGCGCCAGCGGCGCCAGATCGCCGGAGGCACCGACCGAGCCTTTTTCCGGGATGCAGGGCATGACACCCGCATTGAACAGCGCCAGCAGCGCCTCAACCAGTTCGATTCGCACGCCAGAGTGACCGCGTGCCAGGCTGATGATTTTGGTGGCGACCACCAGGCGGGTAACATTGTCGGGCAGCAGATCGCCCAGCCCGACACTGTGTGACAGCACCAGATTACGCTGCAGATCCGCCAGCCGACTGGCCGGGATTTGCGTCTGCGCCAGCTTGCCGAAGCCGGTATTAATGCCATATACCACGTTGCCAGAGGCGACAATCGCATCCACGGTCTGCTGCGCCGCCGCAATTGCCTGACGCGCGGGCTCATCAAGCGTCAGCGTGACGTTGCCCTGATAGATAGCGCGTAATGTGGCGAGGTCCACCTCGCCTGGCACCAGGCGCAAAACCTGAAACGAACCTGACATAGTTTACTCCTGTCTATACAAGTGTGCTGGTGTGGCTAAACTGCTCTCCTTGCCCTGATCCAGCGGAATAATACGAGTGAAACATAAGCGTTAATTCTTGTCTATGCTTGTCTATACAATCAAAGGGAGCAAGCAAGTGCCGTGCCAGGCCGATCACAAAAATCGATTGCCCGTCCGCTGCGGGTTGACTATTTAGCGCTACTCAGAGGCTGCACCATCAGGATGCGCAGGCTGCACCATTGGGGCACCGCGCAGCGTACTGGATGTATATACATTCACACGGTGAGACAGTAAACTTAGGGGACTTTCAGCATAAGGAACAGCAAATGGTTGAGCATACGGCACTGGCACAACTGGCGGCGGCAATGAGCGATGAGCCTGCCCCGATTTATCAGCGGGTGAAGCAGGCCATCGTCAGCCAGATCCGTGAAGGGTTGTGGAAAGCGAATCAGCGTGTGCCATCAGAAAGTGAACTGGTTAATGAACTGGGCGTCAGCCGCATGACCATTAACCGGGCGCTGCGTGAACTCACCAGCGAAGGCTTTCTGGTGCGGATGCAGGGCGTCGGAACCTTCGTGGCGGAGATGAAAGGCTACACCGCCATGCTGGAGGTGCATAACATCGCCGATGAGATCGCTCAGCGCGGCCATCAGCACAGCTGCAAAATTCTCGCCTTCGGCCAGGACAAAGCCGATCCTGAGCAGGCGGCGGTGCTGGGACTGACCACCGGGCAGACGCTCTATCATTCGCTGATTGTGCATTACGAAAATGATCTGCCGGTGCAGCTGGAGGACCGTCTGGTCAATCCGCTGGTCGCACCCGATTACCTGACGCAGGATTATCAGCAGATGACGCCTTACACCTATCTGATGCGCGTCGCGCCGCTGACGGCGGGCGAGCACATTGTTGAAGCGGTGTTGCCCGATGCGCGTCAGCGTAAACATCTGTCGGTGGATGAGCACGAACCCTGCCTGCTGATTCGCCGTCAGACCTGGAGCGACACTAAAATCGTGACCTATGCGCGGCTGCTCTATCCCGGCTCACGTTACAAACTACTGGGCCGCTTCAGGGGACACGGTTAAGACGGGTAAACAGCAGCCGGGCATCGGTATCGCACGGGCTGAATGCTGTTTCTTCATCGACCCACCACGCGCCCTGCTGCGCAGTCAGCCGTTCCCCGGCAGCCGTCTGCCAGGCGCCAGCCAGCACCCAGGCGACGCCATGCAGAGTGCTGACTGGCGTGGTCACCACCTCCACCGCTGCCTGCCATTCCCCGCGCCGCGTCATAATATTAAAATCTTCGCTGACGCTGCCCTGCAGCTTTGCCGTTAAGGCGAGTTCGCCGGCAAACGCCCAGGGCTGCTGAGGCGTCAGTAAGTGCTGCACGCCCGGCGCGGTCAGCAACACCGGATCGCCATGCAGCAGGGTAATCACCCGATCAATGTCAGGAAAGGCTGAGAAGGGACCATCCTGCGCCAGCGTCGCAATGCTGGCGCGCCAGCCGAAGCGCTCCGCGCCGGGCGGAAAACTGATGATTTCGCGGGTTTCGCCGCCGCCGTTGCGCCAGCGGCTGACCGCCAGCTCCGCGTACGTGAACCGGGCGATCATCGCAGCGCCTCCATCGCCTGAGCAAAGCGGGCGGCACACGCCGTCTGGTGCGGATGCACCCCATCTTCTACCACGGCTTTACCCGCCACATAAACGTCCCGAATCTGATCGCGCTGCCCGGCAAAGAGCCAGCGGTTGAGGACGGCGTGCGACCCGACGCTGCCGAGCCACGCCTCATCCCGCAGCACCAGCCAGTCGGCACGTTGTCCCACCGCCAGCGTGCCCTGCTGAATGCCACACGCCTGCGCACCGCCTGCTGCTGCCTGTTGCCACAGCAGATCGCCTACCGACGGCTGGCCGGGCAGGGTAATCCGGTTGCGGCGCTGGTCGCGCAGTCGCTGAGCATACTCCAGCCAGCGCAGCTCCTCCTGGGCGCTCAGCGAAACGTGACTGTCAGAGCCGATGCCCCAGCGTCCGCCCTGCGCGATGTACTCCACTGCCGGAAAGATGCCGTCACCGAGGTTGGCTTCGGTGGTCGGGCAGAGACCCGCCACTGCGCCACTGCGGGCAAGACGCGCCAGCTCACTCTCATCCAGATGGGTGGCGTGGATCAGGCACCAGCGCGCATCCACCTCAAAGCGGTTCAGCAGCCAGGCCACCGGACGCTCGCCGCTCCACGCCAGCGAGTCATTCACCTCTTTCTGCTGTTCAGCCACATGGATATGTACCGGCAGCGTCGGATCACTGGCCGCCAGCACGTCCTGCATCTGGCTTTCACTCACCGCCCGCAGTGAATGGAAACAGAGGCCACGGTTCAGCAGTGGCCTTTGCTGCTGCCACGTATCAAGCCGCGCCTGCTGTTGCAGATAGCGGTCGGTCTGCTGGATAAAACGCTTCTGACCCGCCGACGCTGGCTGGCTGCCGAAGCCGCTGTAGCTGTAGAGCACCGGCAGCAGCGTCTGGCCGATACCGGCGATCTCCGCCGCTTCAATCAGCTGTTGCAGCATCGCATCATCACTGTAGGGCGCACCCTGTGTGTCGTGGTGCAGGTAGTGAAACTCTGCCACCTGGGTGTAGCCGCCTTTCAGCATCTCGATGTAGAGCAGGGCGGCAATATCGCCCACCTGTTGCGGCGTCAGGCGCTGCACCATGCGGTACATCAGATCCCGCCACGTCCAGAAACTGTCCTGAGGATCGCCCGCCACTTCAGCCAGACCCGCCATAGCACGCTGGAAGGCGTGCGAGTGCAGGTTGGCGATTGCCGGGATCACCTCGCCGTTGAGCCGGATAGCCTGATCAGCGTGGCTATCCGGAGTAATGGAGTCGATAAAACCGGCCTGATTGACCGTGATACGCACCTGCTGCTGCCAGCCCTCCGCCAGCAGCGCACGCGAGGCAAAAAAAGTCGCCATGGTTGATCCTCATCGGATGTGGTTGTATATACATATACATACTTTGAGGCACAGTGTAAACGGCGGAGGCATGAGGCAGCGATGGCAGAAGAGATGCGCGTAGAGACGGTGTGGACCGGGGCTGACCTGGTCACCATGCGTGACGGAAAGTACCATCTTATCCCGCAGGGGGCGCTGGTGGTGCGGGCGGGCAGGCTGGTGTGGGTCGGGCCGCAGGCGGAGATGCCCGCGTTCGTCGCCGATCAGCATCATCATCTGCCGGGCGGCATCGTGACCCCGGGGCTGGTGGATTGTCATACCCATCTGGTGTTTGGCGGCGACCGCAGCCAGGAGTTTGAACAGCGCCTGAATGGCGTCAGCTATGCAGAGATTGCCGCGCAGGGCGGTGGCATCCTCTCAACCGTGCGCGCTACCCGCGCCGCCACTGAAGAGGAACTGGTGGCATCGGCTCGCTGGCGGCTTAACCGCTTGCTGGCTGAGGGCGTCACCACCGTGGAGATCAAGTCCGGCTATGGCCTGGATGAAGAGAGCGAACTGCGGATGCTGCGGGCGATTCGCCAGCTGGGAGAGAGCGTAGCTGCTGACGTGCGCGCCACCTGTCTGGCGGCACATGCTTTTCCGCCGGAGTTTAAGCACGACCCGGATGGCTGGGTCGATATCATCTGCGAACGGCTGCTGCCGCAGGTGCAGGCACTGGGACTGGCGGATGCGGTGGATGCGTTCTGCGAGCATCTCGCCTTTTCACCGCAGCAGGTGGCGCGGGTGTTTGATCGGGCAGTGGCGCTTGGCATGCCGGTGAAACTGCATGCGGAGCAGCTCTCGGCGTCAGGTGGCGCAGCACTGGCGGCGCGCTATGGGGCGCTCTCTGCCGACCACCTTGAATATGCCACCGAGGAGGATGCCAGAGCGATGGCACAGCATGGCACCGTGGCGGTACTGCTGCCTGGTGCATTTTATCTGCTGCGGGAGACCCAACGTCCGCCGGTGGATCTCTTCCGGCGCTATGGCGTGCCGATGGCGCTGGCCAGCGATGCCAATCCCGGCACCTCGCCTGCGCTGTCGCTGCGTCTGATGCTTAATATGGGCTGTACCCTGTTTGGCATGACGCCGGAAGAGGCGCTGGCGGGCGTCACGCTGTGGGGGGCAAAAGCGCTGGGGCTGGCTGACAGTCACGGCTCGCTGGAGGCGGGAAAAGTGGCGAACTTCGTTCACTGGCCGCTGGCCCGTCCGGCAGAACTGGTTTACTGGCTGGGTGGTGAACTGCCCTGTACCGTTATCTATCGTGGAGAACCGCAATGAACCCTTTCCATTTTACCCAGGGCAGTCTGCCGCTGCTGGTCAGCATTCCCCACGCCGGTACCGAGCTGACGCCCGACGTGGAAGCCGGATTGAGTGAGGCCGCGCGCGGCTTACCCGACACCGACTGGCATATTCCCCTGCTGTATGATTTTGTGCGTGATCTCGGAGCCAGCGTGTTAATCGGCCGCTACTCCCGCTTTGTGGTCGATCTCAATCGCCCGCCCGATAACCAGCCGCTCTACACCAGCGCCACCACCGGCCTGTTCCCGGAAACCCTGTTCGACGGCACACCGACCTTTGCGGCAGGCAAAACACCCGACGACACGGCGCGTCAGGGCTACATCGATCAGATCTGGCAGCCCTATCATCAGCAGATTCAACAGGAGCTGGCGCGGCTCAAAGCGCAGCATGGCTATGCGCTGCTGTTTGACGCCCACTCTATCGCCAGTGAAATTCCCCGCCTGTTTGACGGCCGTCTGCCCGATATCAACATCGGCACCAACGACGGCGCAAGCTGCACGCCAGCAATGAGTGCGGCGCTGGAGGCCGTGTGCGCGGCGCAGAACGACTACAGCTGGGTGATTAACGGGCGCTTTAAAGGCGGTTACATCACCCGTGCCTACGGTCAGCCGCAGCAGCAAATTGAGGCGGTCCAGCTGGAGCTGGCGCAGCTCAACTACATGGATGAAACCCCACCTTACGCCTGGCAGCAGGCGCGTGCCGCCCGGTTGCAGAACGTGCTGAAGGCACTGATCCACGCCATGCTGGCGCAGGCTAAATCGCAATAAAACTCACCAGAGCGATGCGCCACTCCGGTGCATCGCTGCCCTGATTAAGTGCAGCGGCGGGCAGGTCGCCTGCCAGCTCACAGACTCCCGCCGCTTTTTTCCACCTCTGCAGAGCTGGCATAACCTTTGCTTGGTTGTATGTACAAGTGCAGCAGCACCGCCATCTGCGTAATAAATTCTGTCTGGCTCACAAAACGATAAAGCCGGCAATGAACTGTGCTGCGTTAACTTGTATATACATGACATATCATCCTGTGAAATTTATGTTAAATCTCGTCAGGGCGATCACCAGGCCGCTACTTTCAGGAGAACCGTATGACGCACCCTCTGACTCTTCGTCGTTTATGTCTCACTACGCTGGTTTCCAGCCTGCTGCTCTGTGGCGTCAGCGCCCAGGCCAAAGAGTGGAAGTCGATCACCATTGCCACCGAAGGCAGTTATGAACCCTGGAACCTCACCCTGCCAGGCGGCAAGCTGGGCGGTTTTGAACCGGAGCTGATGGCCGATCTCTGCCAGCGTATGGCAATACAGTGCAAGCTGGTGGTGCAGAACTGGGATGGAATGATCGCCGGTCTGAATGCCGGAAAATATGACGTGATCATGGATGCAATTGTGATCACCCCCGAGCGCAAGAAAGTGATCAATTTCACCGTGCCCTACGCCTCAACGCCCGCCACCTTCATCACGGTGAAAGGGTCGTTGATGCCTGCCGACAATAAGATCATCAAACTTACCGACGATGAGAAAACCGTGGAGCCTGCCATCGCACCCCTGAAAGCGGCGCTGAAGGGCAAAACCATCGGTATCGCCTCCGGCACCGTCTACACGCCGTTTATCGACAAGTACTTCAAAGAGGTGGCGGATGTGCGGGAATACACCAGCTCAGCCGATGCGATCCTTGATTTGCAGGCGGGGCGTATTGACGCGGTGTTTGACGATGTGACCTTTGCGCAGTCGATGCTGGCGCGACCGGATAACCGTAACCTCAGCTTTAGCGGTCCGCAGCTGGGCGGCCCAATCTGGGGTGAGGGCGAGGCGATGGGCGTGCGCATGGCAGACAACGATCTGAAAGCCCGGCTGGATCAGGCGATCAAAGCCGCGCTGGCCGATGGCACAGTGAAAAAGCTGAGCGAGAAGTGGTTCAAAACTGACGTCACACCCTGAGTGAGGTAACTGATGATAAGCCTGCTGAGTTTTGGCCCGGAGGGCTGGGGACGGTTGATTCTGAGTGCCACGCTGACGACGTTGCTGCTCTCATTTGCCGCGCTGCTGGTCGGTGCGGTAGTGGGATCGGGCGTTGCCGCTGCAAAGTTATCCCCGCACCGCGCGGTGCGCTGGGCAGGGGAAGGCTACTCGGTGATCTTTCGTGGCATCCCTGAGCTGCTGGTGATCTACCTGTTCTACTTCGGCGGATCGGGATTGATCACGCAGATCGGACAACTGTTTGGCGCGGACGGGTTTATCGAAGCGCCGCCGTTTCTGATCGGGGCGCTGGCCATCGGGCTTATCTCCGGCTCTTACCAGGCGGAAGTCTATCGTGCCGCACGGCTGGCCCTGGCGAAAGGGGAGATCGAAGCCGCTGTCGCTATTGGTATGCCGCGCTGGCGCATCCGGCAACGCATCCTGCTGCCGCAGGTGGCGCGCTATGCGCTGCCCGGCCTGTCAAACGTCTGGCAGATGAGCCTGAAAGACTCGGCGCTGGTGTCAGTGACCGGCATTGTCGAGCTGATGCGGGCCAGCCAGATTGCGGCCGGCTCCACCCGTGATTACTTCTCCTTTTACCTGGTGGGCGGTGCCTGTTATCTGCTGCTGACGCTGCTGTCGAACCGCGCCTTTCTGCGGGCTGAATCCCGTCTTGGTCGCGCCTGGCAAAGCCGCACCGCTGCACAGCATTAAGGAGACTTATGATCGATTTCGCGTTCCTCACTGACACCTTCCTGAAACTCAGCGCCGCGTTGCCGGTTACGCTGGGCCTGTTTATCAGCGCCTTTCTGTGCGGTGGCGTGCTGGCGGTGGGTATTCTGGCGCTGCGCATGAGCCGCTGGCGTCTGCTGAGTGCTTTTGCCCGTGGCTACATTCTGGTGTTTCGCGGCTCGCCGCTGATGATCCAGCTGTTCCTGATCTACTACGGCCTCGGGCAGTTTGGTGTGATCCGGCACAGTCTCTTCTGGCCGTTTCTGCGTGAGCCCTTTACCTGTGCGGTGCTGGCGCTGTCGCTCTGCACCGCCGCCTACACCGCGGAGATCCTGCGCGGTGCGCTGCTGGCTGTGCCGCCCGGTCAGGTGGAGGCGGGGATGGCGTGCGGCATGTCACGCGGGCTGCTGCTGCGGCGCATTATCGCGCCGGTGATGCTGCGTTATGCGCTGCCCGCTTACTCCACCGAGGCGATTCTGCTGGTGAAGTCGACCGCGCTGGCCAGTCTGGTCACGGTCTGGGATGTCACCGGGGTGGCGCAGCAGATTATCCAGCGTACTTACCGCACCATGGAGGTGTTTCTCTGTGCGGCGGCAATCTACCTGATCCTCAACTTCATCATTGTGCAACTCTATGCCCTGCTGGAGCGGCGTCTGACGCCGGTTCATAAACCGGAAAAAAAGCCGTTACCGGCCGCTAAGCCGATTCCTGGAGGAAAATAAACATGTCTGAACTGCCACCCGTCACGCTGTCGGCCAGCGATATCCATAAATCCTTTGGCGCCATGGAGGTGCTGAAAGGCATCTCGCTGCAGGCGCACCAGGGCGATGTTATCTCAATACTCGGTGCCAGCGGCTCGGGCAAAAGTACGCTGCTGCGCTGCATTAATCTGCTTGAGACGCCTGACGCGGGCGTGGTCAGCGTGGGCGGTGAAACCATTGAGATGAAGCGCCATGCCCGGGGACACCAGCTGGCGGCTAATCCGCGTCAGATTGAGCGGCTGCGCTCCCGGCTCGGCATGGTGTTTCAGAGCTTTAACCTCTGGTCTCACCTGACGGTGCTGCAAAATGTCATTGAAGGGCCGCACTACGTCCTCAAGCGCGATAAAAAAGCCTGTATTGCCCAGGCGGAACAGCTGCTGGATCGGGTCGGTCTGCTGAATCGCAAAGATTTCTATCCCGCCCAGCTTTCAGGCGGTCAGCAGCAGCGGGTGGCGATCGCCCGGGCGCTGGCAATGGACCCGGAGGTGATGCTGTTTGATGAGCCAACTTCGGCACTCGATCCGGAACTGGTAGGCGAGGTGCTGAAGGTCATGCGCAGCCTGGCGGAAGAGGGCCGCACTATGCTGGTGGTGACCCATGAGATGGGTTTTGCCCGCAACGTCTCTAACCGGGTGGTGTTTATGCATCAGGGCACTATTGATTGTCAGGGCACGCCAGAGGCGATGTTCGGCGAGGCGGGATCGGCGCGCTTTAAGCAGTTTATCTCCAGTCATCATCAGGTGGAGCCGGTGGTATGAGCGACGTAATACGTCAGACGCTGGTCTGGGGCGATGGCCCGCTGAAATGGCAGGCGCTGGTGCAGGTCGCCCGGCACGGCGCCACCCTGACGCTGAGCGACAGTGCCTGGCAGCGAATTGCGCAGAGCCGAGAAATCGTCGGGAATATCGTGGCGGCGGGGCAGGTGGCTTACGGCATCAATACCGGGCTGGGGGCGTTGTGCAACATCACCCTGTCTGAAGATGAGCTGAGCCAGCTGTCGCGCAATACCCTGCTGAGTCATGCCTGTGGCGTCGGGCCGGTGCTGGCAAAACCCGAGGTCCGCGCCATTCTGTGCGCTGCGATTGCGAACTACAGCCACGGAAAATCAGGTGTTTCAGTGGCGCTGGTGCAACATCTCCTGGCGCTGCTAAACCTGCAGATTACGCCACAGGTACCGTCGCAGGGATCGGTGGGATATCTGACCCACATGGCGCATATCGGCCTGGCGCTGATTGGCATCGGCGAGGTGGAGTGGCAGGGTGAAATCATGCCCGCGCAGCAGGCGCTGGCCCAGGCGGGATTAGCCCCTTACCGGCCTGGTGCCAAAGAGGGGCTGAGCCTGGTCAACGGCACGCCCTGCATGACCGGCTTAGCCTGTCTGGCGCTGGACGATGCCGAACGGCTGCTGGACTGGGCAGACGTTACCGGTGCGATGAGCTTTGAGGCGCTGCGCGGTCAGCTGGTGGCGTTTGACCCTGAGGTGCTGGCGCTGAAGGCCAGCCCGGGGATTCAGCGCAGTGGCGAACGCCTGCGCCAGTTGCTGAGTGACAGCCCGCTGCTGAAAGCCAGCGTTGGCATCCGGACTCAGGATGCACTCAGTCTGCGCTCGATGCCGCAGGTGCACGGCGCCTGTCGCGATCAGTTTAGTCACGCTGTTCGTCAGGTGGAGACCGAACTCAACGCCTGTACCGACAATCCGCTGGTGCTGGGGACGCCGCAGGCCTGGCGCGTGGTGTCACAGTCCAATCCGCATGGCGAGTCGGTGGCAATGGCCTGCGACCTGCTGGCGATTGCGATGGCGGAGCTGGGCAGCATCGCCGAGCGGCGGCTTGATCGGCTGGTGAATCCGCTGGTCAGCGGCCTGCCGCCATTTCTGGTCGCCGAGCCGGGCGTCAATTCCGGCATGATGATTGCGCAGTACGTGGCGGCATCACTCTGCGCGGAGAACCGTCAGCTGGCGCAGCCTGCGGTGCTTGATAACTATGTCACTTCAGGATTACAGGAGGATCATCTGAGCCTCGGCACCGGCTCGGCGCTGAAGCTGCTGAAACTGGTCAGCAATGTTGATCACATTATCGCGATTGAGTATCTGCTGGCGGCGCAGGCGCTGGAGTTTCACGGTGAGTCACAGCTGGCAGCAGGCACGCGGCGCGCCTGGCAGCATTTGCGGCAGGTTGTTGAGCGCTGGCAGCAGGATCGCTGGCTGGCACCCGACATCGCCCGCGCGGTAGCTCAGATTAAAGCGCACCGGGCCGATGCGCTTGTGGGGTGAGGATTAGCTGCGGCGCGCGTCCGGACGGACTAAATCAAAACGTTGCGCTTCGCTGATGCCGTAATAGGCGCTGGGGCCGCCCGCGCGCAGAATCGGCTCGGCTTTAGCGGTCTGATAAATGCCCTCTTCCAGCAGCGATTCATCGATGTGAATCGCCACCGCTTCCCCCAGCACCAGCCAGCTGTCGATCAGATTGCCGCTGGCATTCTGCAGCTGAATCAGTTGCGTCAGGCGGCACTCGAAGTTGACCGGGCTCTCTGCCACCAGACTGGCGCTGACCTGTGAAGCCGCCAGCGGCGTTAAACCGGCAAAGGCGAACTCATCCTGATCGGCAGGCAGCGAGGCGGAACTTTCGTTCATCGCTTCCGCCAGCGGACGCGTCGCCAGGTTCCAGACAAACTCTTTGGTCTCAGCAATATTTCTCACGCTGTCTTTCCAGCCACTACTGGCGAAACCGATAATCGGTGGATGATAGTTGAAACAGTTAAAGAAGCTGTAAGGTGCCAGATTGTGCTGGCCGCTGCTGCTCACTGAGCTAATCCAGCCGATCGGGCGCGGCCCGATAATGGCGTTCAGCGGATCGTGCGGCAGACCGTGACCAGCACGGGGTTGATAGGAATAGCGTTTCCGGGTCATAACTTCTCCAGCAGGGAATTTTATTTATCTTAGCCCGACAGCATCGCCCGACGGAATCAGAAAGAGGTAAGCGGATGGTGCGGGTTTATTTTCCGCCGCCTACAGCGTATTGTACGCGCGCCTGAATAATTGAGAGAACGTATGAAAAAGTCAGCCAGCACGTCGCCTTTCCACGCCCGCAATCGCCATCAGGGCGAATACGATTTTGCCGCGTTAACCGCTGCCCATCCGCCGCTGAAAGCCAAAGTCCGGCCCAATGGTTATGGCGTGCAGTCCGTGGATTTCGCGGACCCGGAGGCGGTGATGCTGCTGAACCAGGCGCTGATCAAACTATTTTACGACATCGACTGGCAGCTGGCTCCCGGCTCACTCTGCCCGCCCGTGCCGGGACGCGCCGATTATCTGCACTACCTTGCCGATCTGCTGGCGCTGGATAACAACGGCGTAATCCCGACGGCGGACGTTCTGGATGTCGGCTGCGGTGCAAACTGCATCTATCCGCTGATTGGCGCGGCAGAATATGGCTGGCGCTTTACCGGCACCGAAGTCGATGAAGCCGCCATCAAAGCCGCTAACCGCATTGTTGCGGCCAATCCGCGTCTGACGCGCCAGATCCGTCTGCGTCGTCAGAAAAACAGCGATGCAGTGCTGGCTGGTGTGGTCAGTAAAACTGAATTTTTCAGTGCAGTGATGTGTAACCCGCCATTCCACGCCTCGGCAGAAGAGGCGGTATCGGGATCGCAGCGTAAGGTCCGCAATCTCGGACTGGATAAGAGTGCGCCGCTCAACTTTGGCGGCCAGCACAATGAGCTGTGGTATCCCGGTGGCGAAAAGGGCTTTATCGGCAAGATGATCGCCGAGAGCGTGGCGTTTGGTCGTCAGATCGGCTGGTTTACCTCGCTGGTGTCGCGCAAAGAGAACTTACCGGCGCTGGAAAAACAGCTGCAGGCGCTCGACGTGGCGGAGATGCGGGTGGTTAATATGGCGCAGGGTCAGAAGCAGAGTCGCTTCCTGGCGTGGAGTTTTATGCCTGCCGCCCAGCGCACTAAGCTGCTGAGTCGCCTGGGGAACTGAGGTGTTTTTCCCTGTCAGTAAACAGGGCGAATCTGACCGCAACGAATAAGCTCAACGCGCAGGGAGCGCGGTCAGAAGAGGAAAGCGTCCCGCGGCAGGGACAAAAACGCCGGGAGCGTTTTTGAACAACGCAAAGCGTTGGCCCGGCTACGGGCGCACCTCAGGGATGAGGTGCGTAATCGCGAGGGACGAGCATGTCAGGGATGACGGCTTTTGCGTCTTTCCGATCTGACCGTGTTCCCGGCGCAGGTACGGTCTTACAGCGGACCGGGCGAACGTTGTCAACAACCTTAAAGGGCCGCTTAGCGGCCCGTTTTGATCAGGAGACGTGCTGCAGGAATTCGCGCAGACGCTCGCTGGGTGGGTTGCTGATCAAGCTGTCGGGATCGCCATCTTCCGCAATCCGCCCTTTATCGATAAAGATCAGCCGTGAAGCCACCTTCTGTGCGAAGCCCACTTCGTGCGTCACAATCACCATCGTCATGCCTTCTTCCGCCAGATCCTGCATCACCTTCAGCACTTCGTGACGCAGTTCCGGGTCGAGCGCTGAGGTTGGCTCATCAAACAGCATCATTTTCGGCTTAACTGCCAGCGCACGGGCAATCGCCACGCGCTGCTGCTGGCCGCCGGAAAGCTCAGACGGGAAGTGGTGCGCGCGTTCGGCGAGGCCCACTTTGCCCAGCAGCTCACGCGCCAGCTGGCGTGCCGCCTCTTTGCTGGCACCGCGCACCCGGATAGGACCAAAGGCGACGTTATCCAGCGCACTCATCTGTGGGAACAGATGAAACTGCTGAAACACCATGCCTGCTTCCTGACGAATCAGGCGGTCGTCCACTTTCGGGTCATTGACGCGCAGGCCATCGACAATCAGTTCGCCGCTGGTGATCTCTTCCAGCTTGTTAATGCAGCGCAGCAGGGTTGATTTACCGGAACCGGATGGGCCGATAATCACCACCACTTCGCCCTGGTTAATCTTCAGGTCAATATTGTGCAGCACCTGGGTCTGGCCAAAATGCTTGGAGACATCTTTAAATTCAATCACAGGATTTTCACCCTTTTCTCAATGCGGCGCAGCACAAAGCTCAACACCAGCGTAATAACCAGATAGATAATCGCGACGGCGCTCCAGATTTCCAGCGCGCGGAAGTTACCGGCAATAATCTCCTGACCCTGACGAGTCAGTTCAGCCACACCAATAACGATAAACAGCGAAGTATCTTTGATGCTGACAATCCACTGGTTGCCCAGCGGTGGCAGCATACGGCGCAGCGCCAGCGGCATAATCACGTAGCGCAGCGTCTCGCGGCTCGACAGGCCAAGCGCCAGTCCGGCTTCGCGGAAGCCCTTGTTGATCGACAGCACGGCACCACGAGTAATCTCGGCAATGTAAGCGCCGGAGTTAATCATGATGGTTACCACCGCCGCGCTGAAGGGATCAATACGCAGGTCGGGGAACGCCATCGGCAAAGCAAAATAGATAAACATCACCTGCACCACGATAGGGGTGCCGCGAATGATTTCGATAAACACCAGTGCGATGTTATTGGTGATCCAGCCACCGTAAGCGCGGGCAAAGCCCGCTACCAGGCCGATGAAGAGGCCGCCAATCAGTCCAATAATTGAGATAATTAAGGTCAGTTTAGCGCCTTCAAGCAGCGCCGGCATGGCGGGCCAGATGACGCTCCAGTCAAACTCCATGGTGTCACTCCAGATATGTTGCGATGGAAAAAAGCAGGGAAAAGGTTTCCCTGCTGAAATCAGATAACGGGCAAATTATTATTTAGGTTCGGTGCCGAACCATTTTTTATAGAGCGTGTTGTAAGTGCCGTTCTCTTTCAGGGTTTTGAGTGCGCCGTTGACTTTTTCACGTAAATCGTCGCTGCCTTTCGGGAAGGCGATACCATACTGCTGCGCTTCAATTGAATCGCCTACCGCTTTAAAGCGGCCTTTACCGGCGGTATGGATGAAGTAAAGGATGTTTGGCGTGTCATGCAGCACGGCGTCCGCACGGTTGGTGCCCAGCTCCATATAGGCGCTATCGATATTCGGGAACTGACGCAGATCTTTGGATTTGATGTTGGCTTTCGCGTATTCCACGGAGCCGGTGCCGCTTTTCACTGCGACCACTTTACCGTTCAGATCGCTGATGCCTTTGATGTCGTTTTCATTGTTACGCACCATCACCTGCAGACCGCTTTTGTAATAGCCGTCAGAGAACTCAATCGCTTTTTTACGTTCTTCGGTAATGGTGATACCCGCCAGTGCCAGATCGACATTGCGCGTTTGCAGTGCAGGGATAATGCCGCTGAAGTCCATTGGCTTCAGGGTGTAATCGAGCTTCAGCTCTTTCGCAATGGCATCCCACAGATCCACATCGAAGCCGACATATTTATCACCCTGTTTAAATTCAAACGGAACAAAGGCGGTATCCGTGGCGACGACCAGCTTCTTGTCTGCTGCAGTGGAAGAGAGAGAGAAGGCCAGCGCCAGCGCGGCCACAGAAACTTTTAACAGTGACTTCATCATTTTTCCTTTTTTTACTACCAGGCGGCAGGGCCTGCGTTTGCGGCTTGTCATATGAAAGAATTATGCCAACTTTGCAAAATCCGCGAAATCAGAGAGTTAAATAACATAGCTGACACGATTTTGCAGTTAATTCTGCCTTTGCACCAGTTTGGTGCTCAGTTTTGGTGCAGGTGGCTGTTTTGGTGCAAGCGGTAGTGTGCCTCAGATGTTAAGGCTGTGAAGCGAAGGAGGGAAGAACTGTTAACAGGGTCATAAAAATGCGGTAACACAGACGTAAAAAAGGCGGGTTTCCCCGCCTGACAGACTGCATTGAGTCTTATTCGATGTTCGCTTCGATAAACCACAGGAATTTATCAAGGTCACGTGATGCCGCAGTGAAGATGTCAGCGGTATCTTCGTCTTTCACTTCAGTGATTGCTTTACGGGTGTCATTCGCGACAACGCTGTAACGGTCTGCCAGCGCTTTCAGATGACCCTGAACGCTGTGAATATTCAGCGGATAGCTCTTCAGCGGAGTCGTATCGTTAACGACCTGCGTGGTGCCCAGCGCCACGCCACCCAGCTGAACCACACGCTCGGCAATAGTATCCTGATGATCGGTAATCGCGGTGCGGAAGCCGTCCAGCATCTCATGCACACCGATAAAATTAGCACCGCGCATGTTCCAGTGCGCCTGCTTAGTGATCAATGACAGGTCAATAAACTCGACTACCAGACGGTTTAACACCGCGATGGTGGCTTTTTTATCGTCTTCGGCCACATCATTGCGGGTATAAATCAGGTCAGAAGATTTAGTTTTAACAAATTTAGCGGTACTCATCGTTTCAGTCCTCTCTTTGATGGTTGTCCTAATCAAGTACCGGATAAGTATAGCAGCGCTTTTCAGCTTTGCAGAAACGACTTTGTCGATGGATGAAATAGCGTGCGTCTTTAGTCAGAGCAGGGCTGGGCTAAGAAGGTTAATGCCATGTTAAAATATAAAATTAAATAAATAGATAATTAAATCATTAGGTTATTCTATTATGTAAATAACTGGTAAGTGTCTGTTTCAAAATAGACAACGCAGGAAGGAGCGAAGATTAGGAATAATTCTCATGATGAGCATGATTATTATTTAGCCCCGCCAGCAGGCGGGGCGGATAGCGTTTATTTTTGGATATCGTCTGATAATTCAACGCTGTTTAACTGACTCTTTTTCGGCCGCATGGTCAGCGTTGAACCTGCCGAGGCGATGATGATCGCCAGCAGCGCCAGCCACTGAAGCCCGGTCAGGGTTTCCCCCAGAAACAGCATGCCGGAAAAGGCAGCCATGGCGGGTTCCAGACTCATCAGCGTGCCGAAGATGCGCGCCGGTAAGCGGGTGAGGGCGATCATCTCCAGCGAATAGGGGATGGCGCTGGAGAGCAGGGCAACCAGCAACGCGATCGGCATAACGGCCCATGTCCAGATGCCACTTTCTGCGAACGTCAGCCCCAGCGGTACAAAAATCACTGAGGCAATCAGCGACCCGATAGCCACTGTCGCCGGGCCATGTTCTGCGCCTGCCCGCTGTCCCGCCAGGATATAGATCGCCCAGCAGGCGCCTGCACTCACCGCCAGCGCAGCGCCCAGCGGATCAATCGCAGTCATGCCTGTGCCAAAAGGCAGCAGGAACCACAGACCAATCACGGCCAGCAGCACCCAGACAAAATCCAGTGGCCGGCGCGATCCGAATAGCGCCAGCGCCAGTGGGCCGGTAAATTCCAGTCCCACCGCCACACCCAGCGGCACGGTACGAATCGCCAGATAAAACGTGAAATTCATTGTGCCCAGCGCCAGTCCATACATCAGGAGTGGCAGACGTTGCTCCCGGCTAAAGCGTAAACGCCAGGGTTTGAAGATAATACAGAGTATCAGGGTGCCAAAGCCCAGACGCAGCGCGGTGATGCCGGTAGCGCCAACGGCAGGAAACAGGCTTTTCGCCAGCGAAGCGCCGCCCTGAAGCGACAGCATCGCAATCAGCAGCACGGCAATCGGCATCACTATCGGGGCAAGGTTTTTAGAAGCGGGAGAGGCAGACATCCTGTGTACTTTTCCTGGTCATCAACGTAATGAGTCAGCCAGTGTAAAGGAAATAGCAGGCAAAAAATCACGGAATGGGGTTTTAAATTTCTCTCAACTGAGCGATTTTTGGCCAGAATCAGGGCCATTTAGGTAAAGAAATGTCAGGTTTTTTTAGGATTTAACTTAAAGAACGAAATGAGCACAAAATGATTATTGCAGAAAGATGACGGATTTTATAAGAAAAATGAATGACATAGGTTGTCGCATTAACTTCCTGTTACACCAAACATTCTGTTAGACAACAAAATCCGGGCAGAGTTTCTCGCTATTTTTTGTTATATTTTCAGCGTTGTCAGGAGAGAAGTATTTTCACATTTGAGGTGGTTATGAAAAAAATTGCATGTCTTTCAGCATTAGCCTGTGTACTGGCAGTATCTGCAGGTTCAGCAATGGCACAGAGCACCGTAACTGGTGGCTATGCTCAGAGCGACTATCAGGGCGTAGCTAACAAAGCTAACGGCTTCAACCTGAAATACCGCTACGAAGACGGTTCTAACCCACTGGGTTGGATCGGTTCATTCACCTACACAGAAAAAGATAACACCGATTCTGGCATTTATAACAAAGGTCAGTACTACGGTGTGACCGGTGGTCCTGCTTTCCGTCTGAACGACTGGGCAAGCATCTACGGTGTTGTGGGTATCGGCTACGGTAAATTCCAGCAGAACGATACTTCATCACGCGATAAAACTGATTCAAGCGACGTAGGTTTCTCTTACGGCGCAGGTCTGCAGTTTAACCCAGTTCAGGACTTCGCAGTTGACGTTGGTTACGAGCAGAGCCGTATCCGTAACGTTGACGTTGGCACCTGGATTGCTGGCGTAGGTTACAGCTTCTAAGTTTAGCTTAGCTGACCTGCAAAAAAGCGGCCCCTTGTGGGCCGTTTTTTATTGTGCTGATTTACTCACCCTTCTCTCGTATCTGCACGTTTCCCGACTTTTCCGGATCGCTGTAGCCGATCAGCAGCCATGCTGGTTGAAGCCGCAGGTCATATTGATTCGATGGGGAAACAGGAAAAAAAGAGAGCAGAAAGGGAGAGTGCGCCTCTCAGCCAGCGGCTGAAAGGCATAGAATCAGGATTAGCCGCGCCAGATCAGATTCTGACAGCGACGATCGTCAGACTTATGGCCCAGCAGTTTTTCCAGCAACATCAGACGCAGTGTGAACGGTGAACGCGTCAGCAGGCACAGCCAGGATTTCATCTCCGTGGTTGTTTTCTTCTCAGCCTGGAAGCATTTACTGCAATCTAAGCAACATTTCAGGGTGCTCATAGAATCACCTCCCAATCATTGTCGACGCGGTAGTCAGCAGCCTGCGGTGAGAGGCGTCATCATCACCGGAGCAACAGAGGATCAACTGGGATCGCTCTTTTGCTGCTTACATTATCGTCAAATATAGCACTGGCTATATCCTTTAGCCAAGGCTAATGACGAAAAATTTGAGCTTCTTTGCGGCTGGTTTACAATGAGCGCAGCTAAATCCGTACAGCAGTGACAGTACGGGAAAAAATAATGAGGAAGCTGAATGAGTCGTCGTGCTAAAAGCGTGGTTTCTGCGCCAAAAGGACCACTGAAAGATATTGAAGAGCATGTCGAAGGTTTTCGGCAGGTGCGTGAAGCGCATCGTCGGGAATTAATTGATGACTACGTTGAGTTAATCTCTGATTTGATTGGTGAATTTGGCGAAGCGCGTCAGGTTGATATGGCGGCCCGCCTGGGCGTTTCACAACCTACCGTAGCGAAAATGCTGAAGCGGCTTGGCAGTGCCGGGCTGGTTGAACAGGTGCCTTACCGCGGTGTCTTTCTGACCGGTGAAGGGGAGAAACTGGCAGAGGAGAGTCGCGCCCGTCATCACATTGTTGAAAGTTTTCTGCTGGCGTTAGGCATCAGTCCCGAAACTGCCCGACGTGATTCAGAAGGTATTGAGCATCACGTCAGTGATGAAACGCTGGCCGTATTTAAGAAATTCTCCGAAACCCGCTAACGCTAAGGCGTACCTTCATCATGCCTCAACTGCTTCGATCTTTTTTGCATGACTCTGTTTTGCATTTATTAATCGTCATTGGTGTAGTTCTGGCATTTCTGGCGGATTTTCGCTGGGCCGATCTGCCCGGTGCCGTAGACTGGCATACCATTATTACGCTCACCGGGTTGTTGATCCTGACCAAAGGGCTGGAAACCAGTGGCTACTTTGACGTGCTGGGGGGACGACTGATTGCGCGTTTCCGGCACGAACGTGCGCTGGCGCTGTTTATGGTGCTGGCTGCCGCGTTGCTCTCTACGTTTCTGACCAATGATGTGGCGCTGTTTATTCTGGTGCCGCTGACGCTGACGCTGCGAAAGTTCTCTCACTTACCCATCTCGCGACTAATCATCTTCGAGGCGCTGGCGGTCAACGCCGGATCCCTGCTGACGCCGGTCGGCAACCCGCAAAACATTCTGCTGTGGAGCCACGGCAAACTAAGCGTTGTCGCGTTTATTGTGCAGATGCTGCCGCTGGCCGCCTGGTTGCTGCTTAGCCTGATGGTATTAACTTGGTTCAGCTTTTCAAAGCGCTCGATTGATAAGCATGACAACCCGGAACAGCCGCAGTGGCAGAAGCCGCTGTTTATTGTCAGCGTAGTGCTATACCTGCTGTTTATCGCCGGACTGGAGCTGGAAATCACCGGTTGGGTCCTGCTGCTGATTCTTGCCACGTTCCTGGTGATGGCACGTCCGGTGCTGCTGCGCATCGACTGGAGCCTGCTGGCGGTGTTTATCGCCATGTTTATTGACGTCTTCCTGATGACGCGTCTGCCGGTGATGCAGGCTCACTTTGATGCGGTTTCTCATTTCGGTCAGGGGCAGCTCTACCTGCTGGCGATTGGTCTGTCACAGGTGATCAGCAACGTTCCGGCGACGATTCTGCTGCTGCAAAAAGTCCCGCCTGGCGATGTGCTGGCCTGGGCGGTCAATATTGGCGGATTCGGCCTGCTGCCGGGTTCGCTCGCTAACCTGATTGCCCTGCGTATGGCGAAAGATCGGGCCGTCTGGTGGCATTTCCATCTCTTTTCTCTCCCTCTGCTTGCCTGGTCGATGGCCAGCGGTTGGCTGCTGTTGCGGCTGCTTAATTAGGCCCGACGCATCCTGCTACCCGCCACAGGTGGCAGGATGTGCGCCATTTCTCAAGTTTCGTAAAGTTGCGCTGGATTTTGTCAGTTTCCGATATAAGGTTAACAGGACCTTTATGCCCGGGAATTAGGGCCTTAGCCAGTGATGGGAACTATGAGCGAGAATAACCAACGCGATCCACACCAGCAGGACGCAGAAAATGCGACGGATAAAAACCGTCAGTCAGAGGAAAATCAGGACAACGACCAGCAGCCTGAGCGTAAACGCCCCGGTAAAAAGCCGCTGATTATTCTGGCGGTAGTGGTGGTGATTATGCTGATTGTCGGCTTCTGGTTCTGGTTCACTACCCGCAATATTGAAACTACCGACGACGCCTTTACCGAAGGCGATGCCGTTACCATTGCGCCTAAAGCCTCCGGCTATGTCGTGAAGCTGCTGGTGAAAGATAACCAGCGGGTGAAGAAGGGCGATCTGCTGGTGGAGATCGATCCCAGCGACAATCGTGCCCAGCGTGAACAGGCTAATGCGCAGCTCGGTTTAGCTGTCGCACAGCTGCATCAGGCGCAGGCTCAGCTGGCGCTGTCAAAGGTACAGTATCCGGCACAGCGCGATCAGGCGCTGGCGGATCAGGCGAAAGCCGAAGCGAATCTGCTTAATGCGCAGGCGGATTATCGTCGCCAGCGCGGCGTCGATCCGCGTGCGACCAGTCAGCGTAATATCGACAGCGCGTCCGCGCAGTTACGTTCGGCGCAGGCGCAGTTACAAAGCGCGAAAGCACAGGTTGAAGTGGCGTCACAGGTTGCTCTGCAGATTCGCCAGCAGGAGACCAATGTTGAAGCGCGTCAGCAACAGGTTGAGCAGGCGAAGGCGCAGTTAAGCACGGCCGATCTTAATCTCTCCTATACCCAGGTTCGCGCGCCCTATGACGGGTTTGTCACCAAGCGTAACGTTCAGCTGGGCACACTGGTGCAGGCGGGATCGTCGCTGTTTTCGCTGGTCTCGCCTGAGATCTGGGTCACCGCTAACTTCAAAGAGTCTCAGCTGCAACACATGAATCCTGGCGACAAAGTTGAAATCAGCGTCGATGCCTGGCCGGATATGAAGCTGGAAGGGCATGTTGACAGTATTCAGATGGGCTCTGGTTCACGCTTCTCGACTTTCCCGTCAGAAAACGCCACCGGTAACTATGTGAAAATCGTTCAGCGCGTGCCGGTGAAAATCGTCATCGACAAGGGCCTTGATCCGAACCATCCTCTGCCGCTGGGTCTCTCTGTTGAACCGAAGGTAACGGTGGAATGAGTACGGCGCAGAGCTGGAAACCCGCCAGTAATCCGTGGTTAGTGGCGATCACGGTCACGCTGGCGGTGTTTATGGAGATCCTCGACACCACCATTGTTAACGTGGCGCTGCCGCATATCGCCGGTTCGCTCTCCTCCAGTTACGATGAGTCAACCTGGGTGCTGACCTCTTATCTGGTGGCGAACGGCATTGTGCTGCCTATCTCTGCGTTCTTCAGCCGACTGTTTGGCCGTAAACAGTTTTTCCTGATCTGCATCGTGATGTTTACCATCTGCTCCTTCCTGTGCGGCATCGCTACCGAACTGTGGCAAATCATTCTGTTCCGCGTGCTGCAGGGCTTTTTTGGTGGCGGATTGCAGCCGGTTCAGCAGTCTGTGCTGCTGGACTACTTTAAGGCGGAAGATCGCGGCAAGGCATTTGGGCTCTCCTCTATTGCCATTATTGTCGCGCCGGTGATTGGCCCGACATTAGGTGGCTGGATTACCGACAACTACAGCTGGCGCTGGGTGTTCTTTATCAACATTCCGGTCGGCGTACTTACCGTGCTGGCGATCTATCAGCTGCTGGAAGATCCACCGTGGGAGCGTAAATGGGCCAAAGGTAAGCTGAAGATCGACTATATCGGCATCAGCCTGATTACCTTAGGACTGGGTTGTCTGCAGGTGATGCTGGATCGCGGAGAGGATGAGGACTGGTTTGCCTCGCACTTTATCGTGCTGTTCGCCATTCTGGCGCTGATTGGCATCGTCGGCGCCATTTACTGGCTGATGTATGCCCGTAAGCCAGTGGTCGATATTCTGGTGATGAAAGACCGCAACTTCTGGGTCGCCGGGCTGTTGATGGCGGGGATGGCGATGATTCTGTATGGCAGCTCCGTAGTGCTGCCACAGCTGGCGCAGCAGGATCTGGGGTACACCGCCACCTGGTCAGGTCTGGTGCTGTCGCCTGGCGCGGTGCTGATTGTGCTGACCATACCGCTGGTGCTGAAACTGATGCCAATCGTTCAGACGCGCTACATCATTGCCTTTGGCTTTAGCTGTCTGGCCGTGGCGTTTCTCTACTCCGCCACCTTAACGCCCAACGTCGATTTCACCACGCTGGTGTTGATGCGCAGCGCACAGTCAATCGGGCTGGGTTTCCTGTTTGTCCCGCTGACGACTATCGCCTTTGTCACCATTCCGCAGCGGCTTAATGCTGACGCCTCGGCGCTGTTTACCATGTTCCGTAACGTTGCCGGATCGATTGGGATTTCACTCTCGACCGCTGCCATTACCGAGCGCGAACAGGTGCGGTCAGCGCACATGGTGCATAACATGACGCCGCTGAATGAGCCGTTCAACATTACGCTTCAGCACTGGGCGCAGGCGATACGCGACTTTACCTCGGCGGTGGGCGATCCCGTCACGCTGGCAACCGGTCAGCTCTATCAGGAGATGATTGCGCAGTCGCGTATCCTCGCTTACATCGATGTCTTCTCAGGCCTGAGTATTGTCGCCCTGATTTTGATTCCATTTTGTTGGCTGCTGTCGCCGATTAAGAGCGAAGGCAGTGCAGGAGCACACTAACATGAAGGTTTTTTACTCTCATCGCCTGAAACCCCTGAGTTTACTGCTGGCCCTCGGGCTGGCGGGCTGCGCCGTCGGACCTGACTATCAGGCGCCGAAACCTGCCGTGCCGGGTGGCTACAACACCCTGGATTCGCAGGAGGCGTCTAAGCCACAAAACGCCGCGATTAATTCACGCTGGTGGCGCAGCTTCAATGATCCGCAGCTCGACAGTCTGATTGAGCGCGCGATTGCGGGCAATCTGAGCCTGCAGCAGACGGTGCTGCGCATTGCCGGGGCACGTGAACAGCTGACGCAGGCGCAGGGCAGTCTGTTCCCCACCCTGGGCGGTTCAGCCAAAGTGACGCGTCAGCAGCTCGGACTGGAAGGCTTGCTTAAATCCAATGGCGCAACCGATCAGCTCGACAGCAACGTGGCCAGCCAGCTCAATGGATTGACCCAGCCGGTTAACCTCTATCAGGGCAGCTTCGATGCCAGCTGGGAGCTGGACCTGTGGGGCAAAGTGCGCCGTCAGGTTGAGGCAGCTAATGCCCAGCAGCAGGCAGCGATAGAACAGCGCAACGATGCGCTGGTCTCACTGGAGGCCGAAGTGGCGCGTGCCTGGCTGCAACTGCGCGGCGCGCAGAGCACGATTCAGACGCTGCAACAGCAGATTGAGGTGGCGCAGCAGACGACCGAGCTGACCCAAAGCCAGCAGCGTAATGGCCTGGCCCCGCTGACCGATGTGGAAAATGCGCGTGCCCAGCTCAGCACGCTGCAGGCGCAGCTGCCGCAGTATCAGTCGCAGGCACGGCAGGCGATGAATGGGTTAGCGGTGCTGCTCGGCAAGACACCGGGGGCGCTGGATGCTGAACTCAGTACGCCAAAAGCGTTACCCCCGCTGCCACAGTTTGTCCCGGTAGGCATTCCTTCTACGCTGGCACGTCGTCGTCCTGATATTCGTCAGGCTGAAGCGACGCTGCATGCACAAACCGCTGAGATTGGGGTTTCTGTCGCGCAGCTTTTCCCGAGCCTGTCACTGACCGGCCAGCTGGGCGTGCGCAACACCGATGTCAGCTATCTGGATAACTGGAGCAGCCATTTCTACAGTTATGGCCCGTCGTTATCGATTCCGATTTTCCAGGGCGGACAGCTGGTGTCGAGCGTGAAGTTAGCGCGGGCACAGCAGGCCAGTGCCGCGCTGGATTATCGCCAGACGGTGCTGACGGCGTTGCAGGATGTGGAGAATGCGCTGGTCAGCTATCGCGCCGATCAGCAGCGGGTCACCGCGCTGGATGAGACAACCGGTGCGCTTCAGCGCGCCTTTGATCTCGCCAGCGACAGTTATCGCCAGGGGCTCTCGACCTTCCTGGAGGTGCTGGATGCGCAGCGTCAGCTGGCTCAGGCAGAGGAGCAGGCGACACAGGCGCGGATGCAGAGTGCACTCGATTTAGTGGCGCTCTATAAAGCGCTGGGCGGCGGCTGGGAGACTTACCAGAACGTGGATATGCCGCAATATCCGGTATTTGGCCCGGCCACGCAGGCGAATTAGTCATCCGGCGGTAGCTGCCTCTGCGCAGTTACCGCTTTATCTCTCCTCCGGCAGCGTTAAACCGATGCTGCCTGTCTCTCCATGTTGTTCATCATGATCTAACCCGTTGATAAAGAGAGCTTCTCAGCATCACTGGAACGGGTGCAACCAGCAGAAAATAAAACAGTGGTAATCGCAGGGTTATTATCAGCGCCTCCGGCGAGCGATTATTTTCATGTTGCTGGCACTTTCCGGATTCAGGTTTTTGAGCTCTGTCACCTTTCGCAGTTTATTTCTTTGACGCTTTTTTAAGGCAACTTACGACTGAACGAGTGGGGGCGCGTGAGGCTATTCAGTCAGCCTGAGCCGGGCGGAACTGTTATTGCGCAGCTAAGCGATCTGCGAATAATCCGACTCTGCTATAAATCGCAGCGGCAAAAATGGTTAACAGGTGGCAAAGGGCATAATTAAAAAAGCCACCAGAGCGTTAATTCTTTTGCGCTATTTAACGGTGCCGGGGGTGGCTTTTTAAGCATAATCTGTAAGCTGGTGTGACTGGGGTCACGGGCAGGCACATTTTTAATCTGTTATCTCCGGCCCGTAAGCGTAAATAATGAGGCTGCATGGCCCGCATTTAGTTGATAGCGTTAACTGCCTTATGCCGGGATAATCTGCCTGAAATCGTTTTCAACTCCTGAGTAAAAGTGCCATTTGTTGTTAATTCAGCGTTAATAAAAGGTCAGGCACGCCCGATTTTAATAGCTCTGTTTTGCCCGAATTAATACTTAGGAATTATCTGTAGCGTAAAAATAATTTATTTTTTTATTTGAATTAGGTAGTCTTGGCGCTACAGTTTTATTAACCCCCCTTAATCAAGGACATTGTGATGAGTGACGCATTTAAGGTACTGAACAATATTCGCACATTACGTGCCCAGGCTCGTGAACTGCCACTGACCGATCTTGAAGAGATCCTGGAAAAATTAACGGTTGTTGTTACTGAGCGCCGTGAAGAAGCAGAAGCGGAAGAGACGCAGAATCGCGAAAAAGAAGAAAAGCTTTCTAAATATCGCGAAATGCTGCTGGCTGACGGTATCGATCCTAATGAATTATTAGGTGCACTGGAAAGCGGGAAAAAACGTACCAAGCGTGCGCCGCGTCCGGCTAAATATTCTTACACCGACGAAAATGGTGAGCAGAAATCCTGGACTGGCCAGGGCCGTACCCCGGCAGCGATTAAAAAAGCGCTGGATTCCGGTAAAAGCCTGGACAGTTTCCTGATCGATTGATCGACACAATCCTTGTAAGTGGGAGCCGGGGGGCCATCATGGCCTTCCGGCTTTTTTATTTCTGCCGGGATATCAATCACCCCGCAAGGAATCCACGGCTGACGCTGGCGTGCGCTGCGTCACATCTGGCATAATAGCCGCCGTTTTTTCATCCATTCTCTTCACAAAGGTCAATGCCGTGTTAGTTAGCAGCAATATCACCATGCAGTTTGGCAGCAAGCCACTGTTCGAAAATATCTCCGTTAAATTTGGCGGCGGTAATCGTTACGGTTTAATCGGTGCGAACGGCAGCGGAAAATCCACCTTCATGAAGATTTTGGGTGGCGATCTGGTGCCTTCAGGCGGCAATGTTTCTTACGATCCCAACGAGCGCATCGGTAAGTTGCGTCAGGATCAGTTCGCCTTTGAACAATTTAGCGTACTGGACACCGTTATCATGGGTCACCATGAGTTATGGGAAGTGAAGCAGGAGCGCGACCGTATTTATTCTTTGCCAGAAATGAGCGAAGAAGAGGGGTATAAAGTCGGCGATCTTGAGGCACTTTACGGTGAGATGGACGGCTATAGCGCGGAGTCTCGTGCCGGTGAGTTATTACTCGGCGTCGGCATTCCGGTTGAGCAGCATTATGGCCCGATGAGCGAAATTGCGCCGGGCTTTAAATTACGTGTGCTGCTGGCGCAGGCGCTGTTTTCTAATCCTGATATTCTGTTACTCGATGAACCGACGAACAACCTGGACATCGATACTATTCGCTGGCTGGAGCAGGTGCTGAACGAGCGTGACAGCACCATGATTATCATTTCGCATGACCGTCACTTCCTTAATATGGTCTGTACGCACATGGCTGATTTGGATTATGGCGAGCTGCGGGTTTATTCCGGTAATTATGACGAATATATGACCGCGGCGACTCAGGCGCGTGAACGTCTGTTATCCGATAACGCCAAGAAAAAAGCGCAGATTGCTGACTTACAATCGTTCGTCAGTCGTTTTAGCGCCAACGCCTCTAAATCGCGTCAGGCGACATCACGCGCTAAGCAGATGGATAAAATTAAACTGGATGAAGTGAAAGCCTCCAGCCGCCAGAACCCGTTTATCCGCTTTGAGCAGGACAAGAAGTTGTTCCGTAATGCGCTGGAAGTGGAAGGTTTGACCAAAGGATTTGATAACGGTCCGCTGTTTAAGAATTTAAATCTGCTGCTGGAAGTGGGTGAGAAGCTGGCGGTGATCGGTGCCAACGGTATCGGTAAATCAACACTGTTAAAATCGCTGGTGGGTCAGCTGACGCCAGATAACGGCAGCGTTAAATGGTCAGAGAATGCACGTATTGGTTATTACGCTCAGGATCACGCCGATGATTTTGCCAATGACCTGACGGTATTTGACTGGATGAGTCAGTGGAAACAGCCTGGCGATGATGAGCAGACCATTCGCGGTATTCTGGGTCGCCTGCTGTTTTCGCAGGATGATATTAAGAAGCCGGCCAAAGTGCTTTCCGGTGGAGAGAAGGGTCGTATGCTGTTCGGTAAGCTGATGATGGAAAAACCGAACATTCTGATTATGGATGAGCCGACCAACCACCTTGATATGGAGTCGATTGAATCGCTCAATATGGCGCTGGAGATGTATGAAGGCACGCTGGTGTTTGTTTCACACGACCGTGAATTTGTCAGCTCGCTGGCAACCCGCGTGATAGAGCTGAAAGCAGATCGCGTGGTGGACTTCACCGGTAATTACGAAGATTACCTGCGGAGTCAGGGTATCGTCTGATTGAAACGGGGTGGCGCAGGCCACCCCATTTTTTTTGGTGGTAATGAATGAGTTATATGCTTTTAGCTTGTTAGATGGTGTGGGTTGGGCAGGATGCCAGGCTCGGGGATTATCTGGCAGCAACGCATATGCTCAAGGCGCAGGGAACATGGTCAGAGGAGGAAAGCGTCCCGCGCCATGGATGGCGCGGGCCGAGCGCCCATGGATGGTTTAAGCGACTTTCCGATCTGACCTTGTTCCCTGAGCAGGTAAAAACTTCACCACGGTGCGGGCTTCATGAAGCACAGGCGTTCCTGCCGACGCTACGCGTTACCACCACACACTTCACAGTGCGCATCCTGCGCTACCTTCATGCTGCGGAACTCCGCGCTCATCGCATCGTACATCAGCAACCGGCTGGTGGCGGGCGTGCCAAATGCCGTCAGCACTTTAATCGCTTCCATCGCCTGCATCGCACCAATCACGCCAACCAGCGGAGCCATGACGCCCGCTTCCACGCAACTCAGGGTTTGTTCCCCAAACAGGCGGCTGATGCAACGATAGCAGGGTGTGCCGGGCTGCCAGTTGAATACGCTGATCTGGCCTTCCATCCGAATCGCGGCGCCGGAGACCAGTGGCACCCGCTGCTGACGACAGAGCCGGTTAAGCTGCTCACGCACCGCAACGTTGTCGGTGCAGTCAAGCACCACCTGCTGCCTGGCGATCAGCGCCAGCAGCGCTGCATCGTCCAGCTGTCCATTTACCGGATGCAGCTGACAGTGCGGATTGATGGCGGCCAGGCTTTGTGCGGCGGAGTCCACTTTGGCGCGGCCAATGTCAGTATCGTGATGCAGGATCTGCCGTTGCATGTTGGAGTGCGACACGGTATCGAAGTCGAGCAGCGTCAGGCTGCCGACACCGGCAGCCGCCAGATAGGGCGCAGCGGCGCAGCCGAGTCCGCCCAGCCCCACGACCAGCGCATGACTCGCTTTCAGCCGCTCCTGACCGTCGAAATCAAAGCCGCGCAATACAATCTGCCGGTTGTAGCGCAGCATCTCCTCATCGCTTAATTCAGGCAGCATCTACGCCTCCAGCAGGGCGTTGAACGGTTCCACCTCGACCCATTCGCCTGGTTCAACATTGCCGCGATCCCGTTCCAGCACAATAAAACAGTTTGCCTGGGCGAAGGAGCTGAAAACGTGTGAACCCTGCATCCCGGTGGTTTCCACCTCCAGTTCGCCCTGTGCGTTCTGTCGCAGGATGCCGCGCTGGAAATCGAGCCGGCCTGGTGACTTTTTAAGCCGCGAAGCGCAGCGCACTTTCTGACGTGGCGGCAATGCTGATTTTTGCTGACCGGTGAGGGTGGCAAGCAGCGGCTGAACGAGCTGATAAAAGGTCACGGCGGCGGAGACCGGATTCCCTGGCAGGCCGCAGAACCAGCTGCTGTTGAGGCGGCCAAAGGCAAATGGCTTGCCAGGCTTGATCGCCAGCTTCCAGAAGCTGATGGCACCAAGCTCTTCCAGCATCGTTTTGGTGAAGTCCGCTTCGCCCACCGAGACGCCGCCGGTAGTAATCACGACATCCGCCTGCCGATCGGCCTCGGTGAAAGCAGCACGCATTGCGGCCGGGTCATCTTTGATAATGCCAAGGTCGATGACTTCGCAACCCAGCTTATGCAGCATCAGCGATACCGCAAAGCGGTTGGTGTCGTAGATCTGGCCTTCGGCCAGCGGCTCGCCTACCGGCTGGAGTTCATCACCGGTGGAGAAGATAGCGACCCGCAGTTTTCGCAGCACGCTGACCTGCGCGATACCCAGTGAGGCGAGCAGTGGCAGCTCCGCGGCACCCAGACGCGTTCCCGCTTCCAGCACCACGGTGCCTGGCTGAATATCATCGCCGATGAGACGAATGTTCTGTCCGGGACGGACCGGCGCGGTGACCATAATCGCATCACCCTGTGTTTCGGTCTGCTCCTGCATCACTACTGCTTCACAGCCTGCAGGCACCGGCGCACCGGTCATGATGCGAATCACGCTGCCCTGCGGCCACTCACCGTTAAACGGTGCGCCGGCAAAGGCTTTACCCGCCACTGGCAGCGGCTGACCGCTGCTGGCGTCTGCCAGCCTGACGGCGTAGCCATCCATCGCAGAGTTATCAAATGGCGGGACGGCAATCGGTGAGGTCACCGCTTTGGCGGTGATACGCCCGACCGCTTCGGCCAGCGGCACGCTAAGAGAGTCGGTGACGGGCGTCAGCTGTGACAGCATTTTTTGTTGTGCCTCCTCAAGGGAGATCAAGCCTGCAGTAAAACTTTCCATGGATATTCCAGCCTGGTTATCTCAGATGCTGCCTATTATGGTGGGAATTAGCCGCTGAGTCACATCGGTGTCGGCCTGACTTGCCTGTTGTTGTGGCCAAAGTGAAATATGGCGGTAAGAAAAGGTTATAACCACAGGAACAGTTTCCGCTTTACAACACTTAGCAGGCTTTCTATAGTCAAAAATCACCAAAAATGGGTGAAAACCATTTTAAATCAGTGTTTTTCGTCCTGATGCAACCACAGGGTAGATCGTTATGGTCAATGCAGTGATCGCCATTCATGGAGGCGCCGGTGCCATTACGCGCTCAGCAATGAGCGCCGAAAAAGAGCAACTCTATCGTCAGGCGCTACACGATATTGTCACTCAGGGCCAGCAGATACTGGCTCAGGGCGGCAGCGCACTCGATGCGGTGACCGAAGCGGTGCGACTGCTGGAAGAGTGCCCGCTGTTTAACGCCGGTAAAGGTGCGGTCTTCACCCATCAGGGCACACATGAACTCGATGCCTGCATCATGGATGGCCGTACCCTGGGTGCAGGGGCGGTCGCGGGCGTAACGCGGGTACGGAATCCGGTGCTGGCGGCACGTGCCGTGCTGGAACATAGCGAGCATGTCCTGTTTATCGGCGAGGGCGCAGAGCAGTTTGCTGAGGCGCACGGGCTGGAAACGGTCACGCCTGATTACTTCTCGACTCCGGAACGCTGGGAGCAGTTGCAGCGCGCGCTGAACAGCGATGCGGCGGTGCTGGACCATGATGGTGCCGCGCACAGCGATGACCCGCTCGACCCGGACCGTAAGTTTGGTACGGTGGGGGCCGTCGCGCTGGACCTTGAGGGCAACCTCGCGGCCGCCACGTCAACGGGCGGTATGACCAACAAGCAGGCCGGGCGGGTCGGCGACTCGCCGCTGCCGGGCGCAGGCTGCTACGCCAGTAACGACAGCGTGGCGGTCTCCTGTACCGGCACCGGTGAAGTCTTTATGCGGACGCTGGCGGCCTATGATGTGGCAGCGCAGATGCGCTATGCCGGGCGCTCACTGCAGCAGGCCACGGTTAATGTTATTCATGACAGTGTGCTGGAGCTGGGCGGCAGCGGGGGGCTGATTGCCGTCGACCGCGCAGGCAACGTAGCGCTGCCGTTCAACAGCGAAGGGATGTATCGCGGTGTGGCGCGGGTTGGCGAAGTGGCAGACGTCGCTATCTATCGCGAAAGTTAAGGAGCAGAGATGAGCGACAGGCAAACGTTACCGCCGCTGGCCCCTGAGCAGGTCCTGGCGGTGCGCGATCTCAATGTGCGTTTTCAGCACGAAACCACCGTCACTGACGCGGTGCGTCATTTGTCACTCGATCTGTTTCGCGGCGAAACGCTGGCGCTGGTGGGGGAGTCAGGCTCGGGGAAATCAGTGACCTCGCTGGCGCTGATGCGGCTGATTGAGCAGGCTGGCGGGAGGGTCAGCGGCGAGGTGCTGTTGCGGCGTCGCAACGGCGACGTGCTGGATCTGATGCGCGCCTCAAAAGGTCAGATGCGGCGGGTGCGCGGTGCAGATATGGCGATGATCTTTCAGGAGCCGATGACCTCACTGAATCCGGTCTTCTCCGTGGGCGAGCAGATCGCGGAATCCATCCGTCTTCATCAGGGCCTGAGCCACGCCGGCGCGCTGGCCGAAGCGCGCCGTATGCTGGATCTGGTACGAATCCCGGATGCGCAAAATGTATTATCCCGCTTTCCGCATCAGCTGTCGGGCGGGATGCGTCAGCGCGTGATGATCGCCATGGCGCTCTGCTGCAAACCGGCCCTGCTGATTGCCGATGAGCCGACCACCGCGCTCGACGTCACCATCCAGGCGCAGATTTTGCAGCTTATCCGCGTGCTGCAAAAAGAGATGCAGATGGGGGTGATTTTTATCACTCACGATATGGGCGTGGTCGCCGAAATGGCCGATCGGGTTCAGGTGATGTATCGCGGCGAAGTAGTAGAAAATGCCCCGGTAGCCAGGCTGTTCAGCGCCCCGCAGCAGCCCTATACCCAGGCGCTGCTGGCGGCGGTGCCAAAGCTCGGTTCGATGCAGGGCCAGCCCCTGCCAGCTAAATTTCCGTTGCTGCACAGCGATGCCGTTGATGATGTGCCGCAGGATACGGTTCGCCGCCTGCAGCCACCCATTTTGCAGGTGCGCGATCTGGTCACCCGCTTTGATATTCGCGGCGGCCTGCTGAACCGCGTCAAACGCCGGGTGCATGCCGTCGAAAAAGTCAGTTTTGATCTCTATGCCGGTGAGACGCTGGCGCTGGTGGGGGAGTCTGGCTGTGGTAAATCGACCACCGGGCGATCGCTGCTGAAGCTGGTTGCCAGTCAGGGTGGCACCCTGACCTTTGACGGACAGCGGATAGACCATTTGTCGGGTGCCGCACTGGCCCATCTGCGACGCGACATTCAGTTTATCTTCCAGGATCCCTACGCCTCGCTCGATCCCCGGCTGACGGTTGGCTTCTCCATTATGGAGCCGCTGCTGGTTCACAAGGCGATGCCGCGTCGCGAGGCGGAGCAGCGCGTTGCCTGGCTGCTGGATAAAGTGGGTCTGCTGCCGGAACATGCTCAGCGCTATCCCCATGAGTTTTCCGGCGGCCAGCGTCAGCGCATCTGTATAGCCCGCGCGCTGGCGCTAAACCCCAAAGTGGTGATCGCCGATGAGTCCGTCTCGGCGCTGGATGTGTCAATTCAGGCGCAGATTATTAATCTGATGCTCGACCTGCAGCGCGAGTTTGGCATCGCCTTCCTGTTTATTTCTCACGATATGGCGGTGGTGGAGCGTATCAGCCACCGCGTGGCGGTGATGTATCTCGGTCAGATTGTCGAGATGGGGCCGCGTCAGGCGGTGTTTGAGCAGCCTCAGCACCCTTACACCCGAAAACTCATGGCAGCGGTGCCGGTAGCCGATCCGGCTCACCGGCGTCGCGAACGAGCCTTACTGGTCGATGAGATCCCCAGCCCGATTCATGCGTTAGGGGATGAACCTGAAGTGGCGCCGCTGATGGAGGTGGCTCCGGGCCATTTCGTCGCCCGCCACGTTATCAGTGCGACCTGAACAGTGACGATGTCGCCCCGGCGACCAACCCGACAGGGATTACAGGAGAACAAGATGCAGATTACGATGCGTAAAGGGTTACTGGCGGCTGGCGTGTTAAGCAGCGCAATGGCATTGCCCGCCTGGGCAGCACAGGATGCGGTGATTGCCGTCGCGTCCAACTTCACCACTCTCGATCCCTATGACGCCAACGACACGCTGTCGCAGGCGGTCGCCAAATCCTTCTATCAGGGCCTGTTTGGCTTTGATAAAGAGATGAAGCTCACTAACGTGCTGGCTGAGAGCTATCAGGCCAGCGCCGACGGCCTGACCTACACCATCAAGCTGCGTTCCGGGGTTAAATTCCAGGATGGCACTGACTTCAATGCGGAAGCGGTAAAGGTCAACCTCGATCGTGCCAGCAACCCGGATAACCATCTCAAGCGCTACAACCTGTTTAAACATATTGCCAGCACCGAAGTGGTGGATCCGACTACGGTGAAAGTGACGCTGAAAGAGCCGTTCTCCGCCTTTATCAACATCCTGGCCCATCCGGCGGCAGCGATGATTTCGCCTACCGCGCTGAAAAAATATGGCAAAGAGATCGGTTTCCATCCGGTAGGAACCGGCCCGTTTGTGTTTGAAACCTGGAACCAGACCGATTTTGTGAAGGTGAAGAAGTGGGACGGCTACTGGAAGCCGGGCTATCCGAAGCTGGACAGCATTACCTGGCGACCGGTGGTGGATAACAACACCCGCGCGGCGATGCTGCAGACCGGCGAAGCGAACTTTGCTTTCCCGGTGCCCTATGAGCAGGCAAAACTGCTGGAGAAGAACAGCAAGCTTGCTGTGGTAACGACGCCATCGATTATGCAGCGTTACATCAGCCTTAACGTCACTCAGAAGCCGTTCGATAATCCGAAGGTGCGTGAAGCGCTGGAATATGCCATCAACCGTCAGGCGCTGGCGAAAGTGGCGTTCTCCGGTTACGCCACGCCTGCTACCGGCATCGTGCCGCCCACCATCGACTTCGCTCAGACCTATCCGGCCATCAGCTACGATCCAGCCAAAGCGAAAGCCCTGCTGAAAGAGGCGGGTTACCCGAACGGGTTTGAAACCACGCTCTGGTCGTCACACAACCACAGCACCGCGCAGAAAGTGTTGCAGTTCACCCAGCAGCAGCTGGCGCAGGTTGGCGTGAAAGTTAAAGTTACGGCGATGGATGCGGGTCAGCGTGCCGCTGAAGTAGAAGGCAAGGGCCAGAAAGAGAGCGGCGTGCGCATGTTCTATACCGGCTGGTCCGCCTCAACCGGCGAAGCGGACTGGGCGCTGACGCCACTGTTTGCTACTACGGCCTGGCCACCGGCGATCTTCAATACCGCGTTTTACAGCAATCCTAAGGTCGATAAAGATCTGGCTGATGCGCTGAAAACCACCGATCGTGCCGAGAAAGCGCGTCTCTACAAAGATGCGCAGGATACCATCTGGCAGGATCACCCATGGATCCCACTGGTAGTTGAGCAGCTGGTTTCTGCCAACAGCAAAAACCTCAGCGGTTTTTATGTGATGCCCGATACCTCATTCAATTTCGATGAGGCAACTCTGAAGTAACGGAGCAGGCCAGCCCGCGAGGCTGGCCGCAGCTGCAGGATGTTGCATGTTTAACTATTTTCTCAAACGACTCTTTGGGCTGATCCCCACGCTGCTGATTGTGGCGGTGCTGGTGTTCCTGTTTGTTCACCTGCTGCCGGGCGACCCGGCGCGTCTGATCGCCGGGCCGGAAGCCGATGCCTCGGTGGTGGCGCTGGTGCGTCAGGAGCTGGGACTCGACCTGCCGCTGCCGCAGCAGTTCTGGCACTTTATGCTGAATGCGCTGCAGGGCGATTTCGGCCAGTCGATGGTCTCGAAGCGGCCGGTCGCGGAGGAGATCGCCTCACGCTTTATGCCAACTTTGTGGCTGACGCTGGTCAGCATGATCTGGGCAGTGATTTTTGGCATGGCCATCGGCATCGTTTCCGCTGTCTGGCGCAATCGCTGGCCCGATCGACTGGGGATGACCCTGGCGGTGTCGGGCATTTCGTTTCCCGCCTTTGCGCTGGGCATGCTGCTGATGCAGGTCTTCTCGGTGGAGCTGGGATGGCTGCCAACCGTCGGTGCAGAGAGCTGGAAACATTACATTCTGCCCTCCATCACCCTGGGCGCGGCGGTGGCGGCGGTGATGGCGCGCTTTACCCGCGCCTCATTCGTGGAGGTGATGCAGGAAGATTATATGCGGACCGCCCGGGCCAAAGGGGTGCGCGAGTCGCTGGTGGTGGTGAAGCATGGCCTGCGCAACGCCATGATCCCGGTGGTGACGATGATGGGGCTGCAGTTTGGTTTCCTGCTGGGCGGATCGATCGTGGTCGAGGTGGTGTTTAACTGGCCGGGCCTGGGGCGACTGCTGGTCGATTCCGTGGCGATGCGCGACTACCCGGTTATTCAGGCGGAAGTTTTGCTGTTTTCACTGGAGTTTATTCTGATCAACCTGTTTGTCGACATGCTCTATGCGGTGATTAATCCCGCTATTCGCTTTAAGGAGTCGCGATGAAAAACTGGCGACGCGAAGCGGCACTGAAAACGATGCCGCTGATTGCGGAGAATCGGGTGCGAACGCCGTGGCGTGAATTCTGGCGGCGTTTCAGAGGACAGCCGGTGGCGCTGCTGGCCGGGCTGTTTGTGCTGGTACTGATTGTGCTGGCGGTTATCGCCCCGTGGATTGCGCCGTTCGACGCAGAGAACTACTTCGATTATGACCGGCTCAACGAAGGCCCCTCGCTGATGCATCTGTTTGGCGTCGATTCGCTGGGGCGTGACATTTTCAGTCGGGTGCTGGTCGGCACGCGGATTTCCCTGATTGCGGGCTTCTTTTCGGTAGTGATCGGCGCGCTGATCGGCACATTCTTTGGTCTGTTAGCCGGCTATTACGAAGGCTGGTGGGACCGCATCACCATGCGTATCTGCGATGTGCTGTTTGCCTTTCCCGGCATTCTGCTGGCGATTGCGGTGGTGGCGATTATGGGCAGCGGCATGAGTAATGTGATTGTGGCAGTCGCTATCTTCAGTATCCCGGCTTTTGCCCGGCTGGTTCGCGGCAATACGCTGGTGCTGAAGCATCAGACCTATATTGAGTCGGCACGCAGCATCGGCGCTTCTGACTGGACTATCCTGATGCGGCATATCCTGCCCGGCACGGTATCGCCGATTGTGGTCTATTTCACCATGCGGGTCGGTACCTCAATCATTACCGCGGCCAGCCTGTCATTTCTGGGGCTGGGCGCACAACCGCCTACGCCGGAGTGGGGTGCAATGCTGAATGAGGCGCGGGCCGACATGGTTATCGCGCCTCACGTGGCAATTTTCCCCAGCCTGGCCATCTTCCTCACCGTTCTGGCATTTAATTTACTCGGAGACGGGCTGCGCGACGCACTTGATCCTAAACTAAAGAGATGAAACCTTTCGATTATGATCAGGACTTCAGCACTATCGACTTCCGCCAGCACCCCGAGCTTTATCAGGTCGGGCGTGGTGAGCAGGGCGTGCTGATGGTCGAGCCTTATAAAGGCGAAATACTGCCACACTGGCGTTTTCGTACCGTTCCCATTGCTGAAGAGTCGGCTGAGAAAATCATGGCGCTGTTTGAGGAGTATCGGCGCAAAGACGATTTTGTCGGCATGGATATGGCGCGCAAATTTATTCAGATGGGGTATACCCGTGCGCGCCGTTACAGCAACCACAAGGGCGGACGCAAATATGATGCGGATGGCAAGGAGCTGCCGCGCGGCGTCAACGAGGAAAAAGCCGCGGCGGCGGCTGTTTTCAAAGGCTACTGGGACAAACTTCGTGCAGATGAAGACTATCTGCGACGTAAAAAAGCGCATCAGCAGCAGTATGGCTAAGCGTTAATCCTGCTCTCCCGGCAGCCGCTAACCCCTGCCGGGGTTGTTTTAATGAACCCGTCCTGCTCTCTCTTATCCCTCATTCCTTGTCTGCAACGGTTCTGCTGCAGCGCCCGTGCTGCCAGATGCGCAACCGTTTCCCCATGCCCTAAAACGCCATAGCCCGCCACGCTTGCCAGATAAAGTCAGACAGCAGCAGAAGAGAAACCTTTTCTGCTGGCGAGCCGGGGGCGTAAAGTAGTGAAAAAACGCGTAAAAGCCGATCCACAGCACAGGCAAAAAAACGGGCGGTTCAAACCGTGCTTTTTCCAATAACTTCCCGTGCTATAAAAAGAAATTGGCTGCGGAGCCTCTGACTGATGAACAAGCGAAACGCTGACAGTGGCCGCTGTTTAGAGCATCCGGTAAAAGGCGGGTTGATATTCACTTGTTTTCATTAATAATAAACGGGCAAACCCCACTGAGGGGGCTATGCCCCTCAGGTAATGAAATGGATAATGTGAGAGCTAAATAATGAAAGAGATCATCAACGGATTTCTGAATTTCCAGCAGAATGTGTTTCCTGAAAGGAAGGATCTTTTCAAAAGCCTGGCATCAAATCAAAATCCGAAAGCGCTGTTCATCTCCTGTTCAGATAGCCGTCTGGTGCCTGAACTGGTGACGCAGCAGGAGCCAGGAGAGCTGTTCGTTATCCGCAATGCGGGCAACATCGTTCCCTCATTCGGCCCGGAGCCAGGCGGTGTCTCCGCCACTATCGAATATGCGGTGGTCGCGCTGGGCGTCTCCGACATCATCATCTGTGGTCACTCTAACTGTGGTGCCATGAACGCCATCGCCTCCTGCGCCTGCATGGATACCATGCCTGCGGTTGAGCACTGGCTGCGCTATGCCGATGCGGCAAAAGCGGTGGTTGAGCAGCGTGAGTATGACTCGCCAGAGAAGAAGCTGAACGAGATGGTCAAAGAGAACGTCATCGCCCAGCTGAACAACATGAAAACCCATCCTTCCGTCTCCGTCGCGCTGCGTAACGGTAAGCTGCGTCTGCACGGCTGGGTTTACGATATCGAAAGCGGCACCATTATGGCGCTGACCCAGGGTGGCAAACAGTTCATCACCCTGTCTGAGAATCCTGATACCTGCTTTGAGTAATCTTTTTCGCCCGCTGTGCTCTGCAGCGGGTTTTCCTGCTATTTATTCTGCATAACAGCGTTAAATCGCCTCTGTTATTCTGCATTTCCCCTCTGGCTTATCTATGCTTGCTTAAACCTTCCTGATACAAGCGAGTTGATGATGCGTAAAACTTCCGTTGCTGCTCTTCTGGCGGTCTCTGCCGTGCTGCTCAGTGGTTGTACTTCTCATGTTGCTGATAAGCAGCAATATTCAGGTTTTTTAAGCGATTACAGCCAGTTGCAACCGACGTCGTCAGCCAGTGGTGAACCGACTCTGCGCTGGATTTCACCCGATTATCAAAGCAGCCATTATAAAGATGTGCTTTATACATCGCTGATCTACTACCCGGCGGCGCACCCCACGCCACGCGTCACTCAGCAAACGCTGGATCAGGTGCTCAGTTACACCGAGATCCAGCTAAAAGGCGCGATAGCCACCCGCCTGCCGCTGGTGAATCAGGCTACGCCGCATACTCTGAAGGTAAGGGCCGCCATTACCGCCGTGTCAGCAGAAAATCAGGGCGTGCAGTTTTATGAAGTGGTACCGGTTGCCGCGGTCGTTGCCAGCACCATGGCGGCGTCAGGGCATCGTACTCAGAACAGCGAACTGTTTCTGGAAATAGAAGCCAGCGATGCGGTGACGGGCAAACCGATGATCCGGGTGGTTCGCAAAGCCTTTGGCAAAACGGTCAGTAACAGCAATACGCCGATCACCTTTGACGAGCTGAAGCCTGGTATCGATACGATGGTGCGTGACACGGTAAGTTTTAACGCGCCCTGACTCTGACGGGCGACAGCAGAGCGCTGTCGCCCTGATTAATCTTTTGTAAATCCTCAACATCATTGCAGAGGGGCTGACTACGCTTAAGGGCATTCTATTCCGTCAGGAGATCGTTATGGCCCGTTTCTCAACTACCTTGTTGCTAAGTGGCTCCCTGTTTTGTACCGCCCCCCTGTTTGCCGCCGACGTAAAGGTCGAGGTATTACAGGATAAGTTACAACATCCATGGTCCGTCGCCTTCCTGCCCGATAACAAAACGCTGCTGATTACCGAACGTAGCGGACAACTGCGCAGCTGGAGCCCGGAGAGCGGCCTGTCGCAGCCGATCCAGGGCGTGCCAAAGGTCTGGGCAGAACGGCAGAGTGGCCTGCTGGACGTGGTGCTGGCACCCGATTTTGCCACCAGTCGTCGCGTCTGGCTTAGCTATACCGAAGCGAACAGCAGTGGCAAAGCGGGCGCGGTGGTAGGCGTGGGCACGCTGAGCAAGGATAACCGGCAACTCAGCGATTTCCGCGAGGTGATTCGGCAGACGCCGATGCTCTCCAGCGGCAACAACATCGGTACCCGGCTGGCGTTTGATACCCAGGGCTATCTCTGGATCGCCTTCGGCGATAACTTTGCCAGCAGCGCTGCGCAGGATCTCGATAAGCTGCAGGGCAAACTGCTGCGGCTCAACGCCGATGGCAGCGTGCCGGACGATAACCCGTTTGCGAAACAGCGCGGCGCACGGCCAGAGATCTGGGCCTTTGGTTTGCGTAATCCGCAGGGGCTGGCGCTTAACCCCTGGACCGGCAAGATATGGGAAAATGAACATGGCCCGCGCGGCGGCGATGAAGTGAATATCATGGAGCGGGGCAAGAATTACGGCTGGCCGCTGGCAACCTACGGCATCGACTATAGCGGTGACAAAGTGCCGGAGTCACAAGGCACACAGGTTGCGGGTACCGAACCGCCGCTTTATCACTGGAAGGATTCTCCGGCCATCAGCGGCATGGCGTTCTACAATAGCGCCCGTTTTCCGCAGTGGAAAAACTCGCTGTTTATCGGCGCTCTGAAAGAGAAAAACCTGATTCGTCTGAGTATCAACGGCGAGAAAGTGGTGGAAGAGCAGCGTCTGCTGGACGATCAGAAGGCGCGCATTCGCGATGTGCGTCAGGGGCCGGATGGCTGGCTCTATGTGCTGACCGATGAGGCCAATGGCAAGCTGCTGAAAGTGGGATTAGCGCAGGACGCTGGTGCGTCCCGCGGCTAAGAGCCTGTCCCCGGGCTATTTTATGTGTCAGTCTGGGCCTGGGCAGTGCTCACACAGGCTGCTTTAGCAACCTGAACGCCCGTCAGGGCGGCCCTGAAGGGGCGAGCGCAGCGAGTAATCCTCACGGACTACGTGTACTACGGATTGTGCCGCGCTGTCCGTGTCCAGGCTGCTAGCAACAGTTACGCCTGATGGAATAAGCTCGGAGTCAGCGCGCCCAGTGATAAACCTGCCAGCCGCGGTTTAACGCTTCCTTGTGTAACTGTTCGTCAGGGTTGATGACATGGGCATGATCGGCCTGTTCCAGTAGCGGCAGGTCGTTCATCGAATCGCTGTAGGCCCAGGTGCGGTCAAAGGCCTCGTCCTGCTGCAGCGCTTTCCAGTCACCCAGTCGGGTGACTTTACCCTCTTTATAGGTCATGGTGCCGTAAGTGTTGCCGCTGTAGCGCTCGTCCACGATTTCAACGCCAATCGCCAGCGCGCCGCAGGCACCCAGCTTCTCTGCAATCGGCACCACCAGATGCTCGCCGCTGGCGGAGATGATCATGACCTTGTCGCCACGCGCCCGGTGCCACTCAATCCGCTCGCGGGCTGCAGGATAAACGCGTGGCATGATGTCGCGGTGAATGAAGCGGCGCACCCAGCCTTCAACGGTAAGCGTGGCCATGCCCGCCAGGGGGGAGAGTGTTTTATTCATATACTCTTCAATCGACAGCGTACCGGCATAGTACTGGCTCATTAATGCCTGTTCCTGATCAATCAGTTCACTGGGGGCGAATCCCTGTGATACCAGCCAGCGCAGCCACAGGCTGGTGCTGTCTTCACAAATGAGTGTTTCATCCAGATCAAAAAGGGCTAAGTCCATGGTCGGTCTCCTCGGCTGACTGGCGTTCAGGTTAACTGATATTTGTGACGGGCTTAACTCTTCTGCGAAAAATCGGAATTTCACGCAGTTTTCATAGCGACAGAATCGGGGAAAAGCGGCACGCGCGCGGCACTTATGCCAGGGTTACTCTACTAAACTCTAAAAAACTTTACGATTCGACGGTTTTTTTCGCTGCCGTCAAGGGTTAGCGTTTGAGTGAGAATTTTCTGCCCCTGGAATTTCGATTTAACAAGGACAATCCGGCCAAGCCCATGACAAACACTCGCTTCACATCTCGCCTGCGGCACCTTGCTGCCACTTCATTACTGATTCTTGCCCCCGTCAGCGTTTTTGCTGAGCAGGCTCCCGCCGCGCCAGGCATTGATGCTAAAGCGTGGATTCTGATCGACTACGCCAGCGGTAAGGTGTTAACCGAATCCAGTGCCGATCAGCGCCTCGACCCCGCCAGTCTGACTAAAATGATGACCAGCTATGTTGTGGGTCAGGCGATTAAAGCGGGGAAAATCAAGCCGGATGACCTGGTTACCGTCGGACAGGATGCCTGGGCTACCGGCAATCCTAAGCTGCGCGGCTCGTCGCTGATGTTCCTCAAGCCGGGCGATCGTATTCCGGTGCATGAGCTGAATAAGGGGATCGTGATCCAGTCCGGCAATGACGCCTGTATTGCGCTGGCGGATTATGTGGCGGGCAGTCAGGATTCGTTTATCGGCCTGATGAACAACTACGTGAAGGCGCTGGGACTGCAGAATACCCACTTTATGACGGTACACGGTCTGGATGCAGAAGGGCAGTACAGCACCGCGCGTGATATGGCGCTGATTGCTCAGGCGCTGATCCGCGATGTGCCCGAAGAGTACGCGCTGAATAAAGAGAAAGAGTTTACCTTCAATAATATTCGCCAGATCAACCGCAACCGCCTGTTGTGGAGCACCAATCTCAAGGTTGATGGCGTCAAAACCGGCCACACCTCAGGCGCGGGGAATAATCTGGTCGCTTCAGCAACCGAAGGGGATATGCGTCTAATCTCGGTGGTGCTGGGCACCGCCAGCGATGCGATTCGTTTCCGCGAAAGTGAAAAGCTGCTGACATGGGGCTTCCGTTTCTTTGAAACGGTTACGCCGATTAAAGCGGATGCGCCGTTTGCGCAGCAGCGGGTCTGGTTTGGTGATCGCAGCCAGGTCAATCTGGGCGTGGCGAAAGATGCTGCGCTGACCATCCCTAAAGGGCAGATGAAGAATCTGAAGGCGAGTTTCAGACTCACTACGCCGCAGCTGGAAGCCCCGCTGAAGAAGAATCAGGTGGTCGGCACCATCGATTTCCAGCTGGACGGGAAAACGATTGAGCAGCGGCCGCTGGTGGTGATGCAGGATGTGCCGGAAGGCGGGTTCTTCAGCCGGATGTTTGATTTCGTGATGATGAAATTCAATGGCTGGTTCGGGAAGTGGTTTTCATAAGTAAGCAGGGACGCAGGCTCGTACTGCGTTGAGCCCGAGCCTGCACAGGGAACAGGGTCAGATCGGAAAGACGCAAAATCCGTCATCCATGACACGCTCGGCCCGCGCCGTCCCTGGCGCGGGACGCTTTCCTCCTCTGACCCTGTTCCCTGCGCTTTAAGCTTATTCGCTGCGGTAAATCCGGGTTTGCCACAGTGCTGGGGACGCTAACGCGTCCTTTTCTTAATCCTGCGTCCAGCCTTTGCGAATCGGCACGGCAAATAGCGACCGATAGAGTGGATTGATTACCGCCAGCATCCGCTCGCCATAGAACTGCCACGCCAGATGCGAAGCCAGACAGCTCAGCAGCCCCACCAGGAACCCGCCCAGCATATCCATTGGCCAGTGAACGCCAAGGTAGACCCGCGACCAGGCAATAGCGCAACCGGCCACCATCAGAACCACACCTGACCAGAGGCGATGCCAGAAGATAAAGGCCAGTGCAAAGGTGAAGATCGTGGTGCCGTGATCGCTGGGATAGGAGTCATCGGCGGCGTGATGCAGGAACTGATAACCAAAACCGATAGCGAAAGGGCGGGGATGCGGCAACAGCTGGCCCACAGACCAGGAGATCGCCAGCGCATAGATCAGCGCCATACCGGTTTTCAGTACCAGCACCCGCTGCGAAGAAACCTGATCGCGCGGTCCCCAGAGCCACATCGCTACGATTAACAGCGGCACGATGGCGATCAGATCTTTGGCAAAAAACGTCGCCAGCTGCAGTAACCAGGCGGGTGAAGCCGGTGTGGCATTAATGGCAGTAAACAGTGAATGGTTCAACTCTTCCATTTCGGGATAAATTCCTCAGCAGACAGTCCGGTTAACGGCAGCTGGCAGCATCCCGCCAGCCCGGCCCGATAACAGCGGCAAAAAAAACGGTCAGCGACAGCACGCTCACCCAATCAGCCAGCACAAATTGCTAACTAAACAGCGGTCTATCCTGCTTTTTACCGTTTTGTTCGTCTATAGAAAGGCTCTTAATCTGCCGTTGAGTTGTGTAACGGTTTAAGTTTTATGACACATGCAGTTGCGAATCAGGGGGGAATGACGGGCAGGGACGAAAAAAAGGCATAAAAAAACCCGCCGGGAAAAAGACCAGCGGGCTCCACAATTTGGGGATTTCAAAGAAAAGCAGTGGCACTTATTATGACTATCCCTTAACAATAAAGTTCTGGACGCAGGCAAAAAAATTTTATAGGGGCAATATCGGCCAGATAATCACAATCAGCGTTCCCGCCAGCGTCAGCAACACGTTGGCGATGGCATAGGTTCCGGCATAGCCCAGCGCCGGAATATTGCTGCGTGCCGTATCACTGATGATCTCCATGGCCGGTGCGCAGGTACGTGCGCCCATGATGGCGCCAAACAGCAGGGCGCGGTTCATCCGCAACACATAAGCACCAAACAGATAGCAGATGATCACCGGAATCAGGCTGACCAGCAGGCCGCACAGCAGCATCAGCGCACCATCGCTGCTCAGGCCGTGATTAATGCCGCTACCGGCACTCAATCCCACTCCCGCCATAAACACCATCAGACCGAACTCTTTCACCATAGTGAGCGCGCCCTGCGGAATATAACCAAAGGTTGGATGGTTGGCGCGCAGGAAGCCGAGCATGATACCGGCGAACAGCAGGCCCGCGGCGTTACCAATACCAAAACTGAAATTGCTGAACTGGAAGGTGATCAGACCAATCATCAGACCCACGATAAAGAAGGCGCAGAAGGCTAAAAGATCGGTCATCTGACTGTGAATCGCGATAAAGCCAATGCGATCCGCCACGCTTTTGACCCGTCGTGCCTCGCCGCTGACCTGCAGCACATCACCTTTGTTCAGCATGATACTGTCATCGATCGGCATCTCAATCTGACTGCGTATCACCCGGTTCAGGAAGCAGCCGTGATCGGTGAGGTTTAACTTGCTGAGGCGTTTGTTTACCGCATTGTGGTTTTTCACCACGATCTCTTCAGTGACGATACGCATATCCAGCAGGTCGCGGTCAAAAACCTCTTTGCCGTTGCGGAAGCTGGGGTCGAGCCGGGCGTGAGCATCGGGATAGCCCACCAGCGAGATATCATCACCGAGCTGTAACACCGCATCGCCATCGGGACTGGCGAGAATACCGTTGCGGCGGATGCGCTCAATGTAGCAACCGGTCTGACGATAGATACCCAGTTCGCGCAGGTTTTTGCCGCCGCTCCATGCCACCAGTTCCGGACCGACGCGATAGGCGCGGATCACCGGCAGGAAAACTTTGCGCTGGCTGTCCGCATCCAGACCGCGTTCCCGGGCGATCTGCTGGGCGCAGGTGGGCAGATCCTGATGTTGCAGACGGGGCAGATAACGTGCGCCGAAAATCAGACTGACCAGGCCTATCAGATAGGTCACGGCATAACCGAGGCTCAGCTGATCCTGCATCAGTCCAAGCTGTTTCGGATCGCTGATGCTTTGCCGCAGGGTATCGCCCGCTCCGACCAGCACCGGCGTTGAGGTCATCGACCCGGCCAGCATGCCGGCGGTGAGACCGATATCCCAGCCAAAGAGTTTGCCCAGTCCCAGCGCCAGCAACAGTGCGCTGACCACCATGACGATGGCGAGCATGAAATAGTTTTTGCCGTCGCGAAAGAAAATGGAAAAAAAGTTGGGACCGGCTTCGACGCCGACACAAAAAATAAACAGCATAAAGCCCAGACTCAATGCATCGGTATTGATCGTAAAGTGCTGCTGGCCTAATAAGAGCGAAACCACTAATACGCCAATCGAATTTCCCAGCTGAACCGAGCCCAGACGCAACTTACCCAGACAGAGGCCGAGCGCTAAAACGACAAACAATAACAAAATGTCATTTCCGCTTAACAATCCTGCGACGTTAATATTCACTGTTTAACTTCTTGTTTACATGTAACCTATTGAAGAGTAGCCTGTTTTTCGCTATCGTGAGCAGGCCGTTGAGGTGCTGTTGTATCAGTACTGCAAATGGAACCTTTACCGCGGCGCTATTCTAATCACAAATATCTTTCACAGCCATTGGCTGTTTTCATTCGTTGCCACAGCGAACTGTTTCTTTTTATTTCCATCTGAACGCATCAGGGTTATCAGCAGGTTATTGTCGGGGTTACTTTTAATCAGTGGGGTGGTATGCCGCAGCGTTCTTATCTCTGGACTACCCGCCTGTGCGGCGTGGTGTTGTATAGTCTGGTGTTTGTCTTTACCTGTCATTTCTGGCAGGTCGGTCCCGGCCCGCTTCGTGGTCAGCCCGAATTACTGCTCTTTATGTTGCCCGGTATTGTGATGGCATTGGTGCAGGTGGAGAGCCCGTTAAAAAGTACCCTGCTGATGGGGCTGTGGGGAACGTTACTGGCAGCACTGCTGTTAAACAGCAGCCTGTTTATCCACAGCAATGCACTTTTTGTGGTCGCATGGAGCCTCAGCGCGCTGTTCTGGGCAGGCTGCGGGGCCTTGCTGGTACGGTTGATGCAGATAGTGATGGCCTCACTCAATTAAACAGCTTTGGGCGGTGGGTGTCAGGCAGAGCGCAAAAAGGCGAGACAGGAAAACCTGGCTCGCCTTTTTCATTCCGGCTATCAGCGCTTACGCGGCAAATCCCAGATTCTCTTTGGTCCAGGCCGCAAACTCGGTGTAGCCACCGATATGTTTTTCGTCGACGAAAATCTGTGGCACGGTGCTGACCGGTTTACCGGCGCTCGCTTCCAGGTCGGCTTTAGTAATGCCTTCTGCGTTAATATCGACATACTGGTAGCTAAAATCATCACGTTCAGCGGTTAGTTTGTCGGCCAGTTCATGGGCACGCACACAGTAGGGACAGCCCGGACGACCAAAAATAACAGCAATCATTGAGAACTCCTTGCAGCGACTATTATGTGATGTGTATCACACAATGAAAAAGAGAATGGCAACCATGATGCCCGCTCGTATCGCTTAAGGAAAGCAGGATTTGCCTGTTAGTCTGATGCCCGCACGCTATCGCTGCCCGGTCAGGAAGCCTCTGAATCAGAGGCTTTTTCGCGCCGGCAGCCCGTGTATCTCGCGCAATTTTTGGGTTGTTGACCATAATTGACGCTCAGTCAGCCGCTAAGGCAGGAGGATATCATGCAGAGTGTAGCCAGATTACCCCGGTTTGTGGTGGTGCTGGAGGCGGCTGGCGGCCTGTTAATCGTGGCCGCGCTGCTGCTGATCAACCACTGGCTTCCGCTACCAGACAAGGCGGATGTAAAAACGCTGGCCACTTTGCTGTTTATTGCTGGCGTGGTTCTGATGCTGCCTGCTGCCTGGCTGTTAATGTGGCGCACCGCGAAAGCGATAGCACCACAGCTGTTTAATCAAACTGACAAAAAAAGATAATATTGCTGGAGACTTTATGACACCGACCATTGATTTACTGTGCAGCCATCGTTCAATCCGCGCCTTTACTGACCAGCCGGTCAGCGAAGCACAGCGTGAAGCGATTATTACTGCGGCGCAATCGGCGTCCACATCCAGTTTTTTACAGTGTTCTTCCATTATCCGTATCACCGACAAAGCCCTGCGTGACAAGCTGGTGACGCTGACGGGCGGACAGACTTGGGTCGCGGATGCGCCTGAGTTCTGGATCTTCTGCGCTGACTTTAATCGCCATCTGCAGATTTGCCCTGATGCGCAGCTGGGTCGTGCCGAGCAGTTGTTGCTGGGCTGCGTCGATACCGCGCTGATGGGGCAGAATGCTATGGTCGCAGCGGAATCGCTGGATCTGGGCGGCGTCTTTATCGGCGGAATCCGTAACAGCATCGCGGAAGTGACAGAACTGCTGGGCCTGCCGAAATTTGTCCTGCCGCTGTTTGGTTTTTGCCTGGGTCATCCGGAGTCAAAGCCGGACGTCAAACCGCGTATGCCGCATGCGATGCTGGTGCATGAGAACCGCTATCAGCCGCTGGATCCGGCGGTACTGGCCGAATACGATAGCCGCACAGAACTCTATTATCAGCAGCGCGGCAGCAACCAGCGCAGCGAAACCTGGAGTGAGCTGATCCAGCGCCTGATCATTAAAGAGACGCGTCCGTTTATGCTCGATTATCTGCATCAGCAGGGCTGGGCCACGCGTTAAGCCAGTAAGGGAGAGCAGCGATGAAGATAGCTATCCTGTCACGTGATGAGACGCTCTACTCCAGTCGGCGACTGCGTGAGGAGGCCGCCGCACGCGGCCACCAGGTCCGGATCATCGATCCGCTCTCCTGCTATATGAATATTAATCCCGCCTCACCGGCGGTTCACTACTGTGGTGAACCGCTGGGCCATTTTGATGCGGTTATCCCGCGCATCGGCAATCCTATTACCTTTTATGGCACGGCCGTGCTGCGACAGTTTGAGATGTGCGGCAGCTATCCGCTGAATGAGTCCGCCGCCATTACCCGCACCCGTGACAAATTGCGCTCGCTGCAGCTGCTGGCACGGGAAGGCATCGACATGCCGGTCACCGGCTTTGCCTCCTCACCCGATGACACCGCTGATCTGATCGCCCTTGTCGGCGGTGCGCCGCTGGTGGTCAAGCTGGTGGAAGGTACCCAGGGCATTGGCGTGGTGCTGGCGGAAACGCGGCAGGCGGCAGAAAGCGTTATCGATGCCTTTCGCGGCCTGAATGCTCATATTCTGGTGCAGGAGTTTATTAAAGAAGCGCAGGGTCGTGATGTTCGCTGTCTGGTGATTGGCAATCAGGTGGTGGCAGCGATTGAGCGGGTGGCGAAAGAGGGCGACTTCCGCTCTAATCTGCATCGCGGCGGCAAAGCTTATCCCGTCGTCATTACGCAACAGGAGCGCCAGATCGCCGTGAAAGCGGCGGCTACGCTCGGGCTGGAAGTGGCGGGCGTCGATATTCTGCGCGCCCATCGCGGCCCGCTGGTGATGGAAGTTAACGCCTCGCCCGGTCTTGAAGGCATTGAAACCAGCAGTGACCTTAACATCGCCGCCCTGATGATCGAGCGGATTGAGCAGCAGGCCATCCCCGGGCTCCGTCCTAAAACCGCTGGCTGACACGCGCTTTTCAGCGGTTTTCATGGCATCGTCGCGCATTTTTCCGTAAGCTAAGTCGCCTGTTTATCACCCCACTGGGATTTTACGATGGATTCTCTTGTCGTTCCGGATATCGACCTGCTGCGTCGCTGGCTGGATCAGCAAAATATCACCTGGTTCGAATGCGATGCCTGTCAGGCACTTCATCTGCCGCACATGCAAAACTTCGATGGGGTGTTTGACGCCAAAATCGATCTGGTCGACAACGTCATTCTGTTTTCGGCGCTGGCTGAAGTGAAGCCGACGGCGCTGATTCCACTGGTTGGCGATTTGTCGCAGATCAATGCCAGTTCGCTGACGGTGAAAGCATTTATCGACATTCAGGATGATAATCTGCCGAAACTCATTGTCTGTCAGTCAATGATTACCACCGCCGGGTTAACCTTTGGTCAGTTCTCGCACTTTATGAAACAGAGTGAAGAGCAGATCTCCATGGTGATCCTGGAAGCCTTTGCCAACAATCTGTTGATCGTGGGCGAAGAAGAAGAGCACGTTCCGGTGACCAGCGTTCATTCTGTGCTGCACTAAGCCCGACATGGTCACACACTAAGCCGTCCCTGAGACGGCTTTTTTATGCCCGCCATCCGCTGCCGCGATAATTTTTTATTCTGCATTTTGCCCTTTAACGCCAGATATTAGTCGTGGTTTATGCCATCAAAGCCGAACCTCATAGCTCAAACATGCATAAAATATCGCTTTCAGGCGTTTTTTACGCTGGGGTCTGGTGAAGCCTGACCGGGGGGGCTATGCTTGCGGGGCTGTAACAGGCGCGTAACTGCGCCTCAGCTATAGGTTTTTGCTATTAAACTCCCGCTGAATAATGATTCATTGTGTCACTGACGTCTTGTACAGAACGCAATGCAGGGATCTCTGGTTTGCAGCGTTGTAATGACCCGCTCAGGAGGATGGAAAAATATGTTCAACTCACGTCAGAAATGGCTGTCAGCTGTGGTAGCTGCTGCGCTGATGGCCACATCGGCCAGCAGCATGGCGGAAGATAAAACGCTGCACGTCTACAACTGGTCCGATTATATTTCGCCAGATACCGTGCCGAACTTTGAAAAGCAGTCCGGCATCAAAGTGGTCTACGATGTGTTTGACTCTAACGAAGTCCTGGAAGGCAAACTGATGGCGGGCAGCACCGGCTATGATGTGGTGGTGCCATCCTCCAGCTTCCTGGCGCGTCAGCTGCAGTCCGGGGTATTCCAGCCGCTGGATAAGAGCAAACTGCCTAACTACAAAAACCTCGATCCGGCGCTGATGGAGAAAGTGGCGCAGCACGATCCGGGTAATAAATATGCCATTCCTTATCTGTGGGGCACAACCGGTATCGGCTACAACGTCGACAAGGTCAAGGCCGCACTGGGCGCCGATGCGCCGGTCAACAGCTGGGATCTGGTGCTGAAGCCGGAAAACCTGGAGAAGCTGAAAAGCTGCGGCGTATCCTTCCTGGATGCGCCAGAAGAGATTTTCGCCACGGTGCTCAACTACCTGGGCAAAGATCCCAATACCTCTGATGCTAAAGAGTATTCTGGCGCGGCCACTGACCTGCTGCTGAAACTGCGTCCGAATATCCGCTACTTCCATTCGTCGCAGTACATCAACGATCTGGCCAACGGTAATATCTGCGTCGCCATTGGCTGGTCGGGTGATATTCTGCAGGCGAAAAACCGTGCTGATGCGGCGAAAAATGGCGTGCATCTGGGCTACAGCGTACCGAAAGAGGGCGCACTGGCCTTCTTCGATATGATGGCGATCCCGAAAGATGCGAAAAACCTCGATGGTGCTTACGCCTGGCTGAACTACATCATGGATCCGAAAGTGATCGCCGATGTCTCCAACAAAATGAACTACGCCAACGGCAACAAAGCGTCGCTGCCGTTGATCAATGCCGACGTCCGCAACAACCCGGGTATCTTCCCGACGCCAGAAGCGATGTCGAAATTGTTTGTGCTGAAAGTCCAGGATCCTAAACTGGATCGTGTGCGTACGCGCGCATGGACTAAAGTAAAAAGTGGTAAGTAATTCGTCCTTAACGGATTGACCTGTCATGAATCAGCAACAGAGGCGCGGTGTCGGCCTCTGTTGTGCCATTTTTAGCGGCAAATTTTGTCGCCATGTTCCGCCTGGCTCCGGAGAGAACCTTTGTGAACGATGCCATTCCCCGTCCTCAAAATAAAACCGCAAAGGCGTTAACGCCACTGCTGGAAATTCGCAATCTGACCAAATCCTTTGACGGGCAACACGCCGTGGATGATGTCAGCCTGACTATTTATAAAGGTGAGATCTTTGCCCTGCTGGGCGCATCGGGCTGTGGTAAATCAACGCTGCTGCGCATGCTGGCCGGTTTTGAGCCGCCAACCAGCGGGCAGATTGTTCTGGATGGCCAGGATCTGTCCCACGTTGCTCCCTATCAGCGCCCGATCAACATGATGTTCCAGTCCTACGCGCTGTTTCCCCACATGACGGTGGAGCAGAATATCGCCTTTGGTCTGAAACAGGATCGGCTGCCGAAAGGGGAGATCACCAGCCGGGTAGCAGAGATGCTGGCGCTGGTGCATATGCAGGAGTTTGCTAAACGCAAACCGCACCAGCTCTCCGGTGGTCAGCGTCAGCGTGTGGCGCTGGCCCGCAGCCTGGCGAAACGGCCAAAACTGCTGCTGCTGGATGAGCCGATGGGGGCACTGGACAAGAAGCTGCGCGACAGGATGCAGCTGGAAGTGGTCGATATTCTGGAGCGTGTTGGCGCCACCTGTGTGATGGTGACGCACGATCAGGAAGAGGCGATGACCATGGCGGGCCGTATCGCGATTATGAATCGCGGCAAGTTCGTGCAGATTGGTGAACCGGAGGAGATCTACGAGCATCCTACCAGCCGCTACAGCGCGGAATTTATCGGTTCGGTTAACGTCTTCGAAGGCTTACTGCGTGAACGTCAGGCGGATGGCCTGGTGATTGACAGTCCCGGCCTGATGCATCCGCTGAAAGTCGACTCCGATGTCTCGGTGGTGGATAACGTTCCGGTCCATGTCGCACTGCGCCCGGAAAAAGTGATGTTGTGCGATGAGGTGCCTGCCGATGGCTGTAACTTTGCGGTGGGTGAAGTGGTCCACATCGCCTATCTCGGCGACCTCTCTATCTTCCATGTCCGTCTGCACAGCGGACAGATGATCAGCGCACAGTTGCAAAACGCGCATCGCTACCGCAAAGGGTTGCCGACCTGGGGTGATGAAGTCCGCCTCTGCTGGGAATGCGACAGCTGCGTGGTGTTGACGGTTTAAGGAGCGGCTATGAGCCAGATTTTCCAACGCGCTAAAGCGCCTGCCCGACTGGTCGGCACGCCGCTGCAACGCTGGGCCACGCGGATAAAAATGCAGCATGGCCGCAAGCTGGTGATCGCCTTGCCTTATGTCTGGCTGGTGCTGTTGTTTCTGCTGCCGTTTCTGACGGTGCTGAAGATCAGCTTCGCGGACATTGCGCGTGCGATTCCCCCCTACACCGAGCTGGTGAGCTGGGCTGATGACCAGTTCAGCATTGTGCTCAATTTCGGCAACTACCTGACGCTGACCGACGATCCGCTCTACGTCGATGCCTATCTGCAGTCGCTGAAAGTGGCGGCGATCTCCACGGTGATCTGTCTGCTGATTGGCTACCCGCTTGCCTGGGCCGTGGCGCACAGCAAGCCATCCATGCGCACCATTCTGCTGCTGCTGGTGATCCTGCCGTCGTGGACCTCATTTCTGGTGCGCGTCTACGCCTGGATGGGGCTGCTTAACAACAACGGTATCCTGAACCGGTTCCTGCTGTGGCTGGGTGTGATCGATCATCCGCTGGTGATCCTCTACACCAATACAGCGGTCTATATCGGTATCGTCTACTGCTATCTGCCGTTTATGGTGCTGCCAATCTACACCGCGCTGACCCGCATTGATTACTCGCTGGTGGAAGCCTCACTGGATCTGGGTGCGCGTCCGCTGAAGACCTTTTTCAGCGTGATTGTCCCGCTGACCAAAGGGGGCATTATCGCCGGATCGATGCTGGTGTTTATCCCGGCGGTGGGGGAGTACGTGATCCCTGAACTGCTGGGTGGCCCGGACAGCATCATGATTGGCCGCATCCTGTGGCAGGAGTTCTTTAACAACCGCGATTGGCCGGTGGCCTCTGCGCTGGCGGTCATCATTCTGCTGATCCTGATTCTGCCGATCATCTGGTTCCACAAGCATCAAAACCGTGAAATGGGAGAGAAGGCATGAATAATTTGCCAACCATTCGCTCACCCTGGCGTACCGGTATTCTGGTCTGCTGCTTCCTGTTCCTCTATGCGCCGATGCTGTTGCTGGTGGTTTACTCCTTCAACAGCTCACCGCTGGTGACGGTGTGGGAGAGCTTCTCGTTCCACTGGTACAGGGTGCTCTTCCAGGACAGCGCGATGATTGACGCCGTGCTGCTGAGTCTGAGCATTGCCGGTCTCTCCGCCACCATGGCGGTGGTGCTGGGCACGCTGGCGGCGGTGATTATCGTGCGCTTTGGTCGCTTCCGCGGCCACAACGGTTTTGCCTTTATGCTGACCGCGCCGCTGGTGATGCCCGATGTCATCACCGGACTGTCGCTGCTGCTGCTGTTTGTGGCAATGGGCAACGCCTTTGGCTGGCCGAGCGAGCGCGGCATGCTGACCATCTGGCTGGCCCACGTCACCTTCTGTACCGCCTATGTGGCCGTGGTGATTAACTCGCGTCTGCGTGAGCTGGACCGCTCCATCGAAGAGGCGGCGATGGATTTAGGCGCAACGCCGCTGAAGGTCTTTTTCGTGATTACCGTGCCCATGATTGCACCGGCTATTGTGACCGGCTGGTTGCTGGCGTTTACCCTGTCACTCGACGATCTGGTGATTGCCAGCTTTGTGACCGGGCCGGGTGCCACCACATTGCCGATGGCGATCTTCGCCACCGTGCGACGCGGCGTTAACCCGGAAATCAATGCGCTGGCTTCATTGATCCTGTTTGTGGTCGGTTTAGTGGGTTTTATCGCCTGGCGGGTGATGGCACACGAAGAAAAACAACGTTTAAGCGATATTCAGAAAGCTAAACGTGGCTGAAATCCGTAACCTTTGCCACTATATGAACGGGCCGGTCTGACCGGCCCGTTTTTCGATCAGGTGGAGTCACGGACTATGTCAGAAATCTTCAAAAGCAGTGCCACGCTTTCAATCGCGCCGGTTCCGGTGACGGTTGCGGGCATTGCTATTATTGCGACCCGCTGCCTGAGCGTCCTGATGCTGGCAAACGAGCTGGGTTACAGTGAACTCGCCAACTTTGTTCACCGCAGCGCCCAGTCCTGGGACGCGACACTCATCTTTGTCGCCAGCCAGTTGATCTTCCTGTTCGAACTGCGCTGCGCCTTTACCCTGATGCGCGGCAGTAACCGTGGACGCTGGGGCTATGTGGCGACGCAGGTGATTGTGCTCAGCTATATGCTGGTCGCCTCGCTGGGCTGGATCTACCCCGAGATTTTCAGCATTGATGGCGACAATAACGTCCAGATTATCCACCATACCCTGTCGCAGAAAATCCCCGATCTGCTGGTGCTCCTGCTGCTGTTTCTGCCAGCCAGCAGCCGCGCTTTTTTCAGGAAGCGATGATACAATCGCGCTCCGCCCGACCCGATCGTTAAGGCTTTACCATGCACTGCGCGCTTTATGACGCTAACCGTTGCCGCTCCTGTCAGTGGCTGGAAAAACCCTATCCCACTCAGCTGAACGACAAACAGTCGATGCTGGAACAGTTACTGGCTGAGCAGCCGGTCGCTGCCTGGTTGCCGCCGATCGCATCACCGCAGCAGGCATTTCGTAATAAAGCCAAAATGGTGGTGAGTGGCAGCGTAGAGCGTCCGGTGCTGGGATTAATCCATCGTGATGGTGAAGCTGTGGATCTGTGCGATTGTCCGCTCTATCCCGCCAGCTTCCAGCCGGTTTTTGCTGCACTTAAGCCCTTTATCGCCCGTGCCGGACTGACGCCCTATAACGTGGCGCGCAAACGCGGCGAACTCAAATTCCTGCTGATAACCGAAAGCCAGCAGGGCGGCGTGATGCTGCGCTTTGTCCTGCGTTCAACCGCGAAACTGGAACAGCTGCGCGCCGCATTGCCGTGGCTGCAACAGCAATTGCCGCAGCTGGCGGTGATCTCTGCCAATATTCAGCCGGTGCATATGGCAATTCTGGAGGGGGAAGAGGAGATTGCGCTGACGCCCGCGCAGTCGCTGGCAGAGAACTTCAACGGCGTGCCGCTGTGGATCCGCCCGCAAAGCTTCTTCCAGACCAACCCGCAGGTTGCCAGCGCACTCTATGCCACCGCGCGCGACTGGGTCAGGGCGCTGCCGGTCAACAGCATGTGGGATCTCTTCTGCGGCGTAGGCGGTTTTGGTTTGCACTGCGCGACAGCGGAGATGGAACTGACGGGCATTGAGATCAGCGCCGAGGCGATAAAATGCGCCCAGCGTTCCGCTGAGATGCTGGGACTGGAAAAAGTGCAGTTTGCGGCGCTGGATTCTACGGCGTTTGCGACCGGACGCGATGCGGTGCCGCAGCTGGTGCTGGTTAATCCACCGCGTCGTGGGATTGGTGAGGCGCTGTGTGACTATCTCAGCCAGATGGCTCCGGATTATCTGCTCTATTCAAGCTGCAATCCGCAGACCATGGCGCAGGATATTGCCCGACTGAGCGCCTATGAGGTGACGAAGGTGCAACTGTTCGATATGTTTCCCCACACCGCCCATTTTGAAGTGCTGACGCTGTTAACCCGCCGTCAGCACGCGTCCGGGAAAGCATCGTCAGAGGTAGCCTCAGCCGGTAATCACTCCGGGAACCACTTCTGATTAAGCTGCTGCCAGCTGCCGTTGGCTTTCAGTTCGTTCAGTGCCTGATTGAACTGATCGCGAAGCGCCGTATTGCCTTTACGCACGGCAATGCCGAGACCGGTGCCAAAGTAGTCCGCATCCGTAACATGTTCACCGACAGTGGCGAGATCCGCATTGGTCTTCAGCCACTGATTCACCACCGCGCTGTCGCCAAATACGCCATCCAGCCGGCCACTCTTCATATCCAGAATCGCATTCTGATAGCTGTCATAGGCCACCACTTTCACTTCCGGATGCTTATCCTGCAGGTACTTCTGGTGAGTGGTGCCGTTTTCCACGCCAATGCGCTTGCCCTTAAGCTCAGCAAAGCTGCTGAACTGGCCTTTACGGGCAATTACGATGGCGGAATTAGCGTAATAAGGCTGGGTAAAATCGACCTGCTTGCTGCGCTCAGTGGTGATATCCATGCCGGAAATCACCGCGTCATAGCGGCGGAACTTCAGTGACGGGATCAAGCTGTCGAAGGCATTGTTGGTAAAGGTACACTCCGCTTTCATCTGCTGGCACAGCGCTTTAGCCAGATCGATATCGAATCCCACCAGGTTATTTTCCCGATCCAGGGATTCAAACGGCGGATAAGTCGCTGAAGCGGCGAAGCGAATCTTTTCCGCTGCCTGGGCGGTAAGTGCCAGTGAAGCCAGCGCAGCGGCAACAATCCATTTTTTCATTTTATGATTCCTGTGATGTGGTCAGCCAGAGAAGGCGATACCCTGCCATAAAATGCATTTTTATGCAATTAGTGTGATTTTTCAGGCGAAAAGGGCGAGGAGCCTCGCCCGGATATCAGTTACGTCGTTCGAAGGCCAGAGCGCGCTTTTCGATCAGCCGCATCATCAGCGTCAGCAAACCGTTAACGCAGAGATAAACCAGACCCGCCGCGGCATAGACCGTGATGTCGTAGGTGCGGCCATAGAGCAACTGGCCGTGGCCCATGACTTCCATCAGGGTGATGGTGTAGGCCAGCGAGGTGCCTTTGAACACCAGCACCACTTCATTGGAGTAGGAGGAGAGGGCGCGTTTAAATGCATACGGAAGCAGAATGCGCAGGGTATCTTTGCGGCTCATGCCGAGCGCGGCACACGATTGCCACTGTCCCGAAGGAATCGCACGCACCGCACCGTAAAACAGCTGCGTGGTGTAAGCCGCGCTGTTCAGCGACAGCGCCAGCATCGCGCACAGCCAGGGCTGCGACAGTAAATGCCACAGCCAGGGGATCTGCTGGATCGAGGGAAACTGTCCCGGACCGTAATAGATCAGGAAGATCTGCACCAGCAGCGGTGTGCCGGTAAACAGTGTAATAAAGCCTTTGACCAGCGGGTTGAACACCGGCGTTTTCAGCGACAGCACCACGGTGAAGAGCAGCGCCAGCAGCAGGGCCACGACCAGCGATGCTGCCGTCAGCGTCAGGCTGGTATGCAACCCTTTCAGGAGTTCAGGCAGATAGGCCAGCATTAGCTGTTCCCCCGTTCAAAGCGGGTGGTGCGCAGTTCGATGCGGCGTAACACCGCCTGGCTGAACAGCGTGATCACTAAGTAGATAGCGGCCGCCACCAGGAACCAGGTAAACGGCTCCTGCGTGCGGGTGGCAATACTTTTGGTTTGCAGCATCAGATCGTTGACGCTAATCAGCGAGACCAGCGCGGTATCTTTCAGCAGCACCAGCCACTGATTGCCCAGACCGGGCAGGGCGTGACGCCACATCTGCGGCATAATCAGCCGGAGAAAGATGGCCGATTTTTTCATGCCCAGCGCCTGACCCGACTCCCACTGACCCATCGGCACCGCTTTCAGCGCGCCGCGCAGCGTCTGCGAGGCGTAGGCGGCATAGAGCATCGCCAGCGCTATCACACCGCACAGGAACGGACTGACGTCGAAGTTTTCAATTTCTACCTGTATCGGTAACTGAAACAGGCCGAAATTCAGGGTGAAGCCGTCAGAGAGGGTGAGCAGCAGCTGTGAGGCGCCAAAATAGATAAACAGCACCACCAGAATTTCCGGCAGGCCACGGATCAGCGTTACCAGGCCGGTGCCAATCCACGCCAGCGGTTTCAGGCGTAGTGACTCCCAGCCAGCGAAAATCATCGCCAGCACCAGGCCAGCGATGAGAGCACAAACAGCAAGGCCGACGGTCATGCCGGCGGCGCTTGCGAGGGTCATCATTTCATTCATCAGAGATTACTGCTGGAACCATTTGCTGTAGATGGTTTTGTACGTGCCGTCTGCTTTGATCTTATCCAGCGCGCCATTGAACCTGGTCTGCAGATCGGTGTTACCGGTACGTACCGCAATGCCCAGGCCGGTACCAAAGTAGGCTTTGTCCGTGACTTTCTCACCAACGGCAGCCAGCGCGGCATTCTGCTTCAGCCACTCATTGACGACTGCGGTGTCACCGAACACAGCATCAATACGGCCATTTTTCAGATCCAGCACCGCATTCTGATAGCTGTCGTAAGGAACGGTGGTGATCTCGCTGTGTTTCTCAGTCAGGTATTTCTGATGGGTGGTGCCGTTCTGGACGCCAACCCGCTTGCCTTTCAGCGCTTCCACGCTGGCGACTTTACCTTTCTGGGCAACAAACAGCGCGGAGTTGTCGTAGTAAGGCTTGGTGAACAGGACCTGTTTTTCACGATCTGGCGTGATATCCATGCCCGCCATCACCGCATCAAAACGACGGAATTTCAGGCTTGGGATCAGGCTGTCGAACGCCTGATTGGTGAAGGTGCAGGTCGCATCAATCTCTTTACACAGCGCATTGGCCAGATCGACATCAAAGCCCTGAATCTTGTTGTCCGCATCCACAAACTCAAAAGGAGGATAAGAGGCTTCGGTCGCAAAACGAATCGTCTGAGCCGCCGTAGCGCTCAGGCTAAAACCAGCAAGCAGTGCAGCAAGTACCATTTTTTTCATTTTTAGCATCCTGACTTAGTGCGAAAGATAGTGAGCAAACGCCTCGGTTTGCGGCTGTGTAAAGCGGCTGGCATCGCCCTGTTCCACAATGTGACCGTTCTCCATATAGACGACGCGGCTGGCCGTTTTACGTGCCACCTCCACTTCATGGGTCACAATCACCTGGGTAATGCGGGTCTGGGCCAGTTCGCGAATGATACTGACAATCTGTGCGGTAATTTCAGGGTCCAGCGCGGCAGTCGGCTCATCGAACAGCAGCACCTGCGGCTCCATCATCAGCGCGCGGGCAATCGCCACACGCTGCTGCTGACCACCGGAGAGATGCAGCGGAAAGCGATCGCTGTAGGGCGTCAGGCGCAGCCGGTCAAGCAGCTTGTCGGCGCGGGCGCGGGCGTCACTTTTGCTAAGGCCCAGTACCCGGCAGGGCGCTTCAATCAGATTCTGCAGCACGGTAAGGTGCGGCCAGAGGTTGTACTGCTGAAACACCATACCGACGTTCTGACGCAGTTCGCGAATCGCAGCATCGGAGGGTTTCTGGCTGAAGTCGAACTGATTACCGGCAATCTGTAACTGACCTGAACGCGGTTGCTCCAGCAGATTAAGCACCCGCAGCAGCGAACTCTTACCCGCACCGCTGGGACCCAGCAGTACCAGGGTCTCGCCTTGCGGACACTCAAGGTTAATGTCAAACAGCGCCTGATGAGCACCGTAGAAGCAGTTTATTGCGTTTAGTTGAATACTCATGCGCCAGATTTGAATAGCTATTAGTGTCGCGGATTTTAACGTCACCAGAATAGTTATGCAAATAAGGTGGGTTAAAATTTGTAAAACAGCAGGCTAACCGCAAAAGCTTAGCACAATATCATGCACTGCCTGGGGGCAGCGCGCTGCAGCGGGACGGGCGGCGGAAATAAAAAAAGCGCAGCGCCCGGGGGCGACTGCGCTTCTCTGAACGGTTAAGCCTGAGGTTATTTTTTCGATTTCTCAAGCATCTGGCTCAGGCTGCCACCCTCTGCATGCGCAGGGTTGGCCATGTAGCGCACATCATCCACCACCCAGCAACTGCCCTGATGGATCATCAGCACTTCATCCTGCCACTGCTTGCCGTCGCGGCTCAGGTCGACCCGCAGCGGGATGTTGCGTGCATCGCGGTTCGGAATGGTGGAAGCATCAGCAACGCTGGCGGCGGTCGGACCCTGTGACAGGCTGGAGAAGAGATCGCCATTGCGCCACTGTGCGCCTGCATTGCTGCCGCTGGCCGCCTGCAATGAGTGGTACAGCGCATCACTCAGGTAAGGGCGATATTTTGCCAGGGTGTTGCTGTCGGGCAGACCCTGCGTAGGCTGTTCGATACGCAGGTCGTAAAACTGCTGGGCCACCTGGTCAGGACCGCCTTCAATGCACGGTGCGGTACGTGGGCCATTATCCTTAATCACTGGCTCAACGGTGGTACAGGCGCTGAGCAGCAGGGCCGCCGGGATCATTAGCGCAAACGCGTTGTTTCTCATCTCGATTTCCTTATGGTTCTCTGGCAAGGTGCCCTTTTTAGCATAGAGTATAGCCGTGCTTTTTAGTCGAAAGAGCCTTAGCCCGGTTTTCAACAAGGAGAATGCGATGAAATTTTCAACAACCCCCACGCTGGAAGGTCACAGCATCAGCGAATATTGTGGCGTCGTCACCGGTGAAGCGATTCTGGGTGCCAACATCTTCCGTGACTTTTTCGCTGGCATCCGTGATGTGGTCGGTGGCCGCTCCGGTGCTTACGAGAAAGAGCTGCGTAAAGCGCGAGAGATCGCGTTTGAAGAGCTGGAGGAGCAGGCAAAAGCGCTGGGCGCCAACGCCGTGGTCGGTATCGATATTGACTACGAAACGGTCGGCAAAGATGGCAGCATGCTGATGGTAAGCGTCAGCGGCACGGCGGTGATCATTCGTTGAAACGGTGGCTGTGGCTGATACTGACGCTGCTGCTGGCGGGCTGCCAGTCCGGGATAGAATCCCGTGACGGCTACTGGGCCGATCTGCGGCATCCGGCGCAGGGCGCGCGACCGCGGGTGAAGGTGATAGTGATCCACTACACCGCCGAAGATTTTTCTTCGTCGCTGGCGACCCTGACCGATAGGGAAGTCAGCGCCCACTATCTGATCCCCCGCCAGCCGCCACAGCGCGCCGGGAAAGGCGTTATCTGGCAACTGGTGCCGGAGCAGCAGCTCGCCTGGCATGCCGGTCCAAGCTTCTGGCGCGGAGCCAGCCGCATCAATGACACATCGATTGGTATCGAACTGGTGAACCAGGGTTATCGCCGGACCCTGACAGGTCTTGAATGGCAGCCATTTACCGCTGCGCAGATCACCACGCTGGAGGCGCTGCTGCGCGATATTGCACAGCGCTACGGCATCGCACCGGAAAATATTGTCGGTCACAGTGATATCGCGCCGCAGCGTAAGCAGGATCCCGGCCCACTCTTTCCGTGGCATCAGCTGGCCCAGCGCGGAATGGGTGCCTGGCCCGATGCCGGACGAGTGCAGTTTCATTTAGCGGGTCAGGATCCGCACACGGTGGTACCCGTGGAGCCACTACTGGAACGTTTACAGCGCTATGGCTATCCGGTGACGGCAGAGATGAGCGCGCGTGAACAGCAGAGGGTAATCGCCGCGTTTCAGATGCATTTCCGGCCTGCGGATTATCGCGGGCAGCCCGATGCAGAAACCGCCGCGATAGCCGCCGCGCTACTGGATAAATATGGCGCGGCGCAATAGCGGATTATTGGTGTAAAAACGCCTTCCAGTGGGCGACGACCTGCGCCAGTGCCGCACGATCAGCATCCAGATGGGTGACCAGACGAGTGCGGGTTCCTGCGCTGATTAACACCCCGCGCGCCTTCATCCACTCACCTAATGGTTTGACCTGGGCTTCCGGCACCGCCACAAACAGCATGTTGGTCTGCTGATCGATGACCTGAACGCCCAGCTCATGCAACTGCTGTCCCAGCCAGGCGGCATTGTCATGATCCTCCTGCAGCCGCGCCACGTTATTTTCTAACGCATAGAGACCCGCCGCCGCCAGAATACCGGCCTGGCGCATGCCGCCGCCGGTCATTTTACGCCAGCGACGTGCGCGCTCAATCAGCGCCGTGTCGCCACACAGCAGAGAACCGACAGGCGTGCCCAGACCTTTAGAGAGACAGATGGTCAGGGTGTCGCAGTAGCGGGCAATCGCCGCCAGCGTGGTCTGCTGCGCGACTACCGCATTGAAAATGCGTGCGCCATCAATGTGCAGCGCCAGCTGGTGCTCGCGGGTAAAAGTCCACGCCTGTTCCAGATACGCCAGCGGCAAAACTTTACCGTGCTGCGTGTTCTCCAGACTCAGCAGACGGGTGCGGGCAAAGTGAATATCGTCCGGCTTGATGGCGGCCGCTACTACGTCGAGCGGCAAGGTGCCATCGTCGGCGGCCAGAATCGGCTGTGGCTGAATACTGCCCAGCACCGCCGCACCGCCTGCCTCATATTTGTAGTTATGCGCCTGCTGACCCACGATATATTCATCGCCGCGTTCGCAATGACTGAGTAGCGCCACCAGATTCGCCTGGGTGCCGGTCGGGAAAAACAGCGCCGCTGCTTTGCCGCTCAGCCGTGCGGCTTCCGCCTCCAGCGCATTAACGGTGGGGTCGTCACGGTAGACGTCATCACCGGTCTCGGCAGACATCATCGCGCTTAACATGGCGGCGCTGGGCCGGGTTACGGTATCACTGCGTAAATCGATCACCCTATGCTCCTGAACGTGGCGAAAGAAAAAAGGCGGGCATCGCGCCCGCCTGGATGGAGTCTCTGTTTTACCGCAGCCAGTTGGTTTTCGCCAGTTCTACCACCTCATCACCGCGACCATTCATGATGGCGCGCAGCATGTAGAGACTGAAGCCTTTAGCCTGCTCCATTTTGATCTCCGGCGGCATCGCCAGTTCCTCTTTGGCGGTAATGACATCCACCAGCACCGGGCCATCGTGGGCAAACGCCTGCTCCAGCGCGCCATTGAGATCAGATGCCTTTTCCACCCGGATACCCCGGATACCGCAGGCCTCGGCGATAGCGGCAAAGTCAGGATTCTCCAGCTCGGTGCCATCGGTGAGATAGCCACCCGCTTTCATCTCCATCGCCACAAAGCCCAGCACGCTGTTGTTGAAAATCACCAGTTTGACCGGCATTTTCAGTTGCGCCAGCGAGATAAAATCCCCCATGAGCATGCTGAAGCCGCCGTCGCCACACAGTGCCACCACCTGACGATTGCGATCAATCGACTGCGCGCCCAGCGCCTGTGGCATCGCGTTCGCCATTGAGCCGTGGTTAAACGAACCCAGCAGGCGACGTCTGCCGTTCATCTTCAGATAGCGCGCCGCCCAGACGGTCGGTGTCCCGACATCGCAGGTAAAGATGGCGTCATCACTGGCGTAGTGGCTGATCTGCTGTGCCAGATATTGCGGATGGATCGGCTGCTTGTCGTTGGGCTGCGCCAGCTCGTCCAGACTTTTTCGTGCCTCGACATAGTGCTTAACCGCGCTGTCGAGATGGCTGCGATCGCTTTTGTGCGTCAGCTGCGGCAGCAGCGCCTGCAGTGTGCTCTTCACATCGCCGACATAGGCCTGATCGACGTGACAATGTGACCCAAGGCTGCCCGGATTGATATCAATCTGGATGATTTTAGCCTTTTCCGGATAGAAGGCGCGATAGGGGAACTGCGTGCCCAGCAACACCAGCGTTCCGGCATTCATCATGGCGTGGAAACCGGATGAGAAACCGATCAGACCGGTCATGCCGACATCATAAGGGTTGTCATATTCGATGTGTTCTTTGCCGCGCAGCGCATGGACGATAGGGGCTTTCAGCGCTTCTGCCAGCGCCACCACCTCCTGATGCGCTCCGGCGCAGCCACTGCCGCACAGCAGCGTAATATCGCTGGCTTCGTTCAGCGTCTGCGCCAGCTGCGCCAGTTCGGCGGGCTGTGGCAGGACCTGCGGCAACTGTGGCGGATACCATTCCGCGCTGGCGCTCTCTGGCGCCAGTTTAAGCGCGACATCCCCAGGCAGCACCACCACCGAGACACCACGATTCAGAATCGCTTTACGCATCGCGATGCCCAGCACCTGCGGGAGCTGCTCAGGGTTCGAAACCAGTTCGCAGTAGTGGCTGCATTCGCGGAACAGCTCCTGCGGATGGGTTTCCTGAAAATAGCCGCTGCCGATTTCGCTGGAGGGAATATGTGCCGCAATCGCCAGAACAGGAACGCGGTTACGATGGCAATCGAATAGGCCGTTGATCAGATGTAAGTTGCCTGGCCCACAGGAGCCGGCGCAGACTGCCAGTTCACCGCTGATGTGCGCTTCCGCGCCCGCTGCGAATGCGGCGACTTCTTCATGGCGCGTCGGCATCCATTCAATGGTGCCCATGCGATTAAGACTGTCGCTCAGGCCGTTAAGGGAATCCCCGGTGACGCCCCAGATGCGTTTTACGCCCGCGCTTTCCAGCGTTTTGGCGACCAGCGCCGCGACGGTTTGTTTCATGCTCTTCTCCTTTATCGGCCCGCCCTGAAGAGTGACGTGACCAGAACCGAAAAAAGAAGCGTAGACGACACGGCAGAAAAGCAGGCGTGAAAAAATGCGCTGGCAGAGCTCAGCGCATATCAGACAGGATTCAGGCGGAGAAGAGGGCGATAAGAATCGGGGCCAGCAGGCTCATCACAAAGCCGTGCACAATGGCGGCCGGGACGATCTCATTGCCGCCCGCCCGCTGCAGCACCGGCAGGGTAAAGTCCATTGAAGTTGCGCCACACAGGCCCAGTGCGCTGGAGCGATGACGGCCAATCAGCGCCGGAATGAGCATGATTGCCACCAGTTCACGTATCAGGTCGTTGAAGAAGGCGGCGCTGCCGATGACCGGACCAAAAGCTTCGGTCATCAGAATGCCGGAGAGAGAGTACCAGCCAAAACCGCTGGCTAACGCCAGACCGGTTTTCAGCGGCACGCCCAGCAGCAACGCCGCAATCATGCCGCCGATAAGCGCGCTGACCAGCACTACGCTGGCAACCAGCAGGCCACGACGGTTCAGGATAATCTGACGCAGCGTCATGCCGCTGCCGCGCAGCTGAATGCCAACCAGAAACAGCAGGAAGATCAGCGCATATTCGCTGGCCGTCGAGGCGTGTTGCAGCAGTGGCCACTGGGTCAGGCCAAGCAGAAAACCGATGACAACCACGCCGCATAGCTTCAGAGAGTCCAGCGCCATATGCAGCCGCGAGGGCAGTTTCTCCTGCCGATGCGCATGCTGCCATGGGGCATATTTTTCCAGCCCGCGCAGCGCCAGCAGGTTGCACAGCAAAATACAGAAGGCCGCTACCAGCGCGGTGTGAAATACCGCCAGCAGATTGCTGCTCAGGTTGTCGAGAAAGGCCAGGCTGATGCCCATAAAGAACAGAATGACGTAAACCATCCAGCCCAGCAGCTGATTGACCCGGCGCAGGGTTGAAGTTTGACGGAACGGTAGCAGCCAGCCGGCGATCAGCGGCAGAAGAATAATCAGGAGTCCGGAGTACATAGCGATAAGGGCCATCCATGGTGGAAGAGGCCACACGCTAGCGAAAAAGCGTAACGGAGTAAACCCTGAGAAAGCGGCTTGACCGGCTCGCTGGCGGCAACCATGCTGTTTATAAACTGAGGATGGACGCCTATGATTCTGGAACATATCGACATTCGCGGTTTCCGCGGCATCAATAAGCTCTCACTGCCTTTAACCCAGACCAATCTGCTGATTGGTGAGAACGCCTGGGGCAAATCCAGTCTGCTGGATGCCCTGAGCCTGTTACTTTCGCCCCATGAACCGGCCTATGTTTTTACCGAGGCTGATTTCCATTTCACCCCAGGCGATGTGACCGATGCGATGCGCCGTCTGTCGGTGGTGTTCCACTTTCGCGATGACGGCAACGACCCGGATGCGTTGCTCTCGACCTTCTGGCAGCGTGATGCTCAGGGCCAGCGTCAGCTCTGTTACAGCGTTAGCGCCACCTGGCGTGACAGCGGTATCGAAACCCGCCGCCGTTTTGTTGACCTGAACTATCAGCTGTTGCCTGAGCAGAACTGCGCGGCGGCCATCGATCTTTTGCTGAAACGGTATCCGGTTCTGCGATTGCGCGATGCGCGTTTCAGTAAGCGGACGCGGAGTAGTGCGCCGCTCCCCACCGCACATCCTGAGCTACTGGCGGGTATGGAGACGCTGGCGCGCGATCTGGAGCACCATCCGCAACAGCTCAGCGATGAGGTGCTGCGGCAGGGGCTGAAGACGATGCAGCAACTGATGCAGCACTACTTCCTGGTGCAGCCGCCTGATGCGGGCAACGAGGTCAGGCTACGGGATCCACAGACGCGCGAGGGGGGACAGGGATGGCGGGCGCTGGATCACCTGAATCAGCTGATTGCCGGAACCGACTCCCGCAGCCGTCAGCTGATACTGCTGCAGATGTTTACCCTACTGATTGAGGCACGAGGAGACGTCCCGCTGGCCGCTGGTGCACGCCCGCTGCTGCTGATTGAAGATCCGGAAACCCGGCTGCATCCGATTATGCTGTCGGTAGCATGGAATCTGCTGAGGCTGCTGCCGCTGCAAAAAATCGCCACCACTAATTCGCCGGAGCTGCTGTCGCAGGTGCCGTTGGAAAACGTCTGTCGTCTGGTGCGTGGACCCTCGCGTGTAGCGGCCTGGCGCATCGGTCCAGAGGGACTGAGTGCCGAAGAGAGCCGGCGCATCGGCTTCCATATTCGGGTCAACCGGCCTGCTGCGCTGTTCGCCCGTTGCTGGCTGCTGGTGGAGGGAGAAACCGAAGTCTGGATCATGAATGAGCTGGCGCAGCAGTGCGGTTACAACTTCGCCGCTGAAGGCGTGAAGGTGATTGAGTTTGCGCAGTCGGGGTTAAAACCGCTACTGAAGTTTGCCCGGCGCATGGGTATCGCCTGGCATGTCCTGACTGACGGTGATCAGGCGGGGAATAAATATGCCAGTACGGCACGCACTCAGTTACAGCCGGGTGAACCGGAGCCGCGTTTTCTGACGCAGTTACCGGCGCTGGATATGGAAAATTTTCTCTATCAGCACGGCTTTCAGGATGTCTATCATCAGATGGCGCACCTGCCGTTAAACGTTCCGATGAGTTCCAGGCGTATTATTACTAAAGCGATTCACCAGAGCTCCAAGCCGGAACTGGCGATCGCAGTGGCTACGTCGGCGGCGGAACGCGGGCCAGAGGCCATCCCGCCATTGATGCGGCAGATGTTTGCCCGGGTGATTGGACTGGCGCAGGGCCAGGCAGATTAGGTGACATCGAACAGGAAAATGCCAGCGGCACTGGCTGGCATTTTTGGGTCTTTGTTCAGAAAGGCGATATGTGTCAGGCCACAGCCTGCACCTCGACCGGCACGATCAGGCTGGCGTGATTGCCTTTCGGGCCTTCGTGGACATCGAACTGAACCTGCTGGCCTGCCTTAAGCGTGCGGTAGCCTTCCATCTGAATGGTGGAGTAGTGCGCAAAAATATCTTCGCCACCGCCAATCGGACAGATAAAGCCAAAGCCTTTGGAATTGTTGAACCATTTAACTGTGCCCGTCTCCATGCTTTTACTTCCCTCGCAAGACATTTTATAAGTAGGTGAGGTCATCGAAGCTGTGAGTCGGATTTGATTAAAACTCAATCAGCCTGTGCAGCTAGAATGTAGAGAAAGCGCGGCTGACGTCAAGCAAACCACCGGGCCAGGTGGGGAAAAAATCATCAAAATTTGAGGCAGTTAACGCTATTGCGAATTTTGTGATGCAGGTCGCGCAGGGGAATTTCTGAATAAATTTTCAGCAGCGGCATGCGGCTTGACAGGCATGTTAAACTCTCAATATGTAGCTACTTAAAGGCTAAAAGCAAAATCTCAACGGAACACTATGGCAAACGCAAACGACTGGCTTAACTTTGAACATCTGGCCGACGATAAAGTACGTGAAGGGTTAAAGCCGCCTTCTATGTATAAAGTCATTCTGAATAATGACGATTATACACCTATGGAATTTGTTATTGACGTTGTACAAAAGTTCTTTTCTTATGATGTTGAACGTGCAACGCAGCTGATGTTGAAAGTTCACTATCACGGCAAGGCGATCTGTGGTGTATTTACTGCAGAAGTCGCCGAAACAAAAGCGGCCCAGGTGAACAACTATGCACGGGAAAATCATCATCCGTTGCTGTGTACGCTGGAAAAGGCCTGAACCCGTCTCCATATAGGAAACAGGTAAGGGCGATAATTGGGGGAGGTGCCTAATGCTCAATCAAGAACTGGAACTCAGTTTAAATATGGCTTTCGCCAGAGCGCGTGAGCACCGTCATGAGTTTATGACCGTCGAGCATCTGTTACTGGCGTTGCTCAGTAACCCGTCGGCCAGAGAGGCACTGGAAGCCTGTACGGTGGACATTGTGGCTCTGCGGCAGGAACTCGAAGCCTTCATCGAACAAACCACGCCCGTGCTGCCTGCCAGCGAAGAGGAGCGTGATACACAACCCACGCTCAGCTTCCAGCGCGTCCTGCAGCGTGCGGTTTTCCATGTCCAGTCATCCGGTCGCAGCGAAGTCTCCGGTGCGAATGTGCTGGTCGCCATTTTCAGCGAGCAGGAGTCGCAAGCGGCTTATCTGCTACGCAAACATGAAGTGAGCCGCCTTGATGTGGTGAACTTCATCTCTCACGGTACGCGTAAAGATGAGTCCGGCCAGGCGCCAGGCGCAGAAAATCCGGTTAACGAAGAGCAAGCAGGCGGGGAGGAGCGTATGGAAAACTTCACCACCAATCTTAATCAGCTTGCTCGCGTCGGTGGTATTGATCCACTGATTGGTCGCGATAAAGAGCTGGAACGTACCGTTCAGGTGCTATGTCGTCGCCGTAAAAATAACCCGCTGCTGGTGGGTGAGTCGGGTGTGGGTAAAACCGCCATTGCTGAAGGTCTCGCCTGGCGCATAGAGCAGGGCGATGTACCGGAAGTGATGAAAGACTGCACGATCTACTCGCTGGATATCGGTTCGTTATTAGCCGGCACCAAGTACCGTGGTGACTTTGAAAAACGTTTCAAAGCGCTGCTGAAGCAGCTGGAGCAGGACGAACACAGCATTCTGTTTATCGATGAGATCCATACCATCATCGGTGCGGGTGCTGCATCCGGCGGCCAGGTCGATGCTGCGAACCTGATCAAACCTCTTCTTTCCTCTGGCAAGATTCGGGTGATGGGTTCCACCACCTATCAGGAATTCAGCAACATCTTTGAAAAAGATCGTGCCCTGGCGCGTCGCTTCCAGAAGATCGATATCACGGAGCCTTCACCAGAAGAGACCGTGCAGATCCTGAATGGCCTGAAGACCAAGTACGAAGCGCATCACGATGTGCGCTATACCGCGAAAGCGGTGCGCGCAGCGGTGGAACTGGCGGTGAAATATATCAACGACCGTCATCTGCCTGACAAGGCGATTGATGTGATTGATGAAGCGGGTGCGCGTGCGCGCCTGATGCCAGCCAGTAAGCGCAAGAAAACCATCAACGTCTCTGACATTGAAACGGTGGTGGCCCGTATTGCCCGTATTCCTGAGCAAAGCGTGTCAGCAAGCGACCGCGATACGCTGAAAAATCTGGGCGATCGTCTGAAGATGCTGGTGTTTGGCCAGGACAACGCCATTGAGGCGCTGACGGAAGCGATCAAAATGAGCCGTGCAGGTCTGGGTCAGGATCGTAAGCCGGTCGGTTCCTTCCTGTTTGCCGGGCCTACCGGTGTTGGTAAAACGGAAGTCACCGTGCAGCTGGCGAAAGCGCTGGGCATTGAGCTGCTGCGCTTTGATATGTCCGAGTATATGGAGCGTCACACCGTCAGCCGTTTGATTGGTGCGCCTCCGGGTTACGTCGGTTTTGATCAGGGCGGCCTGCTGACGGATGCAGTGATTAAGCATCCTCATGCGGTGGTGTTGCTGGATGAGATTGAGAAAGCACACCCGGATGTCTTCAACCTGCTGCTGCAGGTGATGGATAACGGTATGCTGACCGACAACAACGGTCGCAAAGCGGACTTCCGCAACGTGGTGCTGGTCATGACCACTAACGCCGGTGTCCGCGAGACTGAACGTAAGTCGATTGGCCTGATTCATCAGGACAACAGCACCGATGCCATGGAAGAGATCAAAAAGATGTTTTCTCCAGAGTTTCGTAACCGTCTCGACAACATTATCTGGTTCAGTCACCTGTCACCAGAGGTGATCCATCAGGTGGTCGACAAGTTCATTGTCGAGTTGCAGGCGCAGCTGGATGCCAAAGGCGTGTCGCTGGAAGTCAGCGATGAAGCACGCGACTGGCTTGCTGAGAAAGGCTACGACAAAGCGATGGGCGCTCGTCCGATGGCGCGCACCGTGCAGGACAGCCTGAAGAAACCGTTAGCCAATGAACTGCTGTTTGGTTCGCTGGTGGATGGCGGCTCGGTGTCAGTGGCGCTGGATCGTGAGAAAGGTGAACTGACCTATCACTTCCTGAGTGCTGAAAAACGCAAAACCGAAGGCACTGTTCATTAATCACCTGCTGCAGATATGAAAAAGGCCGGATTAAAATCCGGCCTTTTTTTTCGCTGCAAATTGCAGAGCGATGAGATTACTGCAAATTAGCGACTACGGAAGACAATGCGGCCTTTGCTCAGGTCGTACGGGGTCAGCTCAACGGTCACTTTATCACCCGTCAGGATGCGGATGTAGTTTTTGCGCATTTTACCGGAGATATGAGCAGTAACCACGTGTCCGTTCTCAAGTTCTACGCGGAACATGGTGTTAGGTAACGTATCCAGTACGGTACCTTGCATTTCAATATTGTCTTCTTTGGCCATCGAATCCTCTGGGTGTACTACCTTTCAGTTGAACCGGCAAGATAATGCCCAATTCAACGATTTATGTAAAGAACCGTCGGCGATTTTGCCAACGCTTTGCCGGGGTGCACGTCAGTCGCGCGCATCCGGTAAAATTAGGGTGTTTATGTGACGTCTGCGGGGGATTAGCGGGCTAAGAATCTGTATCAACCGGTTACACGCGCACGATTGAAAACAGTTCCGAGAGTGCGTTGAGATTCCCAGCCTGGCAATTCCGGCTCGTTATTGCGAAGCGCGGACGACATACCAAACTCGACCATTATACCACTTAATACGCCTTTATGTGTGCAAAACATCTCTGTGCGACTAAAAAAGGGTTTGTGTCTGCCAGCAGCCATCGCTGACAGGCTGGCACGCAAGGCTTTGTACATATTGCAGATAGTCAGCGCGCGGGATCTCCTGCGCCCCCAAAGAGGCCGTATGAGGGTTAAGTACCTGACAATCCACCAGACGGCCCTGATGTCTGAGGAAATGCTGACAAAATACCCAAAGTGCGGTTTTTGACGCATTCTGCTGACGGCTGAACATTGATTCGCCGCAGAAGATTTGCCCCATCGCCAGCCCATACATGCCACCTGCCAGCTGATGTTCGTCCCATACTTCAATGGAGTGGGCGTGGCCCAGTTCATACAATCGCAACCAGGCGCGCTTCATTTCAAAGGTGATCCAGGTGCCTTCCTCACGACCGGTGGCACAGCCCTCGATCACCTCGGCAAATGACTCATTCATCGTCACCCGATAGGGCGAACGGCTGTGGAAACGCTTCATGCTCCGGCTGAGATGAAACTGCTCAGGCAACAGCACTGCACGGGGATCGGGCGACCACCAGAGAATCGGGTCGCCAGAAGAAAACCACGGAAAGATGCCGCGCTGATAAGCGTTAAGTAACCGGGCAGGGGAGAGATCACCCCCCATGGCCAGCAGGCCGTTTGGCTCGCGCAGCGCCATCTCCGGTGGGGGAAATTGCAAAGATTCCCGTGACAGTTGTACCAGTCTCATCGCGTTATGTTACCTATCAGCATTTCGCTAAGACTATAGCGCAATCCGCTGCCGGAAACGCCAGTACCGACCCGCTTTTGAGATTAATTCGGCATGACTTCCCTGTTCCACAATCACGCCATTATCCATCACGCAGATGCGATCCATCTGCTCCAGGCCGCTGAGCCGGTGGGTGACCATTATTACGGTCTTGCCAGCGGTCAGCCGCTGCAGCAGGGTGAGGATATGCTGCTCGGTTGTGGCATCCAGTCCTTCGGTGGGTTCATCCAGCAGCCAGAGATCGCCGTTATGCAGTAACGCACGCGCCAGCGCCAGCCGACGCAGTTCGCCGCCTGACAGCGGGCGACCGCCTTCTCCCATCCAGGCGTTTAATCCTTCCGGGCTCTCAAGCAGGCGCTGCAGGCCGACGTCATTCAGCACGCGGCGTAACTGCTCATCAGTAGCATCGGGACAGGCCAGCAGTAAGTTATCACGCAGGCTCTGACTGAAGAGATGCACCCGCTGAGTCACTACACTGATGCGCTGACGCAGCGCTGGCTCTGACCATGCGGTGATCGGCAGGTCATTCAGGCTGATGACACCGTGCTGGCTATCCCAGCCACGGGTTAACAGCGCCAGCAGAGTCGATTTGCCGCAGCCGGTCGGCCCCAGCAGTGCAATGTGTTCACCGGCTGCCACCTTAAGGGTAAAGCGGTTCAGCACCTTATCCGGGCGGTCGGGATAGCTGAAGTCGAGCTGATCGATATCGACTGCGAGACGTCCTGGCCGGGCATCTGAATCTGCCGGAAAGGTGATAGCGGGTGACTGATCGATAATGTCATTGACCCGCTGAGCGGCATTGATCACCTGTGACATGGGCAGAAAGGCCCCCGCAACTGGTGCCAGCGCCTCGAAAGCAGCCAGCGCGCAAAACACCACCAGGGCAATCAGCGAGCCGGGCAACTGCTGCTGGCTGATTGTCGCCGCACTGAGCCAGAGCAACAGTGTGACGGTTACGCCGCTGATCAGCAGCAGCAGGCTCTGTGCCGCAGCCTGCAAGCGCTGTTGCTGGCTCTGAGCCTGCTGCCAGCGCTGTTCATCTTCATCAAGTTGCTGACGCCAGTCCCGCGAGGCACCGTACAGGGTGAGTTCAGCCTGAGCCGCCAGCCACTGCATCAGCTGTAAGCGCCAGCGGGCGCGCCCACGGGCAATCGCGCCGCCTGCGGGCGATCCCAGAAGGTAAAACAGCGCTGGCATCACCACCAGGGTACTCAGCATGATGCCGCCCAGCGTCAGTGCAAGCTGAAGATCGATAAAGCTCATTCCGAGGGTAACCACGACAATCACCACCAGTGCGCCGATCAGCGGCGAGATGACGCGCAGATAGAGATGATCCAGCGTATCGACATCGGCCACGAAGCGGTTGAGCAGATCCGCCTGCCGGAACCGCGAAAGCTGGCCTGGCGAAAGGGCCATCAGGCGACTGAAGGTGTGGACACGCAAATGCTGAAGAACCCTGAATGTTGCATCGTGGCTGACCAGCCGTTCAGCATAGCGTGCGGCAGTGCGAATGATGGCGGCGCCACGTACGCCTGCCGCAGGCAGCATATAGTTGAAGGTATAGAGACCGGCTACGCCTGCCACTGACGAGGCGGCCAGAAACCAGCCTGAAAGCGTCAGCAGGCCGATGCTGGCCAGCAGGGTAACAATCGCCAGCACGATGCCCAGCACCAGGCGATAAGGGTGGCGCAGCCAGAGACGAAGAAAAGGACGCAAGGCGGACATCAGCGAATCTCCTGTTGACGATGCTTCAGCATCTCACTGAACGCACCCGGCTGTTGCGACAGCTGCTGCCAGTTACCCTGTTGCACCAGCTTACCGGCTTCCATTACCCAGAGGGTCTGCCAGTGACTTAGCGTATCAATCTGATGAGTTATCATCAGCGTGGTCTGGCGGGCTGCCGCCTGGTTAAGTGCCAGCATCACATGACGTTCACTGAGCGCATCCAGGCTGGCTGCGGGTTCATCGAGCAGCAAAAAATGCGAGGATTTATAGAGTGCGCGCGCGACCGCGACCCGCTGCGCCTGACCCACCGACAGCTGATTACCGCCATCGCCGGGCTGGGTGTCAATGCCCTGGGGCAGCCGAGGCAGGAACTCATTAATGCCGCACGACTCCAGCAGCGCCGCAAAACGCTCGTCATCCCAGGCCGCATTCATCACGATATTGTCGCGCAAGGTGGCGGCCGGTAACTGAGGATTCTGTCCTACCCAACTGAGCTGCTGATGCCAGTCACTCCGTCGTATATCGCGAAGTTCAACGCCATTCGCTTTCAGCGAACCCTGATAAGGCAGAAAACCGAGCAGGGCGTTCATCAGGGCCGTTTTACCGGCCCCGCTTTGACCGACCAGCGCAATCTGTTCGCCAGGGACGACAGTAAAAGAGAGCGGGCCGCACAACACATGACCATCAGGCGCACAGACACGCAGATCTTCGGCGGTAAGTGCGATTGAGCGATCGGCAGTGAAGGGCAACTGGCCTTCCTGCGGCGCGGTGGCAGGCGTCGCCTGCATAAAGGCTTCAAGGGCATCGGCACCGCCTACAGCCTGGGCTTTGGCGTGATAGAAAGCGCCGAGATCGCGCAGCGGCTGGAAAAACTCCGGGGCGAGGATCAGCACCAGAAAGCCGGCAAACAGCGTTACGCCCTGGCCGTAATCACCGAAATGCAATTCGCCCAGATAGGAGAAACCAAAGTAGACGGCCACCACGGCAATCGCCAGCGAGGCAAAAAACTCCAGCACGGCAGAGGAGAGAAAGGCTAAGCGCAGCACTTCCATGGTGCGCTGGCGAAAATCGGTGGTGGCGGCGGCAACCGCCTGCTGCTCCGCTGCGCCACGATGAAACAGCCGCAGCGTCTCTCTGCCGCGCAGGCGGTCGAGAAAGTTACCGCTCAGGCGGGCCAGCACCAGGAAGTTCCGGCGGTTAGCCTCGGCCGCACCCATCCCGACCAGCGCCATAAATAGCGGAATCAGTGGCGCGGTGGCAAACAGGATCAGACCCGCCGTCCAGTTGAGCGGAAAAATAGTCAGCAGAATGCAGCAGGGGATCAGAACCGCCAGGGTCATCTGCGGCAGATAGCGCGCGTAATACTCCTGCATCTCTTCGATCTGCTCCAGCAGCAGCGTCGCCCAGCTGCCGGCTGGCTTTCCCTGAATCCACGCCGGCCCCAGATCAGACAATCGGTCTAATACCTGCTGACGTAAAGCCTGACGGATAGCCTGCCCGGCACGATAACCGGTCAGTTCACGGGCATAGTTAATCAGGGCGCGAAGCACAAAGCAGAGCAGTAACAGCAGGATGCTGACAGTCAGGGATTCACGCGGCTGCTGGTCAACAATCAGAGCCTGCAGCAGCGAGGCCAGTAAACCCGCCTGAGCAATGATCAGAAGTGCACTTGCCATGCCCAGCAGGGTGTTGAGTCGCAACCAGCGACCGGCGAAATGACGTTGCTGACGAAGCCAGCGGGTAAGATGCTGCTGCCGCGATTTGTCCATGCGAGACCATGATGAATGTCGATGACGGGTGAAAATGGAAAGACATTTCCATCTCTTCAGGCGCAAGAATCTAGCATGAGAGCAATAAAAAAGGCGACGGAAAAACCGTCGCCTGGAACATTTGAGATCAGAGGGTTAACAACTTACTGATCGTTTTTAACCAGTCCGTCAAGAAAGCGCTCAGCGTCTAACGCGGCCATACAGCCGGTGCCCGCAGAGGTGATCGCCTGACGATAGATATGGTCCATCACATCGCCTGCCGCAAAGACGCCAGGGATGCTGGTCTGAGTGGCGTTGCCGTGCAGACCTGACTGAACTTTGATGTAACCGTTCTCCAGCGCCAGCTGACCCTCAAAAATGGCCGTATTCGGGCTGTGTCCGATAGCAACAAAAAGACCCGCCACCTCCAGCGCTTCTGTCTCATCACTGTTCTGGGTAGAACGCAGCGTCAGACCGGTGACACCCATCTGATCGCCCACCACTTCTTCCAGCGTGCGATGGGTGTGCAGCACGATATTGCCATTGCGCACTTTTTCCATCAGGCGGTCGATCAGGATCTTCTCTGCGCGGAAGCTGTCACGACGGTGAATAAGGTGCACTTCAGCCGCAATATTCGCCAGGTAGAGCGCCTCTTCCACAGCCGTGTTGCCACCGCCAATCACCGCGACTTTCTGGTTGCGATAGAAGAAGCCGTCACAGGTTGCACAGGCAGAGACGCCTTTGCCTTTGAAGGCCTCTTCGGAAGGCAGACCGAGGTAGCGCGCTGACGCACCGGTGGCGATGATCAGGGCATCTGCCGTGTATTCGCCGCTGTCACCCGTAAGGCGGAACGGACGGTTCTGCAAATCGACGGTGTGAATGTGATCGAAAATGATCTCAGTATTAAATTTTTCGGCATGCTCATGCATCCGCTCCATCAGCGATGGACCTGTCAGATCGTGCGGGTCGCCCGGCCAGTTCTCTACCTCGGTGGTAGTGGTCAGCTGTCCGCCTTTTTCCAGACCCGTAATCAGTACCGGGTTCAGGTTGGCGCGTGCAGCATAAACGGCTGCGGTATAACCCGCTGGGCCGGAGCCCAGAATGAGTAACTTACTGTGTTTGGCCGTACTCATGCGTTCCTCAGTTTCATTCGGCTGACATAGCCTGCGATTGTAGGGAATATCCGGCGACAATGACAAGGCTTAGGCAATTTTGTTAACGATAGCTGCAAACGGCGTAGACGATGAGCGACGGTTTTGCCTGGCCAATGCGCCAAAAGGGGGCAAAACTCGGGTTAGAGGGGTGCAATAGTGGAAAAATATTCATTTAAAAACAGATACCCAGCGGACTGTCTGGCATCTTGTCCTGAATTTGGTGATTTTACTTTGACAATCGCCTGCGCTTTTGCGAAAACATTATCAGAAGCGAATAACATTTATCGGAACAAAACAGGTTTTCATCGCCCGTTTTGCACGTAACACCGAATAAAAGCAGCCTGATATGGATAATGACGCATGCTGTGGACAGACAACATGCGTCATATCGATAGGTGTCAGAACACAGGCTCTGTTAGCTCACTTCAGAAATGCCCCGAACAATGAGCGTTTTCAGGGCGTGGCAGGTAAAGGGAAGGAATTAAGAGAGACAATAATAATGGTAGACAATAAGAAACGCCCCGGGAAAGACCTCGACAGAATTGACAGGAACATTCTGAATGAACTTCAGAAAGATGGTCGCATTTCAAACGTAGAGCTTTCCAAACGCGTAGGCTTATCGCCTACGCCATGTCTTGAACGCGTGCGTCGTCTCGAACGTCAGGGATTTATTCTTGGCTACACCGCGCAGTTGAACCCGCACTATCTGGATGCGTCGCTGCTGGTGTTCGTTGAGATTACTCTGAATCGTGGTGCACCGGATGTGTTTGAGCAATTTAACGCCGCTGTGCAAAAACTTGAGGAAACTCAAGAGTGTCACCTCGTTTCCGGCGATTTCGACTACCTGCTGAAAACGCGCGTACCTGATATGTCAGCCTACCGTAAGCTGCTGGGTGAAACCCTGTTGCGCCTGCCGGGCGTAAACGACACGCGTACGTATGTGGTGATGGAAGAGGTTAAACAGAGCAATCGACTGGTGATCAAAACTCGCTGATGCGGGGCAGGTGCAAAACCTGTGAGATTTCGGTACACTCCTGTGCATTCATACAGGATCAGCGTCGGGCTCGCCCGGCGCTGTTGCTTCTTACTTTACAGGCACCTGGAGAGTCCTCTTGAGCCAGGAATATACAGAAGATAAAGACGTTTCGTTACAATCGATGAGCAGTGGACGTCGTCTGCTGGAAGCAATGCTCATTCTGGTGGCGCTGTTTGCCATCTACCTGATGGTTTCTCTGGTCAGTTTTAACCCTTCCGACCCGAGCTGGTCGCAAACGGCCTGGCATGAACCTATCCATAATATCGGCGGCAGCGTCGGTGCCTGGCTGGCTGACACCTTACTCTTCATCTTTGGTGTGATGGCGTATGCCATTCCGCCCGTCATCCTGGGACTGTGCTGGATTGCTTTCCGTCAGCGCGACAGCCAGGACTACTTTGACTACTTTGCCGTCGGGCTGCGCTTAATTGGCGTCCTCGCGCTGGTGGTGACGACCTGTGGTATGGCGGCGCTGAACGCTGATGATATCTGGTACTTTGCTTCGGGCGGCGTGATCGGCAGCCTGGTCAGTAATGCTATTGCACCCTGGTTCAGTCCGGCTGGCGGCACGCTGATGCTGCTCTGCGTCTGGGCGGCGGGCATTACCCTTTACACTGGCTGGTCATGGCTCACCATTGCAGAAAGAATTGGTGGCGTAGTCATGGGCGTACTGACGTTTGCCAGCAACCGCTCACGTCACGATGAACCCTGGCAGGAAGAGGATGACGGGCGGGACGCGCGTGAATACGCGGATGTGCCTGAGCTTCATGCCGCCGATCAGGATGATGATGTGCTGCTTTCTGCCCCACGTGCAGCTGCTGAGCCTGCGGCGTCACAACAGGATCCGCTGCTGGCTAAAGCTGCAGCAGCCACCAGTGCGGCAGTCGCGGCCACCGCTGAAGCCGCCGAGGTGACCCTCGCCCCTGCAGCCACGGTGACGCCTGCACCTGAAACCGCACCTGCTGCTGCTGCTGCTGCGGTTACAGCTTCGGCGCCTGCCGCGTCAGCGACATCCATCCCTGCATCGCCGTCTGCACAACCTGCGCCTGCGTACGCACAGAGCGCGCCAGCTCCGCAGAGTGTGGCGAATTCCCCGACGCCGCCGCAGAGTGCTTCTGCACCCGCAGACTCACCACCGCTTTATCACTTTGAAATGCCAGACGACGCTCCGGCTACGCCGTCGTTCAGTGCTTACGACGATGATGAACCTAAAATGGGTAACTGGCGGGATACGTCAGCCATCCCTGCGGCATCGGCAGCCGCTGCATCCGCTGCAACGGCAGCCCAGGCAACAACGCGTACTGCGCCTGTTTTTGATTTAGCCCCTGAAACCAATCTCAATCCGCAGGTTAAACAAGGTATCGGCCCGGCACTGCCGCGTCCTAACCCGGTAAAACTGCCAACCCGTCGTGAGCTGGCCTCTTATGGCATTAAGCTGCCTTCCCAGCGCATGGCAGAAGAGAAAGCGAAAACGGAAGAGACCGAACCGGTTAGTGCTGGCTCCGTTTCCTCTGCTCCGGATGCTGAAGAGGCGCTGCAGCAGGCTGAACTGCGACAGGCTTTCCAGTCTGAACAGCAGCAGCGTTACGGCACCAGCTGGCAGCAGGACGAGGAAGATGAACAGGATGCACAGCAGCAGGATGCACTGGCGCGTCAGTTCGCCGAGCAGCAACAGCAGCGCTATGAGCCAGAAGTGAAAAAAGAGCCGGTATTCAATATTGATACCGCCTCAGCGTTTGATTTTTCACCGATGAAAGATCTGGTGGATGACGGTCCTTCTGAACCGCTGTTTACCATTGCTGCGACGCCAGAACCTGAAGCCCCAGCGGTTTCACACGAACCCTGGCAGCAGGTGAGTGAGGTTTCAAGACCTCAGGCTCCGGCTCATGTTCCTGCACCAGCCAGCTTTGCTCCGGCAGAGCCTGCCTATAGCGCCCCGGCAGCACCGTCTGAACCTGACTATGCTGCGCCTGCGGCAACCTCTGCGCCCGCTTATGGTGCCCCTGCGGCTCCTCAGGCTCCGGCGTACTCTGCGTCTGGCTATGGCACGCCAGCGGCAGCGCCGGTTCAGCCGGTGGAAGAGGCGAAACCTTCACTGCATGACAGCCTGATTCATCCTTTCCTGATGCGCCATGAGCAGCCGCTGGAGAAACCTTCCACGCCACTGCCTTCGCTGGATCTGCTGACCGCACCGCCTGAAGAGGAAGAGCCGGTTGATATGTTCTCGCTGGAGCAGACGGCCCGTCTGGTGGAGTCGCGCTTAGGCGATTATCGCGTCAAAGCGGAGGTGGTCGGTATCTCGCCTGGCCCGGTTATTACCCGCTTCGAACTCGACCTGGCACCGGGCGTGAAAGCAGCGCGAATCTCCAATCTGTCCCGCGATCTGGCGCGTTCGCTGTCGACGGTAGCGGTTCGTGTGGTGGAAGTAATCCCAGGCAAACCTTACGTAGGTCTGGAACTGCCAAACAAGCATCGTCAGACCGTCTATCTGCGTGAAGTGCTGGATTGCCCTAAATTCCGCGACAACCCTTCACCGCTGGCCGTCGTGCTGGGTAAAGACATTGCCGGTCAGCCGGTGGTGGCCGATCTGGCGAAAATGCCACACTTACTGGTCGCCGGTACCACCGGTTCCGGTAAGTCTGTGGGCGTGAACGCCATGATTATCAGCATGCTGTATAAGGCGACGCCGGAAGAAGTTCGCTTCATCATGATCGACCCGAAAATGCTTGAGCTGTCGGTCTATGAAGGTATTCCGCATCTGCTGACCGAAGTTGTCACAGACATGAAGGATGCTGCCAATGCGCTGCGCTGGAGCGTCGGTGAAATGGAGCGCCGCTATAAGCTGATGTCGGCGCTGGGCGTGCGTAATCTGGCGGGCTACAACGAAAAAGTGGAACAGGCCGAAGCGATGGGTCGTCCGATTCCCGATCCGTTCTGGAAGCCGGGCGACAGCATGGATATGACGCCGCCGGTTCTGGAGAAACTGCCTTACATCGTGGTGATGGTCGATGAGTTTGCTGACCTGATCATGGCAGTCGGTAAAAAGGTGGAAGAGCTGATTGCCCGCCTGGCACAGAAAGCCCGTGCTGCCGGCATCCATCTGGTACTGGCGACACAACGTCCATCTGTGGATGTCATTACCGGCCTGATCAAAGCGAACATTCCGACGCGTATCGCCTTTACCGTTTCCAGCAAAATTGACTCACGTACCATTCTCGATCAGGGCGGCGCGGAGTCACTGCTGGGTATGGGTGACATGCTCTACATGCCGCCGAACTCCTCGCTGCCGATTCGTGTTCACGGTGCGTTTGTTCGTGACCAGGAAGTGCATGCAGTGGTTCAGGACTGGAAAGCGCGTGGTCGTCCGCAATATATCGACAGCATTACGGCGGGCGAAGAGAGCGAAAATGCCGGTGGCATCGACAGTGATGAAGAGCTCGATCCGCTGTTCGATCAGGCGGTCGGTTTTGTGGTCGATAAGCGCCGTGCGTCGATTTCAGGCGTTCAGCGTCAGTTCCGCATCGGCTATAACCGCGCGGCACGTATCATTGAACAGATGGAAGCGCAGGGCATCGTTTCTGCACCAGGACACAATGGTAACCGTGAAGTGCTGTCGCCACCGCCACACGATATGTAGTGGCTAAATGTTTTGAAACACAACGCAATGAGCCAGTTCCGACTGGCTCATTGTTTTTATGCGGTTAAACCCCATATCTGAATCAGCTTTCGGTTTTTTCCTCTGTTCTGATGGCGGAACGGCGGCCAGGCTTAATGCAGTTATCGATGGGAACGTTTAAATAAGGAATTGAAGCAGATGAAATTACGCGTAATCGCTCTGGGCCTGTTGGCCACCTTTTCTTCAGCCAGCGTTCTGGCTGATGCTTCCAGTGATCTGCAACAGCGCCTGAACAAGGTCAGCAGCTTCCACGCCAGCTTCACCCAAAAAGTGACCGACAGCAGCGGCGCGAATGTGCAGGACGGCGAAGGCGAATTGTGGGTAAAACGTCCCAGCCTGTTTAACTGGCACATGACCGCGCCGGACGAAAGCATCATCATCTCCGACGGTAAATCGCTGTGGTTCTACAACCCGTTTGTTGAGCAGGCGACAGTCAGCCTGTTGCAGAATGCGACCAGCAACACGCCCTTTATGCTGATTGCCCGCAACCAGTCAAATGACTGGAAGCAGTACAATATCAAACAGCAGGGTGACAATTTTGAACTGACACCTAAGAACAGTGACGGCAACCTGAAACAGTTCACCATCCAGGTGACGTCCAGCGGGACCATCAACCGCTTCAGTGCTATCGAACAGGATGGCCAGCGCAGCGATTACCAGCTGAAAAGCCAGCAGAATGGCGCTATCAGCCCGGATAAATTCACGTTCACACCGCCAAAAGGCGTGACGGTGGACGACCAACGTCAGTGAGGTCACGGTGAGTAACCTGTCCCTGGATTTTTCCACCGAAAATTTCAAACCTCTGGCCGCGCGTATGCGGCCAGAAACATTGAAACAGTACATTGGTCAGCAACATCTGCTGGGCGCAGGCAAACCTCTGCCGCGCGCGATTGAAGCAGGGCACCTGCATTCAATGATCCTGTGGGGACCTCCCGGGACCGGCAAGACCACGCTGGCTGAGATCATTGCCCATTACGGTAACGCCGATGTGGAACGTATTTCGGCCGTCACCTCCGGCGTAAAAGAGATCCGTGAGGCGATTGAGCGGGCCCGTCAGAATAAACATGCCGGGCGGCGCACGATCCTGTTTGTGGACGAGGTCCATCGGTTCAACAAGAGCCAGCAGGATGCCTTTCTGCCCCATATCGAAGATGGCACTATTACCTTTATTGGTGCGACCACCGAAAACCCCTCTTTTGAACTTAACTCTGCGTTGTTGTCACGCGCCCGCGTTTACCTGCTGAAATCACTAACCCTGGAAGATATTGAGCAGGTGCTGGATCAGGCGATGCAGGATAAAGCGCGAGGTTATGGGGACAGTGACATCGTGCTGCCGGACAACACACGCAGGATGATCGCTGAACTGGTTAATGGTGATGCACGTCGGGCACTGAATACGCTGGAAATGATGGCTGATATGGCCGAAATCACCGCATCAGGTCAGCGGGAACTGACGCCGCAGCTGCTTAACGAAGTCTCTGGTGAGCGATCCGCGCGGTTTGATAATAAAGGCGATCGTTTTTACGATCTGATTTCTGCACTGCACAAATCGGTACGCGGTTCCGCACCGGATGCGGCGCTCTACTGGTATGCGCGCATTATCACTGCGGGCGGCGATCCGCTCTATGTGGCTCGTCGGTTGCTGGCTATTGCCTCCGAAGATGTCGGCAATGCCGATCCGCGCGGTATGCAGGTGGCAATTGCGGCCTGGGATTGCTTCACGCGCGTCGGGCCGGCAGAAGGGGAGCGCGCGATTGCCCAGGCCATTGTTTATCTGGCTTGCGCGCCTAAAAGTAATGCGGTCTACAACGCGTTTAAAGCCGCAATGCGTGATGCGCGCGACCATCCCGATTACGATGTGCCGGAACATCTGCGCAATGCCCCGACTAAGCTGATGAAAGAGATGGGCCTAGGTAAAGAGTACCGTTATGCCCATGATGAAACCAACGCCTATGCTGCTGGCGAAGTCTATTTCCCGCAGGAACTGGCCAGCGCGCGCTATTACACCCCAACCCAGCGCGGGCTTGAGGGCAAGATTGGTGAAAAGCTAAGCTGGCTGGCCGAGCAGGATCAAAATAGCCCGACAAAACGCTACCGCTGAAACAGACGTTACGGTAATGTGGGCAATGTTTTCAACGCATTCCGCTGGAATGCGTCCCTTCTTTCAACCAACTTTTTATACACAGGATAAGCATGCTCGATCCCAATCTGCTGCGTAACGAGCCAGACGCAGTCGCAGAAAAACTGGCACGCCGGGGATACAAACTGGATGTGGAAACGCTGCGTTCGCTTGAAGAGCGTCGCAAAGTGTTGCAGGTGGAAACAGAAAATCTGCAGGCAGAGCGTAACTCCCGATCCAAATCCATCGGTCAGGCCAAAGCACGTGGGGAAGACATCGAGCCGCTGCGTCAGGAAGTGAACGCGCTGGGCGAACGCCTGGATGCCGCAAAAGCAGAACTGGATGAACTGCAGAATCAAATCCGTGACTTCTCACTGGCACTGCCGAACATTCCGGCTGATGAAGTGCCGCTGGGCAAAGATGACAGCGAAAATCAGGAAGTGAGCCGCTGGGGTACCCCGCGCGAGTTCAGCTTCCCGGTTAAAGATCACGTTGAGCTGGGTGAAGCGGCTAAAGGCCTGGATTTTGCGTCTGCCGTGAAACTGACCGGTTCACGCTTTGTGGTCATGCAGGGGCAGATTGCCCGCCTGCACCGTGCACTGAGTCAGTTTATGATTGACCTGCACACCGAGCAGCATGGCTACCTTGAAACCTACGTGCCTTATCTGGTTAACCACGAAACGCTTTACGGTACCGGACAGCTGCCTAAGTTTGGCGAAGACCTGTTCCACACCCGTCCGCTGGAAGAGGAGTCAGACAGCAGCAACTATGCGTTGATTCCTACTGCGGAAGTGCCGCTGACTAACCTGGTGCGCGATGAGATCCTCGAAGAGGATAGCCTGCCGGTTAAACTGACCGCGCATACGCCGTGCTTCCGTTCTGAAGCGGGTTCTTACGGTCGTGACACGCGTGGCCTGATCCGTATGCACCAGTTCGACAAAGTTGAAATGGTGCAGATCGTCACGCCGGAGCAGTCAATGGATGCCCTGGAAGAGCTGACCGGTCACGCTGAGAAAGTGCTGCAGCTGCTGAACCTGCCATATCGTAAGGTTTTACTCTGCACCGGCGATATGGGCTTTGGATCGACTAAAACTTACGATCTGGAAGTCTGGCTACCGGCGCAGAATACCTATCGTGAAATTTCATCCTGTTCCAACATGGGTGATTTCCAGGCGCGTCGTATGCAGGCGCGTTGCCGCAACAAACAGGATAAGAAACCGCGTCTGGTTCATACCCTGAATGGCTCAGGGCTGGCCGTAGGCCGTACCCTGGTGGCGGTGCTGGAAAATTATCAGCAGGAAGATGGCCGCATCACTGTGCCTGAGGTTTTACGCCCCTATATGAATGGCGTCGAAATTATCGGCTAAGCAACAGTAACTCTCTGAACCCGGCCATGGCCGGGTTTTTTTATGTTATTGCTCCGGAAAAACTGTTCTGTCAGGCCTCAATTTAATCACAAATAAACGTTATCGATACCAGCCAGGCCGGAATGGCTAAAAACCTAGTTTTTCATAGAGATAGCATTTAGCGACCTGCCGCTTCTTACGATTGTAACCCACTGAAGATTAGTAAATTAAATTGTCGCACAGCAAAATGTGCTGCCGTTAAAATTCGCCCATTGACTTTAAAAAGGCCAGTGGCAAACTGCGCGCAATTTCCTTCATTTGCTCTGGTTTCTATCCCCTATGTCAACCTGGTCACGCCCCGTGATATTGCTGCTTTGCGGCCTGATGTTAATGACTGTCGCAATCGCCGTGCTGAATACGCTCGTTCCACTGTGGCTGACGCATGACTTACTGACAACCTGGCAGGTGGGCATCGTAAGCTCCTCCTATTACACCGGTAACCTCGCAGGAACTCTGCTGGCTGGCTGGTTAATCAGGCATTACGGCTTCAACCGCAGCTACTACCTGGCTACCTTGATGTTTGCCGTCGCAACCCTGTGCCTGGCGATGATGTCGGGTTTCTGGGCATGGAGTTCAATGCGTTTCATCGCCGGTGTCGGCTGTGCGCTGATGTGGGTGGTGGTCGAGAGCGCACTTCTGTGCAGCGGAACGGTACGTAATCGGGGACAACTGCTGGCGGCCTATATGGTTGTCTATTACATCGGCACCGTGACAGGCCAGTTGCTGGTCAGCAAACTGTCTACGGAATTACTCAGCGTGATTCCGTGGGTGACGTCGCTGGTCTTCTGCGCCGTGCTGCCGCTGGTCTTTACTCGCGTCTCCGCCAGCGGTGAAGCGACAGAAGCCGCTCCGGCCCGCATCTGGCCGATGCTGCGTCGCCGTAGCTCACGCCTGGGCATCAATGGCTGCATTATCTCTGGCATCCTTCTGGGCTCGCTTTATGGCCTGATGCCGCTTTACCTGTCACATCAGGGAATGAGTGATGCCAATGTGGGGTACTGGATGGCGTTGCTGGTCAGCGCAGGCATTGTGGGCCAGTGGCCAATTGGCCGTCTGGCCGATCGTTTTGGTCGCATGCTGGTGCTGCGAGTTCAGGTCTTTGTGGTTATCCTGGGTGCGATGGCCATGTTAACCAATGCCGCGATGGCGCCAGCGCTATTTGTTCTGGGACTGGCGGGCTTTACACTCTATCCGGTGGCGATGTCCTGGGCTTGCGAGACGGTCGCACATCATGAACTGGTAGCGATGAATCAGGCACTGCTGATGAGTTATACCGTGGGCAGTCTGGCTGGACCGGCAATGACCTCTGTTCTGATGCAGCATTATTCTGACCAGCTACTGTTCGTGATGATCGCTGCTGTGGCGCTGATTTATCTTGTGATGCTGCTGCGCAAAGCGAATCATCAGGCTACGCCAGTGGCACATGCCTGATCGCTGAACAGCAAAAAGGGAGCGTTAAGCTCCCTTTTTTTGTGGCAGATTCTTCAGTACATCACTTCGTGGCCATAGCTGGCGAGAATGTTTTTCACGCGCTCCATTGTCTCTTTGCTCGGTGGCTTCACCCCGTCCAGCTTGTACTCTTCACCCATCGCAATCCATTTATGCTTACCCAGTTCGTGATAGGGCAGCAATTCAATCTTCTCAACGTTCTCCATATCACGCGTGAATTCCCCCAGCCGATGCGCGGTGTCATCATCGTCGGAATAGCCGGGCACCACGACAAAACGAATCCATGTCCGTTTGCCTTTTTTCTGCAGGTAACGGGCGAAGTCCAGCGTACGGTGATTAGAGACACCCACCAGAATCTGATGGACGTCATCATTCATCTGTTTCAGGTCGAGCATCACTAAGTCGGTAACGTCGAGCAGTTCATCGATCACCGGATCATAGCGGCGTACGAAGCCGTTGGTGTCGAGACAGGTATGAATACCTTCGGCCTTACAGGCACGGAACCAGTCGCGCACAAATTCAGCCTGAAGAATGGCTTCACCGCCTGAGGCCGTGACGCCGCCACCAGAGGCGTTCATAAAATGGCGATAGGAGAGTACATCCGCCATCAGCGCTTCGACGCTGATCTCTTTGCCACCGTGAGTATCCCAGGTGTCGCGGTTGTGACAGTAGAGGCAGCGCATCAGGCAGCCCTGGAAAAAGGTGATAAAACGGATACCGGGACCATCGACGGTGCCGCAGGATTCAAATGAGTGGATACGACCGTTAACTGACATTGCGATGTTTTCTCCAGTAAGTCTGCCGGGACAGACGGCGCAATCTCTGTTGCGCTCAGGGCAGGAAATCGATTCTGGTGGGAACCTTGATGGAGATGACCACCAGAACAGACTTTTAATTAAAAGGCTCCGCGAGGAGCCTTTTTTATCAGGTAGAGAAGTAATTACAGTGATTTAGTGAAGGTTCGGGTAATCACATCCTGCTGCTGCTCTTTAGTCAGTGAGTTGAAGCGTACAGCGTAACCGGAAACGCGAATGGTCAGCTGCGGATATTTCTCTGGATGTTCCATCGCATCCAGCAGCATTTCACGGTTCATAACGTTAACGTTGAGGTGCTGACCGCCTTCGATGCTGGCTTCGTGATGGAAGTAACCATCCATCAGACCGGCAAGGTTGGTTTTCCGCACGTTATCATCTTTACCCAGCGCGTTTGGTACGATTGAGAAGGTATAGGAGATACCATCTTTTGCGTAGGCAAACGGCAGTTTCGCGACGGAAGTCAGCGAGGCAACTGCACCTTTCTGGTCACGACCATGCATCGGGTTAGCACCTGGTCCAAACGGCGCGCCAGCGCGACGTCCATCTGGTGTGTTACCGGTTTTCTTACCATATACCACGTTCGAGGTAATGGTCAGAACAGACTGCGTCGGCACGGCATTACGATAGGTGTTCAGCTGCTGAATTTTCTTCATGAAGCGTTCAACCAGATCGCAGGCCAGGTCATCTACCCGTGAGTCGTTGTTACCGAACTGCGGATATTCGCCTTCAATGTCGAAGTCGATGGCCAGACCATCTTCGTCACGAATCGGTTTCACTTTGGCATATTTAATGGCAGAAAGTGAATCCGCAGCGACGGAGAGACCCGCGATACCACAGGCCATGGTGCGGTAGACATCCCGATCATGTAAGGCCATCAGTGCCGCTTCGTAGCTGTATTTATCATGCATGTAGTGAATGATGTTCAGCGAAGTCACATACTGTTTTGCCAGCCAGTCCATGAAGTGATCCATACGCTCCATGACGGTGTCGAAATCCAGTACGTCGTCGCTGATTTTGTCGCCTTTCGGTCCAACCTGCATTTTCAGCTTTTCATCCACGCCGCCGTTGATTGCGTAGAGCAGCGTTTTCGCCAGGTTGGCACGTGCGCCAAAGAACTGCATTTGTTTGCCGACAATCATCGGGCTCACGCAGCAGGCGATTGCGTAGTCATCATTGTCGAAATCAGCACGCATCAGGTCATCGTTCTCATACTGCAAAGATGAGGTATCGATAGAGACTTTAGCGGCATATTTTTTGAAATTAATCGGCAGTTTTTCTGACCACAGGATGGTCATGTTCGGCTCAGGTGAAGGACCCATGGTGTAGAGGGTATTCAGGAAGCGGAACGTACTTTTTGAGACCAGGGTACGGCCATCAACGCCCATACCTGCCAGGGATTCTGTTGCCCAGATTGGGTCACCTGAGAACAGCTCATCATATTCAGGTGTACGCAGGAAGCGAACCATACGCAGTTTCATCACCAGATGGTCAATCAGTTCCTGAGCCTGCTCTTCGGTCAGTTTACCGGCTTTAAGGTCACGTTCGATGTAAACATCAAGGAAGGTCGAGACGCGGCCAAATGACATGGCAGCACCGTTTTGTGATTTAACTGCAGCCAGGTAGCCATAGTAAGTCCACTGTACTGCTTCAACCGCATTGGTAGCCGGACCGGAGATGTCATGGCCATATTTTGCTGCCATCTCTTTAATCTGGGCCAGCGCACGATGCTGATCAGAAATCTCTTCACGCAGACGAATAGTCGCTTCCAGATTAACGCCATTCTCTAAATCTTCCTGCAGTGAGGCGAACTGAGCGAATTTATCCGCCATCAGGAAATCGATGCCGTACAGCGCCACACGACGATAGTCACCGATAATACGGCCACGGCCATAAGCATCAGGAAGGCCGGTCAGGATACCTGATTTACGGCAGCGCAAAATGTCCGGGGTATAAACATCGAACACGCCCTGGTTGTGCGTTTTGCGATATTCGGTGAAGATTTTTTTCAGTGAAGGGTCGAGTTCACGGCCATACACTTTGCATGATCCTTCGACCATTTTGATGCCGCCATAAGGAATGATGGCGCGTTTTAATGGCGCTTCGGTCTGCAGACCAACAATTTTTTCCAGTGGCTTAATGATGTAACCCGCGTCGTGCGAGGTAATGGTTGAGGCGAGATCGGTGTCGAAGTCGACTGGCGCGTGGGTGCGGTTCTCAATTTTGATGCCTTCCAGCACGCTTTCCCACAGTTTGGTGGTCGCTTCGGTGGCACCCGCCAGGAATGACTCGTCACCTTCATATGGGGTGTAGTTTTTCTGAATGAAGTCGCGCACATTGACGCTATTCTGCCATTCGCCTTCAGCAAATCCTTCCCATGCTGAAGCCAGTTTTGCATTAAGTTCGGTCATAATATACCTGCCTTATATGAGGAGACTTTACGGTCGGGCACAGCCAACTTCCTGTGCCGTCAAAAATGCGTTTAATGAACCTGGTCACCTTTACGGAGATAGATAACCCAGTAGGTCAACCCAACCAGAACGCCGCCGCCGATAATGTTTCCGATGGTCACGGGAATCAGGTTGTCGATAATAAAGTTACTGAGGGTCAGCGAGTGAAACTGTGCCGCCGTGGTGCCAGCTGCCTGCCAGAATTCAGGTGTCGCGAAGTCACGAATAGCAATGGCATAGGGTATAAGAAACATGTTGGCGATACTGTGTTCGAAACCGCTTGCGACAAACATCGCAACAGGCAGAATCATCACGACCAGCTTATCGGTCAGGGTGCGGCCTGAGTAACTCATCCAGACGGCGAGACAGACCAGCAGATTGGCTAATGTACCCAGACAAACCGCCTCTATGAAGGTGTGATGCATCTTGTGGTCGGCGGTTTGCAGGACATTTAATCCCCAGGCACCATTCGCGACCATGTGCTGTCCGGCAAACCACATCAGGGCGACAAAGAAGAGTGCACCTGCAAGGTTACCGGCGTAGACGTTAATCCAGTTGCGGGCCAGCTGTCCCCAGCTGATGCGGCCACTGGCTTTGGCGACAACGATTAATACAGTAGAGGTAAAAAGGTCGGCACCACATACCACGACCAGCATTAAGCCGAGTGAAAAGCAGATACCTCCAATCAGTTTGGCTATGCCATAGGGCATCGCGCCGCTACCGGTGGTCGCTGTAATATAAAAAACGAATGCGATTGAGATAAATACGCCGGCGTTTATTGCCAGAAAGAAGGTCGTAAAAGGATGTTTGGTTGCTTTATAGATACCCGCGTCTTCGGCCACTTTCGCCATCGCGGCGGGTAATAAAAGATTAAAAGGGTTGTCAGTTTTCACACTAACTTACTCCTGAAGTTGTCTGAAAAAATACTAACAAAGGAGTATAGGTCAGTAATTGATATGGATCATGTTTGCCAGGGTGGTAACCCACTGGTCGCAAATTAATGAGAAAGTAATGAGTTAAATAACTGAATATAAACAAATAAATTTATTTTAAAAATACAAAAATATTTTAATATAAAGTGATGCGCCACTTTTTTTGTTCAGGCTGTGTTATTAATTAATGGCTTATATGTTAATTAAAATGATGTGATGTAATAGGAAGGAATTTTAAAGTAGCTAATGTTTCATAGAGAAAGTAGGGAATGATGGCACCAGATAAATCCAGTGCCATGGTTAGCCGTCTGCTTTCAGTCTGACGCGTTATGGTTTACGCGTTTTTCCAGTAGTGACGTTTGGCGTTTTGCAGTTTTTCGTAGGCGGCAAGCAGAGACTGATGGGCCGGGAAGGCCTGCAGTTCATCATCAACAGCCTGGAGGCCATTAAACGGATTCTCACCACTGATCGCGGCGGAGGCTGCTTCCATTGCGCTCTCACCATACATCCGCAGGAAAGCGTGATGATACTGCAATGGATCACGCTCATCTTCCATAGCCAGTAACAGCAGGGTCTGCAGGCAACGATAGTAGTTAGCGCGCTCTGGCGTAAAGATTGAGCTGTTAAACTCCATCGTCCATTCTGTCCAGATCAATGCCTGATCCAGATCGCCGCCCGCCAGCGCCAGCATCGCTTTTAATTCGCCAACACGCAGCGTGTACCAGCCATTGTCTTTACCGGTCGCCAGACCCAGCAGCTCACGAACGCGGGTGAAGTCATCAAAGCCTTCATCATCAAGCTGTCCAATCAGATCCAGATACTCTTCCGGATTCCAGTTGCTGTCAGGCAGGGCCAGCAGGGTTTCACGCATGCCCGCTCCCATGCTGTTGTTCGCCAGGAACAGATCTTCTGCCGGGTAGATATCAGACATGCCTGGCACGATGATGCGGCAGGCATAGACACCAAGATGTTCGTAGTCTGCAATATAGACTTCCTGATCTTCCGAGGCGAAGATTGCCATCAGCGTGGCGAATTCCTGTTCGGTGCTGCCCGCGAATGACCAGTCGACAAAAGGATAATCCGCAGTTTCTTTAAACAGATCCCAGGAGATCAGGCCGCTTGAATCGATGAAGTGTGTTTCAAGGTTGGCATGCTCAGCCACTTCTTCGTCATCAAAGGTCGGTGGGGTAAACACATCCAGATCTTTGAGGCTTCGGCCCTGCAGCAACTCGGTAACGGTACGCTCCAGCGCCACACCGAAATCAGGGTGAGCACCAAATGAGGCAAAACAGGTTCCGTTGGTTGGGTTAAACAGCACCACGCAGATAACCGGATATTTACCGCCGAGAGAGGCGTCATAAGCGAAAATCGGGAAGCCTTCCGCTTCAAGACGTGCAATGGCTTCGATCACCTCAGGATAACGCTGCATCACGTCATCAGGAATCGCAGGCAGGCTGATCGCTTCAGCAATAATGCGGTTTTTAATGTAGCGCTCAAACACTTCAGACAGCCCCTGAACACGCGCTTCATTCGCGGTATTACCTGCCGACATGCCGTTTGAGACATAGAGGTTGCCGATAATATTCATCGGGATATAGACAGTCTGCTGGTCGGACTGACGGGTAAAGGGCAGGGCGCAGATACCACGTTCAGTATTCCCGGACTGCAGATCGATCAGGCCGGAAGCCGTCAGGGCATTATCGGGATCGTAAAATGCGCGCAGGCGTGGATCCAGAATACCTTCAGGTAAGGACTCATCATCAGGTAACGCAAACCATTTTTCATTGGGATAGTGAACAAAATCGCCGTTAGCGATCTTTTTTCCCAGCCAGAAGTCAGCAAAAAAATAGTTAGTTGAGAGACGCTCGAAATACTCGCCAAGCGCGGAGGCCAGCGCCGCTTTTTTACTGGCGCCCTTGCCGTTGGTAAAACAGAGCGGGCAATCGCGGTCGCGGATATGCACTGACCAGACATGGGGGACAGGATTCAGCCAGGATGCTTCTTCAATGTTAAAGCCAAGATCCTGCAGCTTGTTCTGGAAACGCGCAATGGAGTCTTCCAGTGCGGCATCTTTGCCCGGGATAAATGTTTGCGTCATAGTGCCGCTCTCTCAGTTGTCATAGGGTGCGTAAAGCGCGCAATGATACGGATTTTGCTAACAGACCGCTATCAGGGCGGGACATTTTTACCGGCTTACTTTACCGGCTTACTTTTCATCACTTCTGCTCTCAGGCCAAACGCGAATTAATGGCGCTGGATAAAGCCTCACAAAATTCCGCGCAGATTTGCATTGGTAACATAACCTCCGGCGAGCCAGATTCAGAAAATGTGACCGCTCCCTGATTTATGATTGCAGCTATCAGAATGCAGTGATAAAACCGGATGGTTATTCATAACCGTTCGATATGACAGTGGTGAGGGGAAATGACGCAAGTTTATAATTTTAGCTCTGGCCCGGCGATGCTACCGGTTGAAGTGCTTCGTCGTGCAGAACAGGAACTGACGAACTGGCGCGGTCTGGGTACCTCTGTAATGGAGATCAGTCACCGCAGTAAAGAGTTTATTCAGGTGGCTGAAGAAGCGGAGCAGGACTTCCGTGATCTGCTAAAAATACCGTCGAATTACAAAGTTTTATTCTGTCATGGTGGGGCGCGTGCGCAGTTCGCTGCCGTACCGGGAAATCTGCTGGGTAAAGCGACCAGTGCCGACTATGTTGATGGCGGTTACTGGGCGCATAGCGCAATAAAAGAAGCGGAAAAGTATTGTTCCCCACGCACGCTGGATGTCAAAACAACGCGCGACGGTAAACGAGCCATCCTGCCAATGAGCGAATGGGAGGTGAGTGAGACGTCCGCTTACCTGCATTTCTGCCCGAATGAAACCATTGATGGCATCGCGATTGACGAACAGCCCGACTTTGGCAGTAAAACCGTTGTTGCTGATTTCTCATCCACCATTCTGTCACGCCCTATCGATGTGAGTCGTTACGGTGTGATTTATGCGGGTGCGCAGAAAAATGTGGGCCCGGCCGGATTAACGCTGGTTGTCGTTCGCGAAGATCTGCTGGGTCAGGCGCACGCCTCTGTGCCCTCAATCCTCGATTACAAAGTGCTGGCCGATAACGATTCGATGTTTAACACCCCGCCGACTTTTGCGTGGTATCTCTCAGGGCTGGTGTTTAAATGGCTGAAAGAGAAGGGCGGTGTCGCTGAAATTGATCGTATCAATCAGGCAAAATCTGACCTGCTTTATGGCGTAATCGATCACAGTGGCTTCTATCGTAATGATGTGGCAACAGAAAACCGCTCACGCATGAACATCCCTTTCCAGCTGGCCGATGCTTCACTCGATGCGCTGTTCCTGGAGGAGTCTTTTAAGGCGGGATTACACGCGCTTAAAGGCCATCGTGTAGTAGGCGGTATGCGCGCCTCTATTTATAATGCGATGCCGCTGGAAGGTGTGAAGGCCCTGACCGATTTCATGGTCGATTTTGAACGCCGTCACGGCTGATTATTAAGATATCAGCATTGATGCTGATGCCAGACCTCGTCACACGGCGAGGTCTCTGTATTTTTTGAGGATTTCGTTTCACATGCAGGACTCCCTGACTCTCCAACCGATTGCGCGCGTCAACGGCACGGTAAATCTGCCCGGCTCAAAGAGCGTTTCCAATCGTGCATTGCTGCTGGCTGCTCTGGCTAAAGGTACAACCCGTCTTACCAACCTGCTCGACAGCGACGACGTTAAGCACATGCTGAACGCGCTGACCGCGCTTGGTGTAAGCTATACGCTTTCCAGCGATCGCACCCTGTGTGAAGTGACGGGAAATGCCGGGCCACTGCACGCATCTCAACCGCTGTCACTGTTTCTGGGCAATGCCGGAACCGCAATGCGTCCGCTGGCCGCGGCACTTTGTCTGGGCCAGCACGATATCGAACTGACCGGCGAACCCCGCATGAAAGAGCGTCCAATCGGGCATCTGGTTGACGCACTTCGTCAGGGCGGAGCAACCATTGAGTACCTGGAAAACGAAAACTATCCGCCGCTGCGTTTACGCGGTGGTTTTACCGGGGGTGAAGTCAGTGTGGATGGCAGCGTTTCCAGCCAGTTCCTGACAGCGCTGCTGATGACCGCGCCGCTGGCACAGCAGGATACCTGCATCACCATCAAAGGTGATTTGGTGTCGAAACCTTACATCGATATTACCCTTAATCTGATGCAGTGCTTTGGCGTCGAGGTTGAGAATCAGAACTATCAGCGCTTCCTGATCAAGGGACAGCAACAGTATCAGTCGCCGGGTGATTACCTGGTTGAAGGCGATGCCTCTTCCGCTTCCTATTTCCTGGCCGCTGCCGCTATAAAAGGCGGAACGGTTCGCGTCACCGGGATTGGACGCCAGAGTGTGCAGGGTGACATCCGGTTTGCTGACGTGCTGGAAAAGATGGGCGCGACGATTGAGTGGGGCGATGATTACATTGCCTGTACGGCCGGCAAACTGCAGGCCATCGATATGGACATGAACCATATTCCGGATGCTGCAATGACCATCGCGACTACGGCGCTATTTGCAGAGGGCACCACCCGGTTACGCAATATTTATAACTGGCGGGTAAAAGAGACCGATCGACTGAGCGCAATGGCCACAGAGCTGCGTAAAGTCGGGGCAGAAGTCGAAGAGGGTCATGACTACATCCGCATTACGCCGCCAGCGACGCTGATTCATGCGGATATTGGCACCTACAATGACCACCGCATGGCGATGTGTTTCTCTCTGGTTGCACTTTCTGATACCCCGGTGACCATTCTCGATCCTGGCTGTACTGCAAAAACCTTCCCGGACTATTTCGTTCAACTGGCTAAAATCAGCCAGAGCGCCTGATATCTTCCCTTCCGGTGCGGTTCGCACCGGAACTCCCCTGATTTTATCTGGCTGTAACAGGCCAGAGATCCTCTGAATTGACTAAGATTACGAACCTGATCAGTGCGAAAGGGTAACCAAGCCGTGCTATGCAGCGTATAATGCTAGTCATTAATGGTGACCGAAAGGTCAGGAAGCACGCAGCAACAGGAGGGAATAATGACAGTAACTGCCCCGGTCATAACTATTGATGGGCCAAGTGGAGCGGGAAAGGGAACCCTGTGCAAAGCGATGGCGGAATCGCTGCAGTGGCATCTGCTGGACTCCGGTGCTATTTATCGCGTGCTGGCGTTGGCCGCATTGCATCATCAGGTGGAGATTGAATCTGAAGAAGCGCTGGTGCCGATTGCTGCTCACTTGGATGTGCGCTTTGTGTCACAAAATGGTGAAATGCAGGTCATACTTGAAGGTGAAGATGTCACCGGTGAAATCCGTACTCAGGAGGTCAGCAACACCGCTTCTCGTGTTGCCGCTTTTCCCCGGGTACGCGAAGCATTATTGCGCCGCCAGCGCGGTTTCCGCGAGATGCCGGGCCTGATTGCTGATGGCCGTGATATGGGCACCGTGGTTTTTCCGGATGCGCCAGTGAAAATTTTCCTTGATGCCAGCCCGGAAGAGCGTGCTCAGCGCCGTATGCTACAGTTGCAGGATAATGGCTTTAATGTTAACTTTGACCGCCTTTTAGCCGAGATAAAAGAACGCGACGACCGCGATCGTAATCGCGCAATTGCGCCTTTAGTAGCCGCTGGCGATGCATTGGTTCTGGACTCTACCGAGATGTCTATCGATCAAGTCATTGAAAAAGCGCTACAATATGCCCGCGAGAAGCTGGGTATTACGGCTTAACTGAATCTACCACCCTGTACCATGGATCCGGTGCCGGGCATGTGAAACAACCCCATCCGACATGAAGTCAGATGGACGTTAAATTGAAGAATCCTGAAGATTATCAATATGACTGAATCTTTTGCTCAACTATTTGAAGAATCCTTAAAAACAATCGAAACCCGCCCGGGTTCTATCGTTCGTGGCATCGTCGTTTCTATCGACAAAGATGTCGTTCTGGTTGATGCGGGTCTGAAATCTGAATCTGCAATTCCTGCAGAGCAGTTCAAGAACGCAGCCGGCGAACTGGAAATCCAGGTAGGCGACGAAGTTGATGTTGCTCTGGATGCAGTGGAAGACGGCTTCGGTGAAACCCTGCTGTCCCGTGAGAAAGCTAAGCGCCATGAAGCATGGATCACGCTGGAGAAAGCTTACGAAGACGCTGAAACTGTTACCGGTGTTATCAACGGCAAAGTTAAAGGCGGCTTCACAGTTGAGCTCAACGGTATCCGTGCGTTCCTGCCAGGTTCACTGGTAGATGTGCGTCCGGTGCGCGATACGCTGCACCTGGAAGGCAAAGAGCTTGAATTCAAAGTGATCAAGCTGGATCAGAAACGCAACAACGTCGTGGTTTCACGTCGTGCGGTTATCGAATCCGAAAACAGCGCAGAGCGCGATCAGCTGCTGGAAAACCTGCAGGAAGGCATGGAAGTCAAAGGTATCGTTAAGAACCTGACTGACTACGGTGCATTCGTTGATCTGGGCGGCGTTGATGGCCTGCTGCACATCACTGACATGGCATGGAAACGCGTTAAGCATCCAAGCGAAATCGTCAACGTGGGCGACGAAATCACCGTTAAGGTGCTGAAGTTCGACCGCGAGCGTACCCGTGTTTCTCTGGGTCTGAAGCAGCTGGGCGAAGATCCATGGGTTGCTATCGCTAAACGCTATCCGGAAGGCACTCGCCTGACCGGTCGTGTTACCAACCTGACTGATTACGGCTGCTTCGTGGAAATCGAAGAAGGCGTTGAAGGTCTGGTACACGTGTCTGAAATGGACTGGACCAACAAAAACATCCATCCGTCTAAAGTTGTTAACGTAGGCGACGTGGTTGAAGTTATGGTTCTGGACATTGACGAAGAGCGTCGTCGTATCTCCCTGGGTCTGAAGCAGTGTAAATCTAACCCATGGCAGCTGTTCGCTGAGACGCACAACAAAGGCGATCGTGTTGAAGGTAAAATCAAGTCAATCACTGACTTCGGTATCTTCATCGGCCTGGATGGCGGCATCGACGGTCTGGTTCACCTGTCTGACATCTCCTGGAACGCGACTGGCGAAGAAGCCGTTCGTGAGTACAAAAAAGGCGACGAAATCGCTGCCGTTGTACTGCAGGTTGATGCAGAGCGCGAGCGTATCTCTCTGGGCGTTAAACAGCTGGCAGAAGATCCGTTCAACAACTACATCACTTTGAACAAGAAAGGTGCCATCGTCACCGGTAAAGTGACTGCAGTTGATGCTAAAGGTGCTACAGTTGAATTAGCAGACGGCGTTGAGGGTTACCTGCGCGCTTCTGAAGCTTCACTGGACCGCATTGAAGATGCAACTCTGGTTCTGAACGTTGGCGACGACGTTGAAGCTAAGTTCACCGGCGTTGATCGTAAAAACCGTGTCGTAAGCCTGTCTGTCCGTGCGAAAGACCAGGCTGATGAGAAAGAAGCTATCAATACTGTTAACACCAAACAGGAAGAAGGCAATTTCTCTAGCGCTATGGCTGAAGCGTTCAAAGCGGCTAAAGGCGAGTAATCGGCCTGAAGCACCGGGTGGGCAACCACCCGGTTTCGGTAAAAGCTGTCATACATTCCCATAGGGATAAACCGGAGGTTACATGACCAAGTCAGAACTGATCGAAAGACTGGCGGGACAGCATACTCATATACCGGCGAAAGTCGTTGAGGATGCAGTAAAAGAGATGCTTGAGCACATGGCCACTACGCTGGCACAGGGCGAACGCATCGAAATCCGGGGATTCGGCAGCTTTTCTTTGCACTATCGCGCTCCGCGTACTGGACGTAACCCGAAAACGGGTGACAAAGTGGATCTGGAAGGTAAATACGTTCCCCACTTTAAGCCAGGCAAAGAGCTGCGCGATCGCGCAAATATCTACGGCTAAGCCGATACCGAACCAGATAAACGACATCTCCGGATGTCGTTTTTTTTTGCCTGCGATTCAGGCTCAGATCTGACATCCGGATTGCTGTCATCAACACTGCAACGCCGCACTCTCTTTGTGAGAGCGCTCCAGCCTGCCTGATCATCCGCTGTTACTTTTACCTCCTTTGCCCAGAATAATCGAACTGAATCAATGGATACGATTATGCTGACATGGACCGTTCTGGCGCGACTGGCGATCGTTGCAACGTTACCGCTAATGCTGATGGCCCGGCTGCCTTCCGGTGAGGTGATGTGGGGCTTCCTCCTCACAGGACTGGCTCTGCTGCATTGCCCTTACCAACCCGTCCGTCTGGCCGGTATTACTCTGCTGTTGCTGGCATGGGCCTGTAACGACGCCCGTCTGATAGTGCGGGATATCGAAAAGTTCTCGGCGCGTCCTGCCACCTACACCCTTCAGATCAGTGAACTGCGGAAAGAGCGGAAGCAAATCCGGGTTCGTCTGCTGAAAGAGGAGGGCAGGATGATTTTTCCGCCTCGCTTTGCCTGGATCTGGTTTGATGCTGATCCGGAGGTCTACTGTCCAGGACAACGCTGGACGATGCAACTACGTCTGCGACCGGTACATGCCCGCCTTAATGAGGGCGATTTTGATGCGCAGCGTTTTGCACTGGCTAATAATACGCCGCTTCAGGGACGAATCCTTAAGCAGACTGCGGTAAGCGATCGCTGTGATAGCCGCTGGCGATTTATTTTATGGCATCGTGACAGGACCCGTGCAATGCCTGCACGTGCAACGCTGGAGGCACTGGCTTTTGGCATTCGGGATGAGATGAGCCAGCAGACGCGTCAGCTACTGCGGGATACCGGTACCGCGCATCTGATGGCGATATCGGGCATGCATATCGCCCTGGCCGCCAGCACCGGCTGGATGATTGCGCGTGGGGTGCAATTTATCTTGCCAGCCCGTTATATCAGCTATCTTTTCCCCCTCATCGTGAGCTGGCTGTTTGCTGCAATCTATACCTGGCTCTCTGGTGCACAGCCTCCCGCAGAGCGTTCGCTGCTTGCCCTGACGCTATGGGCAATAACACGGTTTGCGGGAGTTCAGCTGAATAGCTGGCAGGTCTGGACGTTCTGTATTGCGTTGCTGCTGGTAACCGACCCGCTGACCGTGCTCTCAGACAGCTTCTGGCTCTCGGTACTGGCTGTCGGCATGCTGCTGGTCTGGTATCACTGGTTCCCGCTGCCCGCGTCGTTCCGTCAGCAACGGCGCTGGATTCCGGTACAATTGCTGCATTTACAGGCGGGCATGATGATTTTAATGGTGCCGTTGCAGGTGGCGATTTTCAACGGTATCAGCCTGACTGCGCTGGTGGCAAATGTTGTCGCGATTCCGGTCGTCTCGTTTATTACCATGCCACTGGTGACGCTCGCCCTGCTGCTGCCGGTGGCGCATTTATCTGGCTTCTTCTGGGGAGCGGCCGATCTCTCTTTACGAGCACTGTTTCATTGCCTGACGTTGCTGCCACCAGGCTGGTGGCCGCTGAGTGGCACAACCTGGTTTACGGTTATGGTATGGGGCGGTCTGATTCTCTGGCGTGCGCAGCTCTTCTTCTCTCTGCCACTAAGCAGCTGCGCGTTAGCGCTGGCGATGATACTGAGTCGCCAGCCAAATCCGGAGCAGGGCTGGCGCATCGATATGCTGGATATCGGGCACGGTCTGAGTCTGGTGATCAGCCAGGGCGACGAGGCGGTGATGTATGACACCGGCCCGCGCTGGCAGAACGATAATGCGGGGAGTCGGGTGATCATTCCATGGCTGGAGCGCAGGCAGTTACGGTTAAAACAGGTCATCCTGAGTCATAAACATCTGGATCATACTGGCGGGCTGGAGGCGATTACTCAACGCTGGCCAGCGGTTGAAGTCAGAAGTACGCTGGCTGATGAGGCACACTTACCCTGCGTACGGGGCACGCAGTGGCGCTGGCGGCAGCTCCACTTTCGGGTGGTCTGGCCGCTGACGGCACCCCTGCCGGGCGGAAATAATGACTCCTGTGTGGTGATCGTCGATGATGGTCAGGTCCGGCTGATGTTAACCGGTGATATTGAAGCGAAAGCGGAACGCCAGCTGGTGGCGCTGGAGAAGCAGGGGCTGAAGGTCGATATTCTGCAGGTCCCGCACCACGGTAGCCGGACGTCGTCGACCTCATTGCTGCTGCGTAAAGCCGCAGGCCACACCGCTATCGCCTCGCTGGCACGCTACAATGCATGGCGCATGCCCGCGAAAAATGTGCTGGAAAACTACCGAACGGCCGGTTTTCAGTGGCTGGATACGGGCCAGTCAGGACAAATCAGTATCAGGATAGAGCAGGGCAGAGCGCAGGTTTCTACCCTGCGGGAACAATTAATGCCCCGTTGGTATCATCAGTGGTTTGGCGTCAAACGCGAATCCAGGTAGAATGGCCGGCTATTTCCAACAGCGTGAATAAATAATGCATCAAGATAAAGATCTCTCTACGTGGCAGACGTTTCGCCGACTCTGGCCGATGATCGCGCCTAATAAAGCGGGATTAATTGCGGCCTCAGTCGCCCTGATTATTAATGCTGCGGGCGACGCCTTAATGCTCTCACTGTTGAAACCGTTACTGGATGATGGTTTTGGTAAAGCTGACAGATCGGTGATGCTATGGCTGCCGTTAGTGGTTATTGGCCTGATGCTGGTACGCGGAGTTACCAGTTATATCTCCAGCTACTGCATCTCCTGGGTCTCTGGCAACGTCGTGATGAACATCCGCCGTCGTCTGTTCAGCCATATGATGGGCATGCCGGTTTCGTTTTTCGACCAGCAGTCAACCGGCACCCTGTTGTCACGCATTACATACGATTCTGAGCAGGTCGCCTCCTCTTCTTCGGGCGCGCTGGTCACCGTAGTGCGTGAAGGGGCTTCCATTATTGGCCTGTTTATCATGATGTTCTACTACAGCTGGCAGCTGTCGCTGATCCTGATTGTACTGGCACCTATCGTCTCCTTTGCTATCCGCACCGTCTCTAAGCGCTTCCGCACCATCAGCAAAAGTATGCAGAACACTATGGGGCAGGTGACAACCAGCGCAGAACAGATGCTGAAAGGGCACAAAGAAGTGCTGATTTTTGGCGGACAGGACATTGAATCGGAGCGCTTTTCCCGCGTCAGTAACCGGATGCGTCAGCAGGGAATGAAACTCGTTTCAGCCTCCTCCATTTCCGATCCGATTATTCAGCTGATCGCGTCGCTGGCACTGGCTTTTGTGCTCTATGCCGCCAGCTTCCCCAGCGTCATGGATACCCTGACAGCCGGTACCATCACCGTGGTCTTCTCCTCGATGATTGCCCTGATGCGCCCGCTTAAGTCTCTGACCAACGTCAACGCCCAGTTCCAGCGTGGGATGGCGGCCTGTCAGACACTGTTCTCTATTCTGGATAGTGAGCAGGAAGTGGATAACGGTACGCGCGAAATCACCCGTGCTAAAGGGGATATTGAATTCCGTGATGTCACCTTTACCTACCCAGGCCGTGAAATTCCGGCACTGCGTAATATCAATCTGTCGCTGCCGGCAGGAAAAACGGTGGCGCTGGTGGGCCGTTCCGGTTCCGGTAAGTCTACGATGGCGAGCCTGCTGACCCGCTTTTATGATATCCAGCAGGGCGAAATCCTGCTGGACGGTCATGATCTGCGTGAGTACAGCCTGCGCTCATTGCGTAATCAGGTGGCGCTGGTGTCACAGAATGTGCACCTCTTCAACGACACGATTGCCAATAACATCGCGTATGCCCGCAGTGAGCAATACAGCCGTGAAGAGATCGAGCAGGCGGCCACCATGGCGCATGCCATGGACTTTATCAATAAAATGGATAAGGGCCTGGATACGATGATTGGCGAGAATGGCGTGCTGTTATCTGGCGGTCAGCGTCAGCGTATTGCCATTGCCCGTGCACTGTTACGAGATTGCCCGATCCTGATCCTCGATGAAGCCACCTCGGCGCTGGATACCGAGTCTGAACGCGCGATTCAGTCTGCACTGGATGAGTTGCAGAAGAACCGTACCTCGCTGGTAATTGCGCACCGACTCTCTACCATCGAGAAAGCGGATGAAATTGTGGTAATTGAAGATGGTCAGATTGTTGAACGCGGTACGCATCAGGTGCTGTTAGCAGAACGCGGCGCCTATGCACAGCTGCACAAGATGCAATTCGGCCAATGATTGAACGTATCTGGAGTGGTCGTTCACCGCTATGGTTACTGCTATGGCCATTCAGCCTGCTGTATGGTGCGATCACGGCCCTGATACGCTTCAGTTACAGGCGCGGCTGGCGTAAAAGCTGGCGTGCGCCTCTGCCGGTCGTGGTGGTGGGTAACCTGACTGCCGGCGGGAATGGAAAGACGCCGGTGGTCATCTGGCTGGTCGAGGCGTTACAGCAGCGCGGCCTGCGCGCTGGCGTGGTCTCCCGAGGATATGGCGGTAAGGCGGACCACTATCCCTTGCTGGTCACGGCGCAGACCCCCACCGAACAGGCCGGGGATGAGCCGGTATTGATCGCCCAGCGCACCGGGGCGCCGGTCGCGGTCGCCCCTCAACGGCGACGGGCGATTGAGGCGTTACTGAAACAGGGTTCGCTGGATGTGATCATCACGGATGATGGCCTGCAGCATTACGCCCTGCAGCGCGATCGCGAGATCGTGGTGGTTGATGGGGTCCGTCGTTTTGGTAATGGCTGGTGGTTGCCTGCCGGTCCGATGCGTGAACGTGCCGATCGTCTGCAGCAGGTCGATGCCGTGATCATTAACGGCGGCGAAGCACAGCCCGACGAGATTGCCATGCAACTTCAGCCCGGGCTGGCCACCAATCTGCTGACCGGTGAAACCTGCCCGCCGGAGCAACTGGGTGCGGTAGTCGCCATGGCCGGTATTGGTCATCCCCCGCGTTTTTTCACCACGCTGAAACAGCAGGGTATAACGCCGGTCGCAGAGATCGCCTTTGCCGATCATCATGCCTACAGCAAAGATGAACTGACCCGATTACTCCAGGCGGGTCAGCAACTGCTGATGACCGAAAAAGACGCGGTGAAATGCCGTCACTTTGCCCAGCCTGACTGGTGGTATTTGCCGGTCGATGCCCATTTAACTGGTAATGCCGTGACGCCGTTACTGGATGACATTGAACAACTCTGCCGCCATATTTCCTGATACCCGCCCCCGTTCAGGTGAAGCCTGATAAGGAAGAGGATGAACAGTACGCATTCACTTTCGTTACAGCAAGCACGCCACCTTCATCTCGCCGCGCAGGGCCTGCTGCGAACTCCGGCAAAACGTGCTGTTTATCAGGATCTGATTGACTGCATTTCCCGCATGTCGCTGCTGCAAATCGATACCATTCATGTGGTGGCCCGTAGTCCGTATCTGGTGCTGTTCAGTCGCCTGGGGAACTATCCTCAGGCATGGCTGGAACAGGCTCTGGCACAGGGCGAACTCTTTGAGTACTGGGCGCACGAAGCCTGCTTTATTCCCCGTGCCGATTACCGACTTCTTCGTCATCGCATGCTGTCGCCGGAACGTCTGGGCTGGAAATACAATGCGCAATGGGTCGCTGAGCACCAGCAGGCCATTGCCGAATTACTTCAGCAGATCAGAGACAACGGCCCGGTACGCGCCGCCGATTTTACCCATGCCGATAACCCGAAGTCAGGCTGGTGGGCATGGAAACCGCACAAACGTCATCTGGAGAATCTCTTCAGCGCCGGTGAGCTGATGGTCACCGAACGCCGTAATTTTCAGCGCGTCTACGATCTGCGCAGCCGCGTGATGCCCGACTGGCAGGATGCGATACATGGCATCAGTGAAGCGGAGGCGACCCGTCAGATGCTGATGAATAGCGCCCGCAGCTTAGGGATTTTCCGCGCGGCCTGGCTGGCGGATTACTATCGCCTGAAGCGGGCACCCGTGAACAACTTTATCGCTGACGCCCAGGCTGCGGGCGATCTGGTCGCCGTCAATACAGAGGGACTGGGTGAGATGTGGCTGCATCGTGACTACGTGCCGTTGCTGGATACGCCGCTGCAGGCGACGCACAGCGCGCTGCTGTCGCCGTTTGATCCGGTGGTCTGGGATCGCAAGCGTGCGCGTGAGCTGTTCAATTTTGACTACCGTATTGAGTGCTATACCCCAGAGGAAAAACGCAAATTTGGCTATTTTGTTTTGCCCATCCTCCATCGCGGCCAGATAAAAGGGCGGCTGGATGCCCGCATGCTGCGTCAGGCAAAACAGCTGGAGATTAAAAATATCTGGCTGGAGGAGAAGACCCGCGTTACGGCGCGATTTTTGCTGGATATCCGGCGTGCTATCGAACGCTTCGCGACGTGGCAGGGTGCTGAAAGTGTCGCTATCCTGCAGGCACCCGACGCGCTTAACGATCAGTGGCCAGCCCTGTGGACGCTGGATTAATCAATTTTGCGGCAGCCGCTGCGGGATGGCGTTTTACCCCATCCCGCACGCGCCGCGCTATGGTATGCTTGAATCCTTAAGCATTCGGTCCCTGATGGAGGACATATGGATCATCGTTTACTCGAAATCGTTGCCTGCCCGGTTTGCAATGGCAAACTCTACTTCAACAATGCTCAACAGGAGCTGATCTGCAAACCTGATGGCCTGGCCTTCCCGGTCCGGGACGGCATTCCGGTGCTGCTGGAAACCGAAGCCCGCACGCTGTCAGTTGAAGAGATTCATCCATGAGTTTCACCGCTATCATTCCTGCGCGTTATGCGTCAACCCGCTTACCCGGCAAGCCGCTGCTCGATATCCACGGTAAACCGATGGTCGTGCATGTAATGGAGCGGGCCCGTGAATCGGGTGCCAGCCGGGTCATTGTTGCCACCGATCATCCCGACGTGGCGCAGGCAGTGGAAGCGGCAGGCGGCGAAGTCTGCATGACGCGCGCCGATCACCAGTCTGGCACTGAGCGACTGGCGGAAGTGATCGAAAAATATCACTTTGCCGATGATGAAATCATCGTAAACGTGCAGGGCGACGAGCCAATGATTCCGGCCGAGATTGTGCGTCAGGTGGCGACCAATCTGGCGGGGTCGGCGGCCGGGATGGCAACGCTGGCGGTGCCAATCACCGATGTGGAAGAAGCCTTTAATCCGAATGCGGTGAAAGTCGTCATGGATGTGAATGGCTACGCACTCTATTTTTCACGGGCGACTATCCCCTGGGATCGTGAACGGTACGCCGCATCGCGCGAGCAGATCGGTGATACGCTGCTGCGCCACATTGGCATCTACGCCTACCGTGCTGGTTTTATTCGCCGCTATGTCGCCTGGGCGCCTTGTCCTCTGGAACAGATTGAGCTGCTCGAGCAACTGCGTGTTTTATGGTACGGCGAAAAAATTCATGTCGCCGTCGCGAAAACCATTCCCAGTGTGGGTGTGGATACGCCAGACGATTTGCAACGCGTTCGTGATGCCATGCAGGCCTGACAAACGGGGAGCCTGTCTCCCCGTTTCAGCGCAACGTTCTTGATCCGCCGCTAAACTTATCTCCAACACTTCCTTCAGGATATTGTGATACTCATCTGAGGAGGATGCCGCATGGAACAGCTTAAATCGGAACTCACGCTGGCGCTGGGTGAAACCATCAGCCGCCTCGAAATGATCAGTGAACATCCACCCACCCGGCTTTATGCGTTATACGATCGGGACGGGCGCCCCATGCCGGTGGTGGCGAAATATTTTCGTCATCAGGGCCGGGCGGCGATGGAAGCCAGAAAGCTGGCGCTGCTGGGCCAGGCCGGACTGATCGCCGTGCCAGCGGTCTATGGTCTGGTGATGAGCCAGCAGCCGCCGGTGCATGAAATGCTCCTGCTGGCGCGACTGAATGGCGTGACGGCGGAAGCGCCTGCGCGGGATGCTCAGCGCTGGCAACAGTTTTGCGAACAGGTGGTTGAGGGAGTGCTGGCCTGGCACCGGCTCGACAGCCATGGCCTGGTCGGTACGGTGGACAGCACGCAGCAGAACAGCTGGCCCGCCTGGTATGCACAACGGGTTGAAGTGCTATGGGCGACCCTGAGCTATCTGCGTCCTCCAGCCTTTACGCTGGAAGATCGTCAGATTCTGTTTCGCTGCCGGGCACGACTGGCGCATCTGTTTCGCGGCTTCGACGATCCCTGCGTGATGGTTCACGGCAACGTTCAGCTGCAGAGCATGCTGAAAGATAGCCGCAGTGACCAGTTAATCGCGATGACACAGCCGGGCACCATCCTCTGGGCACCCCGTGAATACGATCTTATCCATCTGGATACCTCGCCTGCAGAAACGGCGCTGCTGCACAGCTACCTGCAACGGGCGCCGGTTTCAGAGGGTTTTGTCTGGCGTCGGTGGGTTTATCAACTGTGGGACTGCATTGAGCATCTGGTACAGACCGGCACGTTTAATCGTCCGCGTTTTGACCATGCACGCGCGCAATTACTTCCCTGGCTCGGCTGAGTCCGATTCCTCGCCTTTCAGCCGTTGCAATAGTGTGCCAAGCGTTTCGTAGACCGCACGTTCGCTGTGACTCAGCCAGATCGATGAGGGTATCGCCCGTTCCCATCCATTCAGCGGTGACGTAATCGCCAGCTGATTAGCGGGAGCGGCCATCGGCTTCAACCCGATCGCGTGGAAAAAGCGTATTGCCCGCGGCATATGATTCGCGGATGTGACCAGCAGAAACGGGCGATCGCCCACCACGGTTTTGACCGCCTGCGCTTCATCCGCGGTGTCGCGGGGCTGGTCGAGAATCTGAATATGTTCGCGGGGAACGCCCAGACTTTCCGCCACCTGTGCCGCCACCCAGGCACTACTCTTTGGATTGGTGCCGCCCGCTGCGCCGGTAAAAATCAGGGTCGACTCAGGATTCCGCTGCCACTGACGAACGCCTTCTGCTACACGCGGCAGACTGTTATTCAGCAGGTTCGAGCTGGGCGCCCATGCCGGGTTAAAGGTATAGCCTCCGCCCAGCACCACAATGAAGTCCACCTTCTCTGATCCGTTCCAGGTCGGATAGCGGCTATCCAGCGGCAAAAGCAGACGATCGGCCAGCGGTTGCAGGCTCAGCAGCAGCAGTAACAGCCAGCTGACGGAGATCACGGTTTTGCCGCTTTTCTGCCAGCCAGTAAACCAAAGCAGTAAAATGCCAAGCGCCATCAGCAAAAGCAGAAACGGCAGGGGTAAAAGCAGCCCGCCGATAACTTTTTTAAGGGTAAATAACATCAAAAAAGAGTCCTGTTGTCCGAAAATAGAGCACCCGGAAGGGAAGATGGGGATGAAAGGTTCATTCTTCTGGTGCCTGTGACAAAATAGCACAAGTCTCACCGCAGCATACCGGAGCGCATGCCATGCAGGATCGTAACTTTGACGATCTCGCGGATAAATTTTCGCAAAATATTTACGGCACCACTAAAGGGAAGATACGCCAGGCCATCCTCTGGGATGAGCTGGAGAAGATACTACCCGGTCTGTCACCGCACCCGCTGTCGGTGCTGGATGCTGGCGGCGGTGTCGGCCAGGTCTCCAGCGGGCTTGCTGCGCAGGGCCATCAGGTTCTGCTGTGCGACCTGTCCAGCGAGATGCTGCGCCGGGCCGCGGAAAATGCAGCGGCACAGGGTGTGAGCCACAACATGCAATTCAGACAAATTAGCGCTCAGCAGGTGGGCGAACATTTGGATAAGCCGGTGGATCTGGTATTGTTCCACGCTGTGCTTGAGTGGGTCGCTGAACCGGAGAAGGTGCTGAAAGCGCTGTTCGATCTGCTGCGTCCGGGGGGCGTCATGTCGCTGATGTTTTACAATCTGCACGGCCTGACATTGCGCACCTTAACGCTGGGTAACTTCGGCTATCTGCGCACCAACCTGACCAAACGCAAAAAGCGAACGCTGTCGCCTGACTATCCGCGCGACCCCGAGCAGGTCTATCGCTGGCTGGAGGCGTGTGGCTTTGTGATTGAGCAGCGTGCCGGGATCCGGGTGTTCAGTGACTACATGAAGCCGCCGAAGGGCGAGCCAAAAAGCGACGACGAAATTATTGAGATGGAGCGGCGTTACTGCCGTCAGGAACCCTTTTTGAGCTTAGGGCGCTACATCCACGTGACCGCGCGTAAACCCGGGCAGAAGGACGAATTATGAGTGAATTTTCCCAGACGGTACCTGAACTGGTCTCCTGGGCGCGCAAAAATGACTTTTCCCTTGCGCTGCCAGTGGAACGTCTGGCCTTTTTGCTGGCTATCGCCACCCTCAACGGTGAGCGGATGGATGGCGAAATGAGCGAAGGCGATCTGATTGATGCTTTCCGTCACGTCAGTAAAGCTTTCGAACAAACCCATGAAACCGTGTTGGTTCGTGCCAACAACGCCATCAACGACATGGTGCGACAGCGCCTGCTCAACCGTTTTACCAGCGAAATCACGGAAGGCAATGCCATCTATCGCCTGACGCCGCTGGCGATCGGCATCACCGACTATTACATCCGCCAGCGTGAGTTCTCGACTCTGCGCCTGTCGATGCAGCTGTCGATTGTGGCCAATGAGCTTAAGCGGGCAGCCGATGCCGCGCAGGAAAATGGCGATGAGTTTCACTGGCACCGCAATGTTTTCGCGCCGCTGAAATATTCCGTGGCGGAGATCTTTGACAGCATCGATATGACCCAGCGTCTGATGGATGAACAGCAGCAGGCGGTTAAAAATGATATCGCCGAACTGCTGAATAAAGACTGGCGCGCGGCCATCTCCAGCTGTGAAATGCTGCTTTCTGAAACCTCAGGAACGCTGCGTGAACTGCAGGATACGCTGGAAGCCGCGGGCGACAAACTTCAGGAAAATCTGCTGCGCATTCAGGATGCCACGCTGGACAGTCCCGATCTGGGCTTCGTCGATAAGCTGGTGTTTGATCTGCAAAGCAAACTCGACCGTATTACCAGCTGGGGCCAGCAGGCGATTGACCTCTGGATCGGCTATGACCGCCACGTCCATAAATTTATTCGTACCGCCATCGACATGGATAAAAACCGCGTCTTTGCGCAGCGCCTGCGGGTATCGGTGCAGAATTACTTCGACGCGCCCTGGGCGCTAACCTATGCCAACGCCGACCGCCTGTATGACATGCGTGATGAGGCGCTGACGCTGCGTAACGACGAAGTGATGGGCGAACTGCCGCCGGAGATGGAGTACGAAGAGATCAACGAAATCCGCGAACAGCTGGCAGCGATGATTGAAGAAGCGCTGCAGGTCTACAAATCGCAACAAAAACCGCTCAACCTCGCGTCAGTGATGCGCGACTACCTGGCCCAGTATCCCCGAGCCCGCCATTTCGATCTGGCGCGTATTGTGGTGGATCAGGCGGTGCGCCTTGGCGTAGCGGAAGCTGATTTAGCCGGTTTGCCTGTGGAATGGCAAGCCATCAATGATTACGGAGCCAAGGTGCAGGCACATGTCATCGACAAATATTGAACAAGTGATGCCGGTTAAGCTGGCACAGGCACTGGCCAACCCGATTTTTCCCGCGCTGGACAGCCAGTTACGCGCCGGACGCCATATCGGTATCGAAGAGCTGGATAATCACGCTTTTCTGATGGACTACCAGTCGTTTCTCGAAGAGTTTTACAGCCGCTATAACGTTGAGTTAATCCGTGCGCCGGAAGGCTTTTTCTATCTGCGTCCGCGTTCAACCACGCTGATTCCGCGTTCCGTGCTCTCTGAACTGGACATGATGGTCGGGAAGATTCTCTGCTATCTCTATCTCAGCCCGGAACGACTGGCCAATGAAGGTATCTTCACCCAGCAGGAGTTGTACGACGAACTGCTCTCTCTGGCCGATGAGAACCGCCTGCTGAAGCTGGTCAACCAGCGTTCAACCGGTTCGGATCTGGATCGCACCAAACTGCAGGAGAAAGTGCGCGCCTCTCTGAGCCGCCTGCGTCGCCTTGGCATGGTGTGGTTTTTCGGCAATGACAGCAGCAAGTTCCGCATCACGGAATCGGTGTTCCGCTTTGGTGCCGACGTGCGCGGCGGTGATGACGCCCGTGAAGCGCAGCTTCGTCTGATTCGTGATGGCGAGGCCATGCTACTGGAAAACGCGACAGCACCGGTCGACACCGATGACGGTGAAGGGCAGGAAGGCGACGCGAGTGAGAACGCAGAGGAAGAACAGGCATGATTGAGCGCGGAAAGTTTCGTTCGCTTACGCTGATCAACTGGAACGGCTTTTTTGCCCGTACCTTTGATCTCGATGAATTAGTGACCACGCTGTCAGGCGGTAACGGTGCGGGTAAGTCCACCACGATGGCGGCATTTGTCACCGCGCTGATCCCCGATTTAACGCTGCTGCACTTCCGTAATACCACCGAAGCGGGCGCGACATCAGGATCCCGTGACAAGGGTCTGCACGGTAAACTGCGGGCTGGGGTCTGCTACTCCATGCTGGATGTGGTGAACTCACGCCATCAGCGTGTCGTGGTCGGTGTCCGTCTGCAACAGGTCGCCGGACGCGATAAAAAGGTCGATATCAAGCCATTCAGTATTCATGGCCTGCCCACCGACACCAACCCAACCGATATGCTGACGGAAGTGCTCAACAGCCGTCAGGCACGCGTATTACCGCTGAACGAAGTCAAAGAGCGGGTTGAGGCGCAGGAAGGGGTACAGTTCCGCGCCTATAACTCAGTCACCGATTATCACGCCATGCTGTTTGATCTTGGTGTGGTGCCGCGTCGTCTGCGCTCTGCCAGCGATCGCAGCAAGTTTTATCGTCTGATTGAAGCCTCGCTGTATGGCGGTATCTCCAGCGCCATCACCCGATCGCTGCGTGATTACCTGCTGCCTGAAAACAGTGGCGTGCGCAAAGCGTTCCAGGATATGGAAGCCGCGCTGCGCGAGAACCGCATGACGCTGGAGGCGATCCGCGTTACCCAGTCTGACCGCGATCTCTTCAAGCATCTGATCTCCGAGGCGACCAGCTACGTTTCGGCTGACTATATGCGCCACGCCAACGAGCGTCGGGGACACCTCGACAGCGCGTTACAGCTGCGCAGCGAGCTGTTCAGCAGCCGTAAGCAGCTCGCCACCGAGCAGTATCGTCATGTTGAGATGGCGCGCGAACTGGCTGAGCACAGTGGTGCAGAAAACGATCTTGAAGTCGATTATCAGGCTGCCAGCGATCACCTGAACCTGGTACAGACGGCGATGCGTCAGCAGGAGAAGATTGAGCGCTACGATGCGGATATCGAAGATCTGACGCTGCGGCTGGAAGAGCAGACCGAAGTGGTCGCCGAAGCGCGTGAAATTCAGGAAGAGAATGAAGCGCGGGCCGAAGCGGCTGAGCTGGAAGTGGATGAGCTGAAAAGCCAGCTGGCCGATTTCCAGCAGGCGCTCGACGTGCAGCAAACCCGCGCCATCCAGTATCAGCAGGCATTGCAGGCGCTGGAACGCGCCCGCACGCTCTGCCAGTTGCCCGATCTGAGCATTGACAATGCCGCCGAATGGCAGGAAAGCTTCCAGGCCAAAGAGGAAGAGGCGACAGAACGGTTGCTGCGCCTGGAGCAGAAGCTGAGCGTAGCGGAAGCAGCGCACAGTCAGTTTGAACAGGCGCTGGCGCTGGTGACCAGCATTGCCGGTGACGTGACCCGTCAGGACGCCTGGCAAACCGGCCGCGAACTGCTGCGTGATGCCAGCAACCAGCGTCATCACGCCGAACAGCTCTCGTCGCTGCGTCTGCGTCTGAATGAGCTGGAGCAGCGTCTGCGCGAGCAGCATGAGGCGGAGCGCCTGCTGGCGGAATTCTGCAAGCGTCAGGGGCAGCATTATGAAGCGGATGCGCTGGCAGGCCTGCAGCAGGAGCTTGAAGCACAGATTGAACAGCTGAACAGCAGCGTCTCCGACGCCGGTGAGCAGCGCATGATGATGCGCCAGGAGCTGGAGCAGCTGCGTGAACGCATCACCAGCCTGACCGCCCGTGCGCCACACTGGCTGGCGGCTCAGGAGATCCTGACCCAGCTTAGCGAGCAGACCGGCCAGGCGCTGAACAGCAGCCAGGACGTGACCGAATATATGCAGCAGCTGCTGGAGCGTGAGCGTGAAACCACCGTCGAGCGCGACGAAGTGGCCGCTCAAAAACGTGATATCGAGCGGCAGATTGAGCGGCTCAGCCAGCCGGGCGGTGCCGAAGATGCGCGCCTGACCCAGCTGGCAGAACGGTTTGGCGGCGTGTTGCTGTCAGAGATTTACGATGATGTAACGCTGGATGATGCGCCTTACTTCTCGGCGCTCTACGGTCCGTCGCGTCATGCGATTGTGGTGCCGGATCTCTCGCGCGTTCGTGAGTTGCTGGATGGTCTGGAAGAGTGTCCGGAAGATCTCTACCTGATCGAGGGTGATCCGCAGTCGTTCGATGACAGCGTCTTCAGCGTCGATGAACTGCAGAATGCGGTAGTGGTGAAGGTGGCAGAGCGTCAGTGGCGCTACTCCCGCTTCCCGAAAATACCGCTGTTTGGCCGCGCGGCGCGTGAGAATCAGCTGGAGCTGCTGCATCTTGAGCGCGATAAGCTGGCCGAACGCTACGCCACGCTGTCGTTCGACGTGCAGAAAACGCAGCGTCTGCATCAGTCATTCAGCCGCTTTATCGGCAGTCATCTGGCCGTCGCCTTTGACGCCGATCCGGAAGCGCAGATCCGTCAGCTCGGCGCGCGCCGGGGTGAGCTGGAGCGCGCGCTGAATCAGCATGAGAGCAACAATCAGCAGCAGCGTCAGCAGTATGAGCTGGCCAAAGAGGGCGTATCACAGTTAAACCGGCTGCTGCCACGCGTCAATCTGCTGCTGGACGACACGCTGGGCGATCGCTGTGAAGAGATCCGCGAGCAGGTCGATGCCGCACAGGAAGCGGCGCGCTTCCTGCATCAGCATGGCGCTAAGCTGGCGAAGCTGGAACCGATTATCGCCGTGCTGCAGAGCGATCCGGAACAGCATGAGCAGTTACAGGCTGATTATCAGCAGGCGCAGCAGCAGCAGCGTAATGCGCGTCAGCAGGCCTTTGCCCTGACAGAAGTGGTGCAGCGTCGCGCCCACTTCAGCTACGACGACTCGGCCAGTATGCTCAATGGCAACAACGACCTCAGCGATAAGCTACGCCAGCGTCTGGAGCAGGCTGAGGGCGAACGCAGCCGCAGTCGTGATCGCCTGCGTGAACATCAGGCGCAGCTGACGCAATACTCCCAGGTGCTGGCCTCGCTGAAAAGCGCCTATGACGCCAAGCGCGACATGCTGAAAGAGCTGCAGCAGGAGATGCAGGACATTGGCGTCCAGGCTGACAGCAGCGCGGAAGAACGTGCGCGCGTTCGCCGTGACGAGCTCTACACGGCACTGAGTCATAACCGCGCCCGCCGCAATCAGCTGGAGAAACAGCTTACCTTCTGCGAAGCGGAGATGGATAACCTGCAGAAGCGACTGCGTCAGCTGGAGCGTCAGTATCATCAGGTGCGCGAACAGGTGGTCAGCGCCAAAGCGGGCTGGTGTACCGTACTGCGTCTGGTGAAAGAGAATGGCGTTGAGCGTCGTCTGCATCGCCGTGAACTGGCCTACCTGAGCGGCGATGAGCTGCGCTCTATGTCGGATAAAGCGCTGGGTGCGCTGCGTCTGGCGGTGGCGGACAACGAACATCTGCGCGACGTGCTGCGACTCTCTGAAGATCCAAAACGTCCGGAACGTAAAATTCAGTTCTTTATTGCGGTTTATCAGCATCTGCGCGAGCGTATTCGTCAGGACATTATTCGGACTGACGATCCGGTCGAAGCGATTGAGCAGATGGAAATCGAGCTGAACCGTCTGACGGAAGAGCTGACGGCACGTGAGCAGATGCTGGCAATCAGTTCGCGCAGTGCGGCCAACATCATCCGTAAAACGATCCAGCGTGAACAGAACCGTATCCGCCAGCTCAACCAGGGCCTGCAGACCGTCAGCTTTGGTCAGGTACGCAGCGTGCGGCTCAACGTGAACGTGCGTGAAACCCACGCCATGCTGCTGGATACGCTGTCGGAAGAGCACGAGCAGCATCAGGATCTCTTTAACAGCAATCGCCTGACCTTCTCTGAGGCGCTGGCGAAGCTCTACCAGCGTCTTAATCCGCATATCGACATGGGGCAGCGTACGCCGCAGACCATCGGTGAGGAGCTGCTGGACTACCGCAACTATCTGGAGATGGAAGTGGAAGTCAATCGCGGTTCCGATGGCTGGCTGCGCGCAGAGAGCGGGGCGCTCTCAACCGGTGAAGCGATCGGTACCGGTATGTCCATTCTGGTGATGGTGGTGCAGAGCTGGGAAGAGGAGTCCCGTCGTCTGCGCGGCAAAGATATTTCGCCATGCCGACTGCTGTTCCTTGATGAAGCGGCCCGTCTGGATGCCCGCTCCATCGCCACGCTGTTTGAACTCTGTGAGCGACTGGAGATGCAGCTGGTGATTGCAGCACCGGAGAATATCAGTCCGGAAAAAGGCACGACCTACAAACTGGTGCGTAAGGTGTTTAATAACACCGAGCATGTGCATGTGGTCGGTCTGCGTGGTTTTGCTGCCGATCCTTCGCCGGTGCGGGCGGGAAGCGACGCAGATGCGCTGCCCGATTTAACCGCTGAAAATTCGCAGGCGGAAACGTAGTCAAAAACTGAACCATTCGTTAATCTGGTTACGGCATTTGTCGCATGAGGCAAATGCCGTTTTTGTTTGTATACTCACATGATGAGTCACGGCGCGGTCGCAGTGGATACAGGGAACACTGCGAAGTTGAAAAACAAGGGGGCAGGGATGTTGCTGGTAAAAAAATTAAATCATCATCGCGTTCTATCATTGTTAGCGCTGGCGCTAACCGTTGTTCCATTTACGCTACCGCAGGCCGCTGTTATCGCCGCTTTGCCCGGGACAACGCAGGCGGCTATCTCCGTTTCCGAAAGTCAGCAACGCATCCGGCAGGCGTTTTCCAGCGCCGATCAGCCGTTTTATCTGGCACCGCTGGCGACGCTCTATGCATCCCGCCATATGCAACCGCTCTGGCAGGATCCCCAGGCGATACAAAAATTTCAGCAGCAGCTGGCTGAAGTGGCGCTTTCTGGTGTTCAGCCACAGTTCACGCGCTGGATTGAGCGTCTGACTAACCCGGCGATCACCGGCTTTGCCCGGGATGTCGCGCTGTCCGATGCGATGCTGGGCTATCTGCAATTTGTTTCGAATGTGCCGACGCAGGGTGAAACCTGGCTTTACAGCAATGTTCCCTACCGGCTGACACAGCCGTCGGTGGCGGTCGTGAATCAGTGGCAGAACGCGGTCAATGCAGGATCGGGCAACACGTTTATTGCGTCACTGCAGCCGCAGCACCCGCAGTATCAGCCGATGCACGCCGCGCTGAAAACCCTGCTAGGTGATAAGCAGCCCTGGCCGCAGCTGAAAAGCAGTGAAACACTGCGTCCGGGACAGGTCAGTGACGATGTGCCGGCGCTGCGTGAAATCCTGCAGCGCAGCGGCATGTTAACGGCGCAGGTTAATGCACCTGCACCGGATGACGATGCGGTGCCGGTGGCCGCCTCACCAGTGACCCACAGCGACCAGCCGGTTGCGGTCAGCCCTTCTGCCGCGCCAGTCACCGATCTGTCCGCGCCTTCACTGCAATCGCCGGGTAACGTTCAGAGTCAGACGCTGGAAGGGAACACCGCCAATGTCTATGACGAGACGCTGGTGGCGGGTGTGAAGCGTTTCCAGCAGTGGCAGGGACTGGATGGCGACGGTGCTATCGGTGCCAGAACGCGGCAGTGGCTTAACGTCTCTCCGCAGATGCGTGCTTCGTTGCTGGCGCTGAACATTCAGCGACTGCGCCTGCTGCCGGACGATATGCACAACGGCATTATGGTGAACATCGCCAACTACTCGCTGATTTATTACAACAACGGCAACAAGATCCTCTCATCACGCGTCATCGTCGGGCGTCCCGATCGCAAAACGCCGTTGATGCGCAGCGCGCTCAATAATGTGGTGCTGAACCCGCCGTGGAATGTGCCAACCACGCTGGTGCGTAAAGATATCATTCCTAAAGTGAAGCAGGATCCGACCTATCTCTATAAGCATGGCTATACCCTGCTGTCGGGCTGGAGCGCTGACGCTGAAGTGATCGACCCCAGCATGATCGACTGGCGCATGGTCACCGCTTCATCGTTCCCCTATCGGTTGATTCAGGCACCGGGTGTGGCGAATGCGCTGGGCCGCTATAAATTTAATATGCCCAGCTCAGATGCGATCTATCTGCACGACACGCCGAACCACAACCTGTTCCAGCGCGATATCCGCGCGCTCAGCTCAGGCTGCGTCCGGGTAAATAAAGCGTCGGAACTGGCAGGCTTATTACTGCAGGACGCGGGCTGGAACGATGCCCGCATCTCCAGTACGTTAAAAGAGGGTGACACCCGCTACGTGCCCATTCGGCATCGTATTCCGGTCAATCTCTATTATCTGACGGCGTGGGTCGCTGATGATGGCAAACCACAGTTCCGCACAGATATTTACAATTATGATGACACCGCGCGTTCGGGCAGCCAGGCTTTGAGTCGGGCTGAGCAATTGCTGCTCTAGTGATTGATTTTAAATCGTTAGCGGCGGGCCGGTTATTCAGAAAAATGTTATCAAATGGCGATTCCTGCAGGGATCGCCACGCAAACAGGTTGCAGATGGGTTGACGCTCTACTGAGAGAAAGTTATGGTTCGGGCTGTGCGCTTTTTGCACATTTCTATGGCTTCACTCTCAGGTAAATCGTTACATGTCTACTATTGATTCTTTTCGTCGCAAACTACTGCTGTGCGGTAGCGCCGCCGCCGGTCTGGCATTATTACCCGCTTCTGCAAGGGCCTCGCTTTCTACCTCTCGCCCGCGTGTATTGATGCTTAATAATCTTCATACCGGTGAAACCCTTAAAACTGAGTTTTTTAATGGTAAGAGTTACGACAAGGATGAGTTGTCACGATTAAATCACTTTTTCCGTGACTATCGCGCCAATAAAGTGAAAAGCATCGATCCGCACCTGTTTGATCAAATCTTCCGGCTGCAGGCGCTGCTGGGAATGCGTAAACCGATACAGCTGGTTTCGGGCTACCGTTCACTGGCAACCAACAACATGTTACGTGAGAGCGGTCCTGGGGTGGCAAAGCACAGCTATCACACCAAAGGCCAGGCAATGGATTTCCATATCGAAGGGGTTTCTCTGGCCAATGTACGCAAAGCGGCGTTATCTCTGCGTGCGGGTGGTGTAGGATATTATCCCCGCAGTAACTTTGTACATATTGATACCGGGCCGATCAGGCACTGGTAATGACACCGGCAACGCTGCGTGAGCCGGTCATGGAGCGTTATGAATTACCACATTATTCCTGTTACCGCGTTTGCCCAGAATTGTTCAGTTATCTGGTGCGAGTCTACTCGTGAAGCCGCGCTGGTTGATCCAGGCGGCGATGCCGATCTGATCAAAGAGACGCTGGAACAACGCCAGCTTAAACCTTCCCGGATTCTGCTGACCCATGGGCACCTTGATCACGTCGGGGCTGCCGTCGAGCTGGCTGCCTTCTGGCAGATTCCGATTGTCGGACCACAAAAGCGTGATGCATTCTGGCTGGAGGCGCTGCCTACCCAGAGCCGGATGTTCGGACTTGATGAGTGCGCGCCTTTTACCCCAGATCGCTGGCTGGAAGAGGGGGAGAGCGTACAGGTAGGGCTGACCACGCTGGAAGTGCTGCATTGTCCGGGCCATTCGCCTGGCCACGTGGTGCTCTTCGATCGGCCAGGACGGTTACTGATTTCAGGTGACGTGATTTTTAATGGTGGTGTGGGACGCACAGACTTCCCGCAGGGCGATCATCAGCAGTTAATCAATGCTATCCGCACGAAACTGCTGCCGCTGGGCGATGATGTCACTTTTCTGCCCGGTCACGGCCCGATTTCTACGCTGGGGCATGAACGCATCAGTAATCCTTTCCTGCAATAAAAAATGGGCCAGCAGGCCCATTTTTCAATTCGGTCATCCTGCTTACAGCACGGCGACAATCGCTTCGCACAGCGCCGACATATTGTCTGGCGTCATGCCCGCCACATTCACCCGCCCTGAGTTCACCGCGTAGACGCCAAACTCTTCACGCAGGCGAATGACCTGCTCTTTGGTTAAGCCACTGAACGAGAACATGCCGTTCTGCTTAATAATAAAGCTGAAGTCGCGCTGTGCGCCTTTCTCCGCCAGCGTGTTTACGAAGAGCTGGCGCATGCGCTGAATGCGCTGACGCATGTCCGACAGCTCCTGCTCCCAGATGGTACGCAGGGTATCGTTGCCCAGAATTGTGGCGACGATGGCGGCGCCATGTGCCGGCGGATTGGAGTAGTTCGCGCGAATGGTGTACTTCACCTGACTGAACGCGGTATCTGCCACGCTCGCTTCGGCGGCAACCAGCGTGATGGCACCGACACGCTCGTTATACAGGCCAAAATTCTTGGAGTAAGAGCTGGCGACGATCAGTTCCTGATGCGAGGCGGCAAAAATACGCAAGCCTTCTGCATCTTCCTCCAGACCACGGGCAAAACCCTGGTAAGCGAAGTCGAACAACGGCAGCCAGCCATTGGCCTGTGACAGCTGCGCCAGCTGTTGCCACTGCTCGGCGGTCGGGTCGATACCGGTCGGGTTATGGCAGCAGCCATGGAACAGCACCACGTCGCCTGGCTGAACCTGTTTCAGTGACGCCAGCATACCATCGAAATCGAGCGTATGGTTTGCAGCGTCATAATAGTGGTATTCACAGACTTCAAGACCGGCAGCATTGAACACATTGTTGTGATTCGGCCAACTCGGATTGCTGATCCAGACCCGCTTCACCGAGGTTTGCGTGGCGAGGAAATCGGCTGCAACGCGTAGCGCGCCTGTACCACCCGGTGTCTGAGCCGTGCGAGCGCGGCCAGCGGTGATTAGCGGGCTCTGGTTGCCGAACAGCAGGGCCTGTGTGCAACGGGCAAAATCAGCCAGACCATCAATACTGAGATAGTTTTTGGTGGTTTCATTTTCCAGCAGATATTGCTCAGCTTTTTTAACACTGGTCAGCACCGGGGTCTTGCCGGTTTCGTCTTTATAGACGCCAATGCCCAGATTGATTTTTTCCGGGCGGTCGTCAGCACGAAACAGATCGGCCAGCCCAAGAATAGGATCGGCGGGTGCAGCAGAGATCGATTCAAACATGTGTCAGGTCCATTAGCGTGAACTTTAGCGAAAAGAGCTCTCAGGTTAGCGTCCGGCCAGTCAAATGCCAACCGTTTGCGAGACAAATTCATACATTTTGTAGTGTGGATTGCGTGACGGGGAAAGGTAGTGATTAAAGCGCGGTAAAGGCGCGAGGAAAAACGCACCTGTTGGGAATAGCAGCCATAAAAAAACGGGGCCGTAGCCCCGTTTTTCAACATGTTTAAGCAGGATTAGAACTGGTAAACCAGGCCTACACCAACCACGTCGTCTGTATTGATACCCAGTGGGTTGTTGTCATCCAGCTGGTTGATTTTGTAATCAACATAGGTAGACATGTTTTTGTTGAAGTAGTAAGTCGCGCCAACGTCGATGTATTTAATCAGGTCAGCATCGCCCACGCCTTCAATATCTTTGCCTTTAGACTGAACGTAGGCAATGGATGGACGCAGACCGAAGTCGAACTGATACTGTGCAACCAACTCAATGTTCTGAGCTTTGTTTGCGAACGCTGTAAAGTCACCTGAGTTGATAGGTGTAGAGTTGCGAGTCTCACCATACATCGCAGCTAAATAGACATTGTTGGCATCATATTTCAGAGCGGTTGCCCAGTTTTCAGCACGTTTACCTTCGCCAACACCAGTACCTACGTTGGTATTGGTATCGGTATTACGTACTGTACCAGCAGACTGCGCATTAGTACGGTCGCTGCTGCTATACGCTGCAGCGAAGCCTACACCGATTGGAGATACGTAAGTGGTTGAAACACCGTAGCCATCACCGTTCGCACGACGGATGTCTGCACGATCATTTTTACCCTGATACTGAGCAGCAAAGTCCCAGCCATCAACCAGGCCAAAGAAATTGGTGTTACGGTAGGTCAGCAGGCCGGTGCTACGACCATTCATGAAGTTATCTGAGTATCCTGAGTCGCCACCGAACTCTGGCAGCATATCGGTCCAGCCGATTGCATCGTAAACCACACCGTAGTTACGGCCGTAGTCAATTGAGCCAGCGTCGCCGAATTTCAGACCGGCAAAGCCCAGACGGGTTTTGTTGCCATCTTGCGCGTCAGAACTACCTTCAGAGTTGTTCGCCTGAATGTTGTATTCCCACTGACCGTAACCGGTCATCTGGTCATTGATCTGGGTTTCGCCTTTGAAGCCGAAACGAACATATGACTGGTCGCCATTGTTGCTATCGTCATCTGAAAAATAGTGCAGGCCAACAGCTTTACCGTACAGGTCCAGTTTGTTGCCGTCTTTGTTATAGATTTCTGCAGCGTTTGCTGCGCCGGCGGCTAACAGAGCAGGGATAACCACTGCAAGAATATTGCGCTTCATCATTATTCATTACCCTCATTGGAGTTATTTGTACACCTGCCACTGCCGTCAAGAAACCTTTACGGGAACCCTGAACGAAGTTTGGTGTCTTCCTGTGTCTGCACGCATCTTTCCATCCCACCCGCCGTAATTCTAGCGCTTAAATGCTACTAAACTCGTAATCTTGTTTCAGTAAGAAAATATGTATTACAAAATGTAAAAAACACGGAACTTTGTGAGAGAACTCAAAATTTACAAAAATAAAAAAAGGCCGGCAGTGCCGACCTCGTTATATATATGAATTTCTTATATTTAATGCCGAATATCAGAAACTCGCGTTGCGTGGGGTGCGCGGGAAGGGGATGACGTCCCTGACATTTTGTACGCCGGTGACATAGGCGATTAAACGTTCAAAGCCTAATCCAAAGCCAGAATGTGGCACGGTACCGTAGCGACGCAGGTCACGATACCACCAGTAATCTTCTTTATTCAGACCCATCTCTTCCAGACGCGCATCCAGGACATCCAGACGTTCTTCACGCTGTGAACCGCCAATGATCTCACCAATGCCTGGCGCCAGAACATCCATCGCCGCCACGGTTTTGCCATCGTCATTCAGGCGCATATAGAACGCTTTAATGTCTTTCGGATAGTTTTTCACCACCACCGGCGCTTTAAAGTGTTTCTCCGCCAGGTAACGCTCATGCTCAGAGGAGAGGTCAATACCCCAGGAAACCGGGTTTTCGAAGGTCTGACCGCAGTTCATCAGGATCTCAACCGCATCGGCGTAATCCACCTGCGCGAAATCGGTGGTGATGAAACGCTGCAGGCGCTCAACCGCCTCTTTATCTACCCGCTCAGCAAAGAAGGCCATGTCATCGGCACGCTCTTCCAGCACCGCGTTGAAGACATACTTCAGCATTGATTCGGCCAGTGCAGCGGCATCATCCAGTGAGGCAAAAGCGATTTCCGGCTCCAGCATCCAGAATTCCGCCAGATGGCGGCTGGTGTTGGAGTTCTCTGCGCGGAACGTCGGACCGAAGGTGTAGATCTTCGACAGGGCGCTGGCATAGGTTTCGCCATTCAGCTGACCTGAAACGGTCAGGAACGCCTCTTTACCAAAGAAATCTTCGCTGAAGTCAACTTTGCCCTGATCGTTACGCGGCAGGTTTTCCATATCCAGCGTAGAGACACGGAACATTTCGCCGGCACCTTCGGTATCGGAGGCGGTAATCAGCGGCGTCGAGACCCAGAAATAGCCATTTTCATGGAAGAAGCGATGCAGCGCCTGCGCCAGGGTGTGACGAACGCGGGCGACCGCGCCAATCAGGTTGGTACGCGGACGCAGGTGAGCGACTTCGCGCAGATACTCGATGCTGTGGCGTTTCGCCGCCATCGGGTAGCTGTCGGGATCTTCCACCCAGCCTACGACTTCCAGGCTGGTCGCCTGAATCTCAAACGCCTGGCCCTGACCCGGTGAGGCCACCACTTTACCGGTGACGATAACGGAACAGCCCGTGGTCAGACGCAGCACTTCATCCTGATAATTATTCAGAGAATTATTGACGACAGCCTGAACGGGATTAAAGCAGGAGCCGTCATAGACAGCGATGAAGGAAAGACCGGCTTTGGAATCTCTTCGGGTACGCACCCAACCACGTACGGTGACTTCACTGTCAACCGCGACGCGACCGTGCAGTACGTCCGCTACAGGCACTACGCTCATAAATATCTCTCTATATAGAAGAAGTGAGTAAAAAAGTTGCCCCATCCGGGGTTTTGCTATGTTACTTGCGAGTCTTCAGGAAACAAGCAAAATTCAGGGGGAAAGCAGATTTATTACAGCAGAGGCGGGGCGTATCAACGCCCCGATAAGAAGAGGATTAACTCGCTTTTTTCACCAGCGGCAGATCAAAAGCTTTACGCAGGGCCCTGACAAAGGCTTTATCCTGGCAGATGGTTTTTCCCGGGCTGTCTGAGAGTTTCGCCACCGGCTTGCCATTGCACTGCACCAGTTTGATAACGATGTTCAGTGGCGTCACGCCCGGAATATCGCAGGTGAGGCGGGTTCCGATGCCGAACACCACGTTCGTCCGCTGGCCAAAGTGGCGGTAAAGCGCCAGCGCTTTGTCGAGATTCAGGTTGTCAGAAAAGACCAGGTGTTTGCTTTGCGGATCGATACCCAGCTTCTGGTAGTGGGCGAGGGCTTTCTCGCCCCATTCGACCGGATCGCCGGAGTCGTGGCGCAGTCCCTGGTAGCGGCGGGCAAACACCGGACCGAAATCACGCAGAAAGGCGTCCATAGCGATGCAATCGGTCAGGGCGATGCCCAGCTTATCGTCATACTCATCCAGCCACGCCTGTAACGCCGCGCGCTGGCTGTTGGCCAGTACCGGACTGATCTGCTGGAAGGCCTGGAACCACTCATGCGCCTGTGTTCCCACCGGCGTCAGTGACAAACGGCGCGCCAGATCATAGTTACTGGTGCCAATCAGCCACGGAAATTCCTGTTTCAGCGTTGAGACGATCGACTGCTGCACATCCTGCGAATAGCGACGACGGGTGCCGAAATCCATCAGGCGGAAGCGTGACATATCAAGGTCAGCCACCTGGGCTTTAAAGTCGCCGAGTTTCTGATGTAAATGGTCAAGTGCCTGCTGAGTGGTGACCTGTGGCGTGCGATGACGATGCACAATCTCACTGATCAGCGCCAGCAGCGGCACCTCCCACATGATCACTTCGCGCCACGGCCCCTGAATACGGAGTTCCAGCTTGCCATGGTGATTGCGCACCTCAACCTGATCCGGGTTATAGCGGAACTGGCGTAACCAGCTGAGGTAATCCTGCCGGAAGAAGGGAAGGTGAGACAACCAGGTCGCTTCATCATCAGTCAGCGCCAGGTGTTGCATTGCGGTTATCGCGTCACGAATTTCGTCAGCGTAGAGACCCAGCAGTTCGTCGCCGCGGCAGCGAAACTCCGCCGCCACCGTTATGTCATGATAGCGGTGGAAAACGGCCTGCTGCATATGGAGCTTATAGGCGTCCGTATCCAGCAGCGAGGTCAGTATCGGGGAAGCATGTCCTGTCATGGCGCGTTTCAGCATCCTGTTCGGTGGCGCAGAGCCCGGTGTTGTACACAGTCATAAAGACGCAAAAGTATAATTCACTATCTGAAGCCGATCACAGCATATTTCAGACGGGCGGGTCGAGGCCAATCTGTGCCATTGTTAACAAAGTGTAGCCATTTCACCCTTTAGGTGCATTGTGCGTGGCAAGCTTGTAGTAACAAGCTTAGACTTTGCCGGTAAACTTATAACAACGCGAGACGCAATATGACGCAACAGCCCCAAATCAAGTATCGCCACGACTACCGTGCGCCTGAGTACACCATCACCGATATCGATTTAACTTTTGAACTGGATGCGTCCACCACCCGCGTAACGGCCATCAGCCAGGTTAAACGGCTGGGCGACAGCCAGGCTGAGCTGCGACTGGACGGCGAAGCGTTAACGCTGATTGCGCTGGAGGTCGACGGGCAAGCCTGGACGGCCTTCCGTGAAGAAGAGGGCGCACTGGTCATCAGCCAGCTGCCGGAAAGCTTCACCCTGAAAATTATTAACGATATTCATCCGGACCAGAACACCGCGCTGGAAGGGCTGTATAAATCGGGCGAGGCGCTCTGCACCCAATGTGAGGCTGAAGGCTTCCGTCATATTACCTGGTATCTCGATCGCCCCGACGTGCTGGCGCGCTTTACCACCACCATCTATGCCGACGGTGAGCGTTATCCATTCCTGCTCTCCAACGGTAACCGCATTGACAGCGGCCGGGATGAGCAGGGTCGCAGCTGGGTGAAGTGGCAGGATCCGTTCCCGAAACCCTGCTACCTGTTTGCGCTGGTGGCGGGCGATTTCGACGTGCTACGCGACAGCTTCACCACCCGTTCAGGACGTGATGTGGCGCTGGAGATCTTCGTCGATCGCGGTAACCTCGACCGTGCCGACTGGGCGATGACCTCGCTAAAAAACAGCATGAAGTGGGATGAAGAGCGTTTCGGTCTGGAGTATGACCTCGACATCTTTATGATCGTGGCGGTGGACTTCTTCAACATGGGCGCCATGGAGAACAAAGGCCTTAACGTCTTCAATGCCAAATATGTGCTGGCTAAAGCGGAAACGGCGACGGACAAAGATTACCTGGGCATTGAAGCGGTTATCGGTCACGAATATTTCCATAACTGGACCGGTAACCGCGTGACCTGCCGCGACTGGTTCCAGCTCAGCCTGAAAGAGGGACTGACAGTGTTCCGCGATCAGGAGTTCAGCTCTGATCTGGGCTCACGCGCGGTGAACCGCATTGATAACGTGCGTATCGTACGCGGTGCGCAGTTCGCCGAAGATGCCAGCCCGATGGCACACCCGATCCGTCCGGATCAGGTCATCGAGATGAACAACTTCTATACCCTGACGGTGTATGAAAAAGGGTCAGAAGTGATCCGTATGATGCACACCCTGCTGGGTGAAGAGAATTTCCAGAAGGGCATGAAGCTCTATTTTGATCGCCACGACGGCAGCGCCGCCACCTGTGATGATTTTGTTCAGGCGATGGAAGATGCCTCGAATGTTGACCTGTCGCAGTTCCGCCGCTGGTACAGCCAGTCCGGTACGCCAGTGCTGACGGTGCGCGACGATTACAACCCGGAGCTGGAGCAGTATACGCTGCACGTCACGCAGCACACGCCTGCGACTGCCGATCAGAAAGAGAAGCTGCCGCTGCATATCCCGCTGGATATTGAACTCTACGATGGCGAAGGCAAGGTGATCCCGCTGCAGAATAATGGTCATCCGGTACATCATGTGCTGAATGTCACCGAGGAGTTCCAGACCTTTATTTTCGATAATGTCTACTTCCAGCCAGTGCCGTCGCTGCTGCGCGAATTCTCTGCCCCGGTGAAGCTTGATTACAAATGGAGTGATGCTCAGCTCACCTTCCTGATGCGTCATGCACGCAACGACTTCTCCCGCTGGGATGCGGCTCAGAGCCTGCTGGCGACCTATATCCGTCTGAATGTTGCCCGCTATCAGCAGGGCCAGCATCTGTCACTGCCGCTGCATGTGGCCGATGCCTTCCGTGCGGTGCTGCTGGATACCGACTGCGACCCGGCACTGACCGCGCTGATTCTGACGCTGCCGTCGGAAAATGAGATTGCCGAGCTGTTTGATACTATCGATCCGCAGGCGATTGCGCTGGTGCGTGACGCGCTGCAACGCACGCTGGCACGCGAACTGGCCGATGAGTTTTTTGCGATCTACAACGCCAATCAGCAGCCTGAATACCGCGTGGAGCATGACGCGATAGGTCAGCGCAGCCTGAAAAATATCTGCCTGACCTATCTCGCCTTCAGCGATGCGCAGCTGGCGGATAAACTGGTGCAGACGCAGTATCACCAGGCGACCAACATGACCGATGCGCTGGCGGCGCTTTCTGCTGCTGTTGCGGCACAGTTACCGTGCCGTGATGCGCTGCTGGCAGCTTACGATGAGCGCTGGCATCAGGATGGTCTGGTGATGGACAAATGGTTTGTGCTGCAGGCGACCAGTCCGGCCGCTAACGTGATGCGCAATGTGCGTCAGCTTCTGAATCATCGCTCCTTCACCATGAGTAATCCGAACCGTGTTCGCTCGCTGGTGGGTGCCTTTGCCTCGGCTAACCCTGCCGCCTTCCATGCTAAAGATGGCAGCGGGTACAAGTTCCTGGTGGAGATGCTTACCGACCTTAACACCCGCAATCCGCAGGTTGCGGCGCGGATGGTGGAGCCGCTGATTCGCCTGAAACGTTATGACGAAGGCCGTCAGGCGATGATGCGCCAGGCGCTGGAGCAGCTGCTGGAGCTGGATAAACTCTCTGGCGACCTCTACGAGAAAATTACCCGGGCACTGAACGCCTGATAATTAAAAAGGGGAGTGTCTGAGACACTCCCCTTTTTTCAGCGCTGCTGCGCGTAACGAACCGGCTGCGGTCGTTCCGTACGCTGCATGACCCGATCCAGTACCTCCGCTTCCAGCTCGGCCAGCCGCGCCGATCCGCGACGGCGGGGACGGGGCAGATCCACCAGCAGATCCAGCCCGATCTGACCCTCTTCGATCAACAGCACGCGATCTGCCATCACCACCGCTTCACTGACATCATGCGTGACCAGCAGCACGGTAAAGTGATGCTGCTGCCACAGTGACTCAATCAATCCCTGCATCTCAATGCGGGTCAGGGCATCCAGCGCCCCCAGCGGTTCATCCAGCAGCAGTAAACCGGGCCGGTGGATCAGCGCTCTGGCCAGTGCGACGCGCTGTTTCTGGCCGCCGGAGAGGGCGGCTGGCCACTCATCAGCCCGATCGGCGAGGCCTACCGCCGCCAGTGCATCCAGCGCCGCGCTGCGCCATTCGCGTCCGCGCAGACCCAGCCCGACGTTATCGATCACTTTTTTCCACGGCAGCAGTCGCGCATCCTGAAACATCAGGCGGGTATCTTCACGAGCCGACTGCAGCGGCGCATTGCCTGCCAGCAGTTCACCGCTGGAGCTCTGTTCGAGACCGGCCAGCAGGCGCAGCAGCGTGCTTTTGCCACAGCCGCTGCGACCCACCACCGCCACAAACTGACCTGAGGGAATATGCAGGTCAATCTTATTCAGAATGGTGCGGCTGCCATACTGTTTACTGACGCCGTTAACGCCAACCGGGGTGCCGGTGTTCAGGCGCGCCGGTGAGAGAGTCTGGCTCATGCGTTCTCCTCCTTCAGTTGATAAGCGGGATGCCAGCGCAGCCAGACACGTTCAAGCAACAACGCGGCGACATCCGCCAGTTTGCCGAGCAGGGCGTAAAGAATAATGGCGACCACCACCACATCGGTCTGCAGGAATTCACGCGCGTTCATGGCCAGATAGCCGATACCCGCGTTGGCAGAGATGGTCTCTGCGACAATCAGCGTCAGCCACATCAGGCCCAGCGCGAAACGCACGCCGACCATAATATTGGGCAGCGCGCCGGGCAGGATCACCTGAATAAACAGGCTCCAGCCGGAAAGGCCATAGCTGCGCGCCATCTCAACGAGCCCGCGATCGATGTTGCGGATGCCGTGATAAGTATTCAGGTAGATCGGGAACAGCGTACCCAGCGCCACCAGAAAGATCTTGGCGGACTCATCAATACCGAACCAGAGGATTACCAGCGGGATCAGCGCCAGATGCGGCACATTGCGCAGCATCTGTACCGAGGTATCCAGCAGTCGTTCACCGGTTCTGGAGGTGCCGGTAATCAGCCCGAGTAGCAGGCCGATAGAGCCGCCGATACTGAAGCCGATCAACGCCCGCCAGCTACTGATCGCCAGATGCTGCCAGAGTTCACCACTGGCGGTCAGCTGCCAGAAGGTGGTCACAATTTTCTCCGGTGCGGGCAGAATACGGGTCGACAACCAGCCGGTTTGCGAGGCAATCTGCCACACCACGACCAGCAGCGTCGGCAGCAGCCAGGGCACCAGCGTATCAGCAAGGCGTTTTCGGGTTCTGGTCATCATGCTCTCCTCAGCCCCGGGCGACTTTTTTCTCAGGGGTAAAATCGTTGGCTACCGCTTCACCGTGTGCCTGAACCACGCGCGGCTGGGGCACCAGTGGAATCTGCAGATCAAGATGCGGGAACAGCAGTTCGCCGACGCGATAAGCCTCTTCCAGGTGCGGATAACCCGACAGGATAAAGGTCTCAATGCCCAGCGCTTCATACTCTTTGATGCGAGCGGCCACGGTCGGGCCATCGCCGACCAGCGCGGTCCCGGCTCCGCTGCGCACCAGGCCGACGCCTGCCCACAGGTTAGGGCTGATTTCGAGCTTGTCGCGGCGACCGCCATGCAGTGCGGCCATCCGGCGCTGCCCCACAGAATCTGCCCGCTGGAACGCCGCCTGCGCTTTCGCGATGGTGGCGTCATCCACATTGGCAATCAGTTTGTCTGCGGCCTGCCAGGCCTCTTCATTGGTTTCACGCACGATCACATGCAGACGGATGCCGAACCGGACGGTGCGTCCCTGGGCTGCCGCTTTCGCACGCACCTGATCAATCTTCTCTTTAACCTGCGCAGGGGGTTCGCCCCAGGTGAGGTAAACATCGACCTGTTCGGCCGCCAGCTCCTGGGCGGGTTCAGAAGAGCCGCCAAACCACAGCGGGGGACGAGGCTGCTGCACCGGTTTAAACATCAGACGCGCACCGCGAACCTTCACGTGCTTGCCTTCATAATCGACGGTTTCGCCTTCCAGCACCCGGCGCCAGACGCGGGTAAACTCGGCGGATTCCGCGTAACGCTCGCGGTGATCGAGAAACACGCCGTCGCCCGCCAGCTCTTCCGGATCGCCGCCGGTCACCAGATTAAACAGCGCACGTCCGTTAGAAAGACGGTCCAGCGTGGCGGCCTGACGCGCTGCCTGGGTTGGTGAAATCACCCCAGGACGCAACGCCACCAGGAATCGCAGGCGCTGCGTCACCGGAATCAGCGAGGCGGCAACCAGCCAGGCATCTTCACAGGAGCGGCCGGTCGGGATCAGTACGCCGCCAAAGCCAAGGCGGTCAGCGGCCTGCGCCACCTGTTGCAGGTAGGCGTGATCAACCGGTCGCGCCCCTTCGGCAGTACCAAGATAGTGGCCGTCGCCATGCGTCGGCAGGAACCAGAAAATGGATACGCTCATTGTTGCTCCTTATTGCGTCACGGTATGCGGATGCCAGATGCGATCCTGAATCGTCACTTTTACTGGCAAGAGATGATTGGCATAGAACAGGTCAGCGGTGCGCTGCTGGGCGGCCGCGGTTTCGGCACTGACCGGCGAAATGCGGGTTGGCGGCCGATGGCTGAGGTAGCTGGCGATAACCGGTTCGGGCAAGCCCATCGCCTGCGCCAGTAACGTGGTGCTCTGCTGACGCTGGCTGATTGTCAGCGCGTCAGCAGTGCTGAAGGTGTCGAGCACCTGCTGAATAAACGCGCCATGGGCTTCGGCGTAGCTGCGGGTCGCTAAATAAAAGGAGCCGGTCAGGTTAAGGGAGCTGCCATCAATCAGCAGGCGCGAATTCCCCTGCAGCATCACCGATGAATAGTATGGGTCCCAGATTGCCCAGGCATCAACGTCACCCTGCTGGAAGGCGGCGCGCGCATCGGCGGGGGTGAGATAGACCGGCGTGATGTCTTTAAAGGTCAGACCCGCCTGCTGTAAGGCGCGCAGCAGTAAGTTGTGAGAGCTGGAGCCTTTCTGGAAAGCCACTTTCTTGCCTTTCAGATCCGCAACCTGTTTCAGCGGGCTGCTTTTTGGCACCAGAATCACTTCCGCTTTGGGTTTTGGCGGCTCCGCGCCGACATAGAGCAGATCCGCGCCCGCGGCCTGGGCAAACAGCGGGGGAAGATCACCGGTACTGCCCAGGTCGATACTGTTGATATTCAGCGCTTCCAGCATTTGTGGGCCTGCAGGAAACTCGATCCACTTAATCCGGGTATGGGGAAAACGCTTCTCCAGTAACTGATGTGACTTCGCCAGCACCATGCTGACCGAACCTTTTTGATAGCCGATGCGAATCTCAGACGGATCGGATTCGGCGGCCTGTACCTGAAGGCCGGCCAGCAGAAGTCCGGCCACCAGCCACTTTCCTAATCTCAGCTTCATCGATCGCTTCCTTATACCGCTTGCGCAACGGGATGGTGGTGACGGGTCAGTGCCAGCCAGAAGGCGGAGACGGCCTCATCCAGGCGCTGTGACAGTGAATCCTGCAGTTCGGGCTGACGGTCGTAATGACTGATCTGATGATCCTCGGCATAAACACCATGCAGGATCTCCTGCGCCTTTAAGGCGTTGAGCACCGGCTTCAGGGCGTAGTCCAGCGCCAGCATATGACCGGCACTGCCGCCGCTGGCCAGCGGTAAAACGACTTTGTGTTCCAGTGCGCGTTCAGGCAGCAGATCGAGCAGCGTCTTCAGCGCACCCGAAAACGACGCTTTATAGATAGGTGTCGCAATAATCAGTCCATCAGCCGAAGCCAGATCGTCACGCAGGGCGAGAAGCGCAGGTGCATCAAAACGCGCATTGATTAAATCGTCAGGCTGAAAGTTGTGAATATTCCACGGAATGACTTCAATACCACGCGCCTCCAGCTTGTGCTGACACAGCGTCAGCAGTGAGGTTGAGCGGGAGGGGAATCGTGGGCTGCCTGCCAGCGTAATAACTCGCATCATCACTCCTTATAACTAAAAGTTATTGATTATCAAATGTTGAGAACTTATGCCTTCATACTGTCAGAGCAGGGGAGTGGGCTTAAATGATTTATCCGGCAAAGTAAGGGTGAAATCTGCAAATAGAAGGCGTTGCGACAGATGTCAGCATCGCCGCTTCCGATAATTCTTAAATTATGTGTCGGCAGCGGAACAATTCATTAAGGGGCATGATACGAGATCGTCAAAATGTGTCGGTTGAGCAGAAAAAATATCTTTCGTCTGATTGCTTAATCATTTTTTCTGAGAGTGGCGCGGCGCATAAAGCGCAACGGCTGACAAAATAGCGCTGCGAAGCAGCACAGAATCAGCTTATCTGCGGCAGCCTCTGCCAAAGATTAAGATTTATTGCAGAAAGCAAACTGTAATAATAATGAAGGAATGCTGAACTTATTCATCGTTTCAGATGTTCGCTTACAGATTTCTGAATCTGGTTACGTCTGCTTTGCAGGGCTAATTTAAATCGATCCTCAACGGTTTTAACATTACTGCGGGCTATAGATGCACTTTCGTTAAGAGTGATGCTCACATTAAACATTAAGATGATTTTTACGGCTGGTCTTTTTTCGCATTACAGGTTTAAGATAATCGGGCTCAATGAAAGCAATCATGATAATCGCGCCTTACTCTTTTCGACGTTTCGCCTCTGGTCAGAACCTGCATCAGGCAGGTGAATCGTATTGTCATTTTCTAACAGCAGAGAATTGCATATGTCTGACATCCTGTTATCCGTTATTATTCCAACCTACAATGTTGAGAAATATATTGTAGAGTGCGTCGATTCGTTATTACGCCAGGTTAAAGCGCCCAATGAAATAATCATTGTGAATGATGGATCTACTGATGGAACATTAGCCTTAATTGAACAGAATTATGCACACCTTTCTCAGGTGAAAGTGATCACCATTGAAAATGGCGGCCTCGGCAATGCACGGGACACCGGCATTGCACTGGCAAAGGGTCAGTTTCTCTTTTTCTGTGACCCGGATGATGTCGTGGTTGATGGCCTCGTCACTGAGCTGGCAATGGTGGCGGAGAAGCATCCTGAAACGGATCTTTTCTGTTTTAACTCCTGCGTCTATGAAGATGGCCACATTGATATCACCTCGCCAAAAGTGAAGCATGACCAGTTTGGCCAGCAGAAACCACAGGAGGTTTTTCTGCGCCTGCTGCGTAATGGCAGATATACCTCTGCCGTCTGGAATTACGCCTTAAGAAAAAGCGTCATTGAACAGCATAAGTTGCGCTTTGTACGTCGGGTTCATGAAGACCACAACTTTACGCTCTCCGTGTTTATGAAATGCCAGCACGCATGGGTCAGCCGTCAGGTCTATTATAAGCAGCGCATCCGCAGTGGTTCACTGACCAACAGTACCAAAGGCAATGAGTTTTTCTATCAGCGCTATGACGCTTTTATGCATGCTTATAATACGTTAACCAGTTCGCTCCCTAAATCAGCCTGGCGTAGTTCGCTGGAAAAATCTTATTTACTTCACTCGTTCCGTCTGATGATCTATTTGTCTCTCTATAATAAAACGCCGGTGCCGGAATATGTCTGTAATGCCATTCGCTTTATGGGTCGTAATGTAAAATCAGAAAATCTTAAAGAGTGGTTGTTGTTTAATCGCCCGGAGCTCTTTATTGCGCTGCAGCACTACAAGGTTAAAAAAGAGCTCAAGCGCGCAGCCTGATTCTGAAAAATTTTTAGCGATATTGTTTATGCCTTAGCGAAATGAGAAGGTGAGACATGCAATGTGTATAAGGTTGTTGCGACATGGCAAAAGTACTCGATAAAAGTCTGGTTATTAATATTTTCTCGCTGCTGGCTTACCGTGGCGCATCGTTTCTGTTTCCGCTGGCCACGCTGCCCTATCTTGCCCGCGTTCTGGGTGTAGAGCAGATGGGTACGCTGGCGCTGGCGATCGCCTGCGTCCTCTATTGCAGCACCATCTCCGACTGGGGATTCAATGTCTTTACCACCAAAGATATTGCTCACCATCGTGATGACAAAGAACGCGTCAGCCAGCTCTTCTGGTCAACATTCAACGCCAAGCTGATGCTGCTGGTGGTCACCAGCGGCACGCTGCTGACCGCGACCTGGTTCAATCCCTCCTGGCACCCTCTGTTCTTCATCATTCTGGCGAACTGCACCACGCTGGTCGGCTCGCTGTTTTCATTCGGCTGGCTGATGCAGGGCTTTGAGAAGCTGGGTAAGACGGCGATGATCGCCACCTTCGGTAACTTCTGTGCGATTCCGCTGACCTTTTTGCTGGTGAAATCTCCGCAGGATACCTGGCTGGCTGCCCTGATCCCTGGCGCGGTCTCCATTATCAGCGCGGCGATTACGCTGAAGTTTGTGCTGGAGATGAAAGTCATAGGCCGCTACCGCTTTGAACCGCGCGAAATCAAACAGCGCATCACCGACAGCATGGATGTGTTTATCGCCATCGCCGGTGCTAACCTTTTCAACAGCGTCAACGTGGTGATTCTCGCCACCTTTGCTTCGACTTATATGGTCGGGATCTACAACGGCGCCGATCGCCTGCGTAAAGCGGCCAACTCTGTGCCGGAGCAGATCGGCAGCGCCTTCTTCCCGCGCGTCAGCCACCTGTTCGGCCGGGATAAACGGGCCGCGATTGCGGCGACACGCAAAAGCCTGCTGCTGTCGTTTTCCCTGAGTCTGTCGATTGTAATCTTCACCTGGTTTTTTGCTGACCTGGTGGTCTCAATATTGCTGGGTAAAGACTTTATCCCGTCAGCGGATGTGCTGCGCGTCTTTGTGCTCTGCTTCCTGTTTGGCAACATTGCCTACCCGGCTGGATTACAGATTCTGATCCCACATGGTCTGGCCCGCCAGCGTATGTGGGTGATGATGGCCGCTGGTGTGGTTAACGTGCCGCTCTGCTGTTTCCTGGCGTGGAAGTTTGGCGCAATCGGTGCCGCATGGTCGATGGTCGGGGCTGAAGCGTTCGTCTGTCTCGGTATTTTTGGCATCATGCAACGTCACGGCATCCTGCGGGAATATCTGTTTCCCTCTGAGGTGAAAAATCACCCCGTAAACGATTCCGCCGCGTAAGATCAAAGCATTTTCAGATAGTTTTATGCATCCCCGCTGTTCGATTTACTTTTGCGCCAGAGCACTTTACCATTCTGGCGCACAATTTCCCGTGCACCGACTTTCACGATCGCTTCCGTCCTTCAGGAGAGTGCATGTTTTATCCTATCGTCCGACCGGCGCTGTTTAAACTTGATCCCGAACGCGCACACGAACTCACTTTTCAGCAACTGCGTTTTATGAACGGCACCCCACTGGAGATGTTTTATCGCCAGAATCTGCCGTCGCGTCCGGTCACCTGTATGGGACTGACCTTTAAGAATGCCCTGGGCCTGGCGGCGGGTCTGGATAAGAACGCAGAGTGTATTGATGCGTTTGCGGCGATGGGCTTTGGCTTTGTTGAAGTCGGTACCGTCACGCCGCGCGCCCAGGCGGGGAACGATAAGCCACGCATGTTTCGTCTGGTGGAAGCGGGCGGAATTATCAATCGGATGGGGTTTAATAATCTGGGTGTTGATCACCTGGTTGAAAACGTGAAGAAAGCGCGCTTTAACGGCGTGCTGGGGATCAATATCGGTAAAAATAAAGATACGCCGGTCGAGCAGGGAAAAGATGATTATCTCATCTGCATGGAAAAGGTTTATGCCCACGCCGGTTATATCGCCATCAATATTTCCTCACCTAACACCCCAGGTTTACGTTCGCTGCAATATGGCGAGGCGCTGGATGATCTGCTTTCTTCCATCAAACAGAAACAAAAAGAGCTGGAACAGCGTCATCTGAAATATGTTCCGCTGGCCGTAAAAATTGCGCCCGATCTCTCTGAAGAAGAGTTAATTCAGGTCGCGGACAGTTTAATTCGTCATCAGATTGATGGCGTGATTGCCAGCAATACCACGCTCGATCGTTCACTGGTGAGCGGTCTTAAGCATGCTGAGGAAGCGGGTGGGTTAAGTGGACGGCCAGTGCAGTCGCGCAGCACGGCGGTGATACAGCGCCTCTCTCAGGAACTGCAGGGACGGTTGCCGATTATTGGCGTAGGCGGGATCGATTCTCTGACGGCAGCGCGTGAAAAAATCGCCGCCGGGGCAACACTGGTTCAGATTTATTCAGGCTTTATTTATCAGGGGCCAGGCTTAATTAAAGATATCGTCACCCATCTCTAAGACAATTCTCACAATCATTGGCCGGGGGGTTTATTTATCCCCTCGGCTCGTTTATATTTTGTCCTGTTGCACGCTTTTTCAGCTTTTCCTTATGTTTCTTTTTTCGCTGAATTCTGCGTGATGTTTGGCGCAGCGGTAAATACAGGGCACACGATGAAAATTAAACCCGATGATAACTGGCGTTGGTATTTTGACAGCAGCCACGACCGAATGATGCTCGACCTGGCAGACGGTATGCTTTTCCGTTCCCGTTATTCCCGCAAGATGCTCACGCCGGATGCCTTCACTGAATCGGGTTTTTGTGTCGATGACGCCGCCCTTTATTACACCTTTGAAGAGACCTGCCGTCAGTGCAAACTCAGTGGCAGCCATCGCGCCGAACTGGTGTTAAATGCGCTGGTCGCTGCACGCTTCCTCAAGCCACTGATGCCGAAAAGCTGGCATTTCGCCTCTTATGCCCCGGCAATGCAGCCCCGTCCCGGTGAAATGGTACAGGTTACGCTGGCAGACGAGGGAACGCAGGCACGACTGCTGGTGGTTGAGAGTGGCGATAACGCGGCACTCTGCCTGCTGGCGCAGCCGGGATTGACGCTGGCCGGAAAAAACATGGTGCTTGGCGATGCCATCAAGGTGATGAACGATCGCCTGCAGCCCCTGTATCAGGATGTCGCGCCGCGCTACGCCCGCGCAGTCTGACTACCTTAGTTCTACATCGCCAGCCGGAATACAGCTGCAGCTCAACAGCGTGCCGTCCTGACGCAGGGCGCTCTGTTTCAGCGCCTTAACCTCACCCGCGACCAGACTCAGCTTGCAACTGCCGCACAGTCCCGCCCGACAGGAGTAGGGGATCCGGAAGCCCTGCATCTCCAGCTGATCCAGTAATACCTGCTGATTATCCCCGGTGAACGTCTGACCCTGAAACGTGATAGTCACGGCATCAGGCGCCTGCTGCTTTGGTTTCAGTGTTTCGACCACTTCACCGGCACCATAGCTGCGCGGTGCATGACGTTTCAGAACAATCATCTCATCACCAGCGCGCACCACCCCACTGTTGCGCGCCACTAAGTTCAGACCGAAATCAATATCCCCGCTGCCATCCAGGGCGGTGCGGAACGTCTGCAGCGTGGCCAGCGGATGACCGGCAGGATGCTTAACGCCGGTTTCGGTGCTGACAGTGGTGAGCACGCAGCGACTGCATGGCTTAGGCACCTCGAATATCACGTCGCCAATCTGAATCTCCGCCCAGCTGTCTTCATCCCATGCGGCAGCGCCGCTGACGACCAGATTCGGACGAAACTGTTCGGCGCGGACGCTGGCCGGGCAGCGCTGTTGCAGATCATGCAGCGACGCGTTGTTGATCAGCAAAAACGGAAAGCCGTCGGCAAAGCTCAGCGGAATATGATTAAACGCTTTTACCCGGCGGCTGGGTTGTGGCCCGACCCAGCGCAACTGAACCTCACGCGGGAAGAACTGGCTCAGCCATTGGTTAATCGCATGCGGCGCTATGCGCGCGGTGAAATGATTTCCCCAGACTTCGGTGGGGTGATCCTGCCCATCGAAATCGCTGAAGCGGATCAGGGAGTGACTGCCATCCGGGGCCGTCAGCAGCAGGCCATCCGGTAAAATCGCGGGCGTGAAGCGCACCATCTCCGGGTGCTGACGCGCGGTAATAAAGGTGCCATCAGGTTCGGTCACCATAAACAGACGATCAAATGCCAGTCCGCTGTCAGTGACCAGCGCGTGTGACAGCGCTAATCCCCGCATCGACTTCACAGGATGAATAAATAAGCGGGAAAGCGTGATCATGGTGTTCTCCTTGAACCCGACGCGCAGCACAAAAGAAGCTAACTTTATGACATAGGTCTCCGATTCGCTATAATGCGCGACAATTTTCTCAAGAGTTAAAAAGTGACGATATGAATTCTCTGTTTGCCAGCACGGCGCGTGGGCTCGAAGAGCTGTTAAAAAGTGAGCTGGACGCGCTGGGCGCGCAGGATTTGCAAGTAGTGCAGGGAGGCGTTCACTACGAAGCCGACGATCGCACTATGTACCAAAGCCTGATGTGGAGTCGTTTAGCATCACGCATCCTGTTGCCGCTGGGAGAGTTTGGCGTCTACAGCGATTTGGATCTCTATCTGGGTGTGCAGAGCGTGGACTGGCCGACGATGTTCGGCAGCGACAAAACCTTTGTTGTGCATTTCAGCGGCACAAACGATTCGATTCGTAACAGCCAGTTTGGTGCGCTGAAAGTTAAAGATGCCATCGTGGACAGCTTTACCCGTCAGAACCTCGAACGACCTAACGTCGATCGTGAGCAGGCAGATATCCGTGTCAACGTCTGGCTGAATGACGATCGCGCCAGCATTGCGCTGGATCTCAGCGGCAGCTCGCTGCATCAGCGTGGTTATCGCCAGCAGACCGGTCAGGCGCCGTTAAAAGAGACCCTGGCGGCGGCCATCGTGCTGCGTTCTGGCTGGGAGCCGACGACACCGCTGATCGATCCGATGTGTGGTTCCGGTACGCTGCTGATTGAAGCCGCACTGATTGCCTGCGATCGTGCGCCTGGCCTGCTGCGCAAGCACTGGGGCTTCACCGCCTGGAGCCAGTTTAACGCTGCGTTGTGGCAGGAGGTTAAAACTGAGGCGCAGAACCGTGCCCGCACTGGTACGGCTGCCACTCAGGCGCGCTTCTTTGGCTACGACAATAATGGTCGGGTGCTGGAGTGGGCGCAGGCGAATGCCCGCCGCGCTGGCGTCTTTGAACTTTTCACCTTCGGCCAGCAGGATCTGCTGAAGCTGACTAATCCGGTCGATCCGGCGGTTCACGGTACGGTGCTGAGTAATCCTCCTTACGGTGAACGTCTGGAGAGCGAACCAGCCCTGATTGCGCTGCACAGCCAGCTCGGACGTCTGATGAAGCAGCATTTTGGCGGCTGGAACCTGTCGCTGTTCAGCGCCTCGCCTGAACTGCTGAGCTGCCTGCAACTGCGTGCGGATCGCCAGTTTAAAGCGAAGAACGGTCCGCTGGATTGCGTGCAGAAAAACTATAAGCTGGCGGTTAACAGTCATGAAAGCGCCGGACAGATTGCGGAAGATTACGCTAACCGCCTGCGTAAAAACGTGAAGAAACTGGAGAAGTGGGCGCGTCAGGAAGGCATTGAATGCTACCGTATTTATGATGCCGATCTGCCAGACTACAACGTTGCTGTCGATCGCTATGGCGACTGGGTGATTATCCAGGAGTACGCGCCACCAAAAACCATCGATCCTGATAAAGCGCGTCAGCGTCTGTTCGATGTCATCAGCGCGACGCTGAGCGTGCTGCAACTGCCTGCCGACCATCTGATTATGAAAACGCGTGAACGCCAGAAAGGCAAAGCGCAGTATCAGAAGCTCAGCGAGAAGGGCGACTATTTCGAAGTTAAAGAGTTTAATGCGCGTTTCTGGGTGAATCTGACCGACTATCTCGATACCGGCCTGTTCCTCGATCACCGCATTGCCCGTAAAATGCTGGGCCAGATGAGTCAGGGCAAAGATTTCCTGAACCTGTTTGCCTATACCGGTACCGCCAGTGTGCATGCCGGTCTGGGTGGCGCGCGTTCAACCACTACGGTAGATATGTCGCGTACCTATCTGGAGTGGGCGGAGCGCAACCTGCGTCTCAACGGACTGACCGGGCGTCAGCATCGTCTGATGCAGGCGGACTGCCTGAGCTGGCTGAATGAGAGTGACGAGAACTTTGACCTGATCTTTATCGATCCGCCAACGTTCTCCAACTCAAAACGTATGGAAGAGAGCTTCGACGTTCAGCGCGATCATATGATGCTGATGCGTAACCTGAAGCGCCTGCTGCGTCGCGGCGGCACCATCATGTTCTCCAATAACAAACGCGGTTTCAAAATGGACATGGATGGCCTGAAATCACTGGGCCTGCAGGCGCAGGATATTACCCAGAAAACGCAGTCGCAGGACTTCGCGCGTAACCGTCAAATTCACAACTGCTGGCTGATCACTCACGCCGGTAAGGAATAAGCTTACATGTCATTAATCAGTATCCACGGCGCTTATCTCTCCTTCAGCGATGCGCCGCTGTTAGACAATACCGAACTGCACATCGAAGAGAACGAACGCGTCTGTCTGGTGGGCCGTAACGGTGCGGGTAAATCCACGCTGATGAAAATCATCAATGGCGAACAGCCACTGGATGATGGCCGCATTATTTATGAAACCGATCTGGTCGTGGCGCGTCTGCAACAGGATCCGCCGCGCAATATTACCGGTTCGGTGTATGACTTCGTGGCCGAGGGCGTTGAAGAGCAGGCTGAGCATCTGAAAGCCTATCACGCCATTTCCCATGTGGTGATGGAAGATCCCAGCGATAAAAACCTCAATGAGATGGCGCGTCTGCAGAGCATTCTCGACCACCAGAATCTGTGGCAGCTGGAGAGCCGCATCCATGACGTGCTGGAGCAGATTGGTCTGCAGCCCGATACCGAGCTGTCGTCGCTCTCGGGCGGCTGGCTGCGTAAAGCGGCACTGGGCCGTGCGCTGGTGAGTAACCCGCGCGTCCTGATGCTGGATGAGCCAACCAACCACCTCGATATCGAAACCATCGACTGGCTGGAAACGTTCCTGAAGAACTTCACCGGCAGCATCATCTTTATTTCCCATGACCGTTCGTTTATCCGCAACATGGCGACGCGCATTGTCGATCTGGACCGTGGCAAGCTGGTCTCCTGGCCAGGCAACTACGATCTCTATCTGGAAGGCAAAGAGGAAGCGTTGCGCGTTGAAGAGATGCAGAACGCCGAATTCGACCGCAAACTGGCGCAGGAAGAGGTGTGGATCCGTCAGGGCATCAAAGCTCGTCGTACCCGCAACGAAGGCCGTGTGCGTGCGCTGAAAGCGCTGCGTCGTGAACATTCAGAACGCCGCGAAGTGATGGGCAAAGCCAACATGCAGGTGGGCGAAGCGTCCCGTTCCGGCAAGATTGTCTTTGAGCTGGAAAATGTCGACTACGCGGTCGATGGCAAAGTGCTGGTGAAGGACTTCTCAACCCAGGTGCAGCGTGGCGACAAAATTGCGCTGATCGGACCAAATGGCTGCGGGAAAACTACCTTACTACGCCTGATGCTGCAGCAGCTGAAAGCTGACCATGGTCGTGTGCATTCCGGCACCAAGCTGGAAGTAGCCTACTTTGACCAGCATCGCGCTGAACTGGATCCGGATCGCACCGTGATGGACAACCTGGCCGAAGGCAAGCAGGAAGTACTGGTCAACGGCAAACCGCGCCACGTACTGGGCTATCTGCAGGACTTCCTGTTTCATCCAAAACGTGCCATGACGCCGGTGCGTGCCCTTTCGGGCGGTGAACGTAACCGTCTGCTGCTGGCGCGCCTGTTCCTGCGTCCCAGCAACCTGATGATTCTGGATGAACCGACTAACGACCTCGACGTCGAAACGCTGGAACTGCTGGAAGAGCTGATTGATGGTTATCAGGGCACCGTGTTACTGGTGAGCCACGATCGTCAGTTCGTCGATAATACCGTTACCGAGTGCTGGATTTTTGAAGGCAACGGTGAGATTGGTACCTTTGTTGGCGGTTATCACGATGCTCAGCAGCAGCGCGCCGCCTACCGGCAGCACAAGGCAGCAGCACCGGCGAAAGCGACGGGCAACGCCTCTAAGCCTGCAGCCGAGAAGGGTGATGCGAAGCGTAGCGTGAATAAACTCAGCTACAATCTGGCGCGTGAGCTGGAACAGCTGCCGCAAAAACTGGAGCAGCTGGAAGCGCGTATCGGAGAGCTGCAGGCGAAGATGAGTCATCCCGACTTCTTCAGCCAGGCACACGATCAGACGCAACCGGTGCTGGATAATCTGGCTCAGACTGAGCAGGAGCTGGAAACCGCTTTTGCGCGCTGGGAAGAGCTAGAGTCACTGAAAAACGGCGCGTAGGGCAGGGTTACCGGATGTGTTCAGCAGTGAAAAGTAACGCGTGGATGCTTTGTCCACAATGCGATTTAATGATTAAGCTGCCGGACATTCCCGTTGGCAGCCGTGCGTCATGCCCGCGCTGCCACACCTCCCTGACGGCCAACTGGCACGAACCGCGTAAACGGCCAACGGGCTATGCGCTGGCAGCGCTGTTTATGCTGCTGCTGGCGAATCTGTTTCCTTTTGTCTCAATGAAGGTGGCAGGGCTGACCAGCCAGATCACGCTGGCGCAGATACCTCAGGTGATGGTGACGGAAGATTACAGCAGTCTGGCGACGCTGTTCCTTCTCTTCGTGCAGGCGGTTCCGGCCTTCTGCATGATCACCATTATCCTGCTGGTCAATCGGGTCCCGTTGCCGACTGGACTCAAAACTGGTCTGGCACGTATTCTGTTTCAGCTACGTAACTGGGGCATGGCAGAAATCTTTATGGCGGGCGTGCTGGTCAGTTTCGTCAAGCTGATGGCCTATGGCGAGATCGGCCTTGAGACCAGTTTCTGGCCGTGGGTTCTGTTCTGTCTGCTGCAGTTGCGGGCCTTTCAGTGCGTTGATCGACGTGGCTTGTGGGACAGTCTGTCACCCCGGCCTGCGCTGCCCCATCCGCCCGAAGTGGGCATCAGTGGTTTAGAGCAGGGTCTGCGCTCCTGTCCCTGCTGTACGGCCATTCTGCCGGAAGCAGAGCATAAGTGTCCCCGCTGCGGCGTCACGGCCGAGGCACGGCGTAAGCACAGCCTGCAGTGGACGCTGGCGCTGTTGTTCACCTCAATACTGCTTTATATCCCGGCCAACCTGTTGCCGATCATGGTGACGGAAACCCTCGGCACTGCCTATCCCTCCAATATCATGGCGGGGGTGATTGTGCTGTGGGGTGATGGCTCCTATCCGGTGGCGCTGGTGATCTTTATCGCCAGTATCATGGTGCCTACGCTGAAAATGCTGGCGATTGGCTGGCTTTGCTGGGATGCCAGCGGACGCGGACAGCGTGACAGCCACAGGATGCACAAAATTTATGAAGTGGTCGAATTTGTTGGCCGCTGGTCAATGATCGACGTGTTTGTTATTGCCGTGCTCTCTGCGCTGGTGCGCATGGGGCAATTAATGAATGTTTATCCCGCGTGGGGGGCAGTATTGTTTGCAATGGTGGTGATTATCACCATGATTGCTGCCATGACCTTTGACCCGCGATTAACCTGGGATCGTGTACGCGAAAACAATATGAAGGAGTCGCGCCTTGACGGAAACTAATCACGGCCATGCAAAGGTGGAACAGATTAAGCGCTGGTCGCCGGTCTGGATTGTCCCCATCGTTACGCTGTTAATCGGCGGATGGATCCTCTTTTATCACTTCAGCCATCAGGGGCCGGAAGTCACCCTCATCACCGAAAACGCCGAAGGCATTGTTGCGGGTAAAACCACGATTAAAAGCCGCAGTGTGGATGTCGGTGTGGTGGAAAGCGCGGTGTTAAGCGACGATCTCCACCATGTGGAAATCAAAGCGCGCCTGAATTCAGGCATGGAAAAACTGCTGCACAGTGACAGCGTTTTCTGGGTGGTGAAACCGCAGGTGGGTCGCGAAGGGATCAGCGGTCTCGGCACTCTGTTATCCGGTGCCTATATCGAATTACAGCCGGGCACTAAAAGCCAGGCACCCGAGCAGTTTAAGCTGCTGGACGCGCCGCCGTTAGCGCCACCGGATGCCAAAGGGATTCGCATCGTGCTGGACAGCAAGAAAGCGGGTCAGCTCAATCCGGGGGATCCGGTCCTGTTCCGCGGCTATCGCGTCGGTACGGTCGAGACCAGTGTTTTCGATACCGAAAAACGCATGATGACCTATCAGCTGTTCGTGGCTGCGCCTTACGATCGCCTGATTACAACCAACGTGCGCTTCTGGAAGGACAGCGGTATCGCCGTGGATATGTCCGCTTCAGGAATGCGGGTGGAAATGGGATCGCTGACCACGCTGTTCAGCGGCGGCGTCAGTTTTGACGTGCCGGATGGCTGGGAGCTGGGTCAGCCTGCGCAGAATAAGTCTGACTATCATCTGTTTGACGATCAGCGCAGCATTCAGGACTCGCTCTACACCAACCATATTGATTACCTGATGTTCTTCACCGACTCCATCCGTGGTCTGCAGGCGGGGGCGCCGGTTGAGTTCCGCGGCATTCGCCTGGGTACCGTCTCAGAAGCGCCATTGATGAAAGCCGGTCTGGACCAGGCGCTGAACAATGATTACCGCGTGCCGGTGCTGATTCGCATTGAGCCGGATCGCTTTATCAGCCGACTGGGTGAGAACTTCGATCTGCAGCAGCATCTGCAGGATGGCAAAAAACGTGGCCTGCGTGCGACGCTGAAAACCGGTAGCCTGTTGTCGGGTGCGCTCTATGTCGATCTCGACTTCTATGACAATGCACCGCCTTACAAAGGTCCGCAGAAAGTCTCTGGCTATGAAGTTATCCCAACAGTTAGCGGTGGCCTGAGCCAGATTCAGCAGAAGCTGATGGCGGCGCTGGATAAGATTAACAGTCTGCCACTGAACGGTATGGTCAATGAAGCGACAGGCACGCTGAAAGAGAGCCAGAAAACGATGCGTGATCTGCAGCGCACCATCGACAACATCAACAAAGTCACCGCCAGTCCGGCTATGAAAACCCTGCCGGAAGACCTGCAGCAGACATTGCGCGAGCTGAACCGCAGCATGAAAGGCCTGCAGCCAGGTTCACCAGCCTACAGCAAGCTGGTGGGGGATATGCAGCGCCTGGATAAGGTTCTGCGTGAACTCCAGCCGGTGTTAAGAACGCTTAACACCAAGAGCAATGCGCTGGTATTTGAGGCAAAACCGGGACAGGATCCCCAGCCGAAGAGGGCGAAACAGTGAATAAAGGATTGATACTTTGTGCCGCGCTGGTGTTGAGTGCGTGCAGTAGCAGCGTTGACAATACCTGGTATCAGCTGCCCTCCGGGGCGGCTTCCATGCAGGTCAGCAGCAGCCAGCTGAATGAAGCGCAACCGATGTTATGGGTGCAGCAGGTGACGGTGCCGGACTATCTGGCAGGCAACGGACTGGTTTATCAGACCAGCGATGTCAAATACGTTATCGCCGCGAATAATCTCTGGGCCAGCCCGCTCGATCAGCAGTTGCAGCAGACATTGATCACTAACCTGAGCAAGGCGCTGCCAGGCCGGCTGGTCGCAGGTTCACCTTTAGGCGCGCAGCACGATACGCTGAATGTGACCGTGACAGGCTTTCAGGGACGCTATGATGGCAAAGCAGTCGTCAGTGGCGAATGGACGCTGGAACATCAGGGCCGGCTGACCAAGCAGGCGTTTAACCTGGTACTGCCGCAGACCGAAGATGGCTACGATGCGATGGTCAGAACGCTGGCGGCGGGCTGGCAACAGACAGCACAGAAGATTGCCAATAGTGTGGTTGCGTTAAATTAAGATTGATGTGAATAAATAAGCTAAGCCCCGGACCGATTGTCGTGCTTTTTCGACAAGGGTCAGGGGCTTTTTTATTAGCTTAATCAGAAAGATAGTGTTGTCGCATGCATCACAGAACGTCATTATTTTTACCGATTAAGGTCACATTTATGACACTGGCATGAAGATTGGGCATTGATCTTTGGGTGCGCAGGAGGTAGAACATAAGGGTGGTTGAACATTAATTCACCACTTTTCTTTCCACCAGATTCCACAGACCTTACATGAGGGACACGGAGTATGAAGAGACAGAAACGAGACCGCCTCGAACGCGCCCATTCACGTGGTTATCAGGCAGGCATTACTGGACGCTCAAAAGAGATGTGTCCGTATCAGTTGATTGACGCTAAGTCTCACTGGTTGGGAGGTTGGCGACAAGCCATGGAGGACAGGTCGGTAGCTGCATAACCGGATGTCACTGAAAAGGGAATATAACCTCCGCCATGCGCGGAGGTTTTTGTTTCCGGGGGAAACACTTAGAAAGCGGCGGTATCTTTAAACAGGCCGACTTTAAGATCGCTGGCGGTATAGATCAGATTACCGTCAACCAGCACTTCACCATCTGCCACACCCATAACCAGTTTGCGGTTAATAACGCGTTTGAAGTGAATGCGGTAAGTCACTTTCTTCGCATCTGGCAGGACCTGACCGGTGAATTTCACTTCACCCACGCCCAGCGCACGACCTTTACCTTCGCCGCCCAGCCAGCCCAGATAGAAACCAACCAGCTGCCACATGGCATCAAGGCCCAGACAACCCGGCATCACCGGATCGCCAATAAAGTGACAGCCGAAGAACCAGAGATCAGGATTGATATCCAGCTCCGCTTCAACAAAGCCTTTGTCATATTTGCCGCCGTCTTCGGTCATTTTGACCACGCGGTCCATCATCAGCATGTTGCCGGATGGAAGCGGCGGACCATTTTCGCCAAACAGTTCACCACGACCTGACAGAATCAGATCTTCTTTGGTATAGGATTCGCGTTTATCTACCATGTTTTCAATAAGCCTTGTTTTAGTGAATCACGAATATTAGCGAACAGTTGTACGCTGAGCAAATCGGATTAACGGTGGTTGAACCAGTTAAGCCAGCGCAGCGCCCAGGGACGTTGCGGACCGTCCGGCTGGTTGAACAGGCTAATGCGTTCCTGGATGGTATTCAGCAGGCAATCGCCCAGGCCATCCTCGGTACTCCAGATTTTACCGGTCAGCAGCGGTAGCGCTTCATCGGCACGGTCAATTGCCCAGATATGGAAATGACCCTGTTCAACCGCACTGACAACCGCCTGGCTGAGGCTGAGATGACGGACATTGCTGGCGGGAATAATCACGCCCTGCTGACCTGTCAGTTCTCGCTGATGGCAGATATCAAAGAAGCCTTCGATTTTCTCATTCAGTCCGCCCACCGGTTGTACGTTGCCGAACTGATCAACCGAGCCGGTCACCGCAATTTGCTGATTGATGGGCTGATTAGCCAGTGCGCTGATTAAGGCACAGAGTTCAGCCAGTGAAGCACTGTCACCATCCACCTCGGAGTAAGATTGCTCAAAGACCATTGAGGCCGAGAAGGGCAGTTGCTGATCGAGTTCCAGCTCGGCAATCAGGTAAGCCTGCATAATCATCATGCCTTTGGCATGAATATTACCGCCCAGCTCCGCTTTGCGCTCGATATCCATGAATTCGCCATCGCCGGGATGTACCACGCAGGTAATACGCGAGGGATCGCCCCAGGCACGGGGATGGCCAGGATATTCAACGACCGACAGGCCATTAATCTGACCAACCACTTCGCCTTCTGTTTCAATCAGAATCTGTCGCAGCAGGATCTCGTCACGCATCCGCTCATTGAGATAATTCTCGCGCCACAAACGCGCTTCCAGCGCATCACGCAGCGCTTCAGCGTTCAGTTCATCGCCCATCAGGGCCGATTCGCGCATCTGGCGTTGTAGCCAGCGGGGGCAGAGTGGCAGCGTTTCCTGATCGCCGCTGTAGCGGACGCCTTCTTTAATCAGTTCTGGCCAGAAGTCCGCTTCCGGCTGGGGCAGACCCGCCTGTTGCGCCAGTTCGATGTTCCAGCGACACCAGGCAAGCATGTCATCTTCATCCAGAATCTGAATATTCTCTTCAAATTCAGTATAGATGGCCATTTCGTGAGCTTCGGGATCCAGCTCCTGAAATTCTGCCAGCGCTTCCCGATCGCCACACAGGACCAGTTTCAGATTGAGGGGCAAGGGAGGAATAGAGACTGGCAGCGGCCGGCGCTCATCCTGAGATGTCCACTCAACATAGCCCTGCTCAACACACTTTTTCAGGCGCAACCAGAGAATCGGCTGCGTCATCAGGCTACGCAGGGAAAGCAGCAGCGTGCCGCCATTAGCACGATGGATCAGGCCCGGTTCCAGCTGGATGCGATCTTTATACTGGCGCACGCAGCCAAACAATTGCTCCATCTCAGTCCATTCAGCAAAGTGAATACCACCCTGACTGGTGAATGGGCGTTGAGGATCGGAGGGGGGCTGGAGCGTGACGTTGTCGGCCATGATATGGTAATCACCGCCGAATAGAGTGGTACTGTCGGCCATAACCCGCTCTGCGGCCTGGGCAATGAATGTCAGATAATCGCGATTCTCCTGGCTACGAACCAGCAGTAACGGGAAACCCTGCGTCTGATGGTGTAAATGCGCCAGTGCATTCAGCAACCGGGGCTGTACCGTTGCCAGAGCATCAGTTTCTTCATCAGCAATTCGGGAGAAAACGGATTGGTATTGCGCGCTATCTGGCTGTAAGGTCTGCCACGTAAGTTGAGTGCTGGTCAAAATAATCGCATTTGTCTGTTTTAAGAAAAGCGAGATTATACAGGATTCACCCTTGTTAAGCACTGCAGACTTCCTGTTGAAGATGTGATGGTGACAGCATGTTTTTCGTTGCTGCATCCGGGAAAAAAGCTGTTATTCTTAGTTCGTTACGTGATCACGATGAGATTCCGATGAAATACCAGCAACTCGAAAATCTTGAATGTGGATGGAAGTGGAAATACCTGGTGAAAAAACATCGGGAAGGTGAACTGATCACGCGTCACCTTGAGTTAAGCGCGGCGCAGGCAGCAGTGGATAAGCTGCTGGCAATGGAAAATAATCCGGTTACAGTGAATGAATGGATCGCAGAACATATTCACGCTGATCTGGATAACCGACTGAAGCAGACCATCCGTGCCCGACGAAAACGCCATTTCAACGCTGAACATCAGCATACGCGAAAAAAATCGATAGACCTGGAGTATCTGGTCTGGCAGCGACTGGCAGGTCTGGCACAGCGGCGCTGCTGCACGCTCTCTGAAACGATTGTTCAGCTGATAGAAGATGCAGAACGTAAAGAGAAATATGCCACTCAGATGTCGAGCCTGAAGCAGGATTTGCAGGCGATTCTGGGTAACTCCGGTTCAGAGAGCGAATAAACGGGCAGGGCAATCAGAGCCTTCATCTCTCAGTCCGGTTTTATTACCGGCATAAAAAAACCCCGCCTTAGCGGGGTTTTTTATTACGTATAAACTTAAGCCTGTGGCTGGGTTACAACGTCTTTGATACCTTTAACGTCGATTTCTACACGACGGTCCGGCGCCAGGCAGTCGATCAGGGCATTACGGCCTTTCACGCTGTCACAGGTGTTGCCGGTAACTGGGTTAGATTCACCCATGCCACGTGCAGAGATCTTGTTAGAAGGAATACCTTTAGATACCAGGTAATCTACGACTGACTGAGCACGTTTCTCAGACAGTTTCTGGTTGTACTGCTCTGAACCGATGCGATCGGTGAAGCCCAGTACGACAACGGAACCATCTTTAGGATCCATTGAGCTCAGCTGGCTGTACAGCTGATCCAGAGCCTGCTGGCCTTCTGGCTTCAGGGTAGATTTGTTAAAGGTGAACAGAACGTCAGACTTCAGAGTGAAACGCTTGGTTTCAACAACTGGAGCTGGTGCTGGAGCCGGAGCTGGCGCCGGAGCAGCGACGTCATCCTGACCGAAGCGGTATGAAACGCCTACGCTCAGCATGCCATTGTCTGGACGAGTACCAACGGTCTGTGCATCACCGATGTTGTTAACCCACTGGTAATCCAGACGGGTAGCCCAGTTTTTGGTCAGCGCATATTCAACACCAACAGCAGCCAGCGGAGATACGCCGGTGTCGTGGTCGCTGATGCGGCCAGTAGTTGGGTTAGTCTGCGTTGAGTCTGCACGCCATACCATGCCGCCCAGACGAGTATACACGTCCAGATCGTCATAGATTGGGTAGCTCAGTTTAGCAGCCAGCTGAACGCCCTGTGCTTTGAATGCGCCGTTAGTCACGTTGCCTTTGTTAGGCATGCGACCCAGCCAGTCATAGCCCAGCTCGAAGCCCAGGTATGGATTTGCCTGGTAACCAACGAATGCACCTGCACCCAGCTGGCTTTCATGAGTTGGACCGTCATTGTTTTCGTAACCGTTACCGTAGTAACCAGTGTCGTGATACTGAGACCAGCCCAGTTTAGCACCGGTGTACCAGGTGTCATCTTTCGGAGCGGCCTGCGCTACGGTAGCGAAGCCAGCCAGTGCCACTGCAATTGCGATAGCTGTCTTTTTCATTTTGCGCCTCGTTATCATCCAAATAGGCAATGAGCAAAAAGGTTGCTCTTGGTTTAAATCCTTCGCCGGGTCAAAACGCTCGCTTATGACTCTACCGCAAAAAACGGAGGTTATTGAGCACCCTGGCGAGCTAAAGTCTACAACGAGATTGGAAACTTACAAGTATGATGTGAGGCGCTTATGTAAAAAAACAGCGATTTATACACAATTTCTAACAATTAGGCTGGTCTTATTGCCGCGGCAAAGAGCCCTAAAAACTTGCTAAACCATTGTCAACGCTCGAACTAACAGAATCAGTGGTTTAGCTGCGACAGATAAGAAAAATAGCTTGGGAAACTTCTGATTTTTACTTAATGAAACAAATCCGACTGAATTTTTATCGCAGTTTGCGGTCTGAGAGGCGCTTCTGATGTCCCGCTTGCACGCAAAATCAATCCCAGCGCTTCACCCTCTGCCGCCGCATTTTCAAGTTGACGTCGTTCATCTTCGTCAAGATCGTAAGGAATCCATGCCAGAACGACACTGTAATTTCCTGTACGCAATGCTTTAACCATCGCTTCAACCGCATTCAGACGTTCAGAATCGGCGATATGCATACTTTTATCCAGTGGTAATCCTGATTCCTGCAGCCAGGTGCGATTCAGTTTATATGCCGGTGTTAACCACAACTGCCAGCGCGATTGCTGACTCAGCTGCTGCAATAAAGGCAACAGCAACATCTGCATCATACCGGGCTGTTCGCTGTAGCGTAACTCAGTAATTCCACCGCCCTGAGAGGCCGGAACGGAAGAGGACGCATAATGATGAGCATAGCGTGAATTATTAGGATGTTGTGTTCGCATAAGTTAATCACCAGCAGTGGACTGTATGAATATACAGTACTGTCATCCTGGATAAAGATCAACCCAAATTTCTGAAAACGCCTCGCAAAATCGCGACAAGATTAGTTGAAACGCTATTTATTCATTGAACCCGTTGACGCTTTTTTTTATCTTCTAATTACCTGATACCCAAGGTAATTTACGATATATTTCTTACATGGAGGTGGTGCAATGAAAAAGGTGAATCCGGTTGTAGAGCGCTCCAGAGCGCGCCTGGCCCCATTAGGAACAATAGAGTCGCGCACCCAGTTCGGAGGCTATGCCCTGGCTGTAGAAAGTGTGGTTTTTGCCTTAATTAATAAAGATGAACTCTATCTGCGTGCCAGTGAACCTCTGCGGGAATACCTTACAGATCGTCCGCTGCAACCCCTGATTTTTCGCAAGCGGGGCAAGCTGGTGAGTCTCAATTACTTTCGGGTCGATGAGGCGTTGTGGCGCGACCCTGACCATCTGCTGGCGCTCTCTGCTGCCTCTTTAGAAACGGCGCAGCTGGAGTTGCAGGACCGACAATCCTCACCGCGGTTAAAAGATCTGCCAAATCTCAGCGTACGTATGGAGATGATGCTGTACGAGGCGGGCGTCATGAGCGTCAATCATCTCTACCAGATGGGGGCTAAACAGTGCTGGCTGAAGCTTAAAGCGATCAACCAGCACGTTGGGTTCCAGACATTACTTGCGCTGCAGGGGGCCATCACGGGCCACCATGCCGCCGCGCTGCCGCAGGCGACACGGGCGGAGCTGAATGCGTGGTTCCAGCGCACGCTTTTATCAAACCCCAATCTCAGAAACGGCGAAGGCTAATCAGTGATTAGCGTGCGGCGCAGGCGAGCCACATCGGGCATTAATGCCACCAGCAGACCGAGTTGCTGGAGCACCAGCGGCGCACGCGTATCCGCATCTGCGGCCAGCTGGCTGATTCGCTGAGCCAGTTGATGGCGCATCGTTTCTACGTGCTCATCGCTGACAACTTCCGTCTGCAGCACATCCTCCACATAGCAAACCGTATCATCCAGCAATGTCAGCAGTTCGGGTGCGGTAATTTTATCGCGGTGAGCGCCCAGCGCAGAAATGTAACTCAGAAACGAATGGTTGGAGCAAAGCAGCTGAAAAGCCGAATCGCGCAGCTTCTGGCTGGTGCGACTTTCACTGCTCATGTTTGAGACCACTGACGCCAGTTCAGCATCCGCGTTATGCGCATCACGCCGTGCAATGCGATAGGCGAGACGGTTATCTTTGCCCTGATGATATTGCTCCATGATCGCGTCCAGATAGCGGCAATTCGCTTTCAGCGTTCGTTCTGCCACGGCAGGTAACTGACGAAAGCGCCAGTCAGGCCAGATAAACGCGACAGCCAGCCAGGCCAGCCCACAGCCCAGTAGGGTATCCACTACCCGCGGCAGGGCAACTTCAAACCCTTCACCCAGCAGGTTAAAGCAGAGCAGCACCAGCAGAGTGATAAACAGCGTGGCCTGTGCATACTGCACCTGCCTGAAAGCGAAGAACAGTACGCCCGTGATCACTATCAGGATTAACTGACCTTCAATCGAAGGCACCAGCCATAAAACGGGCAGACCAATCGCAATCCCCGCCAGCGTTCCGCCGATGCGCAAGGCCAGTCGTCGCTGCGTTGCATTGTAGTTGGGCTGGCAGACAAACAGACTGGTCAGCAAAATCCAGTATCCCCGCTCCAGCCCGGTTACCTGAATAAAACCATATCCAATACAGAGCACCACAGACATGCGAACCGCATGCCGGAACAGCGCCGATGCGGGAGAGAGATGGCGGCTGAAGCGCAGCCGGATATCACTCCAGCCACTCAATCCTTCGCGTGACAGCAGATTGTCACTGTGCTGAGGATCTTCACCGGCCAGCGTCTGTTCTGATTCGATCGAAGCAAGCTGTGCGTCGATGGCGCGCAGGTTGCGCAGCAGCCAGAAAAGAGCACGGGTATGCGTAGCGTCGGGATCATGCTGCTCCAGACGTTCTATCGCTTTCTGTAATCGTTCAAATGCACGCTCAAAACGGCTGTCATGCACCCACCTTTGACGCATCAGAATGCAATGTGCCAGCTGGCGACAGGCCTGAGCCTGCATATTCAGCAGGCGCTGAAAGCGAAACAGAATTTCGTTGTAGCGCCAGTCGCCGCGCAGCAGATGATATTGCAGATGGGAAGAGCTGGCCCGTTCATGAATATCCTGCGCCACAAAGTAGTAATGCAGACTACGGCGGGTGCCGCGCGACCCGCGATCGCCGCGCAGACGACTCTGCAGTGTGGTCTTGGTCAGATTAAGTTGCGCCACTAACTGGCTGTTGACCATCGCCGCATCGATAAACGCGGCATCATCCTGATCGCCCGCGTCGGGATCGAAAAGATTCGCTTTGGCATCAAGGTAACGCGCCAGTTGTGAAAAACTTCCGGCCAGTTGCTCCTGCACCGGCCGGACCGGAAACATCAGATGGCCCAGTAATGTCAGCAGGTTGTACCACAACGCGCCGACCAGCAGCAGCATCGGCTGCATATACCACTGGCTGAACAGTCCGATGCCGAGCATGGTATAGACCGCAATCAGCAGAGCACCAAAGGCGATAGTCGCGTAGCGCTGGCCAAGGGCGCCCAGCAGAATAAAGCCCCAGGTCGAGATTGCCAGCCCGATAATAAAGGCGAATGGATAGGGAAACAGTAACTCGACTGAAACCGAGGCGATGCAGAAGCAGAGCAGGGTAATCAGCAGATTCTTCAGGCGACCGGCCAGGCGATCATCGAGATCGGCCAGCGCAGCAGCGACCACTCCCAGGGTCAGAGGGATCGTCCACTCAATCTGATGCAGCCACCAGGGAATGGCGGCGCAGCCACTCAGTGCAAACAGGATCCGCAGCAGATAGCGCCACGTACTGTTAAACAGATATTTGCGCCAGCCTGGCACGGCATCCGACATCATATTAATAGCGGCGGGCATTGGCTTCGCGCGCGGCGCGCGCCTCTTCCACTGATACCACCCTGCGGCCAACCGGCCAGAGCGCGATAGCGGCGATCTTAAAGTTCGCAATCCCTACCGGAATACCGATGATACTGATGCACTGCACAATCCCCACGGAGATGTGCGAAAGGCAGAGCCACCAGCCAAAGAAAATCAGCCAGAAGATATTCAGAAAGGTGCCGCCGGTATTCAGAATATGACTCTTACTTTCCGGACGCAGCACATCAACATGCACCGCCTCGTTGCCAAATGGCAGCAGCGAGAGTTTGGTGATTTCCCAGCAGGAGCGGGTCAGCGGCAGGGTAAAAATCAGCACGATGCTGATTAACGTGGCAAACAGCCAGCTCAGGGTGGTGAAAAAACCGCCCAGAACAAAATTAAGAATATTTAAAACGGTGCGCATGATCTTCTTTTCCTTTTGCATTCCGCAAGATGTGACGCCAAGTTTAGCCTGTTTTAAGGCTGGAGCGCTAAGGGTCTGACAGGTAAACTCCCCCTAATCCTATTCTCTGACGTTGGTGTCGGCGTGGAACTGAAAGCAACCTCGATGGGCAAACGGCTTGCCCAGCATCCTTATAATCGTGTCCGTTTGATGGCGGCAGGCGTCGAAGTCAGCGGCGATAAGCATGAGTATCTGATCCCCTTTAACCAGTTACTGGATATCGCCTGCAAGCGCGGGCTGGTGTGGGGCGAGCTGGAGTTTTTGCTGGCCGATGAAAAAGTGGTCCGCCTGCATGGCACGGAATGGCAGGAAACGCAGCGCTTTCACCACTATCTGCTGCAGGCCTGGCAGAGCTGGAGTCTGGAGATGAGCGCAGTGTGCCGCGAGGTGCTGCAGGCGCTACGCGACGAAATCGAGGCGTTTGGCGCGCAGGATCGCTGGCTGAACCGCCACGAGTTGCAGGCGCTGAAAACCAACATCCTCAAACAGTTCGATGCATTGCCGATGCCGCTCTCCCGCTTAAAAGATTTTGCTGACTGCCGGGATAACTGGCAATTCTGTCAGCGCTGGCTGGAGCAGGGTGAAACGGCGTTGCGGCAGCGAAACCGCGACTGGACGGCCGCCATGCTCACCCGCTATCAGGATTTCTTTGCCAGCGTCGAGAGCACGCCACTCAATCAGTCGCAATGTGAGGCGGTGGTTAATGGCGAGAATTCTCTGCTGGTACTGGCAGGCGCGGGCAGCGGTAAAACCTCGGTGCTGGTGGCTCGTGCAGGCTGGTTAATGCAGCGCAAGCTGGCCAGCGCCGATCAAATCCTGTTACTGGCATTTGGCCGCCAGGCGGCTGAAGAGATGAACGTACGTATCCAGTCGCGGCTCTCCGCCGCTGACATCCAGGCGCGGACCTTCCATTCTCTGGCACTGCATATTATTCGTGAAGGCAGTAATAAGCAGCCGGTTATCAGCAAACTTGAGAGTGATGCCGATGCGCGTCGCACGCTGCTGATCCAGCAGTGGCGGCAGCAGTGCCATGAGAAGAAGGCGCAGGCAAACGGCTGGCGTCAGTGGCTGCGTGATGAACTGGAGTGGGAGTTACCCGAGGGGCCATTCTGGGAGGACGACCGGCTGGCAAACCGGCTGGCGTCACGGCTGGAGCGCTGGCTCGGTCTGATGCGCATGCATGGCGGTGCGCAGGCAGCGATGATCGCCGACGTACCCGAAGAGATCCGGGATCTCTTCAGTAAGCGCATCAAACTGATGGCACCGTTGATGAAAGCGTGGAAGAGCGCATTAAAAGAGGAGGGCGCGGTCGATTTCTCGGGTCTGATTCACCAGGCGATTGCCATTCTGGAAAAAGGACGGTTTATCAGTCCGTGGAAACACATTCTGGTGGATGAATTCCAGGATATCTCGCCTCAGCGTGCCGCGTTGCTGAGCGCATTACGCCAGCAGAATAAGCGTACTGCACTGTTTGCCGTTGGCGATGACTGGCAGGCCATCTACCGCTTTAGTGGGGCGGAGATGACGCTGACGACGGCATTCCATCACTATTTTGGTGAAGGAGACCGCTGCGTACTGGACACAACCTACCGTTTCAACGACCGCATCGGCGACATTGCCAACCGGTTTATACAACAGAATCCGCAGCAGCTGGCAAAACCGCTGAACAGCGTCACCAAAGGCAATAAAAAGTCGATTTCGCTGCTGGCGCAGGATCAGCTGGAAGCCTTGCTGAACAAACTCAGCGGTTACGCGAAGCCTGATGAGCGAATTCTGCTGCTGGCGCGTTATCACTATCTGCGGCCGGATTTACTGGATAAAGCCAGAACCCGCTGGCCAAAGCTCAATCTGGAATTTATGACGATTCATGCCAGCAAAGGTCAGCAGGCGGATTACGTCATTTTGCTGGGATTACAGCAGGGTAAAGAGGGCTTCCCGGCAGAGGCGCGCGAATCGATTATTGAACAGGGCTTATTACCGCAGCCAGAAGCGTTCCCTGATGCAGAAGAGCGCCGTCTGGCCTATGTGGCACTGACGCGCGCGCGTCAGCAGGTTTTTCTGATGTTCGATAAGGCAGCGCCGTCACCGTTTGTCGATCACTTCCGCGAGCTGGGTGTGCCGGTGCTGCGTAAAGCCTGAGTTACTTCAGACGATCGGCCAGATAGCGCTGATAGTCGGGGATCATAATCTCTACACTTTGCGCAAACAGTGGCGACTGAATGATAAAGTCAGCCGTGGAGCGGTTAGTGGCTACCGGGATATTCCATACGGTAGCCAGACGCAGCAGCGCTTTGACATCCGGATCGTGCGGCACTGCGTTGAGTGGATCCCAGAAAAAAATCAGTGCATCGATCTTTCCTTCCGAAATCAGCGCACCCACCTGCTGATCGCCGCCCATCGGGCCGCTCAGCATGGCTGTCACATTCAGGCCCGTATCGCGATTGATCAGATTCCCGGTAGTGCCGGTAGCATAGAGGATGTGCGATTCCAGCGCGGGCTGGTTTTGTTTCACCCAGTCAAGCAGGGCAGCTTTGCAGTGGTCGTGGGCGACCAGCGCGATATGTTTTGTGGTGCCGAGGGTACGAACAGTCTGTTCCATAAAGGCGTCCTGGTAAGGCCCATGCGCAAGAAGAGAGAGCATGAGTGTACCTCTGGCCTTTCGACTCTATCAACTCGTACGTAGCATTTTGACCAGCGTCAGAAGCTGCTGACGCGTGGCTTCATCGAAGCGGTGAAACCAGCGGTGCAGCGAGGGCAGTTCGGCCTGAGTAGTCCAGTCCAGATCGGCGGTAAGCCGGACGGAAGAGGGCGTTGCAGAAGGGGTATTTGCAAACCGCGGCACAGAGGCAATCTGGCGGGTGCGATTATAATTCAGCATCGCTTTTTCCATATCTGCGGATGTAGTGACCGGCAGGTGGTCGCGCACGCTGGTAATCTCCATGCCTTTTTCATCCACCAGCTGAAAGTTCAGGCTGCGGTCAAAATGATAACGCTCGCGTTTTGTCTCCAGCGCAGGCAACTGAATGGTAATGGTTTTGGCAACCGCGGTGAACGTGACGATCATCGGTACCGACTGATAAGCGATGACGTTCTCATTCTGACCTTTGCGCTGCTGCTCTACCCGAAACAGAAACTGATGCTGACCGCGGTCCAGCTCCAGGCTGTCTGCGCCTTTGAGGAGGGAGCCTGAAATTTTTCGACCATCCAGCACCAGCAAATCGATCTGAGGATCGAGCTTTAATGTGATGGCAGAACAGGACGCCGAAACGAGGAGGGTAATTAACCCCGTTACAGCCAGCGACAGCTTCATTTCAACTCCGGTAACTCAAGACACAAAGGATGGTGTGTAGCAAATTCTTACATTATGGCAGTTAATTTACATTTAAACATATTTATTCGTGCGCGGGTTCAATTAATTTCGCTGAGGACTTACCCGCTAAAGGGCACGCCAATCTACACTCAACACTGGCCTGAAAGGAGATAAACATGAACGATCAGACAATTCGTGAGGTGCTGACGCGCACCCAACGTATCGCCTTAGTCGGAGCAAGCGATCGCCCCGAACGTCCCAGTTACGGTGTGATGAAATATCTGCTCGACCAGGGATATGAGGTGATCCCGGTCAGCCCGAAACTGGCAGGGAAAACGCTGCTGGGGCAGCAGGGGTATGCCAGCCTGGCGGATGTACCGGGCAAGATTGATATGGTGGATGTCTTTCGCAATTCTGAAGCCGCGTGGGGCGTGGCGCAGGAGGCTATCGCCGTGGGGGCAAAAACATTATGGCTGCAGCTGGGTGTGATTAATGAGCAGGCGGCGGTACTGGCACAGGATGCGGGCATGACGGTGATTATGGATCGCTGCCCGAAGATTGAAATTCCGCGTCTGGGAATAACGCGTCAGAAATGATGAGTGTGGCGGCAGAGCGTGCCGCCACAGATTAATGTCGCAGATGAGGTGCCTGTAATTGCTGACGTACCGATGCTGCCAGCTCATCCATTGAAGGCTGCTCAGGGTGTTCAATGCTGGTTTCGCCGGAAAGCTGAATCTCAGCAACATAGGTATGTACCTGATCGCCTTCCTCATCTTCCATCACCACATGATACCAGGGCGCGGTGCGCATTTTCTCTTCCGCGCCAACATCTTCAATTTTAGGCTCATCTAACGAGTATTCAGGATCGACATCGACGATAACGCCCAGTACGCCGGACAAACGATGACGAACCTGCTGACCAATACCAAATTTACTGGCAATCATTGTGACCTCCGAAAAAAAGCTCTCTTACCAATATGGGGGCAGGAGCCGTTTTTTCAAGTCACATGACGCGGCAGGCGAAACCTTTCAGGTAGAGACCTTCCGGATAGCTGGCGATCACCGGATGATCTGCGGCCTGGCGGAACTGCTCAATAAACTGCACTTCACGGCCCGCATCCAGCGCGGCATCGGCGATGATCTTCTGGAACAGATCGGTGGCCATCAGACCGGAGCAGGAGAAGGTCATTAATACGCCGCCCGGATTCAGTAACTGAATGGCGAGCATATTAATGTCTTTATAGCCGCGACAGGCGCCCATCAACTGGCTTTTGTTTTCGACGAACTTTGGCGGATCCATAATGATCAGATCAAATTTCTCGCCACTGTCCCGATAACGGCGCAGCAGTTTGAAAACATCATCACGCTCAAATTGCGCGCGGGAGAGATCCAGCTCATTGAGTTCAACGTTCTGACGGGCAACGTCCAGCGCCTCCTGGGAGGTATCCACGCTGATCACTTCTTTACAGCCACCCATCAGCGCAGAAACCGCGAATCCGCCGGTGTAAGAGAAGCAGTTAAGGACACGGGCATCCTGCGCGTAACGACGCGTGGCGAGACGGCTATCACGCTGATCAAGGTAATAGCCGGTTTTGTGACCGCCCTGGATATCCACCAGCAGCTTCATGCCATGTTCGGTAATCGGCAGCAGCGGCGGTGGCAGTTCACCGGTAACGGTGCCCTGCGTCAGCGCCAGCCCCTCTTTCTTACGAACGGCGACGTCAGAACGGTCATAGATGGCGCAGCCAGGGAAACAGTGCTGCAGGGCGGTGATGATCGCTGCACGCTGATATTCTGCGCCTGCTGAGAGCAGCTGCATTACTAAAAAGTTGCCAAAGCGGTCAATGGTGACGCCCGGTAAACCATCAGATTCACCAGCGATCAGGCGATAGCTGTCCAGACCATCGCGGGCCGCCAGCCATTCGCGCCACTGCTGCGCCTGTTCAAACCGGCGGACAAAGAAGGCGATATCGATGGATTCATCGGCCTGCCAGCTCCAGACGCGGGCGCGGATCTGCGACTCGGGTGAATAAGCGGCGCGAGCCAGCCATTTACCGTTGCTGTCACAAACGTCAATGGTTTCACCCAGTTGCGCTTTACCTTCCAGACGCGCAACGGCACCTGAAAAGACCCATGGATGGCGACGGAGCAGGGACTTTTCACGTCCCTTTGCGAGAATCAATCTGACTGTCATAGTTTGCTATGCTTACCTGAAAAAATGAGGCGCCATTGTCCGGTGGATAACGGGAAATTGCAACGAACAGCAGCAGGAGAGAATAATGTCAGCAGCCTGTTTTAAAGCATGGGTTCATGGCCGCGTCCAGGGCGTCGGGTTTCGTTACAGTACTCAGGCAGAAGCCAGGACGCTGGGCGTACTGGGCTATGCGCGAAATCTGGATGACGGCAGTGTCGAGGTGCTGGCCTGGGGTGAGGCGGAGCAGGTCGATGCGCTGATCGCCTGGCTTAAAGCGGGCGGGCCACGCAGCGCGCGCGTTGAAAAGGTGCTGGTGGAGCCGCACCAGCCCGCAGAGCCGCCCCGCGATTTTACGACCGGTTAATTACAGACATTTCGCCGGTTTAGGCAGGCCGGCGATTTTCGTCGCCTGTTTAGCCGGCCCTTCAGGGAACAGGCGGAACAGATAGCGGCTATTGCCTTTCTCTTCGCCATATTTCTGCGCCATCGCCTTCACCAGCATTCGCACGGCGGGTGAGGTGTTATATTCCAGATAAAAGGCGCGCACAAAATGGACCACTTCCCAGTGTGCTTCAGTCAGGGTCAGGCCTTCCTGCTCAGCGATGTGGACAGCCAGTGCTTCACTCCAGTCGCCGGGATGCTTCAGATAGCCTTCGGCATCGACGGCGATTTCGTTACCGTTAAAATTCACGTGACATCCTCTTAGTAAATGACGGCGCAGTTTATCAAACCTGGCGGGCAGTAAAAGCAAAAACCCCGCCGAAGCGGGGTTTTACAGGCTACTGTCACTGCGGATTAGTTACTGCGGGCAAACCCCAGCAGGCTCAGCAGGCTGACAAAGATGTTATAGAGCGAAACATAGAGGCTGACCGTCGCCCGGATGTAGTTGGTTTCGCCACCGTGAATGATGTTGCTGGTTTCCCACAAAATCGCACCGGCTGAAAACAGAATGAACAGGGCGCTGATGGCCAGATGCAATGCAGGCAGCTGCAGGAAGATGTTGGCTACCACAGCAACCAGCAACACAACGAAACCTGCCATCATCATGCCGCCGAGGAAGGACATATCACGACGGGTGGTCAGCACGTAGGCCGAACAGCAGAAGAACACCAGCGCCGTGCCGCCCAGCGCCAGCGCTATCACGTCACCCATGCCTGCGGTTAAGAATGAGCTCAGGATAGGCCCCAGGCAATAACCCAGGAAGCCGGTAAAGGCAAAAGCGGCCAGGATGCCCATCGGGCTGTTAGCCAGACGGTAGGTTAAAAACATTAAGCCATAGAAGCCAACCAGCATCAGGATTAAACCCGGCGCAGGCAGGGCCAGCAGGGTGCTGGCGGTAGCCGTAACGGCCGAGAAGGCCAGGGTCAGTCCGAGAAGAAAATAGGTATTGCGCAGAACTCTGTGCGTAGACAGCAGTGAGGACTGCGATGAGGTGACAATTCTTTCCATGTTGCGCTCCTTTAAGCAGAACACCAAATATGTGCCGAGAATACGCAGGCCATTAAAGAGGGAAAAGGCGTTTTACCCTTCTTTACGCGCTAAACTGCTAATTGTTTGAGCAGAGTGGCGATTTTGACACCGAAAAATCACAATCTGGCTGTTTTTCAGGCGAATAGACAGATAGGTGCTTTACATCCCTAAACGGGGTGTTTATAGTGCGCGTCATTGCGGAGGGGTGGCCGAGCGGCTTAAGGCAGCGGTCTTGAAAACCGCCGATGGGAAACCATCCGAGAGTTCGAATCTCTCCTCCTCCGCCACTTTATCTGCCCTGGGCAATAAAGCGGCAAAAATAAATGTTTTGCCAATGCAGTACAGTTTCAAAACGGAGGGGTGGCCGAGCGGCTTAAGGCAGCGGTCTTGAAAACCGCCGATGGGAAACCATCCGAGAGTTCGAATCTCTCCTCCTCCGCCACATTTTACAGGCCAGCACGCAGTGCTGGCCTGTTTCGTTTCTGCTCTCTCTGTTACTTCTTCCTGTCCGAAAAAAGCGTGCCACTCTCTGTGACACGTGGCTGCGCATTCATCTCTCCGGTGCATCTCTGCTATAGTCCACTCACCGTTTTTGCAAACATCTGGCGCTTTTCTGAGGCGAGCTGAGTTACACTGTTGATTACATCGCTCTGAGGCGAGCTAATGGGTTGATAGCCAGAGTGTTTCTTTACTGAATGAATGGAATAGGCACAATGATCAAGAAACTGAGTCTTTGCGCATTGTCAGTGCTCGCTGCATTGCCGGTCGGAACGGTAGCATTTGCTGCTGAGGGTGATATGCAGCTGCAACAGGTGCTGATGTTAAGTCGTCACAATCTGCGTGCACCGCTGGCTGATAATGGCAGCGTGCTGGCGCAGTCGACCAAAAAGAGCTGGCCGCAGTGGGATGTTCCCGGCGGACAGCTGACCACCAAAGGTGGTGTGCTGGAAGTCTACATGGGTAACTACACCCGTCAGTGGCTGGCACAGCAGGGCCTGGTGAAGAACGGCAGCTGTCCTGACAGCAATAACGTCTTTGTTTACGCCAACAGCCTGCAGCGCACTGTGGCCACCGCCCAGTTCTTTGTTAATGGCGCCTTCCCGGGCTGTGACGTCGCTGTTTCTCATCAGGATGAAATGGGCTCCATGGATCCTATCTTCAATCCGGTTATTACAGATGGCAGTGAAGCATTCAATAAGAAAGCGCTGGCTGAGATGGCCGCTGCGAATGAAAAACTGTCGCTGAAGCCTGCCTTCCAGCGCCTGGAAAAGATTGTCGACTACAAAGCATCGCCTGCCTGCAACAATAAAAAGCAGTGCGACCTCAGCAGTGGTCAGAACACCTTCAGCGCTGAAAATGGTAAAGAACCGAATGTCAGTGGCCCGCTGAAAACGGGGAATTCCCTGATGGATGCGTTCACGCTGCAATATTACGAAGGCTTCCCGCTGGATCAGGTTGCATGGGGCCAGATCAAAACACCTGAGCAGTGGAAAGAGCTGTCAGCGATTAAAAATGGTTACCAGGACGCGCTGTTTACCAGCCCGGACATTTCCCGTGAAGTGGCGGCACCGCTGGTGGACTACATCCGCAGTCAGTTAGTGGATCAGGACAAAGCCAACGCGCCTAAAATTACGCTGATGGTAGGCCATGACTCAAACATCGCCTCGCTGCTGAGCGCGTTGCAGGTCAAGCCTTATGAACTGCCTGATACCTTCGAAAAAACGCCGATTGGCGGTCAGGTTGTTTTCGAACGCTGGCATGATGCCAAAAATGATAAAGACCTGCTCAAAGTTGAGTATGTCTATCAGAGCGCCGATCAGCTGCGCAACGCAGACGTGCTGAGCCTGAAGAACCCACCGAAGCGCGTTACGCTGCAACTGGCGGGTTGTGAGACCGATGCAAACGGCTATTGCAGCTGGGATCAGTTCTCTCAGGTGCTGAATGCTGCGCTGCAGGGCACGCCAATGCAGCCAGCGGCGGCACCACAACCGGCAGCCCAGTCTGACGACGACAGTGCGAAAGCCGCAGCGACCAATGACGCTGCTGCTGATAAGGCTGAAGCGGATAAAGCGACCGCGGCGAAAGAGAAGGCTGACGCCGATAAAGCTGCCGCTGAGAAGTCTGAAGCCGATAAAGCCGCCGCTGAAAAAGCAAAAGCGGACAAGGCAGCAGCCGATAAAGCTGCGGCTGAAAAAGCAGCAGCCGATAAAGCTGCAGCCGAGAAGGCAAAAGCGGACAAGGCAGCAGCCGATAAAGACGCCGCTGAGAAGGCAAAAGCGGACAAGGCAGCAGCGGATAAAGCCGCCGCTGAGAAAGCGAAAGCGGACAACGCGGCAGCGAAATCAGCCAGTGCCGATAAAGGTGCGGCTGACCAGGCTAAGGCCTCGAACACGCCTGCAACAGCGCACAACGACGAATCAAAGTCAGCAGCTGTGGCAACACAGTAATCGTGCTATCCGGCTGATAATAAAAAACCCCGTCGAGACGGGGTTTTTTTATGGCTGTAAGGCGATTAACCCGCCACGACCACCAGTTTCTGGTTAGCAAACTCTTTGATGCCCAGATCAGACAGCTCACGGCCATAACCTGAACGTTTCACGCCACCAAAGGGCAGCTCCGCTGAGGTGTCGCTCTGAGAGTTGATAAACACCATGCCGGTTTCAATGGCAGAGGCCAGTTTACGACCGCGTGCAATATCGCGTGTCCAGACCGAGCCGCCCAGACCATAGTGAGAGTCGTTCGCCAGCGCCACAGCCGCCTGATCGTCACCTATGACATAAACCTGCGCGACCGGACCGAAGAACTCCTGATAATAGGCGGGATTATCCGGAGTAATGCCAGTGAGAATGGTTGGCTGATAATAGCAACCTGCACCTTCAACGGCTTTGCCGCCCGTGACCAGTTTTGCGCCATTGGCGACGGCTTCGTCTACCTGTTTCACCAGGCGATCACGCGCGTCAGCGGAGGAGAGCGGGCCAAGCGTGGTCTTTTCATCCAGCGGATCGCCCAGCGTGGCAGAACTCAGCGCGGCGCTGAACTGGCTGATAAAGCGATCGGCAATCTTCTCATGCAGAATAAAACGTTTTGCGGCGGTACAGACCTGGCCGCAGTTGCTGAGGCGAGCCTGCACACCCTGACGTACCGCTTCGTCGAGATCGGCATCATCCAGCACCACAAACACGTCATTGCCACCCAGCTCCAGCGTCGATTTCTTAAGATGCTTACCGGCCTGCTCAGCCACGGCGCTGCCCGCGCGCTCGGAACCAGTCAGGGCGACACCCTGTACGCGGTCGTCAGCAATCAGATCGGCGACCTGATCGGTGGAGATGAACAGGTTAGTCCAGGCCCCTTCAGGCGCACCCGCTTCACGAACCAGCTTCTCAAAGACATCGGCACAGTGCGGCACGATATTGGCATGTTTTGCCAGCACCGGGTTACCCAGCGCCAGATTAGGTGCCAGCACGCGCATCAGCTGATAGTAAGGGAAATTCCACGGCTCGACGGCAACTAAAACGCCAATCGGGTGATACTCAACCCAGGCTTCGCCCAGATCGCTGGGATAGGACTGCGGCTGCAGAATACGTTCCGCATTCTCTGCGTAGTAGCGGGCAATCTGCGAGCAGATTTTCACTTCTCCGCGGCTCTGACCAATCAGTTTACCCATCTCTTTACTGGCGATGGTGGCCAGTTCTTCCGCGCGGCTATCAATCAGGTCAGCCAGTTTTTTCAGTACCTGCAGACGCGGCTGAATATCACCTTTGCTCCATGAAGAATGGAAAAGGCGATCGGCCACTTCGAGGGCATGGCTGACGGCGGCTTCATCGTGTGACGGCCAGCTTTTCAGCAACTGGTTGTTTGCGGGATTAATGCTTTGATAGGAAGACATAGCGTACTCCTTGGTGAGCTAAAAATTGAGGGCGGGAAAGTCCCGCCCCTGAATCAGACGTTCTTACGTTCTACGGGCTTGTCATCCCAGGTCAGGAGATCTTTATCGGTTTTTTCAAAGGCGCGAATCAGCACGTCATCACTGCCTTGCTGACGCCAAATCTCTTCTGCCAGTTTTTCATCGTAGTTAGCCACTTCGAAAATGGCCTCGGCAATTTCAGGGGAGGTATGACGCAGACTTGCCCATTCGCCAACGTGATGTGCTTTTGATTGTTCAGTAGACATACTTTTCTCCTTTGATTAAATCAGTCCTGCAGTTTGACGGTCAGTCCGGCAACATGTTCGCCCTGAAAACGGGCGATATTCAGTTCCGCTTCGGTAGGCTGACGCGAACCATCGCCGCCCGCCAGCGTCGTCGCACCATAAGGCGTGCCACCGCGAACCTGTGAAATATCGAACAACTCTTTGGTTCCGTAGCCGATTGGCACAATCACCATGCCGTGATGCGCCAGGGTGGTCCAGACAGACGTGATGGTCTGTTCCTGACCGCCGCCGGTGCCGGTTGAGGTAAAGACGCTGGCAACCTTGCCAAACAGCGCGCCTGACGCCCAGAGTCCGCCGGTGCGATCCCAGAATGTCCGCATCTGTCCGGCCATGTTGCCGAAGCGGGTCGGAGTACCGACGATAATCGCGTCATAGTGCGGCAGCACCTCAGGCGTGGCTTCTGCCGCCTGCTGATCGGTTTTGCCACCCACCTGTGCAAAGCGATCGGCCTCCATCGTTTCTGGTACCCGCAGGATATCCACTTCCGCGCCGGGAACCCGACGAGCGCCTTCTGCAACCGCGTTCGCCATTGTTTCGATATGTCCGTACATCGAATAGTAGAGCACCAGAATCTTAGCCATTGATCTCTCCAGATGGTTTTGACGTCCAGAAAAAGTATAGAAGAGCTTTCGTTTTACGCAGGCGATGCCGAAGCCGGAACGGAGGAGTCGGGCAATAAATCAGCAGCTAATCGGTTGTAAGTCGGCAGAGTGTTCGTTGTTTAGCCAAATTTCTGGTGATTACTCTGTTGCTAAATGTGACTGGCGGACGAGTGAAAGGATAATCTGGCTATTATTTAAACATGGGCTGAGCTCGCGTTTCGGGCCGTCAGCCCTCTGTTTTTAATTCTTAATTATCGCACTACGCGACAGGAGCAAATCATGACAACACATCGTGGGGGTTCTGGAAATTTTGCTGAAAACCGTGAACGTGCCGCAGAAGCGGGACGTAAAGGGGGAAAAAACAGCGGCGGTAATTTTAAAAACGATCCGCAGCGCGCCGCGCGCGCCGGGGAGAAAGGGGGACGCAGCAGCCCTAAAAAACCGGACGCATAACCCCACACTGCCGCCGGTTGAGACCGGCGGTTAACGTCGTTGCTTTTCCCCCTCGCTCTCCCCACAATATTGTCCGGACACATCATCAGGTGAATTATGTCGGACACACTCCGCGGTTTAACCCTGCGCCTGACGCGGCAGGAGCTGGTATTACTTTTCATCACCATGATCTGGGGCGGCACCTTTCTGGTGGTGCATCGTGCGATGCAGCACTCCGGCCCGTTTTTCTTTGTCGGCCTGCGTTTTGCCACCGCCGCGCTGCTGCTGGCGCTCTTTTTCCGCCGCTATCTGGCAGGCATGACCTGGCTGGAGGTGAAAGCGGGTGCGCTGATTGGCCTGTCGATCGCCGGGGGCTATGGTCTTCAGACGTGGGGAATGCAGACCATCTCCAGCAGTCAGTCCGCCTTTCTCACCGCGCTCTATGTCCCTGTCGTGCCGTTGCTGCAATGGCTGTTTCTGCGCCGTCCGCCGGGATTGATGTCGTGGCTGGGGATTGTACTGGCGTTTACCGGCCTGCTGCTGGTGGCCGGGCCGCAGGATGGTCGCATCACTCTGAATGCAGGTGAAATAGCGACGCTGATCAGTACCCTGGCGATCGCCGCCGAGATCATCTTAATCAGCCGCTATGCCGGTAAGGTCGATGTGCGCCGTGTGACCCTGATCCAGCTGGCGGTGGCGTCGCTGTGCGCCTTTGGTCTGATGATCCCCAATGGGGAAACGGTGCCTGCCATCTCAACGCCGCTGCTGCTCAGCGCGCTGGGGCTGGGTGCGGCCAGCGCCCTGATTCAGGTCACCATGAACTGGGCGCAACGCAGCGTTTCGCCGACCCGCGCTACGGTGATTTATGCCGGGGAACCAGTCTGGGCCGGCGTCGTGGGGCGTATTGCGGGTGAGCGACTGCCTGCGCTGGCGTTGCTGGGCGGCGCGCTGATCGTCTGCGGGGTGATCGTCAGTGAGCTGCGGCTGAAACGAAAAAAAGCGGTGCAGCCTGCTGCCACACCGCTGGAGTAGGTCGTTAACCCTGCTGTCGCGCCAGGGGCTTGTCCTGCTTTGCCGCACTGCGTCGGCGCAGAATCGCATTGAGGATAATCGCGCCAAAGGTGGCGGTACCGATACCCCCCAGCGTGAAAGAACCGATTTTCAGCGCGAAATCACCGGCACCGAGCACCAGTGTGGTCGCCACCATGATCAGGTTACTGTTCTGGCCTAAATCAACATGGTTCTGTACCCAGATGCGGGCACCCGCTACCGCAATCAGCCCGAACACCACAATGGATGCGCCGCCAATCACCGGGGCCGGAATAGTGTGGATCAGCGCACCAAACTTCGGCGAGAAACCGGCGAGGATGGCGATGACCGCCGCGGCGACAAACGCCAGCGTAGAGTAGACTTTGGTCACCGCCATCACCCCGATATTTTCGGCATAGGTGGTGACGCCACTGCCGCCGATCGAGCCGGAGAGCATGGTGGCCAGGCCATCGCCAACAAAAGCGCGTCCCATGTAAGGATCGAGATTGCGTCCGGTCATGCCCGCCACCGCTTTCAGATGCCCGAGGTTTTCAGCCACCAGAATGATCGCCACCGGGGCGATAAGCACCATCGCCTGCAGATCAAAGGTGGGAGCGGTGGTGTGCGGCAGGCCAAACCAGGCGGCCTGTGACAGCAGGGTAAAATCGACCGGCTTACCCAGCCCCAGACCGTTGGTCAGCAGCGCATAGATCGCCCAGGCCAGAATCAGGCCGACCAGAATCAGCAGTCGCTGAATCATCCCGTGGGTAAATACCGCTACCAGACCAATGCAGAGCACGGTCATCACCGCAACCCAGCTGTCGAATGACGAGGCGGAGACGCTGTGAACCGCAATCGGGGCCAGATTCAGCCCGATAGCCATCACCACCGCACCGGTCACGACCGGCGGCATCAGATTTTCAATCCAGCGCGTGCCGGACTTCATCACCACCAGACCAATCAGCGTGTAGAGCAGGCCGCAGGCGATCACGCCGCCCAGCGCCACGCTGAGATTGGGATTCAGCCCCTGACCGCTGAAGCCGGTTACCGCAATGACCACGCCGACAAAGGCAGCGCTCGACCCGAGATAGCTGGGCACCCGACCGCCGGTGATAAAGAAGAACAGCAGCGTGCCTATACCCGAGACCAGAATGGCCAGATTGGGATCCAGCCCCATCAGCAGGGGCATCAGCACCGTTGCGCCAAACATCGCCACCGCGTGCTGTAAACCCAGCACCAGCGTCTGCCCCAGAGGCAGGGTCTCATCCGGGGCGATAATACCGTTTTCTGTTAATGCCGACTTCTTTTGCCATTGCGGAAACCAGGATCGTGCCATCGTCTACTCCAGAGCGTTATGAATGCCGGTGGGATTCAGGGAAGCGTTAACAGGCATCCTGCCGCAACAGGGGATGGTATCCCCGGTCAAACCACGCCAGACCGTGGGTGTCATCATTGCGCACTAATCCCACGACTTCGCAGAACAGCGTGTCATGCGTACCGACGCTGACAATCTGAGTGATGCGGCAGTCAAAGGACGCGACGGCGCCGCTCAGCACCGGCGAGCCGGTCACGGCCGTTGACCACTCAGCGGCAATAAAACGATCAGCCATTGGCGTTTTGCCGCCGAACAGATTGGAGAGCGTTTCATGGCCCGCCGCCAGCGTATTGACGCAGAGCTGCATGTTTTCGCGGAACACCGGGTAAACCGAGGCAGAGCGGTTAAGGCAGACCAGCAGCGTCGGCGGCGAATCCGTGACGCTGCACACCGCCGAGGCCGTAAAGCCTGCGCGTCCGGCCGGGCCTTCAGTGGTGATGATGTTGACCGCAGCACCGAGCCGCGACATCGCATTACGAAACTCAGTTTTCTCAACGGCAGGGGTAAGGGTATCCAGGCTCATCGTGTTCTCCGCGAAAAGGTTATCCGACGACGCGCTGCAGCGGCTGCACGTCATCAGTCTGATCCAGCCACTGCAGCAGCAGGGCATTAAAGTTTTCGGGGGCGGTGACGCTCATGGCGTGGCCGCCCCAGGCCATCATCTGTTCAGTCGCATTGGGCAGGGCCGCGGCCAGCTCAGTTGAGCAGCTCCATGGCACCAGCAGATCGTCCTGGCTGGCGATCACCAGCACCGGTTGTGGAATGGCAGCAGCCCGCGCGCTGAAGTCGGCGCTCATCAGGGCGTGCAGCCGCCGCATCAGATTTTCCATCCCCTGAAAATGTGCGACGTGATGGCCATCTTCCTGATCCAGCCGTGTCTGATGCTGTGCCATCCACTCCGCAGGATAGAGAAACAGCGGCTGAGCGCGGACAAATGCCTCGACGCCGACGTTGAGCAGCAGGTCCTGACGCACCTGAAAGCAGCGACGGGTATGGGGATGCAGCGTCAGCCAGCCATTGATTACCACGATCCGTTCGATCCGATCCGGATAATCCAGTGCCAGCTGCATCCCCACCAGACCGCCCAGTGCGTGACCGATCAGGCTGAAGCGCAGGATGCCGTGCTGCGCCAGCGCGGCGGCCAGTTCTGACGCCATCATCGCCATGCTGTAGCCTTCCGGCAGGCTGTCAGCGCTGCGACCGGTGCCGCGCTGGTCATAGGTCACCACCCGATAGCGTGCCGTTAGCGCGGCCAGCTGCGGCTGCCAGAAACCCGCCACGCCGCCCAGACCGGATGAGAGCACCAGTGTCGGTGCCTCGGGATTTTGCAGACCCAGAATATCCAGCTGCATCAGACCTCCGCTTTGCCGATGTGCGCCACGCTGGCGATCTCAATCAGCGCGTCAGGCTTGACCAGACCGCACTGAATACAGAAGCGCGCCGGTTTTTCGCCGGGAAAGTATTCGGCATAAACCTGATTCACCGCGGCGTAGTTCGACCAGTCGGTGATAAAAATCGAATTAAACGTCACATCGGTCATGCTGCCACCGGCGGTCTCAATCACCTTTTTAATGGTTTCCAGCACGTGGCGGGTCTGCGCTGCGGCATCACCCACATGCACCACGTTGTTGTCAGCATCAAACGGCAGCGTACCCGAGACATAGACCACGCCATCCGCCAGCGTGCCGGGAACGAACGGGGCGATGGGGGTGGTGGTGCCTGGCGGAACAATAATACTTTTCGGCATAGCGTCGTCCTTATCGTGGATTAGCGGGCATTCAGGCTTTCGCAGAAGGTATCGACATCCGATACCCAGCCAAAAAAGGTTTCGATATTGAACAGGGCAGCCTGCTGAGCAAAGGGCGGGCCGGCCTGATAAGTGGCGTCTTCCAGCACCACGCCGAAGTACTCCAAAAAGAAGCCGTCGCGCAGCGTCGATTCAACGCAGACGTTGGTCGCGATGCCGGTAAACATCAGATGACGGATCCCGCGGCTGCGCAGCATGCTGTCGAGCGGGGTGTTATAGAAGCCGCTGTAACGCGATTTCGGCAGCACGATGTCACCGGGCTGTGGCACCAGTTCATCGACCAGCGCGTAATCCCAGCCGCCTTTCGACAGCAGCGACCCCTGCAGTTCAGGCCGTTTACGCATGGTTTTCAGGGCATTCGATTTGTGGAAATTGGGGGAACCGGCGTCGCCCGCTTCTACATAGTCACTGTCCCAGCCGTTCTGGAACCAGATGATCTGAACGCCTGCCGCACGGGCCGCCGTCACCGCCTGATGGATTTTCGCAATCACCGGCTTGGTGGCGGAAACATCGAAGCCCGCCAGATCGAGATAGCCGCCTTCAGTGGCGTAGGCGTTCTGCATATCCACGACAATCAGCGCGGTCTGGCCAGGCGGAAAGGCGATCGGCTCTGGCCGCGCCGGTAGTTCAACCTGGGGAACATCCGGCGTGTGAGCACAATAAACGGTAGCCATCATGCCACCTCCTGCTGTGCGTCGAGCAGGGCGCTGCGACAGGCCATCAGCGGCTGAATGTGCTGCCCGAAGTTCTCGATACCCTGCAGGAAGTCATCAAACGTCAGCAGCACGCCGTGGGTGCCTTCGACCTGCGCAACCTCATCCAGCATCCGCGCCACGCTGGCATACGACCCCACCAGGGTGCCCATATTGATATTGACTGCCGAGGTCGGATCCGCCATCTGGCGCACGTTGGTGTCGCTGCCCGATTTGGTGTCCTGCTGACTCTGAGTGGTGAGCCAGGAGAGCGCCTCTTCATCCGCACCGGCTTTGTAGTGTTCCCACTTCGCCCGCGCTTCTTCGTCCGTTTCAGCAGCGATGATCATAAACAGCACATAGGAGCCGACATCGCGGCCCGCTTTTTCAGCGGCCTGCTTCATGCGAATCGAGGTAGAGCTGAACGCGGCAGGCGTGTTAACACCTTTACCAAAGCAGAAGTTGTAATCGGCGTGCTGAGCAGAGAAGGCCATACCGGCATCGCTCTGTCCGGCGCAGATCACCTTCATCGGGCGCTGCGGCTGCGGACTCACCCGGCAGTCGTTCATGGTGAAGAACTCACCTTTAAAGTCCGATTTTCCGGTGCCCCACAGGTCGCGCAGCACGGTAACGTATTCGGTCAGATAAGCGTAGCGGCTGCTGAAGTACTCATCGCCAGGCCACATTCCCATCTGTTCATATTCCGGCTTCTGCCAGCCGGTCACCAGGTTGACGCCAAAGCGACCGCCTGAAATGGAATCGATGGTGGACGCCATGCGCGCCACAATCGCCGGAGGCAGCGTCAGGGTGGCGGCGGTGGCGTAGATCTCAATGCGTGATGTCACGGCGGCCAGGCCTGCCATCAGGGTGAACGATTCGAGGTTATGATCCCAGAACTCGGTTTTTCCGCCGAAGCCGCGCAGTTTGATCATCGAGAGCGCAAAATCGAAATGGTAATGCTCTGCTTTCAGCACGATCGCTTTGTTCAGTTCAAAAGTCGGCATGTACTGCGGCGCATTGGACGAAATCAGCCAGCCATTGTTACCAATCGGAATAAAGACGCCTATCTTCATGTGAAACCTCGTTGCGATGGGGGAAAGGTGTTTCACGCGCTGCACTGCATCCTGCATCGTCCGTGTGGGCCGCGCTCAGTCACAATTCTGCAAACTGTGTGCCACTTTTTTTATTGTTTTAAATAACAGTGAGTTAAAATTAACCCGAAAGAGGTAAGTGGAGTAACTGGTCCATTTCAGACCGTCTGGTCAAAATTCGCTGCACGTTTTCCATGCAGGCTGAGCAAAAAAGGTGCAGAGCGCGGATTGGGCAGCGATGAATCCCTTTGCTATGATGCGCTGACACCAGAAGGATGAGGTAAACGTGTGAATACCGATGAAAAAAAGCCAACGCGACGTTCGCGTGCGGTCGCAGCGAAGCGGGCCGCCATACTGGAAGCGGCATTGACCTTCTTCTCACAGTTTGGCATTCACGGCACCAGCCTCGATAAGGTGGCCGAGCTGGCCGATGTCTCTAAAACCAATTTGCTCTACTATTTTCCCTCTAAAGAAGTGCTCTATGTGGCAGTGCTTAAGCAGATTCTGGATGTCTGGCTGGCACCGTTGCGCGCGCTGGCGCACGATCAGGATCCATTGGTCGCGATTCGTCGCTACATCCGGCTGAAGCTGGAAGTGTCGCGCGATCATCCTCAGGCTTCCCGGCTCTTCTGTCTGGAGATGCTGCAGGGTGCTCCGCTTCTGAAAGGGGAGCTGGCAGGCGATCTTAAGCAGCTGGTAGATGACAAAGCGGCAATTATTGAACGCTGGATTGATGAAGGACGACTGGCGGGCGTACAGCCGCAGCATCTGATCTTTATGCTGTGGGCCACCACGCAGCATTACGCCGATTTTGCCACTCAGGTTGAGGCCGTTACCGGCCAGACGCTCAGCGATCCGGCGTTTTTCGATCAGGCTGTTGATAACGTGCAGCGCATGATCATCGAAGGGATTCGCGTACGCTAATTCAGGATACATCCACGGTTCAGGTACGGAGTTAATCAATGGATTCTGTTTCGCAGCTGGTGCTGGGTGCCTCAGTCAGTGTCGCAGTGATGGGACGTCGGGTGCCGGTCTGGCAGGCCGCGCTGGTGGGCGGCGTCTGCGGCACCTTACCCGATCTCGATGTCTTTCTTGATCATGGCGATGCGATACGCAACATGACCCTGCATCGCACGGAAACGCATGCGCTGCTCTGGCTCACGCTGCTCTCGCCACTGATTGCATGGCTGGTGGCAGGTCTGTTTCGTCAGCGGGTGAAGTGGGCAGCATGGTGGCCTGCCATCTGGCTAGCGCTGATTACCCATCCGCTGCTCGATTTGATGACGGTGTATGGCACCCAGCTTGGCCTGCCGATCACCGATTATCCTTATGCCATCGGCAGTATCTACATCGTCGATCCACTCTATACGCTGCCGCTGCTGGCAGGCCTGGGCGTCGCGCTCTGGCGGCGCAGTGATAAAGGGCTGCGCGGAAACCGGCTCGGGCTGATGCTGAGTACCCTTTATCTGGTCTGGAGCGTGGTGATTCAGGGCGTCGCAGGCTGGCAGATCAGAGCGTCGCTGGCGGAGCAGGGTATTCCGGACAATAAAGTGCTGGTGACGCCCACGGCCTTTAATACGCTGGTATGGCGCAGCGTGATTATGACGCCGGATCGCTATGGCGAAGTTTACTGGTCGCTGTTGTCGCCCTCACGGCCACTGCAGGTGGCGTGGTATCCGCGTCATCCTGAACTGTTCGACGCCTTTCGGGGCAGCTGGTATGCAGAACGTGTCGCCTGGTTCAGCCACGGCTTCTACGCGCTGCGTGAGCAGGACGGTCAGACGACGATTGCCGACCTGCGCATGGGCGAAGGCGATAAGTATACCTTCACCTTTGGTCTGGGCACGCCTCAGCAGCCCGATCCCCGGCCGCAGCGCTTACCTAATGAACGCCCCTCTTTATCCGCCATTTTCTCTGCGCTGGGCGATCGCCTGTAAAAAAAAGCCCGGTCATCTGACCGGGCTTTGTTCATGATATTACCGATTAGCGGCTACGACGATTACGCAGCATCCAGCCCACACCCAGCAGGGCAAACCAGAGTGGCGTAACCATCAGCGCCTGGCGCGTATCTTCCTGCAGCGTCAGCAGCACCAGCACAAATGCGAAGAATGCCATGCAGACCCAGCACATGAATTTGCCCAGCGGCATCTTAAATGCCGACTCCGCATGGCGCTGCGGATGCTTTTTACGGTAGGCCAGATAGCTGCACAGAATGATGGTCCAGACGAACATAAACAGAATGGCCGAGACGGTGGTCACCAGCGTGAAGACCTTCATTACATCCGGGATCAGGTAGATCAACGCCACACCAATCAGCAGGCACAGGCAGGAGAAAAACAGGCCGGTAGTCGGCACCGCACGGGCAGAGAGTCGGCCAAAGGCGCGGCTGGCCACACCCTGCTGCGACAGGCCATAGAGCATACGGCTGGTGGAGAAGATGCCGCTGTTGGCTGAGGAGGCGGCAGAAGTCAGCACCACAAAGTTAACGATACTCGCAGCCGCAGGCAGACCAATCAGAACGAACATCTCAACAAACGGACTGCGATCGGCCATCACCTGGGTCCAGGGCGTTACCGCCATAATCACCATCAGCGCCAGCACGTAAAACATAATGACCCGCAACGGAATCGCATTAATCGCGCGCGGTAACACTTTATGCGGATTGTGGGTTTCAGCCGCTGCCGTGCCCACCAGTTCAATGCCGACAAAGGCAAACACCGCAATCTGGAAGCCGGCAAAGAAGCCGCTGAGGCCTTTCGGGAACATGCCGCCGTGATCCCAGATGTTGCTGAGTGACGCTGTGCCGCCGCCCGGTGAGGGGTAGTGAATCGATACCAGCACAATCCCGGTTACGATCAGTGCCACAATGGCGACGATTTTAATGATCGCAAACCAGAACTCCATCTCGCCAAACAGCTTGACGGTGGCAATATTGAGCGCCAGAAAAACCACCACGCAAAGCAGGGCGCTCATCCAGATCGAGAAGCCCGGAAACCAGAGCTGGAAATAGGCGCTGATTGCCACCACGTCGGCAATGCCAGTTACCACCCAACAGAACCAGTAGGTCCAGCCGGTAAAGTAGCCGGCCCACGGGCCAAGCAGATCAGCGGCAAAATCGCTAAAGGATTTGTACTCAAGGTTGGAGAGCAGCAGCTCCCCCATGGCGCGCATCACAAAGAACAGCATAAAACCGATGATCATATAGACGAAAATGATCGAGGGGCCAGCCAGGCTGATGGTTTTACCGGAACCCATAAACAGGCCGGTACCGATAGCGCCACCAATGGCGATCAGCTGGATGTGACGATTGTGCAGATTGCGCTGGAGTTTATCGGGCGTCTCGTGGGTGCTTGCGGTTTCTTTAGATTGATCAACCATAGAATTGTCTTTCCTGTCGTGATGTTGTGTTCAGCTCTGCTGGCTGTTAGTCAAGGCGTCTGCCTGAGGGCAAGTCGGCATAAGATAGAGGAAGAGAGCCGGAATCGGGTAACGCTTTTTTACCAATTGTGATGCCTGCCGTCCCGGAAGCGGCAATAAAGCGCGATTTTGTTCAAACCTTCGTCAGCCTGGGTAATTATTCATCACGTTATGTCAGTCAGGCGGCGTGAAGGGCGATGCGCTTCTACACTTTTTGTTTGCTAATCATCATGCTGCGAGAGGGACTATGCGCACGCTTATCCTGTTTTTGCTATTGCTTGCGCTGGGATGGGTCAGCTTACCCTGGCTTAAGCAGCATCTGCCGCCGCAGTTTAATCCCTTTACGCCACTCTCTGTTACCGATCCGCCGGGCTGGATGACGCAGATTAAGATGAAAAGGCTGGCCAGCGATCCTGACGCATGTCTGGCGGTGATGCGCCGCGCTCAACAGGCGGGCTGGGTCAGCTTCAGCGAGCGTCCGGACGTCACGGGTCACTGTCCGCTCAGTCATCCGCTGCGGGTTCAGAAATTTGGCCCGGTCAGCCTCAGCAGCAGCTTTCTGGCCAGCTGTCCTATGGCCGTCGCCAGCACCATGTATGCTCTGCGCAGTCGTGAACAGACCGCCAGAGAGATGCACAGTCCACTGGTACGAATTACGCATGTCGGCAGTTACGCCTGCCGTAATATTTATCATCGTGCCCAGGGGCGGCTCAGTGAACATGCCACCGCCGATGCCTGGGATGTGACAGGCTTTCAGCTGGCTGATGGTCAGCGGCTTGAGGTCAGTCGTCACTGGCAACAGCCGGAAGAAAAAGCGGCAATGCTTCATACGCTGTGGCGTGGCGGCTGTGAGGTATTCGGCAATGCGCTGGGGCCGGACTATAACGCCGCTCACGCCTCACATTTTCATCTGGGTATGCGTGGTGCAGGCTACTGCCGATAAATCATCAGACAGGATTAATACCGTGTTTGATTAAGAAATGTTCTTATGGTGCCAGTAAAACCCATCCAGTTATCATTGCTGAACCTGAACCCTTACTGAAATAGTCTGACAACAGGTCAGGATGCGCATAAAAAAGCCGATTTCAGGGCCATCTGTAAGAATAAAACGATGCCTGCGGGATAAAACCCATGTGCAGATTCTCAGCCTCATTTGCTCAGCGCCTGCTGGCGGCATGATGAAATTATTTCACGGTTGCGCTGGCAGAAATAAGGGAAAGGTATCGCATAAATAAAGCGTGCGTGATTGAGAAAAGAACGGATTTTTCCTGCAAATTTATTTTCATATGATTTAGTTGCGTGACTATCGGGAAAGTGATTTAACTGATTAAAATAGAGTCAGTGTTGAGCATTACGCCATAAATAGTGATCTCCGCCACGTATTGCGGTCAGACAGCAGAGTAAGTAAAGGCGACTTTTACGGACGCGCTGTCCTGGATCAGGTATTCGCAGTCAGATAAGTCGATAAACCACAGCAGCATGTGAATCGACGGGCACAGAGCATGGTCGGGCAGGGAAGACCAGAAAAGGTTTATTAAACAGCACATCGTTACGCTTACAGGGCTGCCACTGAAAACCGGGACAGGTCTTTCACCGGCAAGCGCGTGGCGCGGGCAGCATGCCGGTTAGCTGTCTCAACAGACGCCACAGGGGCTGAGGGGTCGTCTGACGAAACCGGTCCTGATGCTGCAAAGAGAGAGCCGGGCTTATTTCCTGATAAAAAATATGTCAGAAATTTGTCACTGCCGCTTCGCTTATAACGGAGTAATTAACGCCTTGTTTACTCGTTATTTACCCAACAATCAGCATCGCGATTCAATATTTTCAGCAGACGTTTCGGGTCTGAGATAAAATTGCACTGGAGGTCAGGGATTGAAATCCTATCAGAAAAATCTTATTCTCCTGGGGTGATTGAAATTGCTGTGATCGGCCTCACCTTGTAAAGGCAGGAACACTTTTTCACTCCGCTCCAACGGTGAAAGGTTAAATGCGCTGTAGATCGCGACAGATTCGTCCTGAACGATAAATTAATTTTCTTCTGCAAATTTATTTTATCCGATGAATCCGAATGAATATTACCGGAAGGGCGAGTGAAATTAACGCTGAGGCAATATGAGCACTGAAAATTATTTCGCCTGGCGAGCTGAGGCGAAAGAACAATTTCAGGCATTAACGGTTTCTTCTGAATTGAAGCCGTTATTGCAACAATTTATTGAATCATTAGGCTTCGATTATTTTGCCTTTTTGATTCAGCACCCGGTGCCTTTTACCCGACCGCGTATTCATTTACATAGCACCTATCCCAAACTATGGGTTAAACGCTATGAGAAGCAGAATTATTACGCTGTCGATCCGGTGCTCAGGTTGTGTCAGCGACCGGGCAGAGGCATGGCGTGGACGGAGGAACTGTTCGCTGACGCCGGCAATTTGTGGCGTGAGGCGAGAGAATATGGGCTGCAGAGCGGATTTTCTTGCTCTGCAATGGCACCAAATCGCGTCATTGGTATATTATCTATATCGTCGCAACAGCCCATTTCTGTCCAGCTCTGCCATGCTGAGCTGGAGGTGAAACTACACCTTTTAGCGGAACTAAGTCTGGATACGCTGGAACGCTTTAGCGATGATGCAATGATGGTACTAAAAAAAGAGTTTAGTCAGCGCGAGCTGGAAATTTTGAAATGGACAGCCGAAGGAAAAACGGCGGTCGAAATTTCACTTATTTTATCCATCTCTGAACATACCGTTAACTTTCACCAAAAAAATATGCAAAAGCGTTTCAATGTTTCCAATAAAACGCAGATTGCCTGCTATGCAGCGGCAATCGGACTGATCTGAACATTAAGCAACGGCTACATTTCGCTGTTCCTTTGCACAGGTCTGTTGTCTATTCTGCGCCGGGACTTTGCCAGGCTGGCGCAAAGAAATCATTGCAAACATGGGGATGTCAGAGGCGCATGATGAAAATAGTGCAAACGCAATTAAAGGATATGCCATCCTCTTTGCTTGCCGAACTCGGCAGCTACCGATACAGCGTCTTTGCGCGCGGCGAAGGGTGGTCAATTCCGCCACGTCTGAGCACGCCAGGACAGGAATATGATCGCTACGATCGTTCAGATGTCACCTGGCTGATCGCATGGAATGCGCGGGAGGGCATCAGCGGCTGTGCGCGTCTGATGCCCTGGTTCGAACCTGAACTGAGTGAAGGCATCGTACTGCCTTTCAGCCATGAGAAAGTGTGGGAAATGTCGCGCTTCTCGGCACGGCTGGATGTGGACGCTGAACTGCCACTGAATATTCTCTGGCACGCCGTGCAGCTGGCAGAATTGAACGGTATGGAATACATCATCAGTTCGGCAACGCCGATGCTGGAGAAGATGTTTGAAGAGCATCAGGTGGTGTATGAGCCGCTGACGCCGGGACTTATTCTGTCAGAAGATAATCTGTTTGCGATCCGTATTCCGGTGGTTCAGCCAGCGCTGGCTGAAAAGTATCGGGGAACGCGGCGCTTTAGTCCGGAAGAGGTGCTGCCTACGCTGGGCGTTTCGGTTAACTGGCAGGCGCACAGTTAATTAATTTGCCCCCGCGGCTGTGGGGGCAAGCAAGCTTACTGACGGTAGGCTGTTTTGATCTGCTTAATGGTATTGCTGAATACTTCCGCCTGAGGCTTGTCGCCCAGCGTCTGTACATAGCGTTCCATGTTGATAATCACTTTGCCGGCATCAGCCTGGCCCATACCTTTCAGGATCAGGGTGATCATCATCTTCAGACCCGCGATTTCATCCGCTAATTTCCGGGCTTCCTGCGAAGTTGCAAAATCTTCATCGCTCATGCGTTTCTCCTTGGTGAATGACAATGTGTCGGCAATCTGTCCGAACAGCAGTGCGTGAGTATATCACAGGGTCAGTAAGTTGCTGGAGCAGCCGGTTCGCTTCGCTATAAACAGCTGGTTTCTCCAGTACAACTAATCAATCGCTGAAAGTAATTACAGGTGTTGCCGGGCCAGATATCACAAGGGCCTGCAGCGATAAGGCACAGCAAAGTCTGGTGTTAATACCATGAAATAGTAAGAGTTTAAGGATTATTCAGTACGCCTGTCGGTTGTAAGAAATCTCTGTTATTGCTGGCTGCACGGGGCTGGAAATCGTTATGCGAAGCGTCGACTGTTTTGCTTTGTTGATGTGCTTTTGAGGTAAAAGCGGGTATGATTATCGCCTGTATTCGTTAATTGATTCCTCTTTTTTTAGCCTCTGGAGTTTCCCCGTTGATCAGTGTGCTTCTTGTTGATGACCATGAACTTGTCCGTGCCGGAATCCGTCGCATCCTGGAGGATGTCAAAGGTCTGGCCGTGGTCGGAGAGGTCAACTGTGGCGAGGATGCCGCTAAGTGGTGCCGTGCCAATCAGGTTGATGTGATCCTCATGGATATGAACATGCCGGGCATCGGTGGACTGGAGGCGACGCGGAAAATCGTGCGTTACAATCCCGATATCAAAATCATCATGCTGACCATTCACACGGAAAATCCGCTGCCTGCGAAAGTGATGCAGGCGGGGGCTGCAGGCTACCTCAGTAAAGGGGCTGCGCCGCAGGAGGTGATCAATGCGATTCGCTCGGTCAATGCCGGACAGCGCTACATCGCTTCAGATATCGCCCAGCAGATGGCGCTGAGCCAGATTGAGCCACAAAAAGCGGAATCCCCCTTCAGCTGTTTGTCGGAAAGGGAATTGCAGATTATGCTGATGATCACCCGTGGACAAAAGGTGACGGAAATTTCCGAGCAGTTAAATCTCAGTCCTAAAACCGTTAACAGTTACCGCTACCGGATGTTCAGCAAGCTGAATATCAGTGGCGACGTAGAGTTAACGCATCTGGCCATTCGACATGGCCTCTATAATGCGGAGCCGTTAATCAGTAGTGAATGACGTTTTTGATTCCAAAGCCTTTCTGAGTACGGTAACCAGCAAGCCCGGTGTTTACCGCATGTATGACGCCTCAGGCACCGTCATCTATGTGGGCAAAGCCAAAGACCTGAAGAAGCGTCTGACCAGCTACTTCCGCACTCAGGTCGGCAGCCGCAAAACCGAAGCGCTGGTTAGTAATATCCAGCACATCGATGTCACCGTAACCCACACCGAAACCGAAGCGCTGCTGCTTGAGCATAACTACATCAAGCTCTACCAGCCGCGCTACAACGTGCTGCTGCGCGACGATAAATCTTACCCTTACATCTTTCTTAGCAGCGATACTCATCCGCGGCTGGCGATGCACCGTGGTGCAAAGCATGCCAAAGGCGAATACTTTGGCCCGTTCCCCAACGGCTATGCGGTGCGTGAAACGCTGGGACTGCTGCAAAAAGTTTTCCCTATCCGCCAGTGCGAAAACAGCGTCTACCGCAATCGCTCCCGGCCCTGTCTGCAATATCAGATTGGCCGCTGTCTGGGTCCCTGTGTCGCGGGACTGGTCAGTGAGGAGGAGTATGCACAGCAGACCGATTACGTGCGCTTGTTCCTGGCGGGTAAAGACGATCAGGTTCTTAACCAGCTGGTCAAACGGATGGAAGAGGCGAGCACGGGCCTGCGCTTTGAAGAGGCGGCACGCCTGCGCGATCAGATTCAGGCTGTGCGACGGATCACCGAAAAGCAGTTTGTCTCGAATCAGGGTGATGACCTTGATGTGATGGGTGTGGCTTATGAAGCGGGCATGGCCTGTCTCCACGTGCTGTTTATCCGTCAGGGCAAAGTGTTAGGCAGCCGCAGCTACTTCCCGAAAGTGCCCGTCGATACCGATCTGGCTGAGGTCGTTCAGACCTTTGTCGGGCAGTTCTACCTGCAGGGCAGCGAGGCACGTACGCTGCCTGGCGATATTTTGCTGGACTTCACCTTGCCAGAGCGTGAACTGCTGGCTGAGTCGCTCAGTGAGCTGGCCGGACGTCGGGTGAGTATTCAGAGCAAGCCGCGCGGGGATCGCGCCCGTTATCTCAAACTGGCGCGCACCAACGCCGCGACGGCGTTAACCACGCGTCTGTCACAGCACTCCACAATTCATCAGCGGCTGATGGCGCTGGCGGAGTTTCTTGAGCTGGACAAAATTAAACGCATGGAGTGTTTCGATATCAGTCATACCATGGGTGAGCAGACCATCGCCTCCTGCGTAGTGTTCGACCAGAATGGTCCGCTGCGTGCCGATTATCGTCGCTACAACATCAGCGGCATTACGCCGGGTGATGACTACGCCGCCATGAATCAGGTGTTACGCCGCCGTTATGGTAAAGCCATAGAAGAAGATAAGATTCCGGATGTGATTCTGATCGATGGCGGTAAAGGCCAGCTGTCTCAGGCGAAGCAGGTCTTCGCGGAACTGGATGTGCCCTGGGACAAAAGCCGGCCGATTTTACTCGGCGTAGCGAAAGGCAGCGATCGTAAAGCCGGACTGGAAACGCTGTTCTTTGAAGCGGAAGGTGAGGGCGTTTCGCTGCCACCCGATGCACCAGCGCTGCATGTGATCCAGCATATTCGTGATGACGCTCACAATCATGCCATTTCAGGCCACCGTAAAAAACGGGCCAAAGTAAAGAACACCAGCGCACTGGAAAGCATCGAAGGGGTGGGGCCGAAACGGCGTCAGCAACTGCTTAAGTACATGGGGGGCCTGCAACCGCTGATGAACGCGTCGGTGGAGGAGATCGCCAATGTACCCGGTATCTCACATGCTCTGGCAGAAAAAATATACTACTCGTTGAAACACTAGCATTGAAACGGGGGGGGCAATGTAGGAACATAGGCTAAATTCTACCTATATCCAGACAGTTACCGGCATATGCAATTAAACATTCCGACGTGTCTCACCCTGTTTCGAGTCGTGCTCATCCCGTTCTTTGTGCTGGCTTTCTATCTGCCGTTCACCTGGGCGCCGCTGGCGACTGCACTGATTTTTGTTTTTGCTGCCATCACCGACTGGTTTGATGGCTTTCTGGCGCGCCGCTGGAAGCAGACAACACGCTTTGGCGCGTTTCTCGATCCGGTAGCGGATAAAGTGATGGTGGCCATTGCGCTGGTGCTGGTGGCGGAATATTTCCACGCCTGGTGGATTACGCTGCCCGCCGCCACCATGATTGCACGCGAGATCATTATCTCTGCGCTGCGTGAATGGATGGCGGAGATTGGTAAACGCAGCAGCGTGTCGGTTTCCTGGATTGGTAAAGTGAAAACCACTGCCCAGATGTTCTCACTGTTTGCCTTGCTGTGGCGTCCTGATGCGACCGTCGTGGCGATTGGTGTGGTGGCGTTATACATTGCTGCCGTGCTGACTTTCTGGTCTATGTTCCAGTATTTAAGCGCCGCGCGCGGCGATCTGCTCGAACCGTGATCGATACGATTTAAAAAGCAGCAAACGGACGCGCTGTGAGGATAATTTTATTGACTCATTGCGTCATCTAAGTAGAATGCATCGCATCGAACGGCAGCCAGGCTGCCATAAGATAAATAAAATCAGCAGGTTCGACGAAATTGCTGAATTGCGGGAATAGCTCAGTTGGTAGAGCACGACCTTGCCAAGGTCGGGGTCGCGAGTTCGAGTCTCGTTTCCCGCTCCAGATTCGCAGGTCAGGTTAACCTGACGGCACATCAGTTTAAGGCGCGTTGGCAGAGTGGCTATGCAGCGGATTGCAAATCCGTGTACCTCGGTTCGACTCCGGGACGCGCCTCCAGTTACACCCTGCCCGGGTGGTGAAATCGGTAGACACAAGGGATTTAAAATCCCTCGGCTGTAAGGCTGTGCGGGTTCAAGTCCCGCCCCGGGCACCATATTTCTGCCGAAGAAAATCTAATAAAATAAAAGCAATATGCAGTAATGTCGTAACCGCCCAAGGGCGGTTTTTTTGTGCCTGCTATCTGGCGGATACGGCGACTGCAACCTCCGTTTAGCGGTATAAGCCGGCATCAGCCCCGGGAGCTGAATACCAGCTCATCATCAGTGTCACTCACCAGCACCATCCGTTGCGCCTCACCACTGGAAGAGACAAAGGTCACTTCATGGCCGATGCTGATATCATCAAAGGCGTCGGTTGGCTGTGACTGCTTCCGGATCTCCAGTACCATCCGCGAGGGATAGGGTTTATCATTGACCGTATCAATATGATAATTGGCGGTAAAATTCAGTTCGGGTTGATCAACCACATAAAATTGTCCTGACGGCATAGTCTTGACCTCTGCAAAATGTTGGCCATAAGTCCCGGTCGGAACAGGCTGCCTGAAACTTAAGGTTAGCTGAATAATCAATGCCTACAGGCAGCAGCACCTCTTTTTTGATTTCATACGACGGTTGCAATATACCTGCCGCTTGCGCTTGCCTGGTCAGAAAGTCGTACTACGCTTCTTGTTCACACAGCGCGGCTTTTCCAGGCACGCCATTCGGGCATGGTATAAAGGTATTACTGCAACTCTTAACGGGTTGACGATGCGGGTTCAACTCCTGCTGCCCGGTCCCTCTCCTGCATCTACGTTAACGCCAGCCTGGCCCTTTTGGGTTTCTGCCGATCCATCCCAATTACATCCGATTTCACTCATTTTTGCGGCCTGTGTCGAACTCTGTAACCTGTTGAAACGTTGTGGTTTACCGTATTGTGGTGACTATTGTTTGCCGTCGCAGAGAATTAATGCCAATGATTACACCTTTTACACCTGACTTAACTGAACCGGCGGCCCCTCCGGTTATCGGTGTTGTCGCCAGCCAGTTGCTCAATCCGTATCAACAAAAAATGCTGGACGAAGTGATGCGCCAGCTTAACGCGCGCGGTGTTATCTCGGTGCTACTGAGTGCCGAAACCGACGTCACACTAACCACACTCATCCGGCAGGCTACACCGCTCGGGCTGCGTGGTTTGCTGTTACTCCCCGGTAACCGCTTAACTGATGCCTGCCATTTGCCGGTGCTTCAGATTGACGCTGAGCCTGAGCTGCAGGGGGATGCACTGCGGGCGGGTGAAGTGACAGCGGAATTATTGCTTAAACAGGGGCATCAGCGGTTTGGCTTTATGCAGGGTCAGCCAGGCGAACTGGCGCAAAAACAGGGCTATCGCGCCTCTCTGCTGGCGGCAGGCATGGCGCTGAACGCCGAACTGACTGTGGGTAGTGATGATCGCGACTGCGCTTATCAGGCGATGATGTCTTACCTGAAAAAGACACGTGCTGCTGAGCGTATCCAGGCACTCTTCTGTGAAAGCGATCTGATGGCCTTTGGTGCAATGCAGGCGATTCGGGATTTTGGTCAGGGTATCCATCTGGCAGTGGCAGGTTTTGGTGATAGTGAGGAAGCCCGTAGCTCAACCTGGCATCTTACCAGCTGGTCACCTGACATCCGGCAGATCGCTGGCCGCGCGCTGGATCGCTGGCTGGGACAGCAGGCAGGCAACAGCAGTGCTGAAGAGCAGGGGCAATTACAGCGGCGTCACTCTCACGCAGGCAAAGTGCTGCCGGGTGAGATGTCAGCCTGCGGCTGCGCCTTCCGGCATTAACCAGCCCGCAACGCAGGCTGGCAGAATAATGTCAGGCCTGCGGTTGTCCTGCCGGGCCGCTGCCGCCGGGTGCGCCCACCGGCTGCTGCCCGCCAGGTGGTGGCGGTGGCGGGGCATCTCTGCCCGGTGGCGGCGGTGCACAGGCCGTAAGCGTGGCGAGGATAGCCAGTGTGGATAACAGATAAGCAGTACGTTTCATCGTAATTCCCCGATCAGGTAAGCGGAACGTTGAGTATAGAGAATTGCAACAAAACCGCCCGGACAGGGCTAAATCATCAACACGCATGGCAAATTGTCGACGATTATTTGAGACGCCTCGCAACTCGTGCATGCTGGCAATGCGTTTCAGGCTGGAGCGCGCTAAGGTAGCGCTTCATTTAAGAGGAGTCGTTATGAATGGCATGATGAAGTTCGTCCGCGGGTGGCTGGTGTTCTCTGTACTGTGGGGCGTATTCATGTGGTTTATGTCATGGCATCAGCAGGGCAAAGAGCCTGGTCTGGCGATTCTGACAAGTCTCTACGCCGGTTTAATCTACCAGGCGCTGATTACCATGGTTGGCCGCTACCGCGCGCGGCGGCAACAGGCTGAGTGAGTTCTGCTGCCGGAGAGGCAGCAGAACTGGGTTTTTAGCCGAAATTACCGGTCAGGCGCTGATGGAAGTCCGTGCTGCGTGGATCCAGCCCCTCAATGGTTACCTCTGCGCCATAACGCTGATAGCGATACTCAATGCCATCCAGCGCCGCGACGCTGGACGCATCCCAGATTTGCGCGTGCGTTAAATCGATAGTGACCTTTTTAGGGTCATGGGCATAATCGAAATGCTCGAACAGATCGTTGCTGCTGGCGAAAAACAGCGGGCCGCGCACCACATAGCGCACCGACTCGCCATCTTCGCTCAGCTGACGCTCCGCATGAATAACGTGCGCAATACGGCGGGCAAACAGCAGCATAGCCAGGATTACCCCAGCCAGAACGCCCAGTGCCAGATTACCTGTCCAGACAGTCACCGCTACCGTCAGCACCATAATCAGCGTCTCTGACCACGGCATACGTTTCAGGGTAGCGGGTTGCAGGCTATGCCAGTTAACGGTTTTCACGGCCACCACCATCATGATCCCGGCCAGTACCACCATCGGGATTTGCGCCATAATCCGGCTCAGTCCGGTCACCAGTAACAGCAGCACCAGACCGGCGGCCACGGTGGAAACCCGGCTGCGCGCCCGGCCCAGTTCAACATTGACGATGGTCTGACCTATCATCGCGCACCCGGCGATACCGCCATAAAAACCCGCCAGAATATTCGCCACGCCCAGGCCCCAGGATTCACGACGCTTACTGGAGGGGGTATCGGTCAGGTCATCGACCAGTTTGGCGGTCAGCAGTGACTCCATCAGCCCGACAAAGGCGATGCTCAGGGCCGTGGGCCAGATAATCTGCAGGGTCTGCAGGTTAAGTGGCACCAGCAGGCTGTTAAAACCGGGCAGACCGGGACTCATCGGCCCTTCATCGCCCACGTTCGGCATGCGATAGCCCATTAGCAGCGCGACGGCAGTCACTACCACAATGGCAACCAGCGGTGAAGGAACACTTTTTATCAGACGCGGCAACAACAGCACGATAGCCAGTGTGACGGCAAAGAAGATCCACACCAGTGATGATTGTCCCCAGACGTGCGGCACCTGAGCAAAGAAAATCAGCACCCCGAGCGCATTCACAAATCCCAGCATCACCGAACGGGGAATATAACGCATCATGCGCGCCAGACCAGCCACACCAAACAGAATCTGAATGACGCCGCCCATCACCACCGCAGGCAGAATATATTCAACGCCGTGCAGATGGACCATCGGCCCGATAACCAGCGCCACTGAACCCGCAGCCGCTGTTACCATCGCCGGGCGTCCGCCCAGTATCGACAGGGTCAGGCAAAGCACCACCGAGGCGACGAGGCTGACTTTAGGGTCTACACCGGCAATAACGGAAAAGGAGATCACTTCAGGGATCAGCGCCAGCGCGGTAATCACCCCGGCCAGGCATTCGCGGGTCAGCAGCGCAGGCGAACGCAGAACGCGCCCTACACTGATATCGCCCGCCACAACGTCGGTTGCGGCAATATCATTGGTTTGAGTCATAAAGGATTGCAGGCTCTTTAGTTATTTTGCTCCCGCGCGAGGGGCGGGAAGATCAGGATAAACAGTGAGGGGCAGATAGTACCGGGCGACTGGCGAAGATACCAGAAAAAGGCGGATGACTCCCTCCGTGGAGTCGATGCTACAGTGAAAAATCGTCCGGGGTTTTATGGACCACCAGTTCAAGCAGCTGTCGGTAGATATCCAGTAATTCCCTGTCGCTTTCCAGCTCCAGCCGATGAATAAGCTTTGAGATAATCGCTTTATTATTCACTGGCATGCCTGACTGCAAAATTTCTGCAACCAGGATACCCAGCATCTCCATCTCGCTGGCGGGTTTATTGGCGGCAGGATTAAAATAATCAGCAATTTCCTGATTGGTCCGGGGAAGAATATATTGCATGTGTAAGCCCTTCAGAACAGCCCGATTCCGGTTCGGATGTCAGGACAAAAGCGATCAAAAAAACCACCGCATGGACAGATGCGATGGTACCAGTGTCACAAATTGAACAGAAAAAATAACCTCTGAAGGTGGAAATCCACTGACACCTTCAGAGGCGACGCAAGTGCATCATTCGTTACAGAGTCGCATGACAACTCGTGGCAGTAAACTTATACAATGAAGCCCAATCTGTACAATCGGATTCTTTAACAAAGTGTGCTATTTGGCACTTATCAGCAGCTTATAAGGACTATTCCGAAACGAAAGCTGTACAAGTAACCTGTACAAACGGCCGGGCCAAGGGGCGGGAGGGGAAAAACAGGAAGCCATGGCCAGCTTCCCGCAAAAAGATTAGCTGAATAGCGCCAGTTTTGCCGTCAGCTTTCGCAGAGCTTTTTTATCGCCGACGATGGCGACGCCCAGCAGGCGCCACTGCTGACGCGGTTGCTGTCGCAGGACGGCGCTCAGCGCCTGATAATCGGTGGTGGTCTGACCCTCTTCCGGAAACAGCACCAGATCGTATTCAGCCTGTTCGCACTGTTCCCGCAAGGCACTGAGCTGCTCGTCAGTCGCGGCCAGCACCGGAATGCCGGTGGTGATCAAACCGGGAGAAGGGCGCCTGTCAGCATCCTCCAGGGTGTCGCCAACCAGCGCCGGATGTCGCTGTCCCAGGGTTAATGCCATCACGGCGGCAGCATTGGTGGCTTTGCCAGGCGGCAGAGCGGCATTGAGTATCATTACACAGCGTGGGTCTTGCATTGCGTTTCTCCTGACTAAAAAAAACGCATTGTGGCAAGTGGCTTAACCCAGGTCTGGAAGATTTGTGCAGGCGTGCTGATAACGGGAAGGGGTAAGCTGGCAGGCGCGTTTGAACCAGCGGCCCAGGTGACTCTGATCGGCGAAACCCAGCGCGGCTGCCACATCGGCGACGGGCTGGCCCTGCGCCAGCTGACGACGCGCCTGGCTCAGCCGCCACTGCACCAGCCAGGCGTGGGGCGGTAAACCCCAGTGAGTCTGGAACAGGCGCGATAACCGGAAGCGATCCACCTGCAGGTGCTGCGCCATCTGCTCCAGGCCGGGATTATCCGCATGATGGGCAATCAGCCAGTCACGTGCCTGCAGTGCCAGCCGCGCATTTTTATCCGGGGGCTGAGCGGGCAGTGACCACTGCCGGTGCGGGATGAGCTGACTAAACATCCGGTCCAGCGCCGCCTCTTTGATGATGGCGGGATGGTTGTGCCACAGCGCATCAAACGCATGCCAGACGGCATAAGCCAGTGGACGCTCGTCGCGCAGCGTGGCGGCAAAACGTAGCTCACGCAGTGAGGGTTTATCAGCCAGCATCGGAGCCAGGTGCTGCGAAATCTGCTGCGGCGAAAGATAGAGCATCCGGTAGGTAAAACCGCTGTCGTTGATGGCATCACCGTCATGCAGCTCCTCCGGCTCCAGCATAAAGACCGTGCCTGGTCGGCTCTGATGCTGTTTGCGCCGCGAATGAAACTGCTGTACACCTTGCTCGGTCACGCCAATCAGATAACTGTCGTGCCAGTGAGGATCATAGGCGTGTCCGGTAAAATGGGCGCGTAGCGCCTCAATACCGCTGACGGCGTCACGGCGCAGATCGACCCAGTTTGCTGATGCCTGTTTCATGTTATCCGGCTCCCGGTTGCGGCCTCTGGACATTCTGCCGCGATCCACTAATTTTTAACAGACCGGACGCTTTTCATTGGCGTTTCGCTTTGCGTATAATAACGTCACCACTCAATTAGAACTCTTACTATTAGGCTGCTAACATTTGTCTCAGCACACGCGTACCTTTACCCACTTATTGCATCTGACCGCACATGCCTGGCGCCTGGCGGTGGATCGTCACCTTAAAGATAGCGGCTTAAGCATGAGCAGCTGGATGGCCATCGGGCTGATTGCCAGTGAGCCGCAACGCATGACCCAGACCGAGCTGGCACAGCTGCTGGGGCTGGAAGATGCCAGCATGGTACCGCTGGTGGATCGGCTGGTGAAACAGTCACTGCTGATGCGGGTACAGCCGCCAGAAGATCGACGTAAGCGTCACCTGGTGCTGACTGATAAGGGTAACGAAGCGTTCGCCAAAGTGAAAACCGAGGCTGACGCACTCCGTACTGAAATGCTGGCCGATATTGACCCTCAGGATCTGGCCGTGACCGAGCGCGTATTGCAACAACTCCTGAGCCGCATGGGAAGTATGTAGCAGTGGCAAAGCGAAATCCCTACGCTGCACGCGAGTGGTTGCCGCACGAAAAACCGATGCTGCCGGGATCGCCCTCGACGCCGCTGCATCCGATGCCAAAACGCCTGGCGTTTGGCCTGATCGGTTTACTTATCTCGCTGACCGGTGCGCTGAGTAACGCGCTGGTCACGGCGAATCTGGTCAACCTGCAGGGTACCTTTGGTGCCTGGTCGAATGAGATTGCCTGGCTGCCTGCGGTCTACGTGATGGGCAACATCTCTATTAACCTGCTGCTGGTGAAATTCCGCCAGCAGTTTGGCCTGCGTGTCTTTACCGAGGCGTTTCTGGTGCTGTATGTACTGGTGGCGTTTTTCCATCTCTTCGCCAACGATCTCAGTTCGGCAATCATTGTGCGCACCGCTCACGGTATGGTGGCTGCGGCGCTCAGCTCTCTGGGCATCTACTATCAGGTACAGGCCTGGCCTGCGAAACATCGGCTGAAAGCGCTGGTGATTGGCCTGACGGTATCGCAACTGGCTATCCCGCTGGCCCGCTTATTCTCTTCGGAATTACTGCAGCTCAACGAGTGGCGCGGCCTCTATCTGTTTGAACTCGGCCTGGCGCTGATTGCGCTGGGCGGGGTACTGCTGGTGAAACTGCCACCGGGCGATCGCATCAAAACCTTTGAAAAGATGGATTTCGTCACCTTTATCCTGCTGGCACCCGGTATGGCGCTGCTGTGCGGCGTACTGACGCTGGGCCGTATTGAGTGGTGGTTTACCACGCCCTGGCTCGGTATCTGTACCGCGATCGCCCTGACGCTGATTGTCGCTGCGATTGTCATTGAGCATAACCGGCGCAACCCGCTGATCAATACCCGCTGGCTCAGCAGCGGCATGATGGTGCGGCTGGGCATTGTGATGATCATGATCCGTATCGTACTGGCGGAACAGAACACCGGTGCAATCGGCTTTCTGCAGCAGATTGGCTTGCAGAACGATCAGATGCGCGGTCTGGCGCTGGCGATCATGGCCGGGGTTATTGCGGGCATCGCCGCCAGTGCGCTGACTATCAAGCCCAATCATCTCAACTGGCCGATTGTCACCTCGCTGGTGGTGATGATTATCGCCTCGCTGATGGATGCGCAATCCAGTCCACTGACCCGCGCCAGCAATATGTATTTCAGTCAGTTTCTGCTGGGCTTCAGCAGCGCCTTTTTCATGGCGCCCGCGATGCTGATGGGTATTGGCAGCGTGGTGACTCAGCCGAAAAATCTGGTGAGCTTTGTGGTGCTGTTTGGCATGAGTCAGAACCTCGGCGGGCTGATCGGTTCCGCTATTCTTGGCACGTTTCAGGTCTGGCGGGAAAAATATCACTCCAGCCTGCTGGGCGATCAGCTCTCACTGCTCGATCCCAACGTCACCGAACGGCTCAGCCAGTATAATGCGCTGTTTAATTCGCTGGTGGGTGACGACGTTCTGCGCGGCGCGCAGAGCACCAGCCAGTTACAGGTAATCGCCACGCTGCAGGCCAACGTGCTCGCTTATAACGACACCTACCTGTTAACCGCTGCGCTGGCACTGGTCACCCTGATGTGGGTGATCTGGCGTTTGACCCGTCGTCGTTATCTTGACTGGCGTCAGGCGCAATTTAACCTGCGTGAGCAGCAACAGCTGGCCGCATTACAGGAATCAACGGAGAAACAATGAGTCAGCAGGATGAGCTTCAGGCGGCGGAACGCGAACGCGCGAATCGCCGCCGTATTCTTTCTATCGCCGCAGGTAGCGGCATTGTGGTGATTGGTGTACTGGTTATTCTTTACGCCTGGCAACTCTGGCCCTTCACCAGCGCAATACAAAGCACTGAGAATGCCTATGTGCGCGGTCAGGTGACCTTTATCAGCCCGCAGGTTAATGGCTATCTCACCTCAGTCGAGGTGATCGATCTGCAGCCGGTGAAAAAAGGGCAGTTGCTGATGACGATTGACGACCGTATCTATCGCCAGCGGGTGCATCAGGCGCAGGCGCAGCTGGCGATGAAGCAGGCGGCGCTGAACAATAACCTGCAGCAGCGTCGCAGCGCAGAAGCGACCATCCAGAGCAATAAAGCGGCACTGGAGAATGCCAAAGCACAGGCGCTGAAAAGCGGCTTCGATCTGAAGCGTGTCGAAAATCTCACGGCGGATGGATCCCTGTCAGTGCGTGAGCGCGACGCCGCCCGGGCCGCAGACGCCCAGGCGCAGGCACAGGTTCGTCAGGCTGCGGCGCAGATCGCCGTCGCCCAGCAGAATCTGCAAACCGTCATCGTTAACCGTGACGCGCTGAAAGGCGATGTCGACAGCGCCCGCGCCGCGCTGGAGCTGGCGGAGATCGATCTGGCGAATACCCGGATTACCGCGCCCGATGATGGCCAGCTCGGCCAGCTGGCGGTGCGCACCGGCGCCTATGTCACGGCAGGTACGCGCCTGACCTCGGTGGTGCCTAATCACAAATGGATTATCGCGAATCTGAAAGAGACCCAGCTGGCAAATATTCGTCCTGGCCTGCCGGTGACGATTCGGGTCGATGCGCTGGATGGCAAACGCTTTACGGGTCAGGTTGAATTTATCTCTCCGGCCGCAGGCTCAGAGTTCAGCGCGATTTCGCCCGACAACGCCACCGGTAACTTCGTGAAAATTGCGCAGCGCATTCCGGTTCGCATCCGCATCAATGACCAGGATATGCATCAGTTACGCCCGGGTATGTCGGTCGAAGTCAACATCGACACCGCCGCACAACCCGCTGGTGAGGGTGCGCCATGATGCGGCGCGGCTTAATGGTAAGCGCACTGGCACTCCTTCTGACCGGCTGTGCCACGCAGGTTGAAAAGGCACCGGCCTCTCTGCCGATCCCTGACGCCTGGCGCAATAGTGTCGGGCCATCTGCTGCGCCGGAGGCGGAGTGGTGGCGCGCTTTTCATGATGAAAATCTCAACCGGCTGGTGACGCAGGCGCTGCGCAATAACCCTGATATCCTCACGGCGCGATCCCGGGTTGACCAGTATCGCGCCCAGCTGCGCGCCACGCAGGGCGATAACTTTCCGACCCTGAGCGCCGGTGTGGCCGCGACCCGTGAGCGTACCCTCTCGTCAGTGACGGGCCAGCCCTATGAAACCGATATTTTTCAGGCCTTATTACAGGCGAACTACGAGGTCGATCTCTGGGGAGCACGCAGCAGCAGCATCACCGCATCGCAGGCGAGTCTAGCGGCGCAGCAGGCCGCCGCGTCTGCCGCCGAGCTGACCATCGCCAGTTCGGTGGCGTCAGGTTATCTCAACCTGTGCGCGCTGGATGAGCAGTTACGGGTCACGGAGGCAACGCTGGCGACCCGCAACAATTCGCTGAAGCTGGCACAGCGTCAGTTTGAAACCGGCTACACCTCCAGGCTGGAGTGGATGCAGGCCGCCTCGGAATATCAGTCGGCCAAAGCGCAGATGCCCCAGTTGCAGCACCAGATCACTCAGCAGGAGAATGCGCTGAGTCTTCTGGTGGGTATGAACCCGCGCAGCATCGCCCGTCGTCAGCAGTTTGACCAGATTGCACCGCAGCGGATGCCGTCACTGCTGCCATCCGAGCTGCTCAATCGCCGTCCGGATATTGTGCAGGCTCAGCGTCAGTTACTGGCCGCAGATGCCAGCCTGGCATCGTCGCGCGCTAAGCTGCTGCCTGGGCTTAACCTCACTGCGACCGGCACTCTGCAGAGTTCGGTTCTGCACCAGCTCGCGGATGATCCGTTCCGGCTGTGGAGCGTGGGCGGCAGCATCCTGGCACCGCTGCTGAACCGTGAAGCGCTGACGGCGCAGGTGGATGTCTCAATGGCGACGCGCAATCAGGCACTTTATGGCTATGAAAAAGTGGTGCGCAACGCCTTCTCGGAAGTTAACGATGCAATAGACGCCATCAGGCAGCGTGAGGCACAACTTCAGGAGCTGCAAAAGCAGGAAGCCTATGTAACGGAGGCGCTGCGCATTGCCCGCAATCGCTATCAGAACGGCTACGCCTCCTATCTGGATGAACTGGATGCGCAGAGAACCCTGTTTTCAACGCAGCTGAATCGGGTGACTGTCAAAAATAACCTGCTGCTGGCGCAGATCGATCTCTACCGCGCGCTGGGCGGTGGCTGGACACCCGCCTCCACACAGTAATCCCCAGACCGATCCAGCCGCAGCCAGAGTTTCTGCGGCAGGGATCGGCCTCTGCGCTGTCGCGGCGACTGCGTATATTCCCCGCTTTAATCCCCCAAACAACCCCCTAAAACCCATGCATACTTCTGCTTACCTGTCTTTACATTCGGTGGTATCATGCGCGGGTTTTAAGCCAGCCAGACGGAAAAGCGCACTGAAAGCTTAGCCTGCGCGAGGCGGATTAACCGTTTAACTTACTGATATAAAAATAAAAGAAGGGATTCATCATGAATAAAAAAACTATTTTCGCACTGGCCGTGGTCGCTGCGTTATTAACCGGCTGTGCGCGCACTGCGCCGATTCATAACGTGAATCAAACGCTCACTCAGCGTTACAGCGACAACCAGATGAAACTGGCGATCATCGAAGCGGGTATTGGCCGGAAATGGGTGATGACTCCCGTTTCGCCTGGCGTGATCAATGGTCGTCTGGCCCAGCGTGATTTCGTGGCGACTATTCGCATCACGTATACCAGCCAGAACTACCGCATCGATTATGTCAGCAGTGAGAACCTGAAAGCGGAGCAGGGCGAGATCCACAATAACTACAACCGCTGGATTGCCAATCTCGATCAGGATATTCAGTTACGACTCTCTGCTCTTGCCGCTCAGTAATGCGTGCGCTGTCGCAATGATGTGTCGACAGCCGATCAAAGCATAAAGATCTCCGGCAGCCGGCCGACAAATCAGATGAGCTGCTATTGCTGAACCACTGAGTAACCCTCTACCGTGAAGGCCTGATGCGGAATCGGCAGAGGGTTTCCCGGACGCACTTTTTTTGCAGAGGGCCGGGATGACGCCCCGATGAACGCCGACGCCACACATATGACAAAAAGAGTGTTGAGATGAGACTCGCTTACTCACTGGTCGACTGGCAGGCTCTGGCTCCGGGATTACACGGGGGCGAGGGCTGGCAGCACTGGGCGCAACAGGGCACCGTCATAGACCCTAAAGAGGCGATGGCAAAGCCGCAATTTTTACCGATGATGACAGCACGTCGTCTGAGCGGCGGCAGTCGTGCGGCGGTAGAGTGTGGGCTGGCGCTGCTTGCGCGTCAGCAGGTTGACGCTATCGTGTTCACCAGTCGTCACGGTGAACTGGAACGTAATCTGCGTATCCTCACTACGCTGGCCGATCAGCAGTCAATGTCACCCACGGATTTTGCCATGTCGGTTCACAATTCGGCGGTCGGCAGCCTGACCATTGCAGCCAAAGCACCACTGGTCTCCACCTCAATCGCCGCCGGAGTCGACTCGTTTCAGCAGGGATTGATCGAAGTCAGCGCGCTGCATCAGGCGGGTTATCAGCAGGTACTGCTGGTCGATTTCGACGGCATCGTGCCTGACTACTATCTGCCGTGGCTGCCGGAACAGCGTGTGAACTTTCCCTATGCGGTGGCGCTGCTGCTGCGCCCGGGCGACCAGCTGCACTGCACTGGCCGTGCTGGCAGAGAGGAGAGGGCAGAAACAGGGTTACCGCAAAGCCTGCGCTTTCTGCAGCAGTGGCTGGCGGAATCGCCCACCTTCAGCCTGCCGGGCGAACGCCTGACATGGCACTGGGAGAGGCATCATGGCTGATTGTTCACAACCGGCGCACTACACCGGCAGCCGTATGAACTATTGCTGGCGGCTGGTGATGACGGCGGTGAGTTTTACGCTGTTTGGCATAGGCGGGCTGCTGCTGTCGCTGATTGGCTTCAACCTGCTGCTGCTGGTACAGCGCGATTCGCTGCGCCGCCGCCTGCTGGCCCGACGCGCTATCGCCTTTAGCTTCCGTTGCTTTCTGCGATTCTGCCGGATGACCGGGGTCTATGACTACCGGATTGAAGGCGCAGAGCTGCTGCAACAGGATCGCGGATGCCTGATTGTCGCTAATCATCCATCACTGATCGACTACGTGATGATCGCTTCGGTACTGCCAGAGATGGATTGTCTGGTTAAAGCCGATCTGCAAAAGAACCCCTTTATGCGTGGGGTGATCCGCGCCGCGGACTATCTGATCAACAGTGAAGCGGAGACGCTGTTGCCGGACAGCCAGCAGCGACTGGCGCGCGGCGACAATATCCTGATCTTTCCGGAAGGCACCCGCACCCGCTACGGTCATCCACTGACTCTGCAGCGCGGGGCAGCCAATATTGCGGTGCGCGCCGGATGCGATCTGCGTGTGGTTCACATCACCTGTAGCCAGCGTATGCTCGATAAACAGAGCCGCTGGTATCAGATTCCGCCGGTTAAACCGCTGTTTACCGTGCGTGTACAAACGCGAATCGACAGTCAGTCGTTTTGTGAAAGCAATCCCGACGCGCAGCCGCTGGCCGCGCGTCGCCTGACCCGCCATTTACAGCAGGCGCTGGTCCCCCAGAACAGGTAAGACGAAAACCGGTATGGATTCATTAATTAACGATATCAAACAGATGATTATCGACACGCTGAACCTTGAAGATCTCAGTCCCGATGATATAGAGACCGACGCTGCACTGTTTGGCGACGGACTGGGGCTGGACTCTATTGATGCACTGGAACTTGGCCTGGCAGTGAAAAATCGCTACGGCGTGGCGCTGTCCGCTGAGAGTGAAACCCTGCGCGCCCACTTTTTCTCTGTTGCGACGCTGGCTGCGTTCGTCAACCAACAGCGCGGCTGAAAGCGGAGACAACCTTATGATGAACAAAGAACAGATCTATCAGGAAGTGGCTTCGCTGCTGACCAGCCTGTTTGAAATTGCGCCTGAGGATATCCATTCCGAGGCACGTCTGTATGAAGATCTCGAACTCGACAGCATTGATGCCGTCGATATGGTGGTTCATCTGCAAAAACGTACCGGCCGTAAAATTAAACCGGAAACCTTCCGCGCCGTGCGCACCGTGCAGGATGTGGTGGATGCCGTGGAACAACTGATGCGCGAAGACGCCTGATCCCGCCGTGCCTGCTGCTACGCTTCGCCTGCTGAATCTGCTTACGCTACTGGCCTGGCCACTGCTGGTCTGGCTGGCGCTGACCCAGCCGCGCTGGCAGGGGCTTTTCTGGCTGCTGGCACTGCTGTTTGGCCTGCGCTGGCTGCAGCTGCGTCGTCAGCAAAACGCCATGGGCGCGGTCATGGGCTGGCTGGCGCTGCTCGGTGCACTGCTCTGTGTCAGCAGCCAGCTATTACGCACTCAGCATCTGCTGCTGTGGTATCCGGTGGCGGTCAATCTGGCGATGCTGCTGGTGTTTGGCGCCTCACTCTGGAGTGCGATGCCGCTGGTGGAACGCATCGCCCGGCTGCGTGAGCCCGTGCTTCCCCCTGCGGCAGTGCGCTATACCCGCCGCGTCACCCAAATCTGGTGCCTGTTTTTTATCGGCAACGGCAGCATGGCGCTCTATACCTGTTTGCTGGGCGATCTGCGGCTCTGGACGCTGTGGAATGGCGGCATAAGTTATCTGTTAATCGCAGCGTTGATGAGTGCTGAATGGCTGGTACGTCAGCGCGTGAGGCGAAAAGCATGAGAGTGGCCGACTGGCTGACGGGAGACGATCGCGAGGTTGCCTGGCGCGGCGATCAACGTTTGATGCTCAGCGCGATGCATCGTCAGGTCGTGGCGCTCCGCCAGCGCTTGGCAGCACAACCGGGCAGCCACTGGGCGCTCTGTTTTGATGACAGTTACCGTTTTTGTGTGGCGCTGCTGGCATGCTGGTATGCCGGTAAAACGCCGGTGATGCCGGGTCACTGCCGCGCCGCGCTGCTGGATGAGAGGCAGGATCGGCTGGATGGCGTGCTGTGCGACATGCCGCTGGCGGTCAGCCTGCCGCTGCTGGCGTGGGACGACGCAGAAGCGCAGGGGCCGCTGCCGCCGCTGCCGGAGAGTGCAGAACTGGTGCTCTTCACCTCGGGATCCACCGGCGCACCGCGTCAGGTAGTGAAGTCGCTGGCGGTGATGGAGCAGGAGAGCCGCTGGCTCAGCAGCCTGTGGGGCGAACCGTTGCGGGGGTGCCGGGTCATCGCCTCGGTCAGCCATCAGCATCTCTACGGTTTATCGTTTCGACTTTTCCTGCCGATGATGCTCAGGCTGCCGTTTGCCGCCCAGCCGCTGTTTTACGGTGAACAACTGGCCCAGCTTCCGCGCGACGTTCGCTATGCCTTTATCAGCAGCCCGGCCTTTTTATCGCGGCTGGACAGCACGCTGAAAGCGCCCGCCTGTGAACTGATTGTCTCTGCCGGTGGCGCACTGCGCGACTCTGATGCGGAGCAGGTCTGGCAGCGATTTGGCTGTCAGGTCAGTGAAATCTACGGCAGCACCGAAACCGGCATTCTGGCCTGGCGTCAGTGCGTTCGGGCGGAGGTGCCGTGGCGCTGCTTCCCCCAAGTCAGGCTGGAACAGATGACCCCGGATCGCTGGCAGGTCTGGTCGCCGCTGATTACTGGTGACAGCGGGCTGCAGCTCGACGATCGACTGACTATGCAACCGGACGGCGGATTTCAGCTGGCAGGACGCCACGATCGCATCGTAAAAATCGGTGACAAGCGCATCTCATTAAGCGGGATAGAGCGCCGTCTGACCGACCTGCCGGAAATCGAGGATGCCGTAGCGCTGGTGGTCACGCGTCATGAGCGTCAGGCGATTGGCGTCGTGCTGGCGCTGAACAGCGCACTGGATGAGGCGGCTCTGCATCAGCGCAGGCAGCAGTGGAAACGCCAGCTGCAGCGCTGGCTGGAACCGCTGGCGATGCCGCGCTACTGGCGGATTGTGGCCACTATTCCGGTGACCACCCAAAGCAAACGCGCCTGGCCGCAAATAGAGGAACTTTTTCATGTTGCCGATTGAACGCAGCCGGGAGCTGCGGGCTGACAGCGTCACGCTGACCCTGCAGATAGATGCCGGACTCTTCTGGTTTCAGGGCCACTTTCCGCATCTGCCCATTCTGCCCGGTGTGGCTCAGCTCGACTGGGTAATGCACTACGGCGTATCACTGCTTGCGCCCGGTAAACAGTTTGCCGCCGTTGATAACATTAAATTTCAGCAGCCGGTATTACCCGACTCGCTATTGCAACTGCATCTGGACTGGGACGCTGAAAAATCCCGCCTGAGTTTCCGTTACAGCCTGCTGAAGAACGACGGCGAGCAGATCGCCAGCAGCGGGAAGATCGCGCTGTGTTAAGCGCCCCGTTTTCACCCTGCGTGGTGATCCCCTGCTACAACCACGGCGCGATGATGGCGTCAGTGCTGGCACGGCTGGCGCCCTTTAATCTGCCGGTAATCGTGGTGGATGATGGCAGCGATGCGGCCACTCAGCTTCAGCTGGCGACGCTGCACGCCCCGCAGCTCAGCCTGCTGCGACTCGACAGCAATCAGGGTAAAGGCGCGGCGGTGATCCACGGTCTGCGGGCTGCGGCGGCACGCGGCTTCACCCATGCGGTGCAGCTCGACGCGGACGGCCAGCATCAGGCGGAAGATCTGCCGCTGATGCTGGCGGAAGCGGAGCGTTATCCCGACGCGCTGATCTCCGGTCAGCCGCTCTATGACGACTCGATCCCCAAATCACGCCTTTACGGTCGCTACATCACCCACTTCTGGGTCTGGATTGAAACGCTGTCGCTGTCGATCCGCGACAGCATGTGCGGCTTCCGCGTCTATCCCCTGGCCGCGACGCTGGCGCTGTGCGATCGCCGGGCCATCGGTCAGCGCATGGATTTTGACACCGAGATCATGGTGCGGCTCTACTGGCAGGGAACCCGCAGTCGCTTTATCCCGACCCGCGTCACCTATCCGGCCAGCGGGCTGTCACACTTCGATGCGCTCTACGACAACCTGCGCATCTCCTGGATGCATACCCGGCTGTTTTTCGGCATGCTGCCGCGCATTCCTCGTCTGCTGGCGATGCGTAAACCGCCGACGCACTGGTCTGCGGAAACGGAGCGGCGCGGACAGTGGGGATTACGTTTTATGCTGGCGGTCTATCGCTACGGCGGGCGGCTCCCCTTTACGCTGCTACTCTGGCCGGTAGTGGCGGTCTACTGGCTGAGCGGTCAGCGTGCGCGACGCGCTTCCCGGCAGTGGCTGGCGCAGGTCACTACCGCCGCGCAGCAGCAGCAGATTGCGTTACCGCCACGGCTTAACAGCTACCGCCATTTCCTGCGGTTCGCCGGGGCAATGCTGGATAAAGTGGCCAGCTGGCGCGGCGATCTGCGCTGGGGACGTGATATCGATTTTGCGCCAGGCGCAGAAGCGGTGATCCGCACACCCACGCCGCAGGGCAAGCTGATTCTCGCTTCCCATCTTGGTGACATTGAAGCCTGTCGCGCGATGGCGCAGCAGGTCAGCGGACTGGTGATTAATGCGCTGGTGTTTACCGACAACGCCCGGCGTTTTCGGGCGGTGCTGGAAACCATCGCCCCGCAGGCGGGGGTGAATCTGATGCCGGTGAGCGATATCGGGCCGGAGACCGCTATCCTGCTGCAACAGAAGCTGGATGCGGGCGAATGGGTGGCGATTGTCGGGGATCGCACCGCGGTCAATCCGCAGCGCGGCGGCGAGCGGCGGGTGATCTGGAGCGACTTTCTGGGCCGCGCCGCGCCCTTTCCACAGGGGCCGTTTGTACTGGCGGCCGCGTTGCGCTGTCCGGTGCTGCTGATGTTCGCCCTGCAGCAACAGGGTAAACTGCGTATTCACTGTGAGCCCTTCGCCGATCCGCTGCTGCTGCCGCGTGCGCAACGTCAGCAGGCACTGCAACAGGCGGTCGATCGTTACGCAGCGCGGCTGGCCCATTACGCACTGCTGGCGCCGCTCGACTGGTTTAACTTTTTCGATTTCTGGACGCTGCCTGATCAACAGGCGCACCACAAGGAGTCTGACCATGACTGAACATCATGCTGAAGTCGTGCTGACCGTCTCATTCCACGACTGCGATCCTATGGGCGTGGTCTGGCACGGCAACTATTTCCGCTTTTTCGAAGTGGCGCGTGAAGCCCTGCTGCGCAGCATTAACTACAGCTATGGCGAGATGGCCGCCAGCGGCTACGTCTGGCCGGTGGTCGATACCCGGGTCAAATACCGCCAGCCACTGCGCTGCGAAGAGACGATCCGCGTCAGCGCCCGGATTACGGAATATGAGAACCGTCTGCGCATCGACTATGAAGTGCGAAATGCTGCCGGCCAGATCACCACCAAAGCGCATACTCTGCAGGTGGCGGTGGAGCAGGAGAGTCAGGCGTTGTGCTTTGTTTCACCCGATATTTTACTGGAACGTTTAGGAGTGAAAGGATGCTGAAAATTGTGCTTACCAGCCTGCTGCTGTGGGCCAGTGCCGCCAGCGCGGTCACGCTGGATCAGCTGCAGCAGCGTTTTGCCAGCCAGCCGGTGATTCGGGCAGACTTTATCCAGACGCGCACCATTTCCGGCATGCGTCAGCCGCTGGTCTCGCACGGGCAGATGCTGATCGCTCGCGAGCAGGGCTTATGGTGGCATCAGCAGACACCCTTTGTGATGACGCTGCTGCTGGATGATAAACGTATGGTGCAGAGCCTCAGCGGCCAGAAGCCTCAGGTGATCACCGCCGACAGTAACCCGCAGATGTTCCAGTTCAACCATCTCTTGCGGGCGCTGTTCCAGGCCGACCAGAAAGTGCTGAACGAGAACTTCAGCGTGGCCTTCAGCGATCGCGGCAACGGAGCCTGGACGCTGGAGCTGACGCCCAAAGCGGCGCCGCTCAACAAAATCTTCAACCGTATCTCGCTGGCGGGCAGCGCCTACCTGGACAGCATCAACCTGGATGATAAGCAGGGCGATAAAACGCAAATAGAGCTCAGCAACACCCGAATTGAACCGCCGCAGTTAAGCGACGAGGAGCAGGCGCGTTTTGCCGGGCCGTAACGATCGGCTGCTGGCCCTCCTGTGGCTGGCCCTCTGTCTGCTGCTGGCGGCTGCGCTCTCTTTTTTGCTGCCGCGCAGTCAGCTCAACAGCAGCGTGCTGGCGCTGCTGCCGCAGCAGAATCTGGGGGCGGCACCGCCTGCGCTGCAGCAGGGCTTTATGCAGCGGCTGGATCGCCAGCTGGTGTGGCTGGTTTCACCCGGTGAGCAGGACGATCCCCAGGTCGCCGCCTGGTGGCTGGCCCAGCTGCGCGCGCTGCCTGACCTGAAACAGGTGCAGGGTGATCTCGACGGGCAACAGCAGCAGCAGTGGGGCCGCTTTGCCTGGCAACACCGTAACGGCCTGATCGATGAGGTGACGCGCGACCGCTTGCAGAACGGCGGCGAGGCGCAGGCTGACTGGCTGCTGGCGCAGCTCTTTTCGGCCTTCTCTGGCGTCAGCAGCAAAGAGTTGCAGGGCGATCCCCTGATGCTGGTGCGGGGTTCGCAGCTGGCGCTGGCACAAAACGCCGGGCGCATGACGCTGCATGATGGCTGGCTGACAGTAAAAGATGCACAGGGTCAGCAGTGGTATTTTCTGCATGGCGAACTGGCGAACAACGCCTTCAGTATGCAGCAAAGTCATGCGCTGGTTACCCGACTTAGCGCGCAGGAGCAACAGCTTAAAAGCCGCTGGCCGCAGGCGAAACTGCTGACGCGTGGCACGGTGCTGTTCAGCGACAACGCCAGCCAGCGTGCGCAGCATGACGTTAAAACGCTGGGCAGTGTGACGCTGGGTGGCGTCGTCCTGCTGGTGCTGCTGGTCTTCCGCTCACTGCGCCCGCTGTTGCTGACGGTCACGTCTGTGGCCATCGGCGCGATGGCGGGCACGGTGATGACGCTGCTTTGCTTCGGTGAACTGCATCTGATGACGCTGGTGATGAGCCTGAGTATTGTCGGCATCTCTGCGGATTACACGCTCTATTATCTCACCGAGCGCATGGTGCACGGCGATCAGCAGACGCCGTGGCAGAGCCTGCGAAAAGTCCGCGGCACGCTGCTGCTGGCGCTGGCGACCACCGCCATCGCCTGGCTGCTGATGCTGCTGGCACCGTTCCCGGGGCTGCGGCAGCTGGCGGTGTTTGCCGCCAGCGGATTAACGGCTTCCTGTCTGACGGTGATTCTGATCTATCCGTGGCTGGTACGCGGATTACCGGTGCGTCCGGTGCCGCTGATGGTGCCTCTGGCGCGCTGGCTTGCCGCCTGGCGTCGCCAGCGCGGGCTGCGCGTCGGATTACCGATGGCGATGGCGATCTTCGCGCTGGCCGGTATCGCCCAGTTAAAGGTGGATGATGACATCGCCCATCTGCAAAGTGCGCCTGCGCATCTGCTGGAGCAGGATCGCCAGCTGGCAACCCTGACCGGACAGCGCGCCGATCAGACCTGGTTTGTGGTCTGGGGCGATGACGCGCAGCAGACGCTGCAGCGGCTGGAAAAACTGGCACCGGATCTGCAACAGGCGCAGCAGCAGGGCTGGCTGCAGCACTATCGTCTGCTGCCGCTGACGTCGCTGGCGCAGCAACAGCGGGATCTTCAGCTGTTGAAACAGGCAGCACCGAATATTACGGCCCGCCTGCAGCAGGCGGGTATCACGCTGCCGGCACCGGATCTGACCCCGATGCCGGTAACACCAGAGGCGTGGCTGGCGAGTCCGCTGAGTGAAGGCTGGCGACTGCTGTGGCTGACGCTGCCAGACGGGCGCAGCGGTGTTTTGATCCCCACCAGCGGCGTAAAAAACAGCGCTGCACTCGCGGAGCTGACCAAACAGCATCCGGGCGTCAGCTGGATTGACCGCAAATCAGGTTACGATTCGCTGTTCAGCTTCTGGCGCACCCTGCTGAGCGGGTTACTGGCGCTGGCGTTGCTGCTGATCACCCTGAGTTTTGTTATGCGACTGGGGTTAAAAGCGGGCTTACGCAGCGCGCTGCCGTCAGTGCTGTCGCTGGCGATGGCGCTGGCAACGCTGGGCTGGATCGGCGCGTCGCTGAACCTGTTTGCGCTGCTGGCACTGATTCTGGTGCTGGGCATTGGCATTAACTACACGCTCTTTTTCAGCAACCCGCAGGGTACGCCGCTGACCTCGTTGCTGGCGGTGTCGCTGGCGATGATTACCACCTTACTGACGCTGGGGATGCTGGTATTCAGCAGCACCAGCGCGATTGCCAGTTTTGGCACAGTGTTATGCAGCGGCATCTTCAGCGCTTTCCTGCTGTCGCCGCTGGCGATGCGACCCACCCGATCAAGGAGTAAACGATGATCCGCGCCGCTCTTATTCTGCTGACGGCTCTGCTGCTCAGCGCCTGTGCCGGACCTGCACCTGACAGCAGCCGTCCCACCGCCTGGCTGAAACCGGGCGTGAAGGTGACGCTGCCACCGCCGGGCATCCGTCCCGCCTTTCAGCAGCAGCAGTTGCTGACCGGACAGGTGAAAGGCCAGAGTCAGTCACTGCTGGTGCTGCTCAGCGCCGATGAACAGCAAATTGATCTGGCCGGACTCTCCTCGGTGGGTATTCGTCTGTTCAGCCTGCGCTACGATGCCAGCGGTATTCACACCCAGCAGCTGATGCCGCTGCCGCAGATGCCGCCTGCCAGTCAGGTGCTGGCGGATATTATGCTCAGTTACTGGCCACGGGAGCTGTGGCAAAAACAGCTGCCGCCAGGCTGGACGTTGCAGGATCAGGGGTTAAAGCGACGGCTGATCGATGCCGATAATAAGCTGGTTACCGAAATCGATTATCTGCAACGCGGTAATCAGCGCCAGCCCATCAGCATTCAGCAGCATGCGTTTGGCTATCAGATCCGCATTCAACATCTGGACGGCTCATGATTTACATCTCTGCCATCGGCATGCTGAATGCCCTGGGGAACAACACTCAGCAGATTGCGGCCAGCCTTACCAGGGGTGAGGCACCCGGCATGCAGCTGCGTTATGGCTGGCTGAGCGGCGACCGCGCCTGCTGGCTTGGCAGGGTTGAAGGCGATTTGCCATTGATTCCTGCTGCCCTGAGCGCGCACAACACCCGTAATAACCAGCTGCTGCTGGCCGCGCTGGCGCAAATCCGTCCGGCGCTCGACGCGGCGATTGCGCACTATGGTGCCAGCAGAGTGGCAGTTGTGCTGGGAACCAGCACCTCGGGTGTGGATGAGGGCGATCAGCAGATTGCCGGCAGTCAGTCCGGTTATCACTATCAGATGCAGGAGCTGGGCGATCCCTCCCGTTTCCTGGCTCACTATCTAAGCCTGGATGGCCCGGCCTATACCATTTCAACCGCCTGCTCCTCCAGCGCCCGCGCCATTATCAGTGGTGAGCGGCTGATCGCGGCAGGGCTGGTGGATGTGGCGCTGGTGGGCGGTGCGGACTCGCTGAGCCGGATGCCGATCAACGGATTCGACAGCCTGGAGTCGCTCTCTGAACGTCGCTGCGCTCCCTTCAGCCGCGATCGCGACGGCATCTCGATTGGCGAAGGGGCCGCACTGATGCTGCTGACGCGGGAACCGCAGCCGCTGGCGCTACTGGGAGCTGGCGAATCGTCTGACGCCTGGCACATGTCCGCTCCCCATCCGCAGGGCGAGGGCGCTGAACGGGCGATGCGTATGGCGCTGCAAAAGGCGAACCTGTTGCCAGAGCAGGTGGGTTATATCAATCTGCACGGCACCGCGACGCCGCTTAACGACCAGATGGAAGCTGCCGTGATTCAGCGTCTGTTTGGCAATGCAGTGCCGTGCAGCTCGACCAAACATCTGACCGGCCATACGCTCGGCGCGGCGGGAGTGTGTGAAGCCGCCCTCAGTGCGCTGATCCTGCAAAACGATCTGCCGCTGCCCGCGCAGGATTTCAGTGAGATGGCGCCGGATGAGACGCTGCCGGATTGCGGATTGTTATTACAGCCGCAGGCGCTGCAACGGCCTGTCATCGCTTCTAACTCCTTCGCCTTTGGCGGCAACAACACCTGTCTGATTCTGGGACGCCAACATGGTTATTAATTCTCCCGCGGCACGCTGGCTGCCGCACGCTGCGCCGATGCTGCTGCTTGATCAGCTGATCGCCGTGGATGATGAGCAGGTTCACTGTCAGGTGTCGACCTGCGCCGGTGGCGTACTGACACCGTTTCTGACGCCTCAGGGTGAACTGCCCGCCTGGTTTGGCGTCGAGATGATGGCGCAAACCGTGGGCGTCTGGTCGGGCTGGCATGCAAAGCAGGGCGGCGCCACCCTTATCCCGCTCGGCATGCTGTTGGGCGGACGCGGCTGGCGGGCAGAGCGATCCCTCTTTCCCGCCAGTGTTACGCTGGATATCAGAATGACGCTGCTGATGCGCGATGACCGCATGGGCAGCTTTGAGGGCGACATTCATTACGGCACCCAGCGGCTTGCCAGCGGTCGTCTGAATACGTATCAACCCAATGAAGCAGAATTACAGCAATTGATGTCACAAGGAAATCAGCCATGACAGATTCGGTATTAGTGACGGGCGCCAGTAAAGGGATTGGCCGCGCGATTGCGTTGCGTCTCGCCCAGGATGGCTATCAGGTTATCGTCCATTTCAACCGTGACCGCGCAGGCGCTGAGCAGTGCCTGCAGCAGATCGAAACCGCAGGCGGCAGCGGCCGTGTGCTGGGATTTGATGTGGCCGATCGGGCGGAAACCCGCGCTGCGCTGGAGGCGGATATTGAGCAACATGGCGCCTATTATGGTGTGGTGAGCAACGCCGGTATCACCCGCGATGCGGCGTTTCCTGCCCTGACGGATCAGGAGTGGGACAGCGTCATCCACACCAATCTCGACAGTTTTTACAATGTGATCCAGCCCTGCGTGATGCCGATGATCGGTCTGCGGCGCGGCGGCCGCATTATTACGCTTTCGTCGGTGTCGGGGATAATGGGTAATCGCGGTCAGGTGAACTACAGCGCGGCGAAAGCGGGCATTATTGGTGCCACTAAGGCGCTGGCGATTGAGCTGGCGAAACGCAAAATCACCGTTAACTGCATCGCGCCAGGCCTGATTGATACCGGTATGGAGGGGCTGGAACCTCAGGTGATTGAGGAAGCGATGAAGATCGTGCCGATGAAGCGCATGGGCGCGGCTGAAGAGGTCGCCGGACTGGCGAGCTATCTGATGTCCGATATTGCAGGCTACGTAACGCGTCAGGTCATTTCTATAAACGGAGGCATGCTGTGATCCAGCGGGTAGTCGTAACCGGCATGGGCGGCGTAACCGCCTTTGGTGAGTCCTGGGCTGAAGTTTCGGCACGGATCCGTGCGGGCCGCAATGCGGTGCGCTTTATGCCGGAGTGGCAGATCTACGACGGGCTGCATACGCTGCTCGGCGCACCGGTGGATGACTTTGTGCTGCCGGCGCACTACACCCGCAAGCGCATCCGCGCCATGGGCCGCGTTTCGCTGCTGGCAACGCGCGCGACCGAGCTGGCGCTGACCCAGGCGGGCCTGATTGACCATCCGGTGCTGACCAGCGGAGAAACGGGTATCGCCTACGGTTCTTCCACCGGCAGCACCGGGCCGGTCAGCGAGTTCGCCACCATGCTGACCGAAAAGCACACCAACAATATTACCGGCACCACCTATGTGCAGATGATGCCACACACCACGGCCGTCAATGCCGGGCTCTTTTTCGGCCTGCGCGGCCGGGTGATCCCGACCTCCAGCGCCTGTACCTCTGGCAGCCAGGCGATTGGCTATGCCTGGGAAGCGATTCGTCATGGGTATCAGACGGTGATGGTGGCTGGTGGCGCTGAAGAGCTCTGTCCGTCGGAAGCCGCGGTGTTTGACACCCTGTTTGCCACCAGCCAGCGTAATGACGCGCCGCACACCACGCCCGCACCCTTTGATCAGCAGCGCGATGGTCTGGTAATTGGCGAAGGGGCGGGCACGCTGATCCTTGAGTCGCTGGAACATGCCCTGGCACGCGGTGCAACGATCTACGCAGAGATCACCGGTTTTCATACCAACTGCGACGCCGCCCATATTACTCAGCCGCAGCGGGAAACCATGCAGATTTGCATTGAGCGGGCGTTGCAAAGCGCCGGTATCACGGCCGCAGACGTTGGTTATGTGAATGCGCACGGCACCGCCACAGAACGGGGTGATATGGCCGAAAGTCTGGCGACGGCGGCGGTGTTTGGCGAAACGACGCCGATCTCTTCGCTGAAGTCATATTTTGGCCATACGCTGGGTGCCTGTGGGGCGCTGGAAGCCTGGATGAGCATTGAGATGATGCGGGAAGGGTGGTTTGCGCAAACCCTGAACCTGACGCAACCGGCAGCAGATGGCGGCCAGCTGGATTACATCATGGGTGAGCCGCGTGAGATTGAAACCGACTATATCCAGAGCAACAACTTTGCCTTTGGTGGCATTAATACTTCACTGATCTTCAAACGCTGGCGCGGCGTCTGATCTCAGGCCCGTGCCGCGCTGGCACGGGCCAGTTTATTTTTCGGACGAAAGAACCGGACGATAATCAGCCTTTCATCTACACTGTCACTCACCGCATCACTCCCGGCGGCCCATGTTTTTCACAGGATAGTTATGTCTTTACCCTTGCCACCCGACGATCACGATGAGCCAATTCGCCAGTCACTTGACGATGCGCACTTTGCGATAGTGGTGCTTGCGGTGACCTCGGTAACGCTTATAATCTTTGTCCTGATGATTACGCTCTGGATGAGCTGACACGCACAGGGATTCAACGGATTGAATAAGGAGAAGGCGATGGACTCCGGAGATGACAAATTAATCGCAATTATCGGTTTGCTGGCGGCCTGCCTGATCGGGGTGACCTTCCTGTTTACCATGGTCTGGCTGACCGACGTACGTCATCCTGCCGATCCCTCTCTCGACGTTCGCTCCTGTTACCCTAAAAAGCCACCTTCTCAGCACGTCTGATTTCGTGTCGCAAACTTAATCTGCTGACTGCGCAATACCAGCGCCAGCGGCTCATGCAGATTACGGTTGCCATTGGGATCGGCTAATCCCAGCAGCGGGCCAGGGGAACGCCGGTCATCGGCCCAGGCCGGATACTCCACTACCGGATAGAGCGAAATCCCCTCCACCGCAATGCCCTGATCCAGCGCCACCGCCACATTTTCACTGATCTCCTGCAGCCAGGGGGCGCGCGATTCACCCTCAGCGCCGGTTTCGGCAATCAGCATCGGACGCTGGTAGCGCTGCCAGCACTGCGCCAGCAGAATATGCAGCGGCACACGCTCCGGATCCTCCAGCGACATCGGCTGGTCGGGGAAAAACCAGTGATTATCGGGATAGTAGTTCAGGCCGAGGATATCCAGGCAATCTTCACTGCCGCCTAGCTCCTTATCGACGCGACCGGCCAGCATGTCCCAGGCTTCGAACTGCGCCTGATGCTGCGCATCGGCATAGGGTTTGCTGTCCGGATTGTCGGGATGATGAGCGATCTGCACCAGCGGGTCAGTCAGTACAAAACGCGCCTCCGGATAGACCTCGCGAATGGCATGTATCGCCGCCAGCGAGGCGCGAACCAGCTGGCGCTTCAGCTCTTTACCACGCTGCGCCGCATGGGGATTAAACCAGGCCACATCCGCCCCGGCCCATGACCAGAATGAGATTTGATTAACCGGTGTAAAGAAGGGGCGTTCGATGCCCTGATCGCGCATCAGTTGTGCCATCGCGCGAGCGAAACGACTAAAATGGTCAACAAATTCGGCTTTCCAGATATTAAGATGATCGGGATAACCGAAATGAGCCAGCTCCCAGATGATCTCCATCTGCTGACGTCGCGCGGCGTCGACCATCGGCAGAAAGCTCTGCCAGTCATACTGGCCAGGGATCTTTTCGATCAGATGCCAGCGCGCACCGTCGCGGGCGGTGAGCAGATGCTGCTCAGCCAGGGCGGCATAATCTTTTTCCAGCAGCATATCGTGTCCGCTGCTGATCACCATATCCAGCCGTTTACCGGGCGTACGGCAGGCAGTGGAACAGGGGAAACTGCCCTGGAAAAAGCTGCGAAACAGGCTGGGATGATAGCGCTGGCGGGCATCTGTAAGGGATTGATGAGACATATTCCTCTCCTGCCGGGATAATGCCGGTCACAGATCGTCCGGTTAAGTCTAGACTAAAAACGCCCGTGACCCCTCACTAACTCAGAACAGAGGAATAGCATCAGAGGTCGGACCGGGGAATAATAAAAATAACTGCATTTTACAGGGAAATGTCATGACCGAAGCGTTTGAGCTCTCCCAGCCATTGGAACGGTCCAGCTGGCTGGAAACACAGCTGGAGCCAGAGTGTCTGCGCCATCCGGGGCTGAGCGGCGTCCATCAGCTGAGCGACGGGCTGGATGCCTTTGCTGCCCGCTATCTGCTGATGCAAAAAGCGGAGCGTTCACTCGATATCCAGTATTACATCTGGCAAAACGATCTCTCTGGCCGGTTGCTGTTCAGCGCCGTGCTGGAAGCTGCCCGACGCGGCGTGAAAGTGCGGCTGCTGCTGGATGACAACAATACGCCGGGCCTGGACGACACGCTGGCCCAGCTCAACCGCCATCCCAACATTGAGGTGCGGCTGTTTAATCCATTCTCGTTTCGCACCCTGCGCGCGCTGGGTTATCTCACCGACTTTGCCCGTCTGAACCGCCGCATGCACAACAAAAGCTTTACGGTGGATGGCGTCACGACCGTGGTCGGTGGGCGCAATATCGGCGACGAATATTTCGGCACTGGCAATGAACCGCTGTTTGCCGATCTCGACGTCATGGCAATAGGCCCGGTGGTTAAAGAAGTCGCAGAGGATTTTGAGCGCTACTGGCGCAGCAAGCCGGTCTCTCCGCTGCAGCAGGTGCTGGATGAAGAGGAGCCGGAAGAGGACAGTGTGAGTCTGCCAGCAGAGTGGCGTCACAGTGAACCGGTGCAGCGCTATCTTCAGCGGCTGGAAAATTCTTCGCTGCTACAGGAGCTGGAAGAGGGCACGCTGGCTCTGACCTGGGCAAAAGCGCGCCTGCTGAGCGATGATCCGCGTAAAGGGCTGGGCAAAGCGCGTGCCAGAAGCCTGCTGCCGCAGCGAATGCTGGAGGTGATAGGCACGCCGCAAAAGCAGTTCGACATCATCTCGGCCTATTTCGTGCCGACCCGCGCAGGGGTCGCTCAGCTGCTGTCGCTGAAGCGCAAAGGGGTAAAAATTGCCATTCTGACCAATTCGCTGGCGGCTAACGATGTGTCGATTGTCCATGCCGGCTACGCTAAGTGGCGCAAAAAACTGCTGCGTCATGGTATTGCGCTCTATGAGCTGAAACCGCAGGCGGGCGTGCCTGATGCCCCGCACGACCGGGGATTAACCGGTAACTCCGGCTCCAGCCTGCATGCCAAAACCTTCTCAGTGGATCAACAGACGCTGTTTATCGGCTCGTTTAACTTCGATCCCCGTTCAGCGGTGCTGAATACGGAAATGGGACTGGTGATTGAGAGTGCGGCGCTCGCCGGAGAGACGCATCAGCGTTTCAGCCAGTCAATGCGCGATCGGGCATGGACGCTGCGGCTGGATAAGTGGGGCAGGGTAAACTGGCTGGAGTATCCGGGTGAGCCGCAGCAGATTGTGCATAAACACGAGCCGGGCTGCTCCTGGTGGCAACGGCTGCAGGTGCGGTTAGTGTGGCGGTTGCCGATTGAGTGGCTGCTTTAAGCTGGACCTTGCCTGGGTACAGGCGCTGGCTCAGGAAGCATACGCCCTCCGCAAAGACGCAAAACCCGCCATCCCTGGCGGGCTCAGCGCGGGCGATTACGCACCTCATCCCTGAGGTGCGCCCGTTGCCGGGCCAACGCGTTGCGTTGTTCAAAAACGCTCCCGGCGTTTTTGTCCCTGGCCCGCTATGCTTTGCTACTGGCGTATGCGCCCATCGCTTTAAACTCTTAAGCTGTCTGTGAGACACATCATTTATAGCCTGACCTCACTTATGGCCCGAGGTCACTGATCGCCTGTCATTGTGCTTGTTTACGCTCAAATTTCCCCGAGAAAAGGAACCGCAGCAGCGGGATGCGCAGGTGAATCTCATACAGCAGAAACGCGATGCCAAACACCATCAGCAGGCCAACGAAGAAGCCCAGCGTGTTATTTTCAATCCGTGGCGTCACGTAAATGCCATACAGCAGCGTCAGCGGATGGTGCACCAGATAGATAAACAGTGACGCATTGACCAGATACATAATGCGCGGCGAATGTGAATTCAGCAGCTTATGACCAAAGCAGAAGCAGACGTTCAGCATGCAAATGCCCATCAGCGTCGAGATAATCGCATCCAGCTCATACAACCAGCCCTCACCGCTGCTCAGTCGCTGGTTGGCGCAATAGGCCGCAAACATCAGCAGCGCACCGACCCACATCATCAGATTGAAGCGGACAAACAGCTGCTTCAGCGGGGGATGTTTCCACGCCAGCGCTCCCAGCATAAAGAACGGTAGATAGAAGAGCGTCTGCATCACAATGATGCTAAACAAACCATCCATCAGCCACGCAGGCTGGAAAATAAACACCAGACGCCGGAACACACACCAGAGCAGCGCCCACGCAAGTACGCCCGCCGTCAGCGATCCCCAGCCAACCCGCGAATAATCAATGGTGCGATGCTGATCGCGCAGCCAGCGGAAGGTCACCATCCCCAGCGTGGTCAGCATCACCAGCACCACCAGGAACCACAGGTGTGAAATCAGCTCCCACATCAGGTTATTAAACTTCTGATAGGGCGTGAAACGGGGCCAGTCAGCCAGCTTATCCGTCCACTCTTTCAGCATAAAAAATTGCGGCAGCGTCAGCAGCGGAATGGCGGTCAGCATTGGGATACCTACCCGTTCCAGACGCACCTTCAGGAAGCGACGTGGCTGATAGCGCAGATAAAGCATGTAGGAGAAATAGCCCGAAATGACGAAAAACACCTGCATACGAAACGCATGAATAAAATCATTCAGCAGCGTCAGCCACAACGACGCTTCATGACTGTTTACTGCCCATTTCTGCGCGGAGTAGATGAGGGAAACGTGAAACGGCACCCCCAGTAACATCAGATAGGCGCGGATGGAGTCGAGGAAGTATTCACGTTCAGGTTTTACAGTACTCATAAAGTTCCAGTTCGTTAGTACGTTTAACCGGTTTCACCCTGAAACCGGATTATGCTCTGTGAAAATTCTACCTGGGATAAACCAGGTATACTATCAGTGGAATCCGTAGTGTCTAATTGTCCTAAAAGCAGGGTTAAGCCTGACGAAATGCGGGAACAATGTTGCGCATAAGCTGTCGGAAAACCGAATAATCCTTTAAGATAAACGGGTTTGATTTAAGCACACGAAAGGGGGGGATGTGCCGACTAAAGAAAAAAATAAAGCCGGACTGATGAAGGTACGCTGGATTGGTACTGCAGTTCTGCTGGCGTTGTACGCCAATAACAGTTGGGCGTTTAACATCGACGATGTTGCCAAACAAGCCAAAGCGTTGGCAGGGAAAAGCTTCGAAGCGCCTAAAAGCAATTTACCCTCTCAATTTCGTGAAATGAAATTTGCTGATTATCAGCAGATCCAGTTTAACCACGATAAAGCGTATTGGGGCAAACTGCGCACGCCGTTCAAGCTGGAGTTCTATCATCAGGGAATGTATTTCGATACCCCGGTGCAGATCAACGAAGTGACCGCCAGCGCGGTGCGCGAGATTAAATACAACCCCGATTATTTTAATTTCGGTAATGTAAAACATGACGCGGATGCGGTAAAAAACCTCGGTTTTGCCGGTTTCAAAGTGCTTTACCCACTCAACAACAAGGGTAAAAACGATGAGATCGCCAGCTTCCTGGGCGCAAGCTATTTCCGTGTCATCGGTGCCGGTCAGGTTTATGGCCTGTCGGCGCGTGGACTTGCCATCGATACGGCGCTGCCGTCCGGTGAAGAGTTCCCGCGCTTTAAAGAGTTCTGGATTCAGCGTCCTAAACCACAGGACAAACAGCTGGTGATCTACGCACTGCTCGATTCGCCGCGTGCGGCGGGTGCGTATCGCTTTGTGCTGCATCCGGGTGACGCTTCAACGGTTGATGTGCAGTCAAAAGTTTACCTGCGTGATAACGTCGGCAAACTGGGTGTTGCACCGCTGACCAGTATGTTCCTGTTTGGTCAGAACCAGCCATCGACGGTGAACAACTTCCGTCCGGCACTGCACGACTCTGACGGTCTCTCTATCCACAATGGCAACGGGGAGTGGATTTGGCGTCCGCTGAACAACCCGCGTCATCTGGCAGTGAGCACCTTCACCATCGAGAATCCGAAAGGGTTTGGTCTGCTGCAGCGTGGGCGTGACTTTAACAACTATCAGGATCTTGATGACCGCTATGATCTTCGTCCAAGCGGCTGGGTTGAGCCAATAGGCGACTGGGGTAAAGGCCGGGTTGAACTGGTTGAAATCCCGACGGCAGATGAAACCAACGACAACATCGTTGCGTTCTGGACGCCGGAGACGCTGCCAGAGCCTGGCAAAGAGATGAACTTCAAATATCGTCTGCACTTTTCGCGCGACGAAAACCAGCTGCACTCCGATGATACCGCTTGGGTCAAAAATACCCTGCGTTCAGCGGGTGACGTGAAGCAGTCTAATCTGGTGCGTCAGCCGGATGGCACCGTGGCTTTCACCATCGACTTCGTGGGTAAAGACATGAGCAAGATGGCGGAAAACAGTCAGGTGGCACCGCAGGTCAGCGTGGGTAAAAATGCTGATGTGGTTGAGCAGAGCGTACGTTATAACCCGGTCACCAAAGGCTGGCGTCTGGTGTTGCGTCTGCGTGTGAAAGATGCCAAGCAGTCCACCGAAATGCGTGCGGCCTTGGTTAGCGGCGACAAGACATTGACGGAAACCTGGAGCTATCAGTTACCTGCCAATGAATAAATCGACTTTTACACCTCAACGTTATGTGGAATCTCTGCCGCTGGATGCGGCAGGGAAGGCCCGCCTGAGCGTCTCATTGCAGAATGCCAGCGAGTTCCACTTCATCCATGATGTGCTGGGCAGGGATGTCGCAGCCAGTGACCGTCCCGACGATGCGCCGTTAAAATCGGTCTCATCGCGGGTTGAAATGGCCTGGCCCGATTCGCTGGCCGAAGGTCAGCAGTTGGGTAAAGATTACCTCGACCGCACCACGCTGAAGGCGATGCCGAAGGTCAAACGCTCACTGATGTTCCCGGAAGCCTGGCGTACCAACCCGGTCGCCCGTGCCTGGGACTCACTGCGTGGACACAAATCGGTGCCGCGTTATGCCAATGCGGAAGAGCGGCGTGCCGAGGAGAAGTGGCGTCATGTCGGTTCAATTCGCCGCTACATTCTGCTGATCCTGACCATTTTCCAGACCGTGGTCGCCACCTGGTACATGAAGAGTATTCTGCCGTATCAGGGCTGGACGCTTCTGGATCCGATGGAGATGATCAATCAGAACTGGCAGCAGTCAGTGATGCAGATCCTGCCTTATTTGTTGCAGACCGGCATCCTGTTCCTGTTCGCCATACTTTTCTGCTGGGTCTCTGCCGGTTTCTGGACGGCGTTGATGGGCTTCCTGCAGCTGCTGATTGGACGTGATAAATACAGTATCTCTTACTCAACGGTCGGAGATGAACCGCTTAACCCGGAACATCGTACCGCGCTGATTATGCCGATCTGTAATGAAGACGTTGAGCGTGTTTACGCCGGTCTGCGTGCGACCTGGGAGTCGGTGGTTCGTACCGGTAACGCTGAACACTTCGACGTCTACATCCTCAGCGACAGTTACGATGCGGATATCGCGATTGCCGAACAGAAAGCCTGGATGGAACTGGTGCGGGATGTTGGCGGGGCAGGCAAGATTTTCTATCGCCGTCGTCGTCGTCGCGTGAAGCGTAAAAGCGGAAACATCGATGACTTCTGCCGTCGCTGGGGCAGCAACTACAGCTACATGGTGGTGCTGGATGCCGATAGCGTCATGAGCGGAGAGTGTCTCACCGGTCTGGTACGCATGATGGATGCCAACCCGAATGCCGGGATCATCCAGTCGTCGCCGAAAGCATCGGGTATGGATACGCTTTATGCGCGCTGTCAGCAGTTTGCGACCCGCGTCTACGGTCCGTTATTTACCGCCGGTCTGCACTTCTGGCAGCTGGGCGAGTCTCACTACTGGGGTCACAACGCCATTATCCGCGTGAAACCCTTTATTGAGCACTGTGCCCTGGCACCGTTACCGGGAGAAGGCTCCTTTGCGGGTTCAATCATGTCGCATGACTTCGTAGAAGCTGCGCTGATGCGTCGTGCCGGTTGGGGCGTCTGGATTGCCTATGACCTGCCGGGATCCTATGAAGAACTGCCACCGAACCTGCTGGATGAGCTGAAACGTGACCGCCGCTGGTGTCACGGCAACCTGATGAACTTCCGCCTGTTCCTGGTGAAAGGGATGCACCCGGTTCACCGTGCAGTGTTCCTGACGGGTGTGATGTCCTACCTCTCGGCTCCGCTGTGGTTTATGTTCCTGGCGCTCTCCACTGCCCTGCAGGTAGTGCATACGCTGATGGAACCGACCTACTTCCTGCAACCGCGGCAGCTCTTCCCGGTCTGGCCGCAGTGGCGTCCGGAACTGGCAATAGCGCTGTTCTCAACCACCATGGTGCTGCTGTTCCTGCCGAAAATGCTGAGTGTCGTGTTGATCTGGTTTAAAGGATCGAAGGCCTACGGCGGACCTCTGCGGCTGCTGGCTTCACTGGTGCTGGAAACGCTGTTCTCGGTGCTGCTGGCACCAGTGCGTATGCTGTTCCATACGGTGTTTGTGGTCAGCGCCTTCCTCGGCTGGGAAGTGGTGTGGAACTCACCGCAGCGTGATGACGATGCAACACCGTGGAGCGAGGCGTTTAAACGTCACGGTTCGCAGATGGCATTGGGTCTGGTGTGGGCGATTGGTATGGGACTGCTGGATCTTAACTTCCTGTGGTGGCTGGCACCGATCGTGTTCTCACTGATTCTGTCGCCGTTTGTCTCGGTCATGTCGAGCCGCGCAACGCTGGGCATTAAGAGCAAGAAAGCGAAGCTGTTCCTGATCCCGGAAGAGTACTCGCCGCCGCAGGAGCTGGTGGATACCGATCGCTATGTGGTGCTGAACCGTGAGCGCGCGCTGGAAAATGGCTTTATGCATGCCTTATTCCATCCTGCTTTCAACGCGCTGGCAACGGCACTGGCCACATCGCGCCACAAGCAGAGTCAGTTACTGGACTATGCGCGTGACCGTCGGGTTGATCAGGCGCTGAGCGATGCGCCGGATAAACTGGGCCGCGAACAGCGTCTGCAGTTGATCAGCGATCCGGTGGTGCTGGCCCGTGTTCATACCCGACTGTGGGAAGATGCGGACAAGTATCATCAGTGGGTTGAGAGTTATCAAAAACTCACGCTCAACCCCAACGCGCTGGCAAACAACGCGTAATCTGAAAAAGCGGCAGCGATGCCGCTTTTTTTATCGGATTAAAACAGCGATTGGCTGATAAATTTATTGCTGGCAGTCACCGCGAGCAGCGCGTGACGATCTCAATGGCTGTTTCTTCATGGCGGATATGAGTGGTGAAAGGGTGCTTAAAGGCGGGTGTTATCGTCGTGGCTGTACTCTGCTTAAGCGGATGCGGCAGTATTATCAGCCGTACCATTCCCGGGCAGGGGCACGGTAATCAGTACTATCCCGGCGTACAGTGGGATGTTCGCGACAGCGGATGGCGGGTCCTGACGATCCTCGACCTGCCGCTGTCGCTGGTGGTTGATACCCTGTTGCTACCGGTGGATGCCAGCCACGGTCCTTACGAGTAACTGCGATCGGAATCGCTGTTATCATCTTCCCACTCTTGCGCGGCGGCTTCACCCTCTTCGGTGTCCAGCGGCGGCTCCAACTGGAACTCGCCGTCATCCCACTCGTGCAGGGTATTTTCTGCTAACCACTCCTGACGTAGTTCAACTTCGTCAAAATCTGCATCAAAAATGGCCTGTGCCGCTTCACCGCTACGGTAAGGCAGACATTCGCCTGCTTCACCTTCTTCCGCCATGAACTCAGCCTGCCACATGATATCGCCATCCTGCATCACATACTTTTGCAGACCAAACTGACTGATCGATGCATCCCCTTCCTCGAGCTCCGGGTGGTTAGCGAGGAACTCTTCACGTGCAGCATCGATGGCTTCCTCTAAGGTACTGTACATGCTCATCGCTCTTCTCCTTCACGGGTCTTTGACTATGGATTTATTTGATTTCAGTGAAGGATAGACGAAATCTGAAGGAGGGAAAGGTCAGGCCGGTGCAACTGGCGGGAAATAAGCCATTTCCCGCCAGTCAGGGTCAGATCATCTTTTGCGGAAAATGCAGAACCGGTTGAACGGACTCATGAATCACGGGGGCTGAGTAGCGGATACAACATTTTATACATGGCTTAACTTTCTTAAAATTAATTCTGGCGATGGAGAGGGCCTGACTCAAATTATATAACGTGCCGATAAATATGACCTCTTCTTTATCAGGCATACGCTTGCACCCTTTACGATGAAGAAAGTGATAATTTTCCTGATCGGTACCGATTGTAACGTAATAGTAGAGACCTTTGTTCATATTAACTGTCCCATTAGAGGTTTGCTGTGTTGTATTTTTTATAATTCTGGCCAGAGCCGTTAAAGGCCTGACTGTTACAAACGAAACTACCGATAAGCATTAATGAGTTCAAATTCCATAATGGTCTATCGGGGTGTTAAAAAAATGTAAAATGGAATATAAGCTAAATCATCAAGGCAATCGCTTGTAAAATAAGTTAATTTTTATCGATTCATAAGCGGTGAGACACCGTTAAGACCGGCTAAATAGGATTAGGCCTGGCGTGCAGAATAATCAGCGCCATAACAGATTTAATAGCACTCGCTGCAATATTAATTAATAAATAGCGAAACAGGCTGAATGCCGCCTGCCGTCCTGTTAATTGATTAGCTTTTTTAACTTTAAAAAGAGAGAAATTATATTATGAATATAGGTGTTTATTAATTACTGGACCTGCGGTTTCGCTTACAGGCTGAGTCAGCCATGAGTGATTTATTTAAGAGGGGAGTAAAACGCGCTAAATGCCTGACAGACATTTAGCGCGAACAGATTAATAACGGGAGGGTTCGCCCTCGGGGCGCGTTTTAAAGCGGCGGTGGAGCCACATATATTGTTCAGGTGCCAGCAGCACACCCTCTTCAACAACCTGATTCATTCTGGTTGCGGTTGCGACATCACTTTCCAGCGTAAATTCGCCGCTGATGTCAGGCAGTATCATCAGTTCATAGCCGCGACCCCCAGGCAGACGACGCGGCACAAAAGGGATGACAGCCGGTTTACCGGTGCGGATCAGCAGATGAGTACCCACCGTTGTTGCCGCTTTTTCTACGCCAAAGAAGGGGACAAAGACGCTGCTGCGCGGGCCATAATCGTGGTCGGGCGCATACCAGATAATGTCACCCTGTTTCAGTGCGCGGATCATTCCTTTGAGATCTTTACGATCGAGCATGCTTTTATTTGACCGCATCCGACCTTTGACCTGAAGCCAGTCGATCAGTTTGTTGTCATTCGGGCGATAGACGCCAATGCCAGGGTTATGGATACCAAACATGCGTGCACCAATCTCCAGCGTCAGAAAGTGCATGCCGATAAGCAGCACGCCGCGCTGGCTATCGCGCGCCTGCTGAATATGCTCCAGCCCCGAAGGCGTATGCCATTTATTGATGCGCCAGTCAGGCCAGAACCACGCCATACCGGTCTCAATTAATCCCATGCCGACCGATTCGAAATTGTGTTTAACCATCGCTTCGCGTTCATTTACCGGCATATCCGGAAAACTTAATTCCAGATTACGCCGGGAAATACTGACGCGGTGTTTCATAAAACGCATCCCAATGCGGCCAATATTACAGCCGAGAACATAAAGCAGGGGATAAGGAAGTAGCACCAAAAGATAAAGAGAAGCGACACCCAGCCAGGTCAGCCAATAGCGCGGGTGAAGCAGTTCTCGTGAAAACTGAGGCAACTGAGTCATGTGAAGGTTAATTTTCCTGCGTCGCGCACCGTGCGGTGCTGATATCTCGTTGATTTACACCATTGTGCCAGTTTTTGACGTGCGCTTAAATATCACTATCGGAACGTGCCATCAATGAACAAAGGTTAATAGTCCAATGTTGCTGCAAAAAACGGCAACAGGCGATCAATCTGGTCACTGGCCTTTGCATCCCGGTGAAATCAGGTATCATGTGCGCGCTAAATTTCTTCTATTGATAACAGGACGAACACCATGCCAGTGTTACATAACCTCGTTTCCAATAAAGAGCTGAAGGCGCGCATGCTGGCTGAAACCGAGCCGCGCACCACTGTCTCTTTTTATAAATATTTCCAGATTGCCGATCCCAAAGCATTCCGTGACGCGCTCTATCTTGGCCTGACAGCTCTTAAGGTCTTTGGTCGCGTCTACGTGGCCCACGAAGGCATCAATGCGCAGATCAGCGTGCCAGCCAGCCAGTATGAAAAGATGAAAGAATGGCTATATGGCTTTGATCCGGCGCTGAACAACCTGCGGATGAATATTGCGCTGGATGATGATGGTAAATCGTTCTGGGTGCTGCGTCTGAAAGTGCGCGACCGCATTGTCGCGGACGGTATCGAAGACGACAGTTTTGATGCCAGCGATGTGGGTCAGTATCTTAAAGCGGCGGACGTTAACGCCATGCTGGACGATCCTGACGCCCTGTTCGTGGATATGCGTAACCACTACGAATATGAAGTGGGTCGCTTTGATAATGCGCTGGAAGTGCCTGCTGACACCTTCCGCGATCAGCTGCCGATGGCGGTTGAGATGCTGCAGGATCAGAAAGACAAAAAGATCGTGATGTACTGCACCGGCGGGATCCGCTGTGAAAAGGCCAGCGCCTGGATGCGCCACAACGGCTTTGAGGATGTCTATCACATTGAGGGCGGTATCATCGAGTATGCCCGACGCGCCCGTGAGCAGGGATTACCGGTACGTTTCAAAGGCAAAAACTTTGTTTTTGATGAGCGGATGGGTGAGCGGATCTCTGACGATGTGTTGTCGAACTGTCATCAGTGCGGCGAACCCTGTGATACCCACGTTAATTGTGTCAATGACGGTTGTCATCTGCTGTTTATTCAGTGCAAAAGCTGCGCGGAGAAGTTTGAGAACTGCTGTAGCCCGATCTGCCAGGAAGAGGCGAAGCTCTCACCGGAAGAGCAGCGCGCGCGTCGGGCAGGACGTGAAAATGGCAACAAAATCTTTAACAAGTCGCGTGGCCTGTTAAACATGACCATTCCCTCGCCGCTGAAGAAATAAGCGTGGCCGCCTGAAGTCAGCTTCAGGCGGCTTGCTGTTTTACTGGCGTACACCCTCAACCGAAATCATCAGCTGAACCTTCTGCGAAGCTGGCCCCAGATCTTTGGTGATGTTGAAATCTTTCAGTGCAATTTCCCCTTCAGCCTCAAAGCCAGCGCGGTAGCCGCCCCACGGATCTTTACCTTCACCCAGCATTTTCGCCTCGAGCGTTACCGGTTTGGTCACGCCATTCAGCGTAAGATCGCCAGTAATCTTCAGCTCATCACCCTCTTTTTCCACCGCTGTGGATTTGAACGTGGCCTGCGGGTTTTTGCTGGTGTTCAGGAAGTCCGCACTGCGCAGGTGCTTGTCACGTTCAGCATGGTTAGTATCGATGCTGCTGGTGTTAATGGTGACGTCGACTTTATCTGCGGCAGGATTCTTCTCATCAAAGGTGAAGCGGCCATCAAAATCCTTAAAGGTGCCGTAGAGCCAGCTGTAACCCAGATGCTGGATACGGAACTGAATAAAGGCGTGCTGGCCCTCTTTATCGATTTTGTAGTCAGCGGCAGAGGCGGTGAGTGAGCCGAGCAGCAGACTGGCACCGGTCATCGCCAGCAGGGTCTTTTTAAACATATTATTTATCCTTTTCAGAGGGAGAGGTGAAACGCAAACCCGACATCCGTTTTAAGGTGATATCGCGATCAATAAAGTGATGTTTTACCGCAGCCAGACCATGCAGCAGTGACAGGACCACAACCGTCCAGGCCAGCCAGAGATGAATGTCGCCCGCAAGATCAGCCTGTTCGCCAGCACCGCTGAACAGCGCGGGCAGGGTGAACCAGCTGAATACTGAGATGGGTTTGCCATCGGCGGTGGAGATAAGATAGCCGCTGATCAGAATCGCCAGCAGCAGGGTATACAGTAACAGGTGGGCCACCACCGAACTGATGCGTACCAGCGGGGAATAACTGCTAAGCGGTTTTGGCGGCGGTGAAATAACGCGCCACAGCAGGCGAATGATCAGCGTCAGCAACAGGATCACGCCGATGCTTTTATGGATCTCAGGCGCGTCGTGATACCAGCTATCGTAATAGCCGAGGCCGACCATCCATAATCCCAGCGCAAACATGGCGTAAATCGCCAGCGCCATCGACCAGTGCAGCAGCACGGCAACCAGGCCAAACTGATGAGATGAATTACGTAATAACATAATGAGGTTTTCATGAAGTAATAATCTGAAATAAGCATCCACATTATGAAATATAAAAGCAATCATCCTTACGCTTCTATAACTTTAATTTTATATTGTGAAAAGGTTGAATAAATCAGGTGTGAAATGCGCAATATTACTGAATGAGTTATTTGTGAGGCGCTGGTCGTTAACTAAAAAGAGCCGGAATTAACCAAAAGGGCGAAATATATTCTGACTTTATGTCAGTAACAGTCAATTTTCGTCAAAGTCTGTCAGTCGGGCGGCATCAGGCTGATACCACCCTTTATCGAGTCAGAAACGTGAGAGGCGGAAGGGTGTCAGATCAAAAGAGAACGGTTTTTGCTGGGCAAATTCTGCAGCCAGTTCGCCCAATACGCTGGCGAATTTAAACCCGTGTCCACTGAGCCCGGTGATTAACAAGCGGTCTGGTTCACCCGGCAGGGTATCAATTATAAAGTCTTCATCCGGGCTAAAATCGTAGCTGCAGGCTTCGCCATGCAGACAGACACCGACGCCAGGTAAAAACTGACGGAGGAATCCAAAAGCTTCGCTGCCATCGGCCGCCACCGCGCCAAAAGGTTTACGATCCTCAGGCTGCTGCATCAGCTGACCGCCATCATGACGACCCACTTTCAGGGCGTTGTTATCCGCCGGGAAGCCATAAAACTGGCTGCCATCGCCCATTTCCACCGTAAAACCGGGAAACTTATTGTTCTCACTGTAGCGGCCATCTGCCTGATACCAGGCGAACACCTTGCGGGTGGGCGCGACCGGCAGGTCAGGAACTAATTTGCCAACCCATGTGCCCGCACTGATCAACATTTTGCGGCCCCGGTAGACGCCATCCAGGGTAGTGACCTGCTGCAGATCGCCATCGCGACCCAGCTCTGAAACCGGGCAGTTAAACAGCTGCGCGCAGCCCGCCTGCTCCGCCAGCTGGATCCAGCTGCGTACCGCCTGTTCACATTTCAGATAGCCGGACTGCGGCTCAAATACGCCCAGATAGCCCTCAGGCACATTGATTTGTGGCCAGCGCTTGCGCACGTCATCAGGCTGCATCACCTCAATATTGAGCTGCCAGCGGGTCGCGCTGTCGATGACGTTCTGAATAAACGGCGACTGATTCGGGGCGAGGTTAAGTACGCCGCTGCGATGCATGATGCGCTCACCGGCACGCTGTTCCAGCTCATCCCACAGCGTTTGCGCCCGCAGGACCAGGGGAACATAGCGTTCACCTTCACCATAGGCGTGACGAATCAGCCGGCTCTCGCCATGATGTGTGCCCTGATTATGGGGAGGATGGGCGCTGTCGATCATTAACACTGATAAACCCGCCTGGGTGGCATAGTAGCCTGCCGCCGCGCCCACGGAACCGCTGCCAACGACGATAAGATCATAAATCATGGTAACTACGCTCTAAGAGACAGATAATCAAAAGCATACCAGAAACAGAAACGAAAAAGGCACCCCTGAGGGCGCCTCTTTGATGCGGCAGAAATTAATGCTTTTTGAGGAGTCGTTCTATCTGCTCGGCTGATTCTATCTTGGCGATGCCTGCTTCGAGGATCGAGATAAATTGCCTTGCCACATCCGTTGTCAGCCAGTATGTCGGGCCAACATCCGCTTCTTCTTCTTTTTGATCCTGCGACGACAACGAGTGCAGGCGGATCATCATGGCGTCATAGCTGTCAACGGTACTGATATCCCAGCCCACCAGTGGGTGAGTCTGTATAACATCTTTTCTTCTGTCCATTATAACCTCCTTATTACTCGTTAAACGAAGTGCATGATGAGGTTCAATGCGGCTTTTTTATTCCAATAGCGAAACAATTATAACAGTAAACGAGGGTATCACTGTTTAAAAAATGCCGTGAGTCAGCTTCTCACAGAATATTTGCGTTTGAAAGGCGGGCGTAAAAAAATAAAATGCCTGACGGGCAGGCATTTTTATCAGCAGTCAAAAGACAGGCAAAAAGCGGGCTTAGCCGCGTGACCGGACTCAGAGAGCCGGCGTTTCTGGCACTACGCCGCCGCCGCGTTTTTGCAGTGTTTCTGCCAGACGGGCAAAGTGCTGCTGAAGCTGCTCATCATGGTTTTGATTTTGGGCTTCCAGCGACAGATTGTGTACCAGTAGCTGACTGGCACGATCGTCAAGACAGAAAATCAGACTGGAAAAGGCATTTTCCAGCACCGTTAAACGACGCTTCTGATCACCAATCAGTGCTAACAACTCACCAAAGGTCATCGCCTCTTCCGGTTTATCAGTAGTCATGGTGTCGCACCTCCTGTTATGCGTGACGAGCGCAAGGATAGGGCATTGATCATTAAGAGTCTAGATGCAGGACGGGGTAAGTGCGAGAGGGGAGAAAAGATAAAAAAACCGGGTGGCGACACCCGGAAAAAAAGCACAGTGGCGGTTAATCAGTATTGAACCAGTCGTCAGCGCTTTCCCACGTCTGCTGCAGGATTTCGCTGATCTGGTCGCGCGTCTCTTTTCCACCGCCCAGCACGCTGAGATTATTGGCACTGGCATAGCGTACCTTGACGTGATTGGTCGAGTCAGGGAACTGTTCATCAATGCGGCGCGATAATTCATCGCTCAACGCTTCTATCGCACCAGCAGGAAGAGGTCGGGTATTTGATACGGTAATTTCAACGCGCATAACAGCCTCCGTTTAAGATACTGTATATATTTACAGTATCAGCAGGCCGGAGGCAAGTAAAATTATGCGATGCGCCAGTTCAGTGTTTCACCCGCCAGGAACGGCACCAGTGAATGGCTGCCGAGCGCGATGGACTCTGGCACCTGCCAGGACTCACGCACCAGGGTAATCGTCCCTTCATTCAGCGGCAGGCCGTAAAAACGCGGGCCATTCTCCGAACAGAACGCTTCAAAATGTTCCAGCGCGTTCAGCTCTTCAAAAACGGTGGCGTAAGCGGGTAACGACACTGGCGCATTAAATACCCCCGCGCAGCCGCAACTGGCCTCTTTGAGATGACGCAGGTGCGGTGCTGTGTCGGTGCCGAGGAAGACGCGCGGATGACCACTCGCCACTAATTTGCGCAATGCTTCCTGATGCACGTTGCGTTTAAGAATCGGCAGGCAATAGAGGTGCGGACGAATACCGCCCACCAGCATGTGATTGCGGTTAAACATCAAATGCTGCGGGGTAATGGTCGCGCCCAGCGTCTCATCGGCGGCGGCAACATATTCTGCGGCGTCCTGAGTGGTAATGTGCTCCATCACTACTTTCAGTGCCGGAAACTGGCTGCGCAGCGGCACCATAACCGTTTCGATAAACCGGGCTTCGCGGTCAAAAATGTCGACATGCGCATCGGTGACTTCGCCGTGGATCAGCAGTGGCATACCGAGCTTCTGCATCCGCTCCAGCACGCGGGCAATGGAGGCGATATCGGTAACGCCACGGCTGGAGTTCGTCGTAGCGTGCGCCGGATAGAGCTTAGCCGCGGTAAACAGACCGGAGGTGAAACCGCGCTCAAGCTCATCAGGATCAAGCGAGTCGGTCAGATAGCAGGTCATCAGCGGCGTAAAGGCGTGTTCGGCGGGCAGCGCCGCCAGGATGCGATCGCGGTACGCTTCACCTGCTGCCACGCTGGTCACCGGTGGCACCAGGTTAGGCATCACAATGGCACGCCCATTCACCGCGCTGGTATAGGGCAGGACCGTGTTGAGCATCTCATCGTCGCGCAGATGAATATGCCAGTCGTCAGGGCGACGCAGGGTAAGTTGCTGAGGTTGTGCTGTCATCAGTGAAGCTCCGGCAGAAGGGAAACAAAAGGCGTGTTTTGGCCGGGGTCTAAGCATAAGGATTCAGGCAACCGTTTGCACCTGCTTTTTATGCTGATAAAGAAAATCCGCGCCAGGGGCGCGGATAACGGCGTTACTGCGTAAAAGGAATAACCAGTTCGCCAGGTTTCACTTCCAGTCCTTTGGCAAATTTCTTCGCCAGCGACTCGCCTTTGCTGCGGTCGGCGCTGAGCACGTAAGCCGGCTTTTGATCAAAGTAGTTTTTCAGCGACTGATTCAGATAAGGCGTCAGCGTTTTCATAATGGAGGCCATTTTTTCCGGAGCAACCTGCGCATCAACAATTTCCAGATCGCGCAGATAGATTGCACCCTGCTGCTGGTCATAGACCGGCTGAGCACGCATCTTCAGTTGCATATCGGCCTGCTGCGGACCAAACAGTGACGTCACATTGATTTTAGCATTGCCAGAGAGCGTCACTTTACCTGGCTCTTCACGGCCAATCTGACTGGTCAGATTGTTCAGGACGATGTGCGCATTAACCAGCCCGGAAACGCCAATATCTTTCTCATAGTTGTTGTGCTTCTGCAGCGCCTGGTTTACTTCCTGTTCGCTGATGGTGTATTGCGTCAGTTGATTACAGCCGCTCACCAGCAGCGCGATCAACAGGGCAGTCAGCCCGAAAAAAGCCTTTTTCATCGATCTTTATCCTGAATATCAGAGCCAATAAACAGGCCATAGCCTGCCTGAATGCGTAGCGGGTGTCATCAGGAAAGAGATGAGAAACGCCGCAGCGTCTCTCATCGGGAGGGGTTAGTGAGCTATCGAGGAGAGCAGATTCACCTGGGTCTGTTTAGCCATGTTATCGCGGTAGTCAGCGACCCGGCTCGGCCAGTCGATTCCGGCCACCAGCGTCAGAGAGCGCAGCAGCGGGAAGAGATTAAAATCATCTTCGGACAGCTCGCCATTCACCGCATTGGGCTGGGCGATTAATTTGTCCAGCTTGCGCAGATCGTCGCTGACGTTTTTGATCAGGCCGGCAGAATGACTTTTCAGCGTGTCGAAATCACCGATGCTCGCCTGCTTTTTGTTGCGGAAATAGTCACGCGCCTCCGGCGTCGCGAATTCGGCAAACGCCGCCTCTGCAATGCGCGGCAGCAGCAGTTTATTGACATAGCTGTTCATGTGACGCAGCCAGTCGCCGATCGCCGGATTCAGCGCGCCGATGATAAGCGGCTCGCCATCCTGCTGATCGACATAGTGTACGATCTCCATACTCTCAGGCATCGCGCTGCCATCCTGCTTCTGCAGAATGGGCGCCATTTTCTGTCCGATCAGTCGTTTCGGCGTCTCTTCATCGTCGTTGAGCATTACCACCAGCTCAACCGGTTTGTTTTTCAGGCCAAAAATCATTCGCGCTTTAACGCAGAAAGGGCAGTGGTCGTAGATATAGAGCTTCATCCTGATCTCCCGGGTTTTACAGGTTTAGTGTTTAACAGAGTGAATCAATTCATCCTGCTTTCGGGCTCGTAAAAAGTATGGAAGAGATTACTCCACAGGGCAAACCTGCCTGTCAGGCGCGCTGCAGGATCCGCTGCTGATGCTGCCTGCAGCAGGGGTTATCCGCGGTGCGACCCGAGCAAAATCAGCCTCTTTATCGCTAAACCGCTGTAACGTTTTACCGCAGCCCAGGCGGCGGTTATAGTGAAAGCCGGGTAATGACGGCTCATCTCTATCAGCCATTGATTTCAGGAGTCAGGATGTTTGGCTATCGTTCTGCCGCGCCCAGGGTGCGATTAACCACCGATCGGCTGGTGGTCCGTCTGGTTCACGAGCGTGATGCCTGGCGAATGGCAGATTACTACGCGGAAAACCGCCTGTTTTTAAAACCGTGGGAGCCGGTGCGCGATGACAGCCATTGCTATCCCTCGGGCTGGCAGGCGCGGCTTGGGCTGATTTCCGACATGCATAAGCAGGGTTCGGCCTTCTATTTCATTTTAATGGACAGCGATGAAACCGAAGTGAGGGGAGTGGCGAACTTCAGCAATGTGTTGCGCGGATCCTTTCATGCCTGTTACCTCGGCTATTCACTGGGTGAAAAGTGGCAGGGGCAGGGGTTCATGTTCGAAGCGTTGCAGGTGGCTATCCGCTATATGCAGCGCCAGCAGCATATTCACCGCATCATGGCTAACTACATGCCGCACAACCAGCGCAGCGGCGATCTGCTGGCGCGACTCGGTTTTGAGAAAGAGGGTTACGCGAAAGATTATCTGCTGATCGACGGACGCTGGCAGGATCACGTGCTGACAGCCTTAACCCTGCGGGAATGGACGCCTGACCGGCGTGGATAATAATGAGGATGCGAGCATGAAGATGACTTTATCGGCGCAGGCGATGCGCGTGCTGGGTTGCCTGCTGGAGAAGCAGGTCACCACGCCGGAACAGTATCCGCTGTCACTGAATGGCGTGGTGGTTGCCTGTAACCAGAAATCGAACCGCGAGCCGGTGATGGAGCTGAGCGAAAGTGAGGTACAGGATCAGCTCGATCAACTGGAAAAACGGCATCTGATTACCGCCAGCAGCGCCGCCGGGCAGCGGGTCGTGAAATATGAGCAGCGTTTCTGCAACTCCGCGTTTGGCACGCTAAAGCTTAACAGTGCAGAAGTCGCTCTGCTGACGCTGCTGTTACTGCGCGGACCCCAGACGCCAGGCGAACTGCGTACCCGCAGCGGCCGTCTGCACGAGTTCAGTGATGTCAGCGAAGTTGAGCAAACGCTGGAAGGATTGATGCAGCGCGACGACAGTGCTCAGGTGATCCGTCTGCCGCGTGAACCTGGCAAGCGCGAAAGTCGCTTTATGCATCTGCTGGGCGATGAGCCTGACCAGCCGCAGGCCGCAGACGCGTCAGAAGAGCAGGGCGATCTGGCGGCGCGCGTCGCAACGCTGGAACAGCAGGTTGCAGCGCTTCAGGCACAACTCACCCAACTGCTGCAACCGGAGAGCTGAGATGACCTTACGTATTGGCATGGTGGGATTAGGCGGTATCGCGCAGAAAGCCTGGCTGCCGGTGCTGTCGGCGGCGACGGACTGGACCCTGGCAGGGGCGTTTTCCCCGAACCAGGCCAAAGCCCGGCCGGTCTGTGACAGCTATCGCATGCCATATTTTGGTTCGCTGAATGAATTAGCCGCTGCCTGCGACGCGGTCTTTGTCCACAGCAGCACCGCCACGCACTATGAAGTGGTCAGGGCGCTGCTGCTGGCAGGAAAGGATGTCTGCGTCGATAAGCCGCTGGCTGAAACCCTGGAGCAGGCTGAGGCGCTGGTGGCGCTGGCGGAAAAACGGCAGCGTAAACTGATGGTGGCGTTTAACCGGCGGTTCGCCCCGCGCTATCAGCAGCTGCGGGCAGAGATGGCGGACGCCGCTTCCCTGCGGATTGAAAAGCACCGTAGCGACAGCGTCGGGCCACAGGATCTCCGCTTTACCCTGCTCGATGACTATCTACATGTGGTGGACACCGCCCTCTGGCTGGGCGGGAAACCCTTTCGTCAGGTTCAGGGACGCATCGACACCAACGAACAGGGGCAGATGCTCTATGCTGAGCACCATTTCGCTGTTGAGGGCTTGTCGATTACCACCAGCATGCACCGGCGCGCAGGCAGTCAGCGCGAGCGGGTCAGCGCAGTGTGTGACGGTAAATGCATCGACATTAGTGAGATGCGCGACTGGCAGGAAGAACGGCGTGACGGGCTGCTGATTACGCCACCGCCCGCCTGGCAGAGTCATCTGACCCAGCGCGGTTTCAGCGGTGCGGCTCGCCATTTCATCGACTGCGTACAAAATCAGACGAAGCCTGAAACCAGCGGTGAGCAGGCGCTGATGGCGCAGCGTGTGGTGGAAAAATTGTGGCGTGAGGCGACGCAGGAATAACGCCTTGTAACACTCCGTGCTGGTCATTTCCCTCCGTGGCAGTAGACTGTCGCCGGGCATCTTCTGGGTGCCCGCGCTAATTCTCCTTTTTTGCCGATTCTTTTCAGGATGCGCCGTCAATTATGAATTTGTTGAAATCGCTGGCAGCGGTCAGTTCTATGACCCTGTTTTCCCGCGTACTGGGCTTTGCCCGTGATGCCATCGTGGCGCGGGTGTTTGGCGCCGGAATGGCGACCGATGCGTTCTTTGTTGCGTTTAAACTTCCCAATCTGCTGCGGCGTATTTTTGCTGAAGGCGCCTTTTCTCAGGCCTTCGTGCCCATTCTGGCTGAATATAAAAGCAAGCAGGGCGAAGAGGCGACGAAACTGTTCCTGGCTTACGTCTCGGGCCTGCTGACGCTGGCGCTGGCGCTGGTCACGGTGGCGGGCATGATTGCTGCGCCCTGGGTCATCATGGTGACGGCACCCGGCTTTGCCGACAGTCCCGATAAGTTTGCGCTCACCAGCTCGCTGCTGCGGGTGACCTTTCCCTACATTATGCTGATTTCGCTGGCGTCACTGGCGGGTGCGGTGCTGAACACCTGGAACCGCTTCTCGGTACCGGCCTTTGCACCGACCCTGCTGAACGTCAGCATGATTGGCTTTGCGCTGTTTGCCGCGCCGCACTTCCACCCACCGGTAATGGCGCTGGCCTGGGCCGTCGTGGCTGGCGGCGTGCTGCAGCTCGGCTATCAGCTGCCACACCTGAAGAAGCTCGGGATGCTGGTGCTGCCACGCCTGAATCTGCGTGATGCGGGCGTCTGGCGGGTCATGCGTCAGATGGGACCTGCCATTCTGGGCGTTTCTGTCAGTCAGATCTCACTGATCATCAATACCATCTTCGCCTCGTTTCTGGTCTCAGGTTCGGTCTCCTGGATGTACTACGCGGACCGCCTGATGGAGTTCCCCTCGGGGGTGCTGGGCGTGGCGCTGGGCACCATTCTGCTGCCGTCGCTGGCCAAAAGTTTTGCCAGCGGCAACCATGATGAATATTCCCGGCTGATGGACTGGGGTCTGCGCCTCTGTTTCCTGCTGGCGCTTCCCAGCGCGGTGGCGCTGGGCATGCTCTCCGGCCCGCTGACCGTGGCGCTGTTCCAGTACGGCAAATTCACTGCCTTTGATGCTCTGATGACGCAGCGCGCCCTGATCGCCTACTCCGTCGGACTGATGGGGCTGATCGTGGTCAAGGTGCTGGCTCCGGGCTTCTATTCCCGTCAGGACATCAAAACGCCGGTTAAAATCGCGATTATCACGCTGATCATGACGCAGGTAATGAACCTGGCGTTTATTGGTCCGCTTAAACACGCCGGTCTGTCACTGTCGATTGGGCTGGCAGCCTGTCTGAATGCGTCGCTGCTCTACTGGCAGCTGCGTAAGAAGAATATCTTTATGCCGCAGCCGGGCTGGAGCAGCTTCCTGCTCCGCCTGCTGATAGCCGTAGTGGTGATGGCAGGCGCGCTGTTTGCCATGCTGCAGTGGATGCCAGCCTGGGAGCAGGGATCGATGCTGTGGCGGCTGCTGCGCCTGGCCGCAGTCTGTGGTGTGGGCGGCGGGGCTTACTTCCTGGCGCTGGGACTGCTGGGCTTCCGGTTGCGCGACTATGCGCGTCGCACCGCTGTGTAAAGCTTGCCGCAATAAATAAATTCAACGCGCAGGGAACAGGGGCCGAGCGGCCAGGGATTGGCTTTAGCGTCTTTCCGATCTGCCCCTGTTCCCTGTGCAGGCTCAATTTTAAAGCTCATCATGGTGAAGGAAAAAACGCACCAATAAAAAATCCCGCACCAGGCGGGATTTTTTTTCGCTACTTTCCGGTTCAGGCTTTGCGACTTAACGTCGCCTGGCCTTTACCCATCCCATCCGGGCCGTAAAAGGCCTGGGTCTGATGCGGCTTCAGCACGTCAAGCGCATCCTGGGTGTAGCGGATCTGGTGTTGCAGCAGCAGGCCATTATGAACATTGGCATCCTGCAGACGACGGCTATGCTGCTGGATAGTGTCCCAGCGGCGCGCCATGTCGTTCTGACCACGATAAGGTGCCGATGTCGCCTGACTCTGTTCAGCGGTGCGGCGCATCTCATCCAGATAGTTCAGCGTACTGAGCAGCGCGCTTTTATCTTCGGTAATACGCTGCAACAGATTACTGTTAATGTTTCCGGCTGCCAGCTGCTGCTGCTCTTCTTCCAGCACGGCTGAGAGCGACGCCAGCACGTCCTGCATCTTATCTAAGGTGGTCTGCAAATTACTCATGGGAACTAATTACCCTCTAAATACGCCTTGGTGTCGGCAATCAGCGCATCGGCGATTTTGCCGGTATCCATCTTCAGTTCGCCATTACGAATGGCGGTTTTCAGTTGTTCAACGCGCTCGACGTTAATATCTTTGCTGCTCGGCTGCATCAGCTGCGACTGCGCGCTGCTCAGGCTGACCTGGGCTGCTGCAGGGGTCGTGGCTGCTGCCACCGGGCTGGCGCTCTGGCGCACTTTGCTGCTGCCGGACTCACTGCTATCGCGGCTCTGTACGGTGCTGGCGGGTTTCAGAGGTTGCGTTCTGTCAATGCTCATGTTCGGGCTCCTGTACGGTCAGGGGAAGTCTGCCACCTGAATCAGAATAGCGTTATCGCTTCGTTGATTCTTCTATCGGCAGCACTACTGGCTTCTTTAACACTTTACAGCGTTATAAGAATATTCCCATCCTCGCATACCTTACCGCTGACAATCTGGCCATTTCCCATCCTGACCCGGACCGACTGCGATCGGGCGGCATTATTCAGCGCCTTGCCCTCACCGCTGGCGTCAAAGCCGTCACCGCTGGCAATCACCATCACATTCTGACCCGCTTTGACACGCCACGGCTGACGCAGCGTGGAGGGATTAATCGGCTGTCCTGGCTGGATATCGCGCAGCACCACAGCATCTGCGACCGAGTCCGCATTCAGCAGGGCGCGGGCGGGCAGAGTATCAAGGCGGCCGGTCTGCAGAGTGAAATCACTCTCCCTCACGCTACTGCCCTGGCTCAGCAGCCGGTTCGCCACCAGATAGGAACCGGTGACCTGCACCTGTACCTGAATATAACGGCGGTTCTCACCACAGTTTGCCGCCACGCTCATATTCCCCCACAACCGGCTGTTGCCGGGCAGGGTGAACTGTGGCGCCTCACAGGCTGGCCACTGTTCCTGCGGCGTGCGTACCACCACAACCATGCCATCAGCATGCTGGGCGTCACGCGCTTTAAAAAATTGATTCAGTTGTGCATTGAGATCCCCGGCGGAAACCGGCAGGGCGATCGCGACCAGCAGGCTGGTCAGCAGGGTCAGATATTGACGCATTGTGCATTTCCTCACTGATGATGGCGACGAGTGTAACCCTTAAGAAAAATCCTTAATTGTCAAAATAGCGGTCATTTGAGGCCTTATTCAGACGATGACCCCTTGCATTTTCAAATTAAGCTGCGAGCTCGAAATTCTCATACGCGGAGGAAACATGCTCGACAAACTGGATGCGGCGCTGAAATTTGGTACGGAGGCCCTCAACCTGCGTGCTCAACGTCAGGAGATCCTGGCGTCAAATATTGCCAACGCCGATACCCCTGGTTATCAGGCCCGGGATATCGACTTTGCCAGCGAGCTGAGTCGGGTGATGTCCAATGGTCGTGCGGAAGGCAGCAGCATGGCGTTAAAAGTCACGTCAGCTCGCCACATTGAAGCACAGACAAACGGCGTGCCATCGATGGATATGCTTTATCGCATTCCTGACCAGCCTTCTGCCGACGGCAACACCGTAGATATGGACCGTGAGCGTACGCAGTTCGCGGATAACAGCCTGAAATATCAAACCGACCTCACCCTCATCAGTAGCCAGATCAAAGGCATGATGAGCGTGTTACAAGGACAATAATTATGGCCTTGCTGAATATTTTTGACATTGCCGGTTCAGCGATGACCGCGCAATCACAGCGATTAAACGTCAGTGCCAGTAACCTGGCGAACGCCGACAGCGTCACCGGCCCCGATGGCAAGCCTTACGTGGCAAAGCAGGTGGTTTTCCAGACCGATGCGGCGCCAGGCTCAGCCACCGGCGGCGTGAAAGTGGCAAGAGTCGTGGATGACCCTACACCTGCGAAGCTGGTCTATGACCCGGGCAATCCGATGGCAGATGCCAAAGGCTACGTGAAGATGCCGAACGTGGATGTGGTCTCTGAAAGCGTCAACACCATGTCGGCGTCACGCAGCTACCAGGCCAACGTCGAAGTGCTCAACACCGTGAAGTCGATGATGATGAAAACCCTGACGATCGGGCAATAACGGAGAAAAATTATGGCTATCGCGGTAGGCGTTAACGAAAGACTGGACCCCACGGTCCTTAGCTCCTCTAACACCAGTGGCACCGGCAACAATGCGCAGGATCTGCAGAATCAGTTCCTGACCATGCTGGTGACGCAGTTAAAAAACCAGGATCCCACCAATCCAATGGATAACAGCCAGCTCACCACGCAGCTGGCACAGATCAATACCCTGAGCGGCATTGAAAAACTGAATACCACGCTGGGATCGATCTCCGGCCAGATCAGCACCAGCCAGTCGCTGCAGAGCTCCACGCTGATTGGGCATGGCGTAATGGTCAATGGCGGACAGGTTCTGGTAGGCAACGGCACCACAACGCCATTTGGCGTTGAGCTGGCCTCCGCCTCAACCGGCACATCGGCCACCATTAAAGATGCCAGTGGCACGGTGATCGACACCGTCGATCTGGGCGCGCTGAGCGCTGGCGTGCACACCTTCTCGTGGGACGGCAAGCTGACAGATGGCTCTGTCGCCCCGGATGGTAAATACAGCGTTGCGATTGCCGCAAGCAATGGCAACACACAACTGGTGGCACAACCGCTTAACTACGCCTACGTCAATGGGGTGAGTACTGCGAACAACACCACAAAACTGGATCTCGGCACCATGGGCTCCGCCACCCTTGACGACGTACGTCAGATTCTCTGATTAACCTGTAGACAGGAAACAAACACATGTCATTTTCCCAAGCGGTCAGCGGCCTTGGTGCTGCTTCAAGTAACCTTGATGTCATCGGTAACAACATTGCCAACTCCGCCACTGCGGGCTTTAAATCGAGCACCATCGCGTTTGCCGATATGTTTGCCGGTTCTAACGTCGGCCTCGGTACCAAAGTTGCTGCGGTAATCCAGAACTTTAACGACGGCGCCACCACCACGACCAGCCGTGGCCTGGACGTTGCGCTGAGCGGTAACGGTTTCTTCCGTATGACCGACAGCAGCGGCGGCGTCTTCTATTCACGCAATGGTCAGTTAACGCTGGATGCCAACCGTAACCTGGTCAACACCCAGGGTCTGAACGTGACCGGCTATCCGGCCAGCGGTTCACCGGCCACTATCCAGGCAGGTGCTAACCCGGTGGCGCTGCGTATTCCTACTGAGCAGATGTCAGCCCGTGCGACCACTACCGCCGGTCTGGTTGCCAACCTGAACTCAACGGACAAAACGCCATCTGTGGCCACCTTCTCGACGGCGAACGCAGACAGCTACAACAAGAAAACCACGGCAACCGTGTTCGACTCGCAGGGTAATGACCACGCGCTCGACATGTATTTCGTGAAAGACACCACCAGCAACAGCTGGACCGTGCGTACCATTGATGGCAACACCGGCAGTTCAGCGGGTGACTTCAGAATGGCGTTTGACACCAGCGGTAAGCTGACCAGCGTCTCTAAGCTGGATGCCACCGGCGCTGTCGTCAGCACGACGACCGATGGCACCGTCGGCCTGACGCTGAACGTGGGCGGAGCGAATGGCGCAGTCGCCAATCAGCCAATCAACCTGAGCATGCTGGGCAGCCTGCAGCAGAACACCGGCAGCACCACCTTTGGCAGCCCGACCCAGGATGGTTATGCACCTGGCGATCTGACCAGCTACGCGATCAATGATGACGGCACCATCACCGGCAGCTATTCAAACCAGAAAACCCAGCTGCTGGGTCAGATTGTCCTGGCGAGCTTCTCTAACCCGGAAGGTCTGCAGTCTCAGGGCGACAACGTCTGGTCTGCGTCAAGTGCATCCGGTCAGGCAGCAATCGGTCTGGCGAATACCGGCACCTTTGGTTCACTGACGGCTGGCGCACTGGAATCTTCCAACGTCGACATGAGTAAAGAGCTGGTGAACATGATCGTCGCGCAACGTAACTATCAGGCGAATGCGCAGACCATCAAAACTCAGGACCAGATTCTCAACACGCTGGTTAACTTACGTTAATTCGCTAACAGGATTGCCATATGGATCACGCGATATATACCGCGATGGGCGCGGCCAGCCAGACGCTGGATCAGCAGGCGGTTACCGCCAGCAACCTCGCCAACGCCTCTACACCGGGTTTTCGTGCGCAGCTGAATGCGCTGCGCGCCGTGCCGGTGAGTGGCTGGTCGCTGCCAACCCGTACGCTGGTCGCCGCCTCGACACCGGGCGCCGACATGAGTCAGGGCGCGATGGATTACACCGAGCGTCCGCTCGATGTGACGGTGCAGCAGGATGGCTGGCTGGCGGTGCGTACCGCTGACGGCAGCGAAGCCTATACCCGCAACGGCAATATGCAAATCAGTCCGACCGGTACGTTGACGGTTCAGGGCAATCCTGTGATGGGCGATGGCGGTCCGATTGTGATCCCGCAGGGCACTGAAATCACCATTGCAGCCGACGGCTCGATCACCGGGCTGAATGCCGGTGATTCGCCGAACGCCACGGTTCAGCTGGGCAAGCTGAAGCTGGTCAGGGCAACCGGGCAGGAGCTGCAGCGCAGTGATGACGGCATGTTCCGGCCTACTGCGTCGGCGCAGGCGACCCGCGGTGCCGCGCTGCAGGCTGATGCCACCATGCAGGTGATGCCTGGCGTGCTGGAAGGCAGCAACGTCAAACCGGTAGAAACCATGGTCGATATGATCGCCAACGCCCGACGTTTTGAGATGCAGATGAAAGTCATCACCAACGTCGACGAAAATGAACAAAAAGCCAACCAGCTCCTGAGCATGGGCTAAGGCACGAGGATAACAACATGATTCGTTCTTTATGGATCGCTAAGACCGGTCTTGATGCGCAGCAGATGAACATGGACGTCATTGCCAACAACCTGGCAAACGTCAGCACCAACGGCTTTAAGCGTTCACGTGCCGTGTTCGAAGATCTGATGTACCAGACTATGCGCCAGCCGGGCACCCAGTCATCTGAACAGACAACGCTGCCATCGGGTTTGCAGATCGGTACCGGTGTACGTCCGGTGACCACTGAACGTCTGCATACGCAGGGCAACCTGTCGCAGACCAGCAACTCAAAAGATATCGCCATTAACGGCCAGGGTTATTTTCAGATTCAGATGCCGGATGGCACCTCTGCTTATACCCGTGACGGCGCGTTTCAGGTTGATCAGAACGGCCAGCTGGTGACCAACTCCGGTTTTCCGGTACAGCCAGGCATTACCATTCCGGCTAACGCCACCAGCATCACGGTGTCGCGTGACGGTGTGGTCAGCGTAACCCAGCAGGGGCAGGCCCAGGCCGCGCAGGTCGGTCAGTTAACCCTGAGCACCTTTATGAATGACGCCGGTCTCGATAGCGTGGGTGAAAACCTCTACAAGGAAACGCAGGCATCGGGCGCTCCGACAGACAGCACGCCAGGCCAGAACGGCGCGGGCCTGCTCTATCAGGGCTATACCGAAACCTCGAACGTTAACGTGGCGGAAGAGCTGGTCACCATGATCCAGACGCAGCGCGCCTACGAAATCAACAGCAAGGCGATCAGTACCTCTGATCAGATGCTGGCGAAATTAACTCAGCTTTAATCCCGAACAGGGCCAGCCCGTGCTGGCCTGAATGACAGACATTAATAAGGTCGTGACGCCGTGGCGAAGCAACAGATTCTCAAGCCTGGACATTGGTTAGTCGCCTCGTTGCTGCTAACTCTCAACGGATGTGCCCTGGTCCCGCGTACCCCGCTGGTCGAAGGTGCAACTACAGCGCAACCAATGCCGTCCGCGCCACCGGTGGTCAACGGCTCTATATTCCAGGGCGTCGCGCCGCTTAACTACGGCTATCAGCCGCTGTTTGAGGATCGCCGTCCACGCAACATTGGCGATACCCTGACCATTACGCTGCAGGAAAACGTCAGCGCCAGCAAGAGCTCCTCAGCCAATGCCAGCCGCGATGGCAGCAACAGCTTTGGTGTGAGCGCGGTGCCGACCGGTCTGGCAGGCCTGGTGGGTGCAGGTGGTGAAAAAGCCAACCTCAGCGCCGAAGGCAAAAATGATTTCGCAGGTAAAGGCGGCGCATCCGCCAATAACACCTTTACCGGCACCATTACCGTCACCGTGGATCAGGTGTTGTCAAACGGCAACCTGCACGTGGTCGGTGAAAAACAGATCGCCATTAATCAGGGCACGGAGTTCATTCGCTTCTCGGGCGTGGTCAACCCACGCACCATCAGCGCCAGTAACGCCGTGTTATCTACCGCTGTCGCCGATGCACGTATTGAGTACGTCGGAAATGGTTACATCAATGAGGCGCAGACCATGGGTTGGTTCCAGCGTTTCTTCCTGAACATCTCGCCGATGTAAGAGGTTTCAATGAAAAAGTTAACGCTGTTACGCGCCGGGCTGGCGCTGCTGCTGGGCGTCAGCCTGCTGGCAAAAGCCGATTTGATTCGTGATTTAACCACGGTACAGGGCGTTCGTGATAACCAGCTGCTGGGCTACGGCCTGGTCGTGGGCCTGGATGGCACCGGTGACCAGACCACCCAGACGCCATTTACAACCCAGACAGTGAGCAACATGCTGTCACAGCTTGGTATCACCGTTCCCACCGGAACCAACATGCAGCTAAAGAACGTGGCGGCCGTCATGGTCACCGCTAAACTGCCCTCGTTTGCCCGTCAGGGACAGAACCTGGATGTGGTGGTCTCGTCGCTGGGTAACGCCAAAAGCCTGCGCGGCGGCACGCTGTTAATGACGCCGATGAAAGGGGTCGATAACCAGGTTTATGCGCTGGCGCAGGGTAATATCCTGGTCGGTGGCGCGGGTGCGTCAGCGGGCGGCAGCAGTGTTCAGGTTAACCAGCTGAACGGAGGCCGTATCACCGGTGGTGCAACCGTTGAGCGTGAACTGCAGAGCAACTTTGGTACGCAGAACACCATTAACCTGCAGCTTAACAGCGAAGATTTCTCAATGGCGCAGCGAATTGCTGATGCCATTAACGCCCGTGGCGGCTACGGCGCAGCGCAGCCGCTGGATGCCCGTACCGTGCAGATCCGCGTATCGCCTAATAATGGTGCGCAGGTACGTCTGCTGGCTGAGATCCAGAACATTAATGTGTCTATCCCGGTTGAAGATGCCAAAGTCATCATCAACTCCCGTACCGGTTCGGTGGTAATGAACCGTGAAGTGACGCTGAATCAGTGTGCAGTGGCGCAGGGCAACCTGTCGGTGACGGTTAACCAGCAGCAGAACGTCAGTCAGCCTGATACCCCACTGGCCGGTGGTCAGACGGTGGCGACGACGCAGACTCAGATCGATCTGCGCCAGACCGGCGGTGCGCTGCAACGCGTCAACGCCAGCGCCAACCTGAACAACGTGGTGCGTGCGCTGAATGCGCTGGGTGCGTCACCTATCGAACTGATGTCAATTCTGCAGTCGATGCAGAGTGCCGGCTGTCTGCGTGCCAAACTGGAAATTATCTGATGGCTGATATGCAATCTCTGACGAGTTCGGCTTTCGACAGCCGTTCCCTGAATGAACTGAAACGCCAGGCCAGCAACGATCCGAAAGGACAAGCGTTGCAGGTGGCGCGTCAGGTCGAAGGGATGTTTGTACAGATGATGCTGAAGAGTATGCGCGAGGCGTTGCCGCAGGACGGCATTATGGGCAACGAGCAGACCAAACTCTTTACCTCTATGTATGACCAGCAGATTGCACAGGAGATGGGGAAACGTGGCCTCGGCCTGGCGGAAACCATCGTCAAACAGATGCAGCCCGCCACCGCGCCGGATGAAAAAGCCGGTACGGTGCCGATGAAGCTGGATAACAGCTTTATTCTCAGCACCAGCGGGGCAACACCACTGCCGGCGCAGCAGCTGGAGCAGATTGTGCGTAAGGCAATGCCGCGTCTGCCGCCGGTCGCTTCACCGACGGGTCTGCCCAGTGACAGCCGCGAGTTTATCGCCCAGCTGACGCAGCCGGCGCAGGCTGCCAGCCAGCAGAGTGGCATTCCTCATCACCTGATTCTGGCGCAGGCTGCGCTGGAGTCGGGCTGGGGCCAGCGTCAGATCCTGACCCGCGACGGCAAACCGAGCTACAACGTGTTCGGGATTAAAGCCAGCGGCGACTGGAAAGGTGACACCACCGATATCATGACCACCGAATATGAGCAGGGCGAAGCGAAGAAAGTACGTGCCAGCTTCCGCGTCTATAACTCCTATTTCGAGGCGCTGACCGACTACGTCAAACTCCTGACCAAAAACCCACGCTATGCGGCGGTGACGAACGCCTCAAGCGCAGAGCAGGGTGCGCAGGCCTTACAGGCGGCCGGTTATGCCACCGATCCAAAATATGCGCAAAAGCTGGTGGGAATGATTCAGCAATTCAAAAGTATGGGCGACAAAGTCGTCAAAGCTTACAGTCAGGATATGGGCGACCTGTTCTGATCATTGCGCCTCAAGTTTCACTTTAGCAAGCCGATAACATCCCTATAGCCAGAAGCGTTTTCGCCTGCTGGCGCCCACTTTGATGTCTGCCAGCCCGGTTGACGGGGAACGTAAGGAACCGAGATGTCCAGCATAATTAACTCCGCGATGAGCGGATTGAGTGCCGCGCAGGCCGCTCTGAGCACCACGAGTAACAACATTTCCAATTACACCGTGGCGGGCTATTCACGTCAGACCACGGTACTGGCGCAGGCGAACAGTACCCTGCAGGGCAATAGCTATTATGGTAACGGCGTGAATATCACCGGTGTACAACGTGAATATGATGCGTTTATTGCTACGCAGCTGCGCAGTTCCAGCGCCAACTACAGCGCGGTAAGCACCCAGCACAGCCAGATTTCTAACATTGACGATCTGCTGTCGACTTCGACTACCAGCCTGTCGACCTCGCTGCAGGGCTTCTTTACTAACCTGCAGAACGTGGTCAGCAACGCCAACGATCCGTCGGCGCGTCAATCGATGCTCAGCAATGCGCAGGGGCTGGTCAGCCAGTTCCAGACGTCAGCGCAATACCTGAACAATATGCAGAACAGCGTCAATGCCGATGTCGATTCCAGCATCAAGCAGGTCAATACCCTCACCAGCCAGATTGCCGATCTGAACAAACAGATTGGCAAACTGAGCACGGCAAACGGTGCCGCACCTAACGACCTGCTCGATAAGCGCGATCAGCTGGTGAATACCCTGAATAACGTGGTTGGTGTGACGGTATCGCAGCAGGATGGCGGCTACACGGTTGCGATGGCCAATGGCCTGACGCTGGTGAACGGCGACAAATCTCACGATCTGGTGGCGATGCCTTCCAGCAGCGATCCAACACGCACTACCATCGGCTATGTCGATAAGCAGGCGGGCAACGTCGAGATCCCGGAGAAGCTGATCACCACCGGTTCGCTGGGCGGTCTGCTGGCGTTCCGTACTCAGGATCTGGATCTGGCACAGAACCAGCTGGGTCAGTTAGCGGCGGCGTTTACCACCAGCTTCAACGATGTTCACAAGCAGGGATTTGATAGCAAAGGCAATCAGGGCGTCGATTTCTTTAATATCGGCAGCCCGATCGTGGTGGGCAACAGTAAAAACAGCACCGCCGCGTCCGTCACCGCTGAGTGGACCGATACCAGTGCACTGAAAGCATCCAATTACACCGTGAGTTATGACGGCAATAACTGGACCGCAACCCGCGCCTCAGACAGTACGGCCGTTACCATCACGCCAGGTACTGATGCCAGTGGCAACACCACGCTGAGCTTTGACGGCCTGAAACTGACCGTCGCCGGCACGCCTGCACCTGCTGCCAAAGACAGTTTCCTGGTGAAGCCGGTCCAGAACGCCATCAACGATATGTCAGTCGCGATCACCAGTGAATCGCAGGTGGCCGCCGCGGGTGCTGTCGGCGGTGAGAGTGATAACCGTAATGCGCAAAAACTGCTGAATCTGCAGGATGTGAAACTGGTCGGCGGCAACGCCACGTTGTCTCAGGCCTACGCCACCATCGTCAGTAGTGTGGGTAACAAAACCAGTTCACTGGAAACCACCAGCACCACTCAGAAAAGCGTGGTCAGTCAGCTGACCCAGCGCCAGCAATCGGTCTCTGGGGTAAACCTCGATGAGGAGTACGCCAACCTGACCAAATATCAGCAATATTACATGGCCAATGCGCAGGTGCTGCAGACTGCCAGCACCGTGTTTAATGCATTGATCAATATTCGCTAAGGGCAGGAGATAACATGCGAATCAGTACAAATATGATTTTTGAGCAGCAGGTGCGTGGCATCACTGACTCACAGGCCTCCTGGCTGAAATCAGGCCAGGAGCTCTCCAGCGGCCGCCGTGTGAATAATCCTTCGGACGATCCGATTGCCGCGTCTCGTGCTGTCGTGTTGTCACAAACCCAGCAGCAGGGCAAGCAGTATGCGCTGGCGCGTACCTTTGCCGAGCAGGGTCTCTCACTGGAAGAGAATACGCTGAAAGGCGTCACCGATGGGATCATTGCTGCGCAAGGGCTGATCGTCAACGGTTCAACCGGTACGCTGAGCGACGATGACCGTGGTTCGATTGCTACCCAGCTGGAGGGTATCCGTGCCCAGTTGCTGAACCAGGCAAACAGCCAGGATGCCAATGGCCGCTATATTTTTGCCGGTTATAAAACTGACAGTGCGCCATTTGTGGATGCGGCAGGCACCGGCGTCGGCTACGCAGGCGGCACTGAGGCGATCACTCAGAAGGTCGATACCAGCCGTACCATGACCGTGGGCCATACCGGTGACAATATCTTTATGGCGATCTCTGGCAATGCCACCAAAGAGCCGGATGGCAGTGCCAGCGAAACGAATGTGTTTAAGATGCTGGATAGCGCCATTGCTGCACTGAAAGTGCCGCAGGATGATGCTGACGCCGCAACCAAACAGACCTTCCAGGCGGCGATGGATAAAACCAACCGTGGCCTGGGTAACTCGCTGAATAATGTCTTAACCGTGCGTTCTGAGATTGGTACCCAGCTTGGTGAGATCGATACGCTGAATGCCCAGGGTGATGACCGTAGTGTGATTTACAGCTCGCAGATGAGTGACCTGGTTAACGTGGATTTAACCGAAGCAGCTTCTAACTACACCATGCAGCAGACGGCATTACAGGCGTCCTATAAGACCTTTACCGATATGTCTAAGATGTCGCTGTTCCAGATGAATTCGTAGTCTGACCTGAAATTTTGAGCGTACTTTAACCGGATGCGCTTACTTTTTCCCACCCTCCCGCTAAAGGAGGGTGGGATTTTTTTGCCTGCGATTCAGCCGGTGGCGGGAACCATAGAAATTAAACCGGGTTGATTTACAGCGACAGTCAGCTCGCATGTCAGTCTTGCTTTCACGCTTTCACGCACACACGCACACACGCACACACGCACACACGCACACACGCACACACGCACACACGCACACACGCACACACTTTCCTGATTCCTGATAAGCGAGGAGGGGAGGTTAATTATCCTCTGTCCGCTGGCGGGCAGAATCGCAGGCATAAAAAAACCCCGGCTTGCAGGCCGGGGTTCAGTTCACAACAGCTTGTGCGTTACGGCTTGGTCGCCGGGGCAGTGGCATGATGTGTGGCGCTATGACCACCCGCAGAACCGCGACCGTCGAACTCATAAGGTGCACGCACCCAGTCACTATGCGGTGCCGGTTCTGACTGCCAGACTGGCGCAGGTGCTTTAGTCATCGGCGCAGAGGCAAAATGCTTCCAGCGCGTACCGTCATTCGGCACTGAGGCAGTTGCAGGCTCGGATGCCGTTGCAGGCACTGATGCAACAGGTTCGGCCGCAGTCACCGGTGCTGCAGGGGCGACATCGCGTGCGGCCACCGGAGCATGAGGTTCACGAACTGGCGCTGTTTCAGCTTCTGCAGCGACCGGCGCATTCAGAACTTCTTCAACTTCTGCTGCGATCGCTTCGCTGACGTCGGTAGCCGATTGCTCAGCAACCTCTGAAGGCTGTGCTTCTTCTGCAACCGCTGCAGGCTGTGCAGTCTCAACCGCATGTGCCACAACCGGCGCTTCGGTGACAGGCTCAGCAGGCACGGCTTCGGCTGCTACCGCTTCCGCTTTTGCTTCATCTGCCGCCGGAACAACGGAAGGCTGCTCGTCAACCGGCGCGTCGATAGCACGAGTATCGTCAGTATTCACAACCGGCACTGGCGTTTCTGCCTGCGGCTCGGCCTGTTGCACTGGCGCTTCCTGAGCAACAGATTCAACAGCGGCAGCAACGGGCAGCGCACTGGCGGCGTCTGCTGTCTCTTCGCGGTTGTACGCTGGCGTCTCGTGAGTCACATTCTGAACCTGCTCTTCGCTGGCCTGGCTCACCGGGTAACGGATCCAGACTTTACCGGATGCCATCTCTGGTGATGCAGCTGCAGCGGCCAGCGGCATTGCTGACTGAGTCGGATAACGCTCATCACGGTAACGACGACGACGCTGTCCGCTGACGCGCAGATGACGAGGCGAACGACGTGAACGACGCGGCATATTGGCGTTATCACGGTTGTCGTTGTCATCCTGCTCTTCACCCTGCGGTGCCTGGAACTCAGGCTGCGGCTGAGCCACGTCTGTCTGCTGAGGCTGACGCACTTCAGCCGGCTGGGCAAAGTCGCTGGCTTCGGCTGGCATAGGTGGACGGTTATCATCAACACGCACCTTCTGGTTCAGCTGACGCGGCTTGCGACGCGGCATAACCTGTACGCGCTCATCATCCTGCGGCTCGGTCACGTCCGGAACGTCGGCTACCACTACCGGCTGCTCAGCCACTTTGGCGGCTTCTTCACCGGCGCGTTTCTCTTCCTGACGACGACGCTGACGCTCAGCACGCTGTTCACGACGCTGTTGCTGCTGCTCATCACGCTGCTGGCGCGCTTCTTCGCTCAGTGCCGGACGCTCTTCACGCACTTCACCAGCCTGGGACTGACGCTTGTTACGGCGATTATCGTTACCCTCGCGCGGCTCGCGATTTTCACGTGGCTCGCGACTTTCGCGCGGTTCACGACTTTCACGAGGTTCGCGGTTTTCACGAGGCTCACGGTTTTCGCGTGGTTCACGGCCTTCACGCGACTGCGCGTTATCTCCGTTACGCGGCGTACGCTCACGACGATTATTGTTACGACGGTTGTTATTGTTGCTGCGGCGCTCGCCACGGCCATTGCCGTTTTCCTGCTCGCTTTCAGGCGCTTTCTGCGGTTCTGCAACCTCAGTGGCCACGGGTGCAGCGGCAGGGGCTTCTTCGCCTGCGAACATTTTTTTCAGGCCACCAAGCAGACGGCCAAAGAAGCCGGTGCTGACGGTAGCAGGCGCAGCCACAGCAGGTGCTGCTTTTGCGGCTGGCTGGGCTTCAGCGCGTTGCGCTTCTGGCTCAACTTCTACCGGTGCCGGAGGCGCATCAGGCATTACAAACGCGGCCAGAGCAGGCTGCTCAGGACGACGACGTTCAGCATGTTCCTCTTCCGACGGCATCGCCATTTCGGCTTCATGCAGCTTCGGCAGATGATAGCTCAGGGTCTGCGTCTCTTCGCCTTTGCGCACGCGCAGCACGGAGTAGTGTGGGGTCTGCATCTTGTCATCAGGAACGATGATAGCCCGCACGCCACCCTGGCGTGTTTCAATAGCGTTAACCGCTTCACGTTTTTCATTCAGCAGGTAAGAGGCCACCTGAACCGGAACAATGGCGTGAACTTCTTTGGTGTTGTCTTTCAGCGCTTCTTCTTCAATCAGACGCAGGATCGACAGCGCCAGTGACTCGTTATCACGGATGGTGCCGGTGCCGCTACAGCGTGGGCAGACGTGATGACTGGATTCACCTAATGACGGGCTCAGACGCTGACGGGACATCTCCAGCAGGCCGAAACGTGAAATGTGGCTGATCTGAATGCGGGCGCGGTCCTGACGGACAGCTTCACGCAGACGATTCTCAACCGCGCGCTGATGGCGTACCGGCGTCATATCGATGTAATCGATAACGATCAGGCCGCCCAGGTCACGCAGACGCAGCTGACGAGCAATCTCATCGGCCGCTTCAAGGTTGGTGTTGAACGCCGTCTCTTCGATATCACCGCCGCGTGTTGCACGTGCTGAGTTGATATCGATAGCGGTCAGCGCTTCGGTACTGTCGATCACAATCGAGCCACCGGAAGGCAGGCGGACTTCACGCTGGAAAGCGGATTCGATTTGCGATTCGATCTGATAGTGGCTGAACAGCGGGATTTCACCGGTGTAGAGCTTAATTTTGCTGCTGAAGTCCGGACGGCCCAGCGCAGCGATATGCTGACGCGCCAGTTCCAGTACTTTCGGGTTATCGATAAGGATTTCACCGATGTCCTGACGCAGATAGTCGCGGAAGGCACGCACAATCACGTTACTTTCCTGATGGATCAGGAACGGAGCAGGGCGGTTTTCAGCGGCTTTCTTGATCGCTTCCCAGTGTTTAAGACGGAAGCTTAAATCCCACTGCAGCGATTCGGCTGATTTACCGACGCCCGCAGTACGGACAATCAGGCCCATGCCTTCCGGCAGTTCCAGCGCCGACAGGGCTTCTTTCAGCTCGGTACGATCGTCACCTTCGATACGGCGAGAGATACCGCCTGCACGTGGGTTATTCGGCATCAGTACCAGATAGCTGCCCGCCAGAGAGATAAAGGTGGTCAGCGCAGCGCCTTTATTGCCGCGTTCTTCTTTATCGATCTGAACAATGACTTCCTGACCTTCACGCAGCACGTCTTTAATATTCGGACGACCATGCGCGTTGTAGCTGGAGGGGAAGTATTCGCGGGAGATTTCTTTTAACGGGAGGAAACCGTGACGCTCTGCGCCGTAATCGACAAACGCAGCTTCAAGGCTGGGTTCAATGCGAGTGATTTTACCTTTGTAAATGTTGGCTTTTTTCTGCTCGTGTCCAGGACTTTCAATATCCAGATCGTACAGACGCTGACCGTCAACCAGGGCAACGCGCAACTCCTCCTGCTGAGTTGCGTTTATTAACATTCTTTTCATCGTGACTTACTCGTTATTCTTTCATGAGTGATTACAGCTGCGGGCATAGTTACCCTGGACGAGTATCAACCGATGGCCCCGTGACTTAGTGCAATGTCGTCAACCTCACGGCTGTCGACCGCGCGAGGGGCGCAAATAACGTCGGTGGCCTGTTTTTCATAAGGGAAAACAGCACCAGATAGTGGAAATGCCTGAGAGAATAAAGAAAACCCGTGCATCCCATACTGTTGTCCAGGCCGCAACCCGCAGCCCGCTAAGTGCCTGATTTCGCATTACGTCTTACGCCATTGCTGCGTGTCTGCTCAATCCGGCAAAATGACAATTTCGCTCTTTTTCTGCCCTGAAATGGTTCAGGTAAGAAACTCAAGCATTATTCCATTGCTAACCTTCATATAGCAAGGCGACTTTAGCCAGCTTGTGAAGTTTCTTTACATTTAAATCGCTAATGTGTCGGACAAAACAGCGCTTTGCTGAAAAAGCCAGCAGAGAGGCGACCTGCCGTCACATCAACTCCAGAGTTAAGCACAGAAAAAGGGGTGGCGCTATCAGGGGACACTATTTAGAATCGCCGCCATGAAAACAGAGAATCCCGGCGTACATTTTGTCGCCATCACGGCTGAAAATGCCGGACAACGCATTGATAACTTTTTGCGCACCCAGCTCAAGGGTGTGCCCAAAAGCATGATTTATCGCATCGTTCGCAAAGGCGAGGTGCGGGTGAATAAAAAGCGCGTCAAGCCAGAATATAAGCTGGAGGAGGGCGATGAGGTGCGCATTCCGCCGGTTCGGGTAGCGGAACGCGACGAAGATGCCGTTTCCCCCAAACTGGCGAAAGTGGCTTCACTGGCCGATGCCATCCTGTTTGAGGATGAGTCGCTGCTGGTGATGAACAAGCCTTCCGGCACAGCCGTACATGGCGGTAGCGGACTCAGCTTCGGGGTAATTGAAGGGTTACGTGCCCTGCGACCGGAAGCACGCTTTCTGGAGCTGGTGCATCGCCTGGATCGTGACACCTCCGGCATTCTGCTGGTCGCTAAAAAGCGTTCGGCGCTGCGTTCCCTCCATGAGCAACTGCGCGAAAAGGGGATGCAGAAAGACTATCTGGCCCTGGTGCGCGGCAACTGGCCGTCACACCTGAAGGTGGTTCAGGCGCCGCTGCTGAAAAACATTCTGCAGAGCGGTGAGCGCGTGGTGCGCGTCAGCAGCGAAGGCAAAGCCTCAGAAACCCGCTTTAAAGTAGAAGAGCGGTTCGAGTTTGCCACGCTGGTGAAAGCGAGCCCGGTCACCGGTCGTACCCATCAGATTCGCGTCCATACGCTGCATGCCGGGCATCCCATTGCCTTCGACGATCGCTACGGAGAACGTGAGTTTGACAGTCAGCTGGCGGCAACCGGATTAAAACGCCTTTTCCTGCATGCTGCGGCGCTGACCTTTACGCATCCCGGCACTGGCGAAGTGATGCGGGTCGAAGCGCCACTGGATGATGGCCTGAAGCAATGCCTGCTTAAGCTGCGTCAGCTGAAAGCGTAATCTTTCCGGCATCAGTTCGTTAAAGGATTGATGCCGGCCTGCTGCAACATCTCATTGAGCGCGATCAACGGCAGCCCGACCAGCGTATTGGGATCGCGTCCCTCCAGCCGATCAAACAGACAAATCCCCAGACCTTCACTTTTAAAACTGCCCGCACACTGAAGCGGCTGCTCCTTTTCCACATAGCCGCTGATTTCAGCGTCAGTTAACGTGCGGAAATGAACCACAAAGGGCTCACAGCAGTGCAGCAGCGTGCCACTGGCCGGATGAAATAGCGCCAGACCGGTATAAAAGGTAATGGCTTTTCCGCTGGCGGCACGCAGTTGCGCCCGCGCATTTTCAGCCGTGTGAGGCTTACCGGCGATTGCGCCATCCAGCACGCAAACCTGGTCGGAGCCGATTATCCAGTGGCTGGGATACGTTTTTGCCAGCGCCTGCGCTTTAGCCACGGCAAGACGGGTCACCAGCGCTTCAGCGGTCTCATCGGGCTGAGGTGACTCATCAACCTCAGGCGCGGCGGTAATAAAAGGCAGGCCCAGTTTATGCAGTAATGCCTGCCGAAAGGGCGAGGTTGAAGCTAAAAGAATCGATGGCGTCATTTTTTTTCAATAGTGATAGCGAATTGGTGACAGTCATTTTAAACTGTGCGCCGCACTGGATGCGAATAGTGGTTGAAAGATGCTGTTTAACGGCCTTTTTCTTTGACTCTATGACATTACAAAGTTAATATGCGCGCCCTATGCAAAAGGTAAAATTACCCCTAACGCTGGACCCTGTCCGCACTGCTCAGAAGCGCCTTGATTATCAGGGTGTCTACACATCTGTACAGGTGGAGCGTGTGGCCGAGTCGGTCGTTAGTGTGGACAGTGATGTGGATTGTGCCATGTCGTTTGCGGTTGATAACCAACGTCTGGCAGTACTGACGGGTACTGCTGAAGTACAAGTGACGTTGCGTTGCCAGCGCTGCAACCAGACCTTTCCTCATCACGTAAAAGTGAGTTACTGCTTCAGCCCTGTCTTTTCTGAAGAGCAGGCCGAGGCATTGCCGGAAGCGTACGAGCCGGTCGATGTCAACGAGTTTGGTGAGATCGATCTGCTGGCGGTTGTCGAGGATGAAATTATTCTCGCGCTGCCGGTCGTTCCGGTGCACGATTCTGAACACTGTGAAGTGTCCGAGGCGGACATGGTCTTTGGTAAACTGCCTGCAGAGGTGGAGAAACCAAATCCATTTGCCGTATTAGCCAGTTTAAAGCGTAAGTAATAGGAGTAAGGTCCATGGCCGTACAACAGAATAAACCCACCCGTTCTAAGCGTGGTATGCGTCGTTCGCACGATGCGCTGACCACTGCTGCTCTGTCAGTAGATAAAGTTTCTGGCGAAACTCATCTGCGTCACCATATCACTGCGGACGGTTACTACCGCGGTCGCAAGGTTATCGTTAAGTAAGTTTCTTGCTTAGCAAGGCGATACCTTGACACGTTTGACCCTGGCGATTGATGCCATGGGCGGGGACTTCGGTCCCTGCGTGACAGTGCCTGCAGCATTGCAGGCACTGGCCTCTCATTCGGAACTATTCCTTCTTCTGGTCGGACATCCCGACACCCTCATGCCATTGCTTGCCAAAGCGGATTCCTCCCTGATGGGGCGTTTGCAGGTCATCCCTGCCGAATCGGTTATTGCAAGTGATGCGCGGCCCGCTCAGGCCATCCGCAACAGTCGCGGCAGCTCAATGCGTGTGGCACTGGAGATGGTTAAAGAGGGACGTGCGCAGGCCTGCATCAGCGCCGGAAATACCGGTGCGCTGATGGGGCTGTCGACACTTTTATTGAAACCGCTGGATGGCATTAAACGTCCGGCGCTGATGTCCGTTTTACCGCACCAGCAACAGGGTAAAACCGTGGTGCTGGATCTGGGCGCAAATGTGGGCTCAGACAGTGCGATGCTGGTGCAGTTTGCCGTAATGGGGTCGGTAATGGCTGAGCATGTGCTTGGTATTGCACGGCCCCGTGTCGCGTTGCTCAATATTGGTCATGAAGAGACCAAAGGGCTGGAAACGATCCGCGACGCCGCGGCAGTGCTGCGAGAATCACCGCAAATCAACTATATTGGTTACCTTGAAGGTAACGAACTGCTCACCGGTAAAACGGATGTGATGGTCTGTGACGGTTTTGTCGGAAACGTCACGCTGAAGACTATGGAAGGCGTGGTAAGAATGTTTCTTTCTCTGCTGAAGTCATCAGGGGAAGGTAAGAAACGGTCATGGTGGCTTCAGTTGCTGGGGCGCTGGATTCAGAAACGTCTGACGAAGCGCTTCGGGCATCTCCACCCTGACCAGTACAATGGCGCTTGTCTGTTAGGATTGCGCGGAACAGTGATCAAGAGTCACGGTGCGGCAAATCAACACGCCTTCGCTGTGGCCATAGAACAGGCAGAGCAGGCGGTGAGGCAGCAAATTCCCGAGCGAATTGCTGCGCGCCTTGATGCTGTATTAGCCAGGAGTGACAAAGCCTAGATGTATACCAAAATTATCGGTACGGGCAGTTATCTGCCAAGCCAGATCCGCACCAATGCCGATCTGGAAAAAATGGTGGAGACGTCGGACGAGTGGATTGTTACCCGTACCGGCATCCGCGAGCGCCGTATTGCTGCGCCTGACGAAACCGTCGCCACCATGGGATTCAGTGCGGCGCAACGCGCCCTTGAAATGGCAGGCATTGAAGCGAACGATGTTGGGCTGATTATTGTCGCCACAACCTCTTCCAGTCATGCCTTCCCCAGCTCTGCCTGCATGATCCAGCAAATGCTGGAAATCAAAGACTGCGCGGCGTTTGACCTCGCTGCCGCCTGTGCAGGTTTCACCTATGCACTGAGCGTGGCCGATCAATACATCAAAAATGGCGCAGTGAAACATGCTCTGGTGATTGGTGCTGATGTCCTGGCACGCGCACTTGATCCGGAAGATCGTGGCACGATCATCCTGTTTGGCGATGGTGCAGGCGCGGTCGTGCTGGGTCAGAGCGAAGAGCAGGGGATCATCTCTACCCATCTTCATGCTGATGGTCGCTATTCACAGCTGCTGACGCTGCCTTATCAGGATCGTGCGCATCAGGATCAGCCCGCTTATGTCACCATGTCAGGCAACGAAGTCTTCAAGGTTGCCGTCACCGAGCTGGCTCACATCGTTGATGAAACGCTGCAGGCCAATAATCTCGATCGTGAAATGCTGGACTGGCTGGTGCCGCATCAGGCGAACCTGCGCATTATCAGCGCCACCGCGAAAAAACTCGGCATGACCATGGATAAAGTGGTCGTCACACTGGATCGTCATGGCAATACCTCTGCCGCATCGGTGCCAAGCGCACTGGATGAAGCGGTCCGTGATGGCCGCATCAAACCCGGACACCTTATTCTGCTGGAAGCCTTTGGTGGTGGATTCACCTGGGGTTCTGCGCTGGTTCGCTTTTGATTGACAGGAACGAAAAATGACGCAATTTGCATTTGTTTTCCCCGGTCAGGGGTCACAGACCGTGGGCATGCTGACTGAATTAGCGGCAACGTATCCGCTGGTAGAAGAGACCTTCCGTGAAGCCTCTGACGCGCTGGGATATGATCTGTGGCAATTAGTAAGTCAGGGTCCGGCTGAAGAGCTGAACAAAACCTGGCAGACTCAGCCTGCACTGTTAGCCGCCTCCGTGGCAATCTACCGTGTCTGGCAGCAGCAGGGCGGTGAACAGCCAGCCCTGATGGCTGGTCACAGCCTGGGTGAATATTCAGCGCTGGTTTGCGCGGGTGTGCTTAACTTTGCGGATGCAGTGAAGCTGGTTGAACTGCGCGGCAAACTGATGCAGGAAGCGGTGCCTGAAGGCACTGGCGCGATGCAGGCGATTATTGGCCTGGATGACGCGGCTATCCGCAAAGCCTGTGAAGAGAGCGCGCAGGGTCAGGTTGTCTCACCGGTTAACTTTAACTCGCCGGGCCAGGTGGTTATTGCGGGTAACAAAGAAGCCGTTGAACGTGCGGGTGCCGCCTGTAAAGCAGCGGGCGCTAAGCGTGCCTTGCCACTGCCGGTCAGCGTTCCTTCTCATTGCGCACTGATGAAGCCTGCGGCCGATAAACTGGCGGTGGCGCTGGAGAGCATCACCTTTAACGCGCCTGCGGTACCGGTGATCAACAACGTCGATGTGAAAGCTGAAACCGACGCTGCGGCCATCCGCCATGCGTTGGTCCGTCAGCTCTACAGCCCGGTTCGCTGGACCGAGAGCGTGGAAGCGATGGCAGCACAGGGCGTGACGCAGCTCCTGGAGATGGGGCCAGGTAAAGTCCTGACCGGACTGACGAAACGTATTGTCGATAGCCTGACAGCGGCTGCCGTTAACGATACTGCATCCCTGACGGCTGCACTCGGTAAGGAATAAGAGGAAAATCATGAGCTTTGAAGGTAAAGTTGCGCTGGTTACCGGCGCGAGTCGCGGCATTGGTCGTGCGATTGCAGAAACACTGGCGGCACGCGGTGCTAAAGTGGTAGGAACTGCAACCAGCCAGAGTGGCGCCGACGCCATCAGTGCTTACCTTGGCGACAAGGGCAAAGGCCTGTTACTGAATGTGACTGACGCTGACTCAATCAGCACTGTTTTAGAGAATATTCGTGCTGAATTTGGCGAAGTGGATATTTTAGTCAATAATGCAGGCATTACGCGTGATAATCTTCTCATGCGCATGAAGGACGATGAGTGGGAGGATATCCTGGATACCAACCTCACATCGGTATTCCGCCTTTCCAAGGCGGTCCTGCGTGCCATGATGAAAAAGCGCGTGGGCCGTATCATCACCATTGGTTCCGTTGTTGGAACTATGGGTAATGCGGGCCAGGCAAACTATGCGGCAGCAAAAGCGGGTTTGATTGGCTTTAGCAAATCACTGGCGCGCGAAATCGCGTCACGTGGCATTACCGTCAACGTCGTGGCTCCAGGCTTTATTGAGACTGACATGACGCGGGCACTGAACGAAGATCAACGTTCCGGTATTTTGGCGGAAGTTCCTGCGGGTCGCTTAGGCGATGCTCAGGAAATCGCCAATGCTGTGGCATTTTTAGCCTCTGACGAAGCAGCCTACATCACAGGTGAAACGCTGCACGTCAATGGCGGAATGTACATGGTCTGATAAATCACGAAATGATTTGCTTTATTTGCGGTTAGAACCGCAAAATAACGCAAAATCGTGGTTCGACCAGCCGGGATTTTGTTGCATCTTTTTCACCATTTTATACACTACGAAAACCATCGCGAAAGCGAGTTTTGATAGGAAATTAAATAGTATGAGCGATATCGAACAACGCGTTAAGAAAATCATCAGTGAGCAGCTGGGTGTGAAAGAGGAAGAAGTCACCAACTCTGCATCTTTCGTAGAAGACCTGGGTGCCGATTCTCTTGATACCGTTGAGCTGGTGATGGCTCTGGAAGAAGAGTTTGATACTGAGATTCCAGACGAAGAAGCTGAGAAAATCACTACCGTTCAGGCAGCGATCGACTATATCAATAGCCATAAAGGCTAATGAATATCTTCAGGCGGTCGCTCGACCGCCTGATTTTTTTGTTTGTCCCACATAGTTCCCTATTTCCCCTCCCTGGAGGACGAACGTGTCTAAGCGTCGTGTAGTTGTGACTGGTCTTGGCATGTTGTCTCCTGTCGGCAATACCGTAGAGTCTACCTGGAGTGCTCTCCTTGCCGGTCAGAGCGGCATTACCCTGATCGACCATTTTGATACCAGTGCTTATGCAACACGTTTTGCAGGTCTGGTAAGAGATTTTAATTGTGATGACTACATCTCGCGCAAAGATCAGCGCAAGATGGATGCCTTCATCCAGTACGGCATTGTGGCCGGTATGCAGGCCATGCAGGACAGTGGTCTGGTAGTTACCGACGAAAATGCAAGCCGTATGGGCGCAGCAATTGGCTCCGGCATCGGTGGTTTAGGTCTGATTGAAGAGAATCATACTTCACTGGTTAACGGCGGCCCGCGCAAAATCAGCCCATTTTTTGTGCCTTCAACCATCGTTAACATGGTGGCGGGTCATCTCAGCATCATGTATGGCCTGAAAGGTCCAAGCATCTCTATCGCGACAGCCTGTACCTCTGGTGTGCATAACATCGGTCATGCCGCACGAATCATCGCTTATAACGATGCTGATGTGATGCTGGCGGGTGGCACAGAGAAAGCCAGTACGCCATTAGGCGTCGGTGGCTTTGGTGCAGCACGTGCTCTCTCAACCCGTAATGAAAACCCGCAAGCGGCCAGCCGCCCGTGGGATAAAGATCGTGACGGTTTTGTGCTGGGTGACGGCGCTGGCATTGTGGTACTCGAAGAGTATGAACATGCGAAGAAACGTGGTGCGAAAATCTACGCGGAAATCGTAGGTTTTGGTATGAGCAGCGATGCCTACCACATGACTTCACCACCAGAAGATGGATCAGGCGCCGCGGCGGCAATGATCAACGCATTGCGCGATGCTCAGCTTACGCCAGAGCAGATCGGCTATGTCAACGCGCACGGCACCTCCACGCCAGCGGGTGATAAAGCGGAAGCGCGGGCGGTGAAATCGGTCTTTGGGGCAGCAGCCAGCAGCGTGATGGTGAGCTCGACCAAATCAATGACCGGGCACTTACTGGGTGCGGCAGGCGCGGTTGAATCGATCTACTCGATTCTGGCGCTGCGCGACCAGGCCATTCCACCGACCATTAACCTCGACAATCCGGATGAGGGCTGCGATCTCGACTTCGTGCCCCACACCGCGCGTCAGGTTCCCGGTCTGGAGTACACCCTGTGTAACTCCTTCGGTTTCGGCGGAACCAACGGTTCGTTGATCTTCCGTAAAGTGTAATCGTTGTTGATTGCTAAAAAGGCCCGCGATGCGGGCCTTTTTTTATCCTGCAGAATGCGCTGAAATCACGAGTCACGCTCAGGAGAGAACCATGTGGATTAACGGGTTAAAACAATCGATGCTGGCCGCCAGCGACCGCGGCCTGCAGTTTGGGGATGGCTGTTTTACTACCGCCGCCGTGCGTCAGGGTAAAATCGTGCTGCTGGAAAGCCACATTCAGCGCCTCAAAGAGGGCTGTGAGCGATTATGGATTGATGGCGTCGACTGGCTTCAGCTTGAGACTGAAATGCGACAGGCCGCGCACCAACAAACCCAGGCGGTGCTGAAAGTGATTATCAGCGCCGGCAGCGGCGGACGGGGCTACAGCCGGCGCGGCTGTGGTGAACCCACGCGGGTCGTCTCGCTGGCACCCTGGCCGCAACATTACGCCGATTTACAGCAGCGTGGCGCGTCACTCCGACTCAGCCCGATCCGTCTGGCACGAAACCCACAGTTTGCCGGTATCAAGCACCTTAATCGTCTGGAGCAGGTGATGATCAGAGCTCATCTTGACCAGACAGACGCCGACGAGGCGCTGGTGCTTGACACTGAAGGTTGGGTGGTGGAATGCTGTGCGGCCAATTTATTCTGGCGTCAGGGCTCGCAAATTTTCACGCCTGATCTGTCAGCGTCGGGTGTGGATGGCATTATGCGGCGGAGTCTGATGGCGCAACTTGCGGCCGAAGGCCAGGCTTGCCAGGTAATAAAAAGCGAACCGGCGCAGCTGCTGGCCGCCGATGAAGTGGTGATATGTAACGCGCTGATGCCGGTCCTGCCGGTCCGAAAGATAGAAGCGGTAGAGTTTACTGAGCGCTCGCTGTTTAATCAGTTGCGCGCAAGCTGTGAAAAGATAATGGATGCATTATGATTCGAAGCAAAAAAATTGTCGTCAGCCTGCTGGCGATCGTGGGTCTCGCGGCTGTGCTGAGTTACTGGCAGGTTAAGCGGTTTGCGGCCACCCCGTTAACCCTGCAGCAGGAAACGATCTACACGCTGCCTGCCGGCACGGGCCGGGTCGCACTTGAAGCGCAGCTGGAAGAGCAGAAGATTATTCCGCACAGTATCTGGTTTGGCGCGCTGCTGCGTCTGGAACCTGAACTGGCGACCTTCAAAGCGGGTACCTATCGCCTTGAGCCGACCATGACGGTGCGCTCGCTGTTACAATTGCTTGCCAGCGGTAAAGAGGCACAGTTCCCGGTGCGATTCGTGGAAGGCCAGCGGCTGAAAGAGTGGCTGAGTGAGCTGCGCAAAGCGCCTTATATCCGGCATACTCTGAAAGATGATCAGTTCGCCACCCTTGCGAGCGCATTAAAAGTGGAGCCTGAGCAGCTGGAGGGCAACTTCTTCCCGGATACCTGGCTCTACACGGCTAATACCACCGATATGGCGCTGCTGCAGCGCGCTCATGAGCGGATGAAAAAAACCATCGCTGAGGTGTGGCAGGGACGGGCGGATAATCTGCCCTATAAAACCCCACAGGAGCTGGTGACCATGGCCTCAATCATTGAGAAAGAGACCGGCGTCAGCGAAGAGCGCGCGCGCGTAGCCTCGGTGTTTATCAATCGCCTGCGCACCGGTATGCGGTTACAGACCGATCCCACCGTCATCTATGGCATGGGCGACAGCTATAACGGCACGCTGACCCGCAAAGATCTTGAGACGGCCAGCGCTTACAATACCTATATCATTAACGGTCTGCCGCCGGGTCCGATCGCCATGCCGGGTAAAGCTTCATTGCAGGCAGCGGCCCATCCCGAGAAAACCAACTATCTCTACTTTGTTGCAGACGGCAAGGGCGGCCATACCTTTACGACTAATCTTGCCAGCCATAATAAGGCGGTGCAGGTTTACCGGCAGACGCTAAAGGAAGAAAATGAACAGTAAGTTTATCGTCATTGAAGGCCTGGAAGGCGCCGGCAAAACCACCGCGCGTGACGCCATCGTCGCCACGCTGCGTGCCCGTGGCATTCACGATCTGGTCTTTACCCGTGAGCCTGGCGGAACGCCGCTGGCAGAACAGCTGCGGGTGCTGTTTAAGCAGGGTATTGAGGGCGAGCAGGCCACAGATAAAGCGGAACTGCTGATGCTCTATGCGGCACGGGTTCAGCTGGTGGAAACGGTCATTAAACCGGCGCTGGCGCGCGGTGCCTGGGTGATCGGCGACCGTCATGATCTCTCTTCTCAGGCTTATCAGGGAGGCGGACGTGGACTTGACGCCGGTCTGATGCAGACGCTGCGCGATACCGTGTTAGGCGATTTCCGCCCCGATCTCACGCTCTATCTTGATGTGACACCCGACATCGGTCTGCAGCGCGCCCGTGCGCGCGGTGAGCTGGATCGCATTGAGCAGGAGTCATTGCGCTTCTTTGAACGCACCCGCGCGCGCTATCTGGCGCTGGCAGCGGAGGACCCTACCATCATCACCATCGATGCTACACAATCACTTGGTGATGTGACAGCGTCACTTCAGTCGGTGCTGGATGGCTGGCTGGCGGAGCAGGTGTGATGAACTGGTACCCGTGGCTGAATCAGCCTTATCGCCAGGTGATTGGCCAGCATCAGGAGAATCGCGCTCACCATGCGTTGTTGATCCAGGCGATGGCAGGTATGGGCGATGAGGCGCTGGTCTGGGGGATGAGCCGCTGGCTGATGTGCCAGCAGCGGGATGGCCTGAAAAGTTGCGGGCAGTGTCACGGTTGCCAGCTGATGCAGGCCAATACCCATCCTGACTGGTATCGGCTTGAGGCGGAGAAGGGCAAAAGTACCCTGGGCATCGATGCTGTGCGGCAGGTTACTGAAAAAATGTACCACTTTGGTCAGCAGGGCGGCGCGAAAGTGGTCTGGCTGCCGGATGCCGCGCAGCTTTCGGAAGCGGCGGCCAACGCCTTGCTGAAAACGCTGGAAGAGCCGCCAGCCAACAGCTGGTTCTTCCTCAGCAGCCGGGATCCCTCGCGCCTGCTGGCCACGCTGCGCAGCCGCTGCATGGCGCTGCATCTGACGCCGCCGGACGAAGGACAAAGCCTGCTCTGGCTGAAGAAGCACGCTGCGCACGACGAACAGATGCTGCTGGCGGCTCTGCGTCTGAGCGCAGGTGCACCCGGTGCGGCGCTGAGCCTGCTGGAAAACGGACCGTGGCAGGCCCGGCAGAAGCTCTGCGATGCGCTGTCCGCTGCGTTGCAGCAGGACATCCTGCAACTGCTGCCTGCGCTGAACGCCGACGACGCGGCAGCGCGTATCGGCTGGCTGCTCTCTTTGCTGCTGGATGCAATGAAGTGGCAGCAACATGCAGGTCAGTGGCTGAGTAATATCGATCGTCAGGATGTGGTGCAGTTGCTGGCCGGATACTTTTCTGCCAGCGCGCTCAACAGCAGCCTCCAGGATTGGATGCGCTGTCGCGAGCAGCTACTGCATGTGGCATCGGTGAATCGCGAATTATTGCTGACCGATCAGCTTCTGAGCTGGGCGGACAAACAGAAGCCCGCGCTTGTCGGCTAAACCTATCTGAGAGTAATTATGTTTATTGTGGATTCCCATTGCCATCTTGATGGCCTGGACTATGAAAAGAACCATCGTGACCTGGATGATGTGATCGCCAAAGCGGCGGCGCGTGATGTGAAATTTATGCTGGCAATCGCCACCACGCTGCCGGGTTTTCATACCCTTAAAAGTCTGGTCGGCGAACGGAAAAATATAGCGCTCTCCTGCGGTGTGCATCCGCTGAATCAGGAAGAGGCCTATGATGTTGAGGAGTTTCGTCGGCTCTCTGCCGATCCTCAGGTGGTGGCCCTGGGTGAAACCGGGCTGGATTATCACTATCAGCCAGAAACGAAAGATCAGCAGCAGCGTTCGTTCCGGGAACATATCCGTACCGGTATTGCGCTGAACAAACCGATCATTGTTCACACCCGTGATGCCCGCGAAGATACACTGGCGATTCTGCGTGAAGAGCAGGTTGAACGTTGCGGCGGCGTGCTGCACTGCTTCACTGAGGATCAGCCCACCGCAGCAAAACTGCTGGATATGGGCTTCTACATCTCTTTTTCCGGCATCGTCACATTCCGCAATGCCGAGCAGTTACGTGAAGCCGCACGCTATGTGCCGCTGGATCGGATGCTGGTGGAAACGGATTCGCCTTATCTGGCCCCGGTGCCTTTCCGTGGTAAAGAGAATCAGCCCGCTTATACGCGCGATGTTGCCGAATATCTGGCTGTCCTGAAAGGGGTGGATTTAGAAACGCTGGCAGCCACCACCACCCAAAACTTCTCCACGCTGTTTCATATCCCGATGAGCCAGCTGGGCGCCTGATCAGCTATTATTTCAGCCTCTGTAATTAATCTGTAACCTGCGTATATGACCCTGTTTTTTCAGACAGGGTCAGCTTTTTATCGCCGATTAGTGGTGCGGATCAGTAAGAAATTTCGTAAAGTGCGCCCTTGTGATTGTCGAAACGTGATACCCGTCAAAGTAACAAATCGGGAATTATTTTACCCTTCGTAATAAATCAAAAGGCGGTCACCGCCAGCCCGGCAAAGAATCCTCCCTCTTTGCCACGCGCACTGCGCAAATATGCACTCTTACTCAGGAGCTTCACGCTATGTTCAAAAATGCTTTTGCCAACCTTCAAAAGGTCGGTAAATCGCTGATGCTGCCGGTATCGGTTCTGCCGATTGCCGGTATTTTGTTAGGGGTCGGTTCAGCCAATTTCAGCTGGTTACCTGCAGTGGTTTCGCATGTGATGGCAGAAGCGGGTGGATCGGTGTTCGCCAACATGCCGCTGATTTTCGCTATCGGTGTGGCGCTGGGCTTTACCAATAATGACGGCGTTTCGGCGCTGGCAGCGGTTGTTGCTTATGGCATCATGGTGAAAACCATGGCGGTGGTTGCCCCGCTGGTGCTGCATCTGCCTGCGGCGGAGATCGAGGCTAAACACCTCGCCGACACCGGGGTACTGGGCGGTATTATCGCCGGTTCCATCGCCGCTTACATGTTTAATCGCTTCTACCGCATCAAGCTGCCAGAATATCTGGGCTTCTTTGCCGGTAAGCGTTTTGTGCCGATTATTTCCGGTCTGGCAGCTATCATTCTTGGCGTACTGCTCTCCTTTATCTGGCCACCGATCGGTTCCGCGATTCAGGAATTCTCGCAGTGGGCAGCCTATCAAAACCCGGTTGTCGCCTTTGGTATTTATGGCGTAATTGAACGAGCGTTGGTGCCATTTGGTCTGCATCACATCTGGAACGTTCCTTTCCAGATGCAGATCGGTGAATACACCAATGCGGCAGGTCAGGTGTTCCACGGTGATATCCCGCGCTATATGGCGGGTGACCCGACCGCAGGTAAACTCTCTGGCGGCTTCCTGTTCAAAATGTACGGTCTGCCAGCGGCAGCGATTGCTATCTGGCATTCAGCGAAGCCTGAAAATCGCGCCAAAGTGGGCGGTATCATGATCTCCGCCGCGCTGACCGCATTCCTGACCGGTATCACTGAACCGATTGAATTCTCATTCATGTTCGTGGCACCAATCCTGTATGTGATCCATGCGCTGCTGGCGGGTCTGGCATTCCCAATCTGTATCCTGCTGGGGATGCGTGATGGCACCAGCTTCTCTCACGGTCTGATCGACTTTATCGTGCTGAGCGGCAACAGCAGTAAAATCTGGCTGTTCCCGATTGTTGGTATCATCTATGGTCTGGTTTACTACACCATATTCCGTGTACTGATCGCGAAGCTGGATCTGAAAACACCTGGCCGTGAAGAGAGCAGCAGCAGCGAGCAATCTACCGCGACCGGTACAGAGATGGCGGGCAAACTGGTGGCGGCGTTTGGTGGTAAAGAGAACATCACCAACCTGGATGCCTGTATCACCCGTTTACGTGTCAGCGTCGCCGATGTGGCGAAAGTGGATCAGACTGAACTGAAAAACCTCGGCGCCCGTGGCGTGGTGGTAGCCGGTTCCGGTGTGCAGGCGATTTTCGGGACTAAGTCCGATAACCTGAAAACCGATATGGATGATTACATCCGCAGCATGTAATGATTTACAGCGATGAAAAAGCCCCGCTAAGCGGGGCTTTTTTTTGGCCGGGATTCAGAGGTAAACGCGCAGATACTCTGTCAGGCATAGCAGGGCCATCGCCTGGCCGTAGGGCATAGAGGTCAGAGGAACCGTGCGGTAGTAATCCAGATCCTTGCCCATTGCGGTACCAAAGGAGACCTGTTTTAACTCGCCATCGTCATCAATATTGGCAATCACGCCGCGCAACGCTTTTTCTGCCACCTCGCGATACTCCGCGGGCAGATAACGCTTACGAACCCCTTTCAGAATGCCATAGGCAAACCCGGCGGTGGCGGAGGCTTCCGGGTAGCTGTGCGGATCATCAAGCAGGGTGTGCCACAATCCGCTGCTGTGCTGACACTCCCTGAGTGCTTTAACCTGGGTCTCAAGCACCTGCTGCAGAAAACGGCGGGTAGCGTGATGCTCAGGCCAGTTCATCATCTCCAGGAAGTCGGGAATAACAATCGTCACCCAGCTGTTACCGCGCGCCCAGCGTGCATCAGCAAAGTTATGGCGGCCGTCAAAGTTCCAGCCGTGGAACCATAAGCCGGTTTTGCGATCCATCAGATACTGGGTGTGCAGCAGAAACTGATAACTCGCTTCTTCAATCCACTCATCGCGCTTCAGCAACTGGCCAATTTTCGCCAGCGCCATCACGCTCATCATCAGCGTATCGTCCCAGAGCTGCTGTGGGTTTTCGTTGTTATAGACAATGTGCTGCAGGCCGCCCTGTTCGGTACGCGGCATCTCATACATAACCCATTCTGCCCAGCGCTCCAGCACCGGCACCCAGGCCGGGTTACCGGTCTCTTCGTAACGGTAGGCCAGCGTCAGAAAAGGACAAACGGTATTCACATTTTTGGTCGGCGTGCCTTCCGCCAGACGCTGCGTAAACCACTCATCAATGATCGCCAGCGTCTGCTGGTCACCGGTCTGCTGATAGTAGTGCAGCATGCCATACAGACCGATGCCGTGTGTCCATTCCCAACCCGCCCAGCCTTTGGTATCAATCACCCGGCCATCGTCCAGCCGTAATAAAAATTCGCCTGTCTCATCGGTGATGTTAACCAGATTCTGTGTCAGCTTTTGAATCAGCTGTACCAGTTCGCTGCGTGGCAACAGATGTTCGGGCTGGCACAATAATTTGCTGTGTTTAACGGGAAATACAGTCATGGTTTATTCCTGTCGTTTTAAGGTCGGGTTTAAAGAAGGGTTTAAAGTGGGATGTGCGGACAATTTTTCCGGCGCTGGCTTATTACGATTAAGGAAGCCAATGTTGTTGTTGCCCCAAAGATTTTCGTAAGGCATGCCAGCCAGCATTTCTACAATTCCGCGTGCTTCCGGCGTGATGCTTTCCGGCACGATGCGGCCCGCGTCGCGCATCTTCAGCGTCTCCTGGCGCAGCACAGTGTGGGTCTGCAGATTAAGCTTAAAGCGCAGTGACACGATAAAGCCGCAGGCCAGCACGGCCACAGTGCCTATGCTGAGAATCGCCAGGATAGTGTGGCTGACGCCGGGTACCTGGGTCGCCTGTCCAGAGACAAAGCCGGAGAGCTGCAGCACGATACCGACCAGCATGACTGCGCCAGCCTGCGACGCTTTACGCGTCAGGGTCATGATGCCGGCAAAAATTCCTTCACGGCGCTGTCCGGTGATCACCTCATCCACATCGGCGATATAGGTATAGGTGTTCCACGGCACATAGTTGATGCCGCCACGTCCCAGGCCTGCCAGGGCAGAGATCACCAACAGCAGTGACATGTTGTCGTTCATTCCGGCATACCACAATCCAGCGTAGGAGAGCGCCGCAAGGCCAAACAGCACAGCCACCAGACGGTAGGCGGGCGCGGGCCCCATGCGGATGCAGAGCGGAATCATCGCCATCACGGCAATAAACTGCAGCACCGCCATGGTGCCCATCAGGCTGGAGGCGACCTGAGCGCTCTGCATCAGCACAAATACCACATACCAGGTAAAGACGGCGTTAAACACATCCTGGGCGATATAGCCGCCGAGGTACATGCCAAGGTGCTGGCGGAAGATGCGGATGCGTAAGGTTGAAGCCAGCTCGACATAGAGCCGCTTGAGATTCTGCATCAGCGTCAGCTGCTGCTTTTCCTGTTCTGCACGGCGTGACTCGGCGGAAAAGTCATCGGGGTGACGCTCCCAGGTAAAGCACCACACCAGCGTCAGCACCAGCGCGCAGATTACCGAGAACACCAGGCTGGCGTAGAAGAAGGAGAGAGGATTATCTTTGCCCAGCATACCCAGCAAAATACCGGGTAAAAAGGCGGCCAGAATGGCCGACAGCTGTGCCAGGCCGATGCGGGCACCGGAGAAGCGGGTTTTCTGTTTGAAATCGTCGGTCATTTCCGGCACCAGCGTTTCATACGGCACCAGGATCATGGTGTAGACGATATCAAACAGCAGATACGTGCAGAGATACCACCAGAAACTCATGTCGCTGAGCCACATCAGGCTATAACTGAATACAGAGGGTATGCCGAGCAGGATAAAAAATTTGCGGCGGCCAAAGCGTTTGCCCAGCCAGGTCGAACCGAAGTTATCGGTCAGAAAGCCCATTAGCGGACTGACTATCGCATCCAGCACGCGGGCAGCGGCAAAGATCAGCGTGGCCTGAATCGGGGTTAACCCACAAAAGGTGGTGTAAAAATAGAGCAACCAGGCGGCGGTCAGCGCCGTGGTGCCTGCTCCAAGAAAATCTCCGGAACCGTAGGCCAGATAGTGGCCAAGACCAATTTTACGTGAGCGCATGTCTGATGCTCCTTGATGTTTATGGCGGTTTATCCCTGGTGACGCCGGTCATCTCACCCGGACTGGTTAGCAAAGTAGAACTGACGGGGCGGCTAAACCTTCGCAATTTGGCAAGTGCTGGCGCTGAAGTGGCAGTCATACAAAGAAAAGGGTGGCGAAATTCTAATTTATAAAACAGCGTTTCATTTTCTGGTGTGGCAGGGGCGTTGTTAGCATTCTGAACAGCGTGCGGGTTACGGAGAGAGGGTGCTGCTGCAAAGGCAGGCGAACAATGCAAGAAAAGTGGTCCTGAGGTTGAAAGAAAACAAATTTCTCCCGCATACTGATTGATTAAGACTCAGGCTAAAGGAATTGCACCATGGCAGAAGAAACGATTTTTAGTAAAATTATCCGCCGCGAAATCCCCGCTGATGTGGTTTATCAGGATGAGCTGGTCACTGCCTTCCGCGACATTTCGCCCAAAGCGCCGACCCATATTTTAATCGTGCCGAATGTGCTGATCCCAACGGTCAACGAGGCGGAAGCGGCGCATGAGCATGCGCTGGGACGTATGTTTACTACCGCGGCGAAAATCGCCCGTCAGGAAGGTATTGATCAAAATGGTTATCGTCTGATTGTGAACTGCAATCAACATGGTGGTCAGGAGGTTTATCACATTCATATGCATCTGCTGGGCGGTGAACCGCTGGGACCGATGCTCTCTAACTGACCTGATAACGGAAGCGTGCTATGCGATCCTGGCTGACTGGCCTGCCGATCCTGCTCTGCCTGACGGCCTGCAGCAGTGAAAAACCGATGATCAATACGTCACAGTCGCTGGTGATGGAGTCCTCTGTGTTGTCGGCAGGGATCATTACCGATGAACCGACGCTGGATGAGAACGATGGACTGAAGCGTGCCACCAGCGTGCTCTATAATCAGCGCGAAACACCGGTTGTTGTGCACTATCGTTACTACTGGTATGACGACAAAGGGCTGGAAATCACCCCGCAGGAACCGGCGCAGACCGTTACCGTTCCGGCGCAGGGCAGCATTATCGCCACTTCGCAACTGGGTAACCTGACGGCCAGCAAGGTTCGTCTTTATCTCTATCTTTAAGGATTTTCTACGTGATACGCAGTGTTAATCGTACCGGAGCGCTCCTGATGGCGCTCATTCTGACCGGCTGTGTCGTGAAACAGCAGCAGCCTGCACCGGTTGAACCGACTCAGCCTGTGGAGCCGGTGCAGCCCGTTCCACAACCTGAACCGGTGCCGCAACCGCAGCCTGTGCCACAGCCACCGAAACTGGTCACTATCAACTGGGATGCCAGCGTTCAGCCGCTGGTGGCGCAGATGTTACAGGCTGCCAGCGCCGAGCCGGGCAGCGTGTTGCTGGTGGATCGCGTTAAAAACAGCACCAACGGTGCGCTGCAAAGCGAGAAAGCGACGGCAGCTATCCAGAATGCGCTGAATAACAACGGCAAATTCACCCTGGTTTCTGCTGACCAACTGGCGCAGGCCAAGCAGACGCTGGGATTATCGCCGGATGACAGCCTGAACTCGCGCAGTAAAGCGATTGGCCTGGCGCGTAACGTTAACGCTCAGTATGTGCTCTACAGCAACGCGCGTGGCGATGTCAAAGCGCCGACGCTGCAAATGCAACTGATGCTGGTCCAGACAGGCGAGATCATCTGGTCCGGCAACGGCATTGCACAGAATTAATCCCGCTTTCCAGCGGATGATTCAGCAGGTCACCGGCGAACCAGAAAAGACATCCTTTATCCCGCTGGCCGGTCTGACCGGGCATAGCCAGAAGATTGTCAGCCCGCGCGGAACTTTTATCGCGCGGGCGGCACCGCAACCGGTTATTCCGTTTGTGGATCGGCAGCGCGAATTCCGTCTGTTACGCAAACTGCAAGCCAGCGGAGTGGCACCGCAGCCCGTGGCGGGCCATCGTCAGGGGATTATCCTGACCTGGTGCGCAGGCGAAGCGCTGGATGAACACCGTTTCAGCCAGCAGCGTCCACAGATCGTGGCACTGCTACAGCAGCTGCATCAGCAGCCGCTGACCGGCTATCGTCTGCAGTTGTTGCCGCTGTTATGGCGCTACTGGCAGCTCACTCCACAGCGGCATCACCGCTGGTTGCGGGCGCTCAGACGTCTGACGCAGCAGGGTGAACCTCACCCGCTGCGGCTGGCTCCGCTGCACATGGATCTGCATGCCGGAAATGTCATACAAGGTCCCGAAGGTCTGCGTCTGATCGACTGGGAGTATGCCGCCGATGGCGACGTGGCGCTGGAGCTGGCGGCTGTCTGTGCCAGCGATCCGCAGCACCAGGCCGACTGGCTGGCTGAGTATGCCGCGGCGATGCAGTTGCCGCTTACCGCGCTGGTGCAGCAGGTCAGACGCTGGCAGCCCTGGCTGCAGTTGCTGATGGCCAGCTGGTATCAGCTCCGTGCCAGTCAGCGTGATGACGACACATTACAACAGCTGGCTCGACAGAGCTGGGAACAGATTTAATCGCGTTACGCAGGTGCGTTTCGCTACAGGATTCATGATATGAGATCAGATTTACCCGGCCCCCTGATGCTTGACGTCGAGGGTTATGAACTGGATGGCGAAGAGCGCGACATCCTGCAGCATCCGCTGGTGGGCGGTTTAATTTTATTTGCCCGAAATTATCATGATCCCGCACAGCTGGCTGAGCTGGTGCGGCAGATCCGCGCCGCCTCTCACACCCAGCTGGTAGTGGCGGTGGATCAGGAGGGGGGTCGCGTGCAGCGTTTCCGTGACGGCTTCACCCAACTGCCTGCCATGCAATCTTTTGCTGCGCTGCATGACCTGGATACCGCCGGTGAACTGGCACAACAGGCGGGATGGCAAATGGCGGCCGAGATGATCGCCATGGATATCGATATCAGCTTTGCGCCGGTACTCGATATTGGTCATATCAGCGCCGCGATTGGTGACCGTTCTTTCCATGCCGATCCGGCCATCGCCCTTGACGTCGCCCGCCGCTTTATTGCGGGGATGCACGAGGCGGGCATGAAGACCACGGGCAAACATTTTCCGGGTCACGGTGCGGTGAGTGCGGATTCGCATAAAGAGACCCCACGCGATCCGCGGGACGAAAAGACGCTGCGTGAGCATGACATGGCAATCTTCAGCAAGCTGATTACCGAACAGGCACTGGACGCCATCATGCCCGCACACGTCATCTACTCCGAAGTTGATCCGCTGCCCGCCAGTGGTTCGCCATACTGGCTTAAAACCGTGCTGCGTGAGCAACTGGGCTTTGACGGTATTATTTTCTCCGACGATCTGTCGATGGAGGGCGCAGCGGTGATGGGCAGCTATCCTGAGCGGGCGCAGCAGTCCCTTTCCGCGGGCTGTGACATGATTCTGGTGTGCAATCAGCGTCAGGGCGCCATCAGTGTACTGGATAACCTGATCCCGGTCGGGTCAGAGCGGGTCACACAGCTGTATCATCAGGGCAGGTTTACCCGCGATGAACTGCGGGGAACGCATCGCTGGAAAAATAATGCTCAGCAACTGAGTGCGCTTCAGGAACGCTGGCTGGCTCATAAGGCGTCGTGGTAAGCAGTGACTGCCCGGCGCTATCACTACCTTGAGGATTATCATGATCATCTATCTGCACGGTTTTGATTCCAACAGTCCGGGCAATCACGAAAAAGTGCTGCAACTGCAATTTATCGATCCTGACGTCAGGTTGATCAGTTACAGCACCCGCCATCCCAAACATGACATGCAGTTTCTGCTAAAAGAGACCGATAAGATGCTGACGCTTTCTGACGACGACCGGCCGCTGATTTGCGGTGTCGGACTGGGCGGCTTCTGGTCAGAGCGCATTGGATTTCTGTGCGGCATCCGGCAGGTGATTTTTAATCCCAACCTCTCGCCGCAGGCGAACATGGAAGGGAAGATCGACCGGCCGGAGGAGTATCAGGATATCGCAACGAAGTGCGTCAGCGATTTTCGCGAGCATAATCGTGACCGCTGTCTGGCCATTCTCTCCCGTCACGATGAGGCGCTCGACAGCCAGCACATTGCTGACCAGCTGCATCCGTTTTATGAAATTGTCTGGGATGAGACGGAAGGGCACAAATTCAAAAATATATCCCCACATCTTAAGCGGATAAAAGCTTTTAAAACATTAGGTTAAGCAGCAAAGGCACCGCAAGGTGCCTGTTTTTATTACGTAATTATCTGAGTTTTATTTTCCCGCTTTGATGTATATCAATATTCTTATGTTCTCCTCTTCCCGCCATGCTATTCTCCCAGCAGATTGCGATTTTAACTTCGCCAACCCTATGTTTCTTAAGGTTTAATTTAACCTTTGGTTAACTTTTGGTTCACAATTTGAGGGGGTCTTTGTTGACTACGTCTGTTAAGAAAATTGTTATTGTCGGAGGGGGAGCGGGCGGCCTGGAAATGGCCACGCAGCTGGGCCATAAACTGGGTCGTAAAAAGAAGGCCGAGATTATCCTGGTTGATCGTAACCACAGTCACTTGTGGAAGCCGCTGCTGCACGAAGTGGCGACCGGCTCAATGGACGAAGGCATTGATGCATTGAGCTATCTGGCTCATGCCCGCAATCACGGTTTTGAGTTCCAGCTGGGTTCACTCACCGATATCGATCGCACCCGAAAAGTGATCCGCCTGGCCGAAGTGCTGAATGCGCAGGGCGAAGTGCTGGTGCCACAACGTGAAGTGGCCTACGACCAGTTGGTAATGGCGCTGGGCAGCACCTCGAATGATTTCGGTACGCCGGGCGTTAAAGATCACTGCATCTTCCTGGATAATCCGCATCAGGCGCGTCGTTTCCATAACGAAATGCTCAACCTGTTCCTGAAATTCTCCGCCAGCGAAGGCCGGGTCGAGAAAGTTAACATCGCCATCGTGGGCGGCGGGGCAACAGGCGTTGAGCTGTCAGCTGAATTGCACAACGCGGTGAAACAGCTGCACAGCTACGGCTTCAAAGGCCTGGGACGCGAAGCGCTGAATGTGACGCTGGTGGAAGCGGGTGAACGTATCCTGCCTGCACTGCCACCGCGCATCTCTGCTGCGGCACATCAGGAGCTGACCAAGCTGGGCGTGCGCGTGCTGACGCAGACCATGGTCACCAGCGCCGAGCGTAATGGCCTGAATACCAAAGGCGGTGAGTTTATCGAAGCCGATCTGATGGTCTGGGCGGCTGGGATTAAAGCACCTGACTTCCTGAAAGAGATTGGCGGACTGGAAACCAACCGCATCAATCAGCTGGTGGTCAAAGAGACGCTGCAAACCACGCTGGACGATGACATCTACGCGATTGGCGACTGCGCCTCCTGCGCCTTGCCGGGCGGCGGTTTTGTACCACCGCGCGCCCAGTCAGCGCATCAGATGGCCTCACGCGCCATGGACAACATTCTGGCGCAGCGTGACGGTAAACCGCTAAAAGCCTATGTCTATAAAGATCATGGCTCGCTGGTATCGCTCTCCCGCTTCAGTACGGTCGGCAGCCTGATGGGCAACCTGATGCGCGGCTCAATGATGGTGGAAGGGCGCATCGCGCGCTTTGTCTATATCTCGCTTTACCGTATGCACCAGATTGCGCTGCACGGCTACTTCAAAACCGGTCTGATGATGCTGGTCGGCAGTATTAACCGGGTTATTCGTCCCCGGCTGAAGCTGCACTAAGCAACAGCAATAACGCTGGCTAATTAATGTTAAGCCTCCTCCTTTATGAGGGGGCTTTTTTATGCCCTTGAGGGGCACACATTAAGACAAATTAAACATCAGTTTCCTGTATGATGATTAATAAGAAATCCCGGACTTAATGCCGGGATTTTACTTTACAGGTCAGTCAATTATCCTTCAGTCGCCAGCCGGATGATCAGCTGTCCCGGCCCGGTGATCACCTCGATCTTCTGCCCGGTAGTAAAACCCAGTGCTTCCAGCCAGCGCCCTTTAATGGTGAGCTGTGGCAGCGGGTTCGGCTGGCCCTTATTAGGCCGGTATCCCACTTTGTAATAATGTACCTGCGTTCCGCTGGCGGCGGTTGTGGGCGTGCGGGTTTCTGACTTATGATGCGTGTCAGCCATAATTAACTCCCAATCAGTTAGTTGTGGTCAGCGGGCTGTTGGTGTTCCACCACCTTCAGCCCGCGCTAAAAAATCTCTCGTTACGCTATTCCTGTTCCGTTTTAACTGTTTAAATATACACCTCATGCGGCGTAAACTCGCTGAAAGCTTAGTAATAAATTGCGAGCTGTCTTTGAAAATCAGATAGTTTTCTGCGGTCTGGCTTTCGTTCATTTTTCTTCACAGCCAGCTTGAAAATAACGATTTTGGGAAAATACAGGTATTATTTTTCCGAATGCTTTCATTTATTCAGAGGGGTTTAAATAGAACTGTAACTTAATCTTTTAATGGGTTATGGATATACAGGTCAGTTAATAATCTGCGTTAATGGATTGTATAAGGCAGGATAATTTTCTGGATGTATGTGCCGTAATGGTTTTCAGGGGTTTGGCTTTTTTATGGCAACTCGGTCTTGATACCTCTAATTCTTTTTGGTCTAATAGTGCCATTAAGAATTGATTGATAACTAACCGCCAGGATGAATCCTGTGGTTAAATTCTTTACTTAACCTAAATTAAATGGCCGAAGTGCCATTTAATAAGGCTGGCGTTTAAGTTTCACATTCACTCAGGCCAGCTTGTTTAAAAAAAACCGGGTATGAATAGATGCTCTCCGACCGATCTGAACATCAGGCGCGGAGCGCTACATGAAATTCCTGTCCGATACAGGCGGATAGATAAAAAATTTATCCTGTCCGTCGGGTATTGGTGATTCAGGGAACGAAGTCCTGCGTTAAGCGCAGGGAAATAATGTTAAATTATGAAAAGGAATTAACTACATGACCTCTAAAATGACGATGCTGGCATTACTGTGTGGCGGTCTTCTCGTGGGCAGCAATGCGCTGGCTGATAATCACACCGTCTCGGTTGGATATGCACAAAGCAAGGTTGAAGACTTTAAAAATATCCGTGGCGTCAACGTTCAGTATCGCTATGAATGGGAGTCTCCTCTCAGTGTGATTGGCTCATTCAGCTACATGAAAGGCGATGAAAGTTATTCCGAGCAGAATGATTATTTTGACGGTATTGAGAAATATAATGAAAAAATTGAAGCGAAATATTATTCCCTGATGGCGGGTCCGGCATACCGTATTAATGACTATGTCAGTTTCTACGGCTTAATTGGGGTCGCGCGTACCAAAGTAGAAGACAAAGCCAATTACCAGTCACAGTACGCACAGTATTCGGGTTATTACAGCGAAAGCAAAACATCCTTTGCCTACGGTGCGGGTGTCGTGGTTAATCCTATCAGCAATCTCTCTGTGAGTGTTGGATATGAAGGTACTCGCGTAAAATATAACGAAGATGTTGCCATCAATGGTTTTAACATCGGCGTTGGCTATCGTTTCTAAGTTGCCTGAAGCCTGTAACCCCGGCCGTCTGGCTGGGGTTATTTATTCCTGCGCCGGGTAAGTGAGGGGCAGACGGCGAATTTGCTTTAAATGTTTTCATGTGCAAACTGATAACGTGACTGCCGGCTTTACTTCCGATTAGTTATTATTAGCTGATTGATTCTACTATTATTATCCATAATTCCCTGAAACTGTCAGTGCGGCTTTCCAGCCTCAGAACTCTCCTAAAAACTGGTCCTGATAGCAAAGTGACCAATTTCCTCCATTTATCTGATGTTGCATTTTCGGTCCATCTGTAAAACTTCATCTCAACAAACACGGCGCGTCGCGCACGCCGGTTATACCTCAGTTAACGAGGATGCTTTAGCAGCAGGATTGCGCGGTAACACTTTTCAGGAGGAACTTCCTGTGAATAAATCAATGTTAGCGGGTATCGGTATTGGTGTGGCAGCAGCTCTGGGTGTTGCAGCCGTAGCAGGCATGAACGTGTTTGATCGCGGTCCTCAATATGCTCAGGTACTGTCTGCAACGCCAATCAAAGAGAGCATTAAACAGCCTCGTCAGGAGTGCCGTAATGTCACTCTGACCCACCGTCGGGCCGTGCAGGATGAAAACCGTCTTGCCGGGTCTGTATTAGGTGCAGTGGCAGGTGGAGTGCTGGGTCACCAGTTTGGTGGCGGTCGCGGCAGAGATGTGGCGACAGTAGCAGGTGCGGTAGCGGGTGGTTATGCCGGTAATCAGGTCCAGGGCGGACTGCAGGATCGGGATACCTACACCACAACCGAACAGCGCTGCAAAACAGTTTACGATAAACAAGAGAAAAAACTGGGATATGACGTGACCTATAAAATAGGCGATCAGCAGGGTAAAATCCGTATGGAAAATGACCCCGGCACGCGTATTCCACTGGATCGCAATGGTCAGCTGGTTCTCAACGGCGATCAGGCGTAATTGGGCAAAGCTTTGCCGCTCACGCGGCCACACAGCACAACGTAATACAGCAGTAATGAAAAAGGCGCATCTCAGGATGCGCCTTTGTTTGCGGCAAACTAACCGGCGTTTTACCGGTTAGATCACCAACGCACGGGCAGGGTTTTATGCCTGCCGTTGAGCCAGTTGCGAAACGAATCCCTGCACCCACTCAAGCCGCACTTTTCTTTCCGATAGCTCACGGGTAAACCGCAGTCGCGTCGGCCCATCCAGCTTCCACTGCTGAGGCTCTTTCTGCAGCAGGCCTATCAGCCATGCCGGATCCACGTTGTTCTTCGGCGCAAAATCGAAATAACCGCCTTTGTCGCTGGCTTCGATCTTACGCAGACCGACAGCGCGGGCTTTCAGCCGGATAATCGCCACATCCAGCAGGTTACGCGCCGGATCGGGCAGCAGGCCAAAGCGGTCGATCATCTCAACCTTCAGCTCCTGCAGCTCCTCTTCAGCCTCCGCGCTGGCGATGCGTTTATAGAGTGAAAGACGGGTACTGACATCCGGGATAAAGGTCTCGGGCAGCAGGGCGGGCATCCGCAGCTCCACCTCGGTCTGGTTGCTGGTGAGATCTTCCAGTGACGGCTCGCGACCCGCTTTCAGCGCCTCGACCGCATTCTCCAGCAGCTCCATATAAAGCGTGAAGCCCAGCGTCTCCATCTGTCCGCTCTGCTCATCACCCAGCAGTTCGCCGGCACCGCGAATCTCCAGGTCATGCGTTGCCAGCGCAAAACCGGCACCCAGATCTTCCAGCGAAGCGATCGCCTCCAGCCGCTTATGCGCATCTGCGGTCATCGACTTCGGATGAGGCGTTAACAGCCAGGCATAAGCCTGATGATGCGAACGCCCGACGCGACCACGCAGCTGATGCAGCTGCGCCAGGCCAAAGTGATCGGCCCGCTCGATGATGATGGTATTGGCGGTCGGAATGTCGATACCGGTTTCGATAATGGTGGTACAGACCAGCACGTTGAAACGCTGATGGTGGAAATCGTTCATCACACGTTCCAGATCACGCTCACGCATCTGACCATGACCAATAGCGACACGCGCTTCCGGCACCAGTTCGCTGAGACGCTGCGCCGCTTTCTCGATATTTTCAACGTCATTGTAGAGATAGTAGACCTGTCCGCCACGCAGAACCTCACGCAGGATCGCTTCGCGGATCACCAGATCGTCAAATTCACGGACAAAGGTTTTCACCGCTAAACGGCGGGCAGGCGGCGTGGCGATGATCGAGAGATCGCGCATGCCGCTCATGGCCATATTCAGGGTACGAGGGATTGGCGTTGCGGTCAGCGTCAGAATGTCCACATCGGCGCGCATCGCCTTGATGCGCTCTTTGTGACGCACCCCGAAACGGTGCTCTTCATCGACAATCAGCAGACCGAGATCGTGCCATTTGAGATCGCTCATCAGCAGCTTATGGGTGCCGATTAAGATGTCGATCTTGCCATCGCTGGCCTGTTCCAGCACCTGCGTCTGCTCTTTGGCAGTACGGAAACGGGAAAGCATCTCAATGCGAACCGGCCAGTTGGCGAAGCGATCGCGGAAGTTGTCGTAATGCTGCTGTGCCAGCAGGGTGGTCGGCACCAGCACGGCCACCTGTTTATGGTTCTCAATCGCCAGAAACGCCGCGCGCATGGCCACTTCGGTTTTACCGAAACCAACGTCGCCGCACACCAGACGGTCCATCGCCAGCGGCTCGCACATATCACTCAGCACCGCGTTGATCGCCTGCGCCTGGTCCGGGGTGGTTTCAAACGGGAAGCTTTCGCAGAACAGCTGATACTGCTCGCGATTATGCTTAAAGGCAAAGCCGGTTTTGGCGGCGCGCTGAGCATAGATATCCAGCAGTTCAGCTGCCACATCACGCACTTTCTCAGCCGCTTTCTGCCGTGCGCGTGACCAGGCATCGCTGCCCAGTTTGTGCAGTGGTGCATTATCGTCAGCACCGCCCGCGTAGCGGCTAATCAGGTGCAGCGATGAAACCGGCACATAAAGCTTGGCGTCGTTGGCGTAAGAGAGCATCAGATATTCCGCCTCAATGCCGCCGGCTTCCAGCGTGGTGAGGCCAATATAACGACCCACACCGTGTTCCAGATGCACCACCGGCTGGCCGGGATGCAGCTCCGCCAGGTTACGGATCAGAATGTCCGGATTGATAGTGCGACGGGTATCCTGACGGCGACGGCTGACGCGTTCGCCCAGCAAATCGCTTTCGCAAATCAGCGCCCGGTTGCCCTGGGTATCAATAAAACCGCGCTCGCTGGCGCCGATCATCAGTCGGAAACGCTCTTCGCCGGTCTCATCGAAGCGGTGCACCGGCTGAGGACGCAGTTTAATCCGGGCCAGCAGATCCTGCAGGCTTTCACGGCGGCCTTCACTTTCCACCGAGAAGACCACGGTGCCGCTGAAGGTCTCAATAAACTGACGCAGATGATCGAGTGGCGCTTTTGCCTGCGCCTGAACGGTCAGGTCAGGCAGCGGGGTATAACCGAGGTTGGTATTCGCGGCTTTGGCGGGCAGCACCTCATTGGTCATCTGGATGCGCGGCCAGGCTTTCAGCTCTCCCATTAATGCATCCGGACGCAGCCACAGGGTGACCGGCTCCAGCAGTGGACGCATCGGATCAACGCGGCGATTTTCATAGCGTGCCTCGGCATCCTGCCAGAAGCGGCTGGCGCTGCCTTCAAGATCGCCACAGTTCACAATCAGGGTATTATCCGGCAGATAGCTGAACAGACTGGGCAACGGCTGCTCAAAAAACAGCGGCTGCCAGTATTCGATGCCCGCTGGCAACGTGCCTTTGCTGACCTGCTGATAGACATGCTCCGACTCACGGCGCACATCAAACGTTTCACGCCAGCGGCTGCGGAACAGCTCAATGGCGGCTTTGTCGCTGGGAAACTCATGCGCAGGCAGCAGGTTAATTTCGGGGACCGCTTCCAGCGTGCGCTGACTGTCGACGTCGAACAGGCGCAGGCTGTCGATCTCATCATCGAAAAAGTCGATGCGGTAGGGCTGATCGCTGCCCATCGGGAACAGATCGAGCAGGGCGCCGCGCGTGGCGTATTCACCGTGCTCCATCACCTGATCGACATGGCGATAACCGGCCTGCTCAAGCTGGTCGCGCAGCCGGTCGCGAGACAGTTTTTGTCCCTGCTTCATCACCAGCGCATGGCCGTGCAGAAAACTGTGCGGGCAGACGCGCTGCATCAGGGTGTTGACCGGCATGATCAGCATACCGCGCTGCATCACCGGCAGCTGGTAGAGGGTCGACAGGCGGGCGGAGATAATATCCTGATGCGGCGAAAAGCTGTCGTAGGGCAGCGTTTCCCAGTCGGCAAGGTGCGCCACCGGTAGATCGGTAAACTGGCGGATTTCATCCAGCAGACGCAGAGCGGTTTGGGTATCGGGTGTAATCATTAACACCGGACCAGCATGTCGTTCGGTAATGCTGGCACACTCCACCGCGTGCGCCGCGCCTATGAGCTGGCCGAGCTGACGGTGATCGCCGGATTTAACGGGCAGGGTATAACGAGTCTGTTCGGGCATGGGATCTCGGGGTTGCTCCATTTTTCCAGGACGTAATCATTCCATATTATGTCAGGGGGATCACCTCTGCGGCACAATTTTCCTGCCGCGCCGCGCTGAACCAGGGGATCGGTCAGCCATTACCGGGCGTCAGCGGTAATCGTGCGGATAAAGAGAGGATAGACGGAGTCTGGCAAGGGATCAGAAAAAACCGCCGTCGCCATGCAGCGACGGGGTTAAACGGGCATTTTATTTTATGGATTGCTGTGTGTAATGCATGCGTGGGCGGTCGATATTCGCCCAGGATAACTCCTGCTCAGGATGATAGCTGAGGTTACCGTCGTCCCACTTTACGTAGTAGCCGGCTGGTGCGTTTCCCTGCTCAAAGACGTTGATGATTTCGCCTCTGATCTCCCCGGATTTATGTTTAACGATGCTGCCTTTGGGAAATTTCAACATGGTCGCTACCTCATACTGCCCGGCAATAAATCACCCGTGATCATGGTACTGATTGTAGTCTACCCCCCTGGGCGCTGAATAATCAGCCAATAAGCGGCGGCTTTATCGGCTATTCCGCTGCTTTGGCGCGCAAAGTGACGCATCCGGATGCAACTTTGCTGCCGACTCAGAGGGTTAGAGGTTTCATAAAGCCAGCCGCTCCTTTATCATCCCACTACCTATTTTCAGGCAACGGCTTACTGGATTCCATGTATCAACCTGTCGCGCTATTTATCGGTCTGCGTTATATGCGCGGACGAGCATCGGATCGCTTCGGTCGCTTTGTCTCCTGGCTCTCAACGATTGGCATTACGCTCGGCGTGCTGGCGATGGTCACCGTGTTATCGGTGATGAACGGTTTTGAGCGTGAACTCGAAGGCAATATTCTTGGCCTGATGCCTCAGGCGCTGATCACCAGCGACAAAGGCAGTCTCAATCCACAACAGCAACCCGCCACCTCGCTGAATCTGCAGGGTGTCAGCCGTATTGCGCCGCTGACCACCGCCAATGTGGTGCTGCAAAGCCCGCACAGCGTCTCCGTTGGCGTGATGCTGGGCATTGAGCCGGCTGAAAAAGATCCGCTTACCCCTTTCCTGGTCAATACCCGGCAGAGCGTGCTGCAGGCCGGGCAGTATAATGTCATCCTTGGCGAACAGCTGGCATCCCAGCTTGGCGTAAAACGTGGCGATCAACTGCGTCTGATGGTGCCGTCGGTCAGCCAGTTCACCCCGATGGGACGCGTGCCAAGTCAGCGTCTGTTTACCGTAGCGGGCACCTATGCCGCTAACAGCGAAGTCGATGGTTATCAGATTCTGGTCAATCTTCAGGATGCGTCGCGCGTGATGCGCTATCCGGCCGGTAATATTACCGGCTGGCGACTGTGGCTGGATAAACCGCTGTCGGTCGACAGTCTGAGTCAGCAGACACTGCCTGCGGGCCTGGTCTGGAAAGACTGGCGTGAGCGCAAAGGCGATCTCTTCCAGGCGGTGCGTATGGAGAAGAACATGATGGGCCTGCTGCTGAGCCTGATCATCGCCGTGGCTGCCTTTAACATCATCACTTCGTTAGGCCTGCTGATCATGGAGAAGCAGGGCGAAGTGGCGATCCTGCAAACCCAGGGCCTGACGCGCCGGCAAATAGTGGCGGTGTTTATGGTGCAGGGTGCCAGCGCCGGTATTATCGGCACGCTGCTCGGCACGCTGCTCGGTGTCTTGCTGGCCAGCCAGCTCAACAACTTAATGCCGGTGATTGGCCTGTTCCTTGATGGTGCCGCATTGCCGGTTGATATTAATGTGTGGCAGGTGGTCACCATCGCCCTCAGCGCCATGATTGTGGCGCTGTTGTCTACGCTCTATCCTTCGTGGCGCGCTGCCGCCGTTCAACCTGCTGAGGCTTTACGTTATGAGTAACACTCCTTTGTTGCAGTGCCGCGACCTGTGCAAACGCTATCAGGAAGGCAGCGTGCAGACCGATGTGCTGCGCAATGTGGCTTTCAGCCTCCAGCCCGGTGAACTGACAGCGATTGTCGGCAGCTCCGGTTCCGGTAAAAGTACGCTGCTGCATCTGCTCGGCGGCCTGGATGCACCGACATCGGGCGACGTGGTGTTTGATGGCCAGTCACTGAATGCGATGTCCTCGTCGGCCAAAGCGGAGCTGCGTAACCGCGAGCTGGGCTTTATCTATCAGTTCCACCATCTGCTGCCGGACTTCAGCGCGCTGGAGAACGTGGCGATGCCGCTGCTGATTGGCAAAACGGCTAAAACGGAAGCACAGGATCGCGCCCGTGAGATGCTGGCCGCGGTCGGGCTGGACCATCGCGCCGCGCACCGGCCTTCAGAACTGTCAGGCGGCGAACGCCAGCGCGTGGCGATTGCCCGGGCGCTGGTTAACCGCCCACGGCTGGTGATGGCGGATGAGCCAACCGGTAACCTCGATGCACGCAACGCCGACGCCATTTTTGAATTACTGGGCGAACTGAACGTGCGTCAGGGCACCGCGTTTCTGGTGGTGACTCACGATCTGATGCTGGCAAAACGCATGACGCGTCAGATGGAGATGCGTGATGGTCAGTTAAGCGATCAGCTCACCATGGCAGGAGCGGTGTAATGGGTTCGTCGTTATCCCTGTTGCTGGGCCTGCGCTTTAGCCGTGGCCGCCGTCGTGGCGGCATGGTGTCGCTGATTTCGGTGATCTCCACCATCGGTATTGCGCTGGGCGTGGCGGTGCTGATTATCGGTCTGAGCGCCATGAATGGTTTTGAGCGTGAGCTGAACAACCGCATTCTGGCGGTGGTGCCGCACGGCGAGATCGAGGCGGTCAATCAGCCGTTCCAGCACTGGCAGTCGATGATTGCCCCGATTGAAAAGGTGCCCGGCATTGCGGCGGCGGCGCCTTATGTGAACTTCACCGGCCTGATTGAGAGCGGCGCCCGGCTGGAAGCGCTGCAGGTAAAGGGCGTTGATCCGGCACAGGAGCCGCGCCTCAGCGCCCTGCCACAGTTTGTGGCAGATAACGGCTGGTCCTCTTTTGCCGCCGGTAAGCAGCAGATCATTCTGGGCGGCGGCATTGCTAAATCGCTGAACGTGAAGCAGGGCGACTGGATCACCATCATGATCCCCAACAACGATGGTGATAACAAACTGCTTCAGCCTAAACGTATCCGGCTTCAGGTCAGCGGTATTCTGCAACTGAGCGGCATGCTCGATCACAGCCTGGCGCTGGTGCCTCTCGCCGATGCGCAGCACTATCTGGAGATGGGTGACAGCGTGTCCGGCATCGCCCTGAAGATGACCGACCCGTTCCAGGCGGTCAAACTGGTGCGGGATGCCGGTGAAGCGACCCGTTCCTACGTCTACATCAAGAGCTGGATTGGCACCTACGGCTATATGTACCGCGACATTCAGATGATCCGCGCCATCATGTATCTGGCGATGGTGCTGGTGATTGGCGTCGCCTGCTTTAACATTGTCTCAACGCTGGTGATGGCGGTGAAGGATAAGAGCAGTGACATTGCGGTGCTCCGTACCCTCGGTGCTAAAGACCGGCTGATCCGCGCCATCTTCATCTGGTACGGTTTGCTGGCAGGCCTGCTGGGCAGCGTCAGCGGCGTGATCGCGGGCGTGCTGGTGGCGCTGAATCTGACCTCACTGGTGCGCGGGCTGGAGTCGGTTACCGGTCATCATCTGCTGGCGGGTGATATCTACTTCATTGATTTCCTGCCGTCGGAACTGCACTGGATTGATGTGTTCTCAGTATTGATTACCGCGATTCTGCTGAGCCTGCTGGCGAGCTGGTATCCCGCCAGACGCGCCAGCCGCATTGACCCGGCTCGGGTATTAAGCGGTCAGTGAAAAAATGCGGCGCGAATCCTTTCGCGCCGCATCTGTTTAAGACCTTTGCTGTTGGGCGCTGCCCTCAGCAACCGTTACTATCGGGTGATGTTAACCCGGAATCTGTTTAGAGCGGCTCGCCGCAGCTGCTACGCCAGGAGATTTTATGCGTACACCACGTCGCCGCATACGACTTGCCCGCCTGAAGAAAACCCGGAGAAAAGTGCATCAGCGCTTTCGCCAGCGCATATTTGAGCGCGATCGTCAGGCCGAACTGGCCGCCCATCCTCAGCCACATGTTGTCGTGCTGACCGGCGCAGGCATCTCAGCGGAGTCCGGCATCCGGACCTTCCGCGCCGCTGACGGCCTGTGGGAAGAGCACCACGTAGAAGATGTTGCGACGCCCGAAGGATTTCAGCGCGATCCTGCACTGGTGCAGCGCTTCTACAATGCGCGCCGCCAGCAATTGCAGGAGGCAGAGATTCAGCCTAACGCGGCCCATCTGGCGCTGGCGGAGCTGGAACAGGTATTAGGCGATAACTTTTTGCTGGTCACGCAAAACATCGACAATCTGCATGAACGTGCCGGAAACAGCCGGGTGCTGCATATGCACGGTGAACTGCTAAAAGTGCGCTGTGTCACCAGCGGTCAGGTCATTGAGTGGACCGGTGATATCACGCCGGACGATCGCTGCACCTGCTGTCAGTTCCCTTCGGCGCTGCGGCCGCACGTAGTGTGGTTTGGTGAGATGCCGCTGGGCATGGAGCAGATTTATCAGGCGCTGGAACAGGCCGATTACTTTATCGCTATCGGCACCTCAGGCCATGTCTATCCGGCCGCGGGTTTTGTCCATGAAGCCAAACTGCAGGGCGCGCATACTGTTGAGCTGAACCTGGAGCCAAGCCAGGTGGGCAACGAATTTGCCGAGCGGCATTACGGCCTGGCGAGCGAAGTGGTGCCGGAGTTTGTGCATAAGCTGCTGCGCGCGCTTTATAAGTAAGCAGGGGCGGCTATGGCCGCCTCGCCGTTTCTTGCCCGTCATACTGATTTCAGCCGCCCGGTGTTTATCAACATTGCGAGGTTTGCCGCAACAATCTCGTAATCAGCCGTTTTTTTCGGGCTTATTGCTTTCCCAAAGGTTATCGACAGCGCTAACCTGTCTGCGAATGATTTTACGCAACGTTGTAACCGGCAGGTCTGTTAATAATACCGGATGGCACTTTTAAAGGATGGGATATGGAACAGTTACTTGAGCGCTTTTTAAGTTATGTGGCCGTTGAGACCCAGGCTAAGCCGCAGGCGCGCCAGGTGCCCAGCAGTGAAGGGCAGTGGACGCTGGCGCGTCAGCTGCAGGAGGAGTTGCTGGCACTGGGTTTTGTCGATGTCTCCTTAAGCGATCACTGTTGCGTCATGGGCACGCTGCCCGCCAATGTTGACTGGCCGACGCCAGTCATCGGTTTCATCTCTCACATGGATACCTCGCCAGACTTTACGGCGAAACATGTTAATCCGCAGATTATTGAAAATTATCGCGGCGGAGACATTGCGCTGGGTAACGGCAACGAAATTCTCTCGCCGGTGATGTTCCCGGTGCTGCACAAGCTGATTGGGCATACGCTGATTACCACCGATGGCAAAACCCTGCTGGGCGCGGATGATAAAGCGGGTATCGCTGAGATCATGACGGCGATGGCGCAACTGGCTGCGAGCGATACGCCGCACGGTGCGATCCGTGTTGCCTTTACGCCCGATGAAGAGATTGGTCGCGGCACTTCTCACTTTGATGTGGAAGGCTTTGCCGCTGACTGGGCCTACACCATTGATGGCAGTGATCTGGGTGAGTTCGAATATGAGAACTTCAACGCTGCTTCGGCCACCGTAAAAATCGTCGGTAACAACGTGCACCCTGGCTCCGCCAAAGGGGTGATGGTCAATGCGCTGGATCTGGCAAACCAGTTTCATGCCGCGGTCCCGGCCAGCGAAAAACCGCAATATACTGACGGCTATCAGGGCTTCTATCATCTGCATCAGATCAAAGGCAGCGTTGAACACGCCGAGATGCTCTATATCATTCGTGACTTCGAAACGGAGAGTTTTGAACAGCGTAAACAGACGCTGCTGCAGATTGCCGCAGAGATCAACAAAACCCTGCACCCGGACTGTTCGGTCACCGTCGAGATCACCAACAGCTATCGCAACATGCGTGAAAAGGTTGAGCCGTTCCCGCACATCATCGAACTGGCTTTACAGGCGATGCGTGACTGCGGCATTGAGCCGGTAGTGAAACCGATTCGCGGCGGTACGGATGGATCGGCGCTGTCGTGGAAAGGGCTGCCTTGCCCGAACATCTTCACCGGTGGCTATAACTATCACGGCAAGCATGAGTTTGCTTCGCTGAATATCATGGCGAAATCGGTGGAAGTGATTGTGCGGCTGTCAGAGCTGGCGGCGCAGAAGAAGAATTAAATCCGCAGACACAAAAAAGGCTCTCTGCCACGGCGGCAAGAGAGCCTGATTCAGTATCAGTTCAGATTATTCGTCGCCGAAGTACCAGTAACCGGCATTGACCAGATCAGCGATCTGCGCCAGTACCGACGGGTCATCCAGCGCATCGCCCAGATCGTCCAGTGTGATGCGATAGTGGCGCGCCAGGACCGCCATCACATCGGGATGTGAACACTCAACCCGCTCACCGTTGACATAGACCGCATCGCCAATCGTCAGGACACGCAGGCCACCTAACCGGCTCAGGGTATCGCCCTGTTGCAGCGCATCATAAATTTCATCAGGCTGGTAAGGCGGTTCCGGTGGCGCGACATCGAGTTCGTGACGTGACTGGGAAATGAATTCGCCAAACCACTGAGCGAACTGCTCCGGCTGATTGACCACATCCAGCATCAACTGACGTACGCCTTCGATCTCCTGCGGCAGAATCTGCGACGGGCAATCACGTGCAGGGACATCCGGATCGCTGAAGCGCAGGCTGCCCAGCTCATTAGCCAGCGCGTAATCCGCAAAGCCGCTGATTAGCTCGCGTCCGCTGGGGGCACGGAAACCCACGGAGTAGTTCAGGGCGTTTTCCAGCGAGTAACCTTCATGCGGGAACCCCGGCGGAATATAGAGAATATCACCCGGCTCCATCTCTTCATCGATGATGGCGTCGAATGGCTCAACCTGCAGCAGATCCGGATGCGGGCAGTGCTGCTTCAGCGGCACCTTTTCACCGACGCGCCAGCGACGGCGACCGGCACCCTGAATAATAAAGACATCATACTGATCAAAATGGGGACCGACGCCGCCGCCAGGGACGGCAAACGACACCATCAGGTCATCAACACGCCAGTCAGGCAGGAAACGGAAAGGGCGCATCAGTGCGGCAGAGGCTTCATGCCAGTGATTGACCGCCTGTACCAGCAGCGACCAGTTGTTTTCACCCAAATGATCATAGCTCTCGAACGGGCCGTGGCTGACCTGCCATTTGCCATCCTGATGGCTGACCAGGCGGCTATCCACCTCGTTTTCCATCGCCAGACCGGCCAGTTCATCCGGTGAAAGAGGATCGACAAAGTTTTTAAAACCACGCTTCAGCACTACCGGGCGTTTCTGCCAGTAACGCTGAATAAAATCGGGCCAGTTAATATCGAGCTGATAGTCCATAAAAGGGTTCCGCTTAGGGCTGTAAATGCCAGCAAGTATAACAGCCCTGAGGGTTTTCTACTCGCGGCGATGTTCGACTTCCTGGCGCTGAAAGACCACTTCCATGCGTGTTCCGCCGAGTGCGCTACCGGAGGCGATGACGTTGCCCTCATATTGCTCAAGGATATCACGCACCACCGCCAGACCCAGTCCCTGACCGGGACGCAGGGTGTCGGCGCGCTGACCCCGGACAAACACTAAATCGCGCTTGCTCTCGGGAATGCCCGGACCATCATCGTCAATATAGAGATGGAGTGCATTTTCGCTCTGAAAAGCGCTGATTTCGATAAATTCCAGGCAGTACTTGCAGGCGTTATCGAGCACGTTGCCCAGCACTTCCATAAAGTCATTCTGGTCGCCAACAAAGGTCAGCTCCGGTGAGATATCCAGCGAAATCGCCACGCCTTTACGCTGATAGACTTTATTCAGGGCCGAGCAGAGCTTGTCGAGCAGACCGGAAACGGAATGCAGATCGCGCTGCAGCGGATTGTGATCGGCCTGCATACTGGCGCGATGAAGATAATAACCGACCTGCTGCGAGATACGACTAATCTGCTCCAGCATCACCGGCTCAGCCTGTTCCACCGTCAGTTCCTTGCCGTTGCGCAGCGAGCGCAGGGTGCTCTGCAACACGGCCAGCGGCGTTTTCAGGCTGTGGGTCAGGTCTGAAAGCGTGGTGCGATAGCGGGTATAGCGTTGCCGCTCATTGGTCAGCAACAGATTGAGGTTACGCACCAGACTGCGCAGTTCCTGCGGCGGATTATCCGCCAGATTTTCGCGCTGACTGGTCTCCAGTTCGCGCACCTGCTGCGTCAGCGCGCCAATCGGCCGCAGACTCCAGTGCGCCGCCAGCCACAGCAACGGAATGATCAGTATCAGGTTGGCCGCCAGCACATAGCTGAACCACGACCAGACCACATCAGAATGCTGCAACTCCTGCGGGATAGAGTCGACCACCACAATGGTGAGTGCGGGCAGATTCGTGGTGGCATCGTAACGGTTAACGGCGACCGAATGGGTAAAGGTATCGTTGCTGTCATTGTCCCAGTCGTTGAGTCGTTGCTGAGCATTCAGGTTATTGCCCATCGCCACCATGCTGGTACGGTTACTGGTATCAATCTCGTAGAAGTCAGGCTTCAGCAACCATTCACGGCGGATCTTCTTGCGGATCTCCGGCACGTCGCGTTGCTGCCACAACAGCTTGCCGTGCTCATCGTAAATAAACACCAGCGTCGGGAAGTTGAGCGTCATCCGTTCCGGCTGGGCGATGGTGAGTTTGTTGTCATGCCATTGCGCCAGCGTAAAAAACAGGTTGCTCTCGCCGCGCATCACGCGATAGGTGTTTTTATCGAAACTGACCACATAGCCAATCACCGCCACCATGCCGTAGGAGAGTGAGAGGAAGAGGACGATCGCTGCGGAGGCCAGCAGAAAGCGGGCGCGCAGCGAAATAGGGCGATAACGATTAAACCAGGACATGGTCAGAGATCAAAGCGGTAGCCCTGGCCACGCACGGTGGCGATCACGTCAGTAGGATGCAACGCCAGAATTTTTTTGCGCAGACGGCCCATAAGAACGTCGATGGTGTGGCTTTCACGCAGTTCAGCGTCAGGATAGAGCTGCAGCATCAGCGAGTCTTTGCTTACCACTTTGCCCGCGTTACGGATCAGCGTCTCGACAATGGTGTATTCAAAAGCAGTGAGCTTCACCGGCTGTTCATTGACCGTCAGTTCACGGCGGGAGAGATCAACCTGAAACGGGGCCATATCGATGATTTGCGAGGCATGTCCGCTGTTACGACGCATCAGCGCCTGCAGGCGTGCCGCGACTTCTTCAATGTGAAACGGTTTGGTGACGTAGTCATCCGCACCGGCTTCCAGCGCCTCAACTTTGGCCTGCCAGCCTTCACGGGCGGTCAGCACCAGAATCGGCTGGCGCACGGCATCGCTGCGCCAGCGGCGAATCAGAGACATACCATCTTCATCCGGCAGGCCGAGATCCACCAGCGCGATATCGGGCAGATGTTCCCGAAGAAAATAGTCAGCTTCTTTGGCGTCTTCGGCGGCATCGACCTGATGGCCCATGTCACGTAACTGGACGGCGAGATGATGGCGCAGCAGGGCATTGTCTTCAACAACCAGAACACGCATAGGAATTCCTTACACTCTGTTTGAGTCAACCTGCAGAAAGTATACGCGAAATGTATTAAACAAGATGTTAACGCAGACCGGACTGGGCCGGTCTGCGGCGGGCATTATTTCAGATCGTCAACCATCTGGATAGCGCGACCAATATAGTTTGCAGGCGTCATCTGCTTCAGACGGACTTTTTCCTCTTCCGGCAGCGCCAGGCTGTCGATAAAGGCCTGCATGCCGGCGGCATCGACGCGTTTACCGCGCGTCAGCTCCTTCAGCTTTTCATAAGGCTTCTCAATGCCGTAACGGCGCATTACCGTCTGGATCGGTTCTGCCAGCACTTCCCAGTTGTGATCCAGTTCGTCCAGCAGACGATCGCGGTTCACTTCCAGTTTCGAGATGCCTTTCAGCGTCGCCTGATAGGCGATCAGCGCATAACCGACGCCCACGCCGAGGTTACGCAGCACGGTGGAGTCGGTCAGATCGCGCTGCCAGCGTGAGACCGGCAGCTTGCTGGCCAGATGCTGCATTACCGCGTTCGCCAGGCCCAGATTGCCTTCGGAGTTTTCGAAGTCGATTGGGTTCACTTTGTGCGGCATGGTCGACGAACCAATCTCGCCCGCAATGGTCTTCTGTTTGAAATGGTTCAGCGCTACATAACCCCAGATATCGCGATCGAAATCGATCAGGATGGTGTTAAAGCGGGCGATGCAGTCGAACATTTCGGCAATATAGTCGTGCGGCTCAATCTGCGTGGTGTAAGGGTTCCAGGTGATCCCCAGCGAGGTGACGAAGTTCTCGCTCAGCGCATGCCAGTCCACTTCGGGATAGGCGGCAATGTGGGCGTTGTAATTCCCTACAGCGCCGTTGATTTTGCCCAGCACCTCAATCTGTTTCAGCTGACGTAACTGACGCTCCAGACGGTAAGCGACGTTCGCCATCTCTTTACCCATCGTCGACGGTGTAGCCGGCTGGCCGTGGGTGCGGGAGAGCAGCGGAATGTCACGATATTCGCTGGCAAGATCCTTCACAGCAGTAATCAGCTGCTGCCAGTAAGGCAGGATCACGTCACGACGGGCTGTTTCCAGCATCAGGGCGTGCGACAGGTTGTTGATATCTTCAGAAGTACAGGCGAAGTGGATAAATTCAGAAACAGCATGCAGGGCAGGGACGTCGGCAACTTTCTCTTTCAGGAAATACTCAACCGCTTTGACGTCGTGGTTGGTGGTGCGCTCAATGGTTTTGATGCGCGCGGCATCTTCTTCGGAAAAACCGGCGACAATCGCATCAAGGAAAGCGTTTGCGTCGGCATCAAATGCAGGAACTTCCTTGATCTCTGCGGTCGCGGCCAGTTTTTGTAACCAGCGAACTTCAACCTCAACGCGGAATTTCAGCAAACCGAATTCGCTGAAAATCGCACGCAGCGGGCTGACTTTATCGCCGTAACGACCATCGACAGGTGAGACGGCGGTCAGAGAGGATAATTCCATCAGTGCAACTCCTGAATCATTTAGCAGTGTTTTGCCGCACCGACTTAGTAAGTCAGTGGCAGCCGGGATAAGAGGGTTTTCGCTTCACGCAGCAAACGCTGACGCGAGAACATCAGTTGCAGTCGGCCACCACCGACCTGCTGCCACAATACGGCAGCACGGATACCGGCTAACAGGGTGGCGCGCACTTTACTCTGTACCTGCGTATTCTGCAGTACCGCAGGCGAACCGGTGACCTGAATACGCGGGCCAAGCGGGCTGATCACATCCACATAGATGGCAGCCATCGCGCTGAGAATGGTGTCTGATTCCAGTTCATAATGCGCCAGCTGGCGATCCAGCTGAGTGATGCGCTGGGCCAGCGTCGCCATGGCCGTTTTACTGGCGCTGAGCTTGCGCTCCAGCACCATCATGCTCAGGGTGTAACGCGTCAGCTCTGCACCTGCACCCTGACGACTGCTGCTGTTCAGCACCGCCATCAGGGTTTCAAGTCCGAGGCGCAGGTTGGCTTCATTGTTGCCAAACACCGCCAGCGTTGAGCCAGGATTGAGGTCCAGTACGCTGCGCAGCGATACGGTCAGCGCCTCCGGCTGGCAGTGACCCTGCTGAGCCAGCTGCTGCACCAGATGGGCCGACTGACAGATGCCCGCCAGCGCCAGCGTAATTTCCTGATAATTTTTCGCCACGGTTACTCCTGTTTACGCGTCATCAATGCGGGCTGAGCCCGCTTACTCCGCCACTAACGGCAGACGCTGTTCGATAATACCGCCACCGAGGCAGACCTCACCAAGGTAAAACACCGCAGACTGACCCGGCGTCACTGCTGCAACCGGCTCGTCGAAACGCACCTCAATCCGATCGTCGCCGTGTGGGATAATCTCACAGGGAATATCGGTCTGACGATAGCGGGTTTTCACGGTGCAGCGAAGCGGGGCGGTAATCGGCTGGCGATCAACCCAGTGCAGCTGCTGCGCAATCAGGCCGACGGACATCAGACGCGGATGATCGCCGCCCTGGGCAACAATCAGGCGGTTACGCGCCACATCTTTGTCGACCACATACCAGGGATCATCTTTGCTCTCTTTCAGGCCGCCAATACCCAGGCCTTTACGCTGTCCCAGAGTATGGTACATCAGCCCCTGATGTTCACCGACGATCTGGCCTTCGGTGGTTTCTATTTCGCCAGGCTGAGCCGGGAGATAGCGCGCCAGGAAGTCGCGGAATTTGCGTTCACCGATAAAGCAGATACCGGTCGAATCTTTCTTCTTCGCGGTGATAAGGTCCAGCTGTTCGGCAATGCGGCGCACTTCCGGTTTTTCCAGCTCGCCAACCGGGAACAGACTTTGGGCGATCTGCTGGTGGCTCAGGGTATAGAGGAAGTAGCTCTGATCTTTGTTGCCATCCAGACCGCGTAGCAGCTGGCTCTGGCCAGCCACGTCCTGACGACGCACGTAGTGACCGGTGGCGATAAAATCTGCGCCGAGATCCTCAGCCGCGAACTCCAGGAACGCTTTGAATTTGATCTCTTTGTTGCAGAGGATATCGGGGTTGGGCGTGCGGCCCGCTTTGTACTCTTCGAGGAAATGCTCAAAGACGTTATCCCAGTATTCAGCGGCAAAGTTAACTTTGTGCAGCTTCATACCCAGCTTGTCGCACACCGCTTGCGCATCCGCCAGATCGTCCGCGGCGGTACAATACTCCTCGCCATCGTCCTCCTCCCAGTTCTTCATGAACAGGCCTTCAACCTGGTAACCCTGCTGTTGCAGTAACCAGGCGGAAACGGAAGAATCGACGCCGCCGGACATACCGACGATCACTTTTTTCTGGCTGTTGTCAGACATGACACGCTCGCATTACGATAAAAAAACAGGCGGCGCATTCTATCATGCAGAAGGCAGGCGCGCACCCTCGTGAAACGGCCACCGGAACGGGCTGACCAGATGTAGCGGGTAGCGCGTGCCCTGTTGCCACAGGCGTACGCTTTCCGCGACCAGCGGCGAACGCAGGTTAGAGGCAGTGAGAATCTGCGCTGGCGGCAACCACCAGCAGCAATCGATGTCGCTGTCCTGCGGCTGGGTTGGCGCTTTTTCCGCCAGATCCACGCCAAACAGAAAACGCACAAAAGGCGTACTGTCGGGCGCGATCCACTGGTTTATCGCGATGAAATAGTGCATCGGCGTGGCGATGCCGGTCTCTTCATAGAGTTCGCGCTCTGCGGCTTCCAGCAGAGTTTCATCCGCTTCAAGATGCCCGGCGGGCTGGTTCCAGGTGGGGCGACCGTTGATCGTCTCTTCCACCACCAGTAATTCACCTTCTGCCTGAACCAGACAGGCGACAGTAACATGAGGTTTAAACATCACTTCTCCGCAATTGTTAACCTGAGGTTATAAAAAACCGGTTTCAGAGCGCACTTTCGCTGAGTTCACGCCACGCGCCCGGAGCCAGATCGTCGAGCGAATAACTCCCCATCGCGTATCGAACCAATCGCAAAGTGGGAAAGCCAATGTGGGCGGTCATCCGGCGAACCTGACGATTACGGCCTTCATACAGCGTGACTTTCAGCCACTGCGTCGGGATGTTTTTACGTTCGCGTATAGGTGGCTGACGTGGCCAGAGCCACTCAGGTTCAGCCACTTTTTCTACGCCCGCGGGCAGCGTCAACCCATCTTTCAGATTAACCCCATCCCGCAAAGGCTGCAGATCCGTCTCCTGTGGCTCGCCTTCCACCTGCACATAATAGATCTTACCTGTGCGTTTGCCGGGCTGAGTCAGCGCAGCCTGCAGCGCGCCGTCGTTGGTCAGCACCATCAATCCTTCGCTGTCGCGATCGAGGCGACCTGCGGCATAAACCTCTGCGACGCTGACAAAATCCTTCAGGGTTCGGCGGCCCGCTTCATCGGTGAACTGCGGTAACACGTCGAACGGTTTGTTAAACAGAATCACGCGGCGCGGAGCCGCAGGGCGGGCAGGGGAACGCCGCGCATCACGCGTCGGGCGGCTGAATCGTTTATCCTGGTGAATTCGTTGAGAAGTTTTTCGCATGGGCTTTGCAGTCAGAAACATTCGGCGCATTATAACGTGAAATTGCGGTGATTGGCGTGGCGGAAATATTCAAGTAGTATTGACGCGCATCTTACAAATCATTAACAAACGCCCAGGAGAGGTTAATGGAAAGCAAAGTAGTTGTTCCGGCGGAAGGTCAGAAAATCACCCTGAATCAGGGCAAGCTCACAGTGCCAAACAATCCGGTCATTCCTTACATTGAGGGTGACGGTATCGGTGTTGATGTTTCCCCGGTCATGCTGAAAGTCGTCGATGCGGCGGTGAAGAAAGCCTACAACGGCGAGCGTAAGATCTCCTGGATGGAGATTTACACCGGTGAGAAGTCAGTTGAACTCTACGGCCAGGATGTCTGGCTGCCACAGGAAACTCTCGACTTAATCAAAGAATATCGCGTGGCCATTAAAGGCCCACTGACCACGCCGGTCGGCGGCGGTATTCGTTCACTGAACGTGGCCCTGCGTCAGGAGCTTGACCTCTACGTCTGCCTGCGTCCGGTACGTTACTACAAAGGCACGCCAAGCCCGGTTAAACGTCCTGAAGAGACCGACATGGTGATCTTCCGTGAAAACTCCGAAGATATCTATGCGGGTATCGAGTGGAAAGCGGGCTCTGCCGAAGCGGACAAAGTGATCAAGTTCCTGCGCGAAGAGATGGGCGTGAAGAAAATTCGCTTCCCTGAGCAGTGCGGTATCGGCGTTAAGCCGTGTTCAGAAGCGGGCACCAAACGTCTGGTGCGCGCGGCAGTGGAATACACCATCACTAACGATCGTGATTCACTGACCCTGGTTCACAAAGGCAACATCATGAAGTTCACCGAAGGCTCTTTCAAAGACTGGGGATACCAGTTAGTGAAAGAAGAGTTCGGCGGCGAACTGATCGACGGCGGCCCGTGGATGAAGTTCAAAAACCCGAACACCGGCAAAGAGATCATCGTTAAAGATGTGATTGCTGATGCGTTCCTGCAACAGATCCTGCTGCGTCCGGCTGAGTATGACGTTATCGCCTGTATGAACCTGAACGGTGACTACATCTCTGACGCTCTGGCAGCGCAGGTTGGCGGTATTGGTATCGCACCAGGCGCCAACATCGGTGACGAGTGTGCGCTGTTCGAAGCGACCCACGGTACAGCACCTAAGTATGCAGGTCAGGATAAAGTGAACCCAGGTTCAATTATTCTGTCCGCAGAAATGATGCTGCGTCACATGGAGTGGTTCGAAGCGGCTGACCTGATTGTTAAAGGTGTTGAAGGCGCTATCGCTAACAAGACCGTGACTTACGATTTCGAACGCCTGATGGATGGCGCTAAACTGCTGAAATGTTCAGAGTTTGGTGACGCGATCATCGAAAATATGTAATCCGCATTACATAACATATAGCCAACACGGATGTAAAAATCGTGTTGGCTTTTTACTTCCCGCTTTCTTTCCCCAAAACTCTTCATAAAATCACCTTCACGCAGCAACCACAATCCAGGCTTTGCCGCGATCATCGTTATAGCGATTACTCATCTAAGCGCTTATTGCTCTCGCACCGTACTGTTTAAGACATTTTCTCAGTGAGAGTGCTGCTAAATCATTTCCCGCTGCATGGCATTTTACTCTCTCTGCAAATTGAATTGTCTGATGCCACGGTAAAAGAGTGAGTGAACGCATATCTGTCATCCACCCTGTCACACCTGATTTGTTAAACGACCCTCTGTTAATCTCTTTCAGTATCAGTTAAGCGCCCGGCATTAAATGTGTCGGGCCACGTTATTTGATCCTTACAGCTGATTCATTTTTGTAACCTGTACCACAAAAAAATAGAGTTACGCATGATCCGGTTGCCGCAGACGTGTACGCTTCTGCCGATACAGAGGGAGAGCATTATGGATGATGAAGCGGTAAGTGATGCTATTGCGGCATGTCGCCTGCTATTTGGACAGGCGGTGATGGAAATCGTGGCTGAAAATAAGCCGGTGACTGGCGAAGCCATTTCTGAAAAAATTCATCAAATGTTTACCGGAATCAACCCGGAACCCGTGATGACGCTGGCTATCAGCCTGCTGACAACCCGCGCCGACTGACCGATCCCGGTCATCAAGCCAGAGACCTCAGGCCGCCATGGGCGTAATGCCAGTTAGTTAAGCGACAGGTGATAACGCAGTCTGGTGCCGGGCAGGGGCTGGCGGTCCTCGCGCCGCTGCGCGGTTCCTTCACTTCATTCGCCTGCCTGACGGACCGCCGGGGATGGCACATCCTGTGCCGCCCCGCCTTTCGCCCGCGTCCTGCGGGCCCGCACTGCGGCTCGCTCGCCCGGAAAAAAGCTGGCACGTTTGACCGTGACAGCCTTTACAAATCTAATCTTAACTGACCAGTATTACGCCATGGGCGGCCTTTTCCTTTCTATACGCTGGCCCGGCAGGGCCGACGCCGTAAAATAATAATCCGGTTAATAATTCAGGCCTGTCTCTGGCCTGTCGTGCTGGCCTCATATTTTAACAATATCGCAACTATGGAACCAATCTGACACTGCGCTGACTAATTTGCTGACTATACCGTTACGTTACCGTTTTCAGAACGTTAACCGGGCGAGTCTTACTTTCATTCAGCCAGAACGGCGTAGCCTTTGCGCAGAGGATGTCAGACATGCGGTTTTTAATTATTTGTCGGGATAATATTGGCGACACCTTACTGACCACGCCGCTGATCAGTGCGCTGGCGCAATCGGGGCAGCATCAGGTCGACGTGCTGACTAACAATTACGCTGCGCCAGTGTTGCAGCATAATCCCGATATCCGGCAGCTCTTCTATTACACCAAACTGCATCACCGTGAGGCAGGGCAGGGACGACTGGCCTGTGTATTACAGCGACTGAAGCTGATGCTGACCCTGAAAAAACAGCGTTACGATGTGGTGATTCTGGCAAAAAGCCGCTGGGATCAGCATGGCCTGAAGTGGGTTAAAACAGTGCGTCCCGCCAGAGTGATTGCCCTGGGCCATCCCCATCCGCTGATTACCGATCTGCTGCCGCCACCCAGCCAGTCGCCGTGTCATATTAGTGAAACCCTGTTTAGCCTGGGGCGGCCTTTCAATCTCAGCGCCACAGCGCCAGGCAAACTGACGCTGCTGCCGGATGCGGCAATCGCGGCCAGCCTGCGTGACAGCTGTGCGATTGATCCCGCTGTTCCGGTCTATGCATTGCAAATCAGCGCCCGCAAGCCGAGCCAGCAGTGGGAAGCCGCGCGGTTTGCCGGGCTGGCTGAAAAAATCGCGGCGCGTCATCCCTGCCAGATAATGCTGCTCTGGTCACCCGGCAGCCGTGATAATCCGCGTCATCCGGGAGATGATGAAAAAGCGCGTGAAATTATGGCTCTCTGCCCGCATCTGCCGATCAAAGCGGTGGCAACCACCAGCCTGCCGCAGTTGATTGCAGCAATGTCGTTGTGTCAGGGGCTGGTGAGCAGTGATGGCGGGGCAATGCACATTGGTGCGGCGCTGGGATTGCCGGTCGTCGCGCTGTTTGGCGACAGCGATCCGGCGTGCTGGCATCCGTGGCAGGTTAACTATCAGGTGCTGCAACCGGCGTCACGTGAGGTCAATGCGCTGAGCAGCAGCGAGGTCTATGACGCCTTCGCCCATACCATTACTCAGTAAGCCTCTTCAGGCCAGCGTCCCAGTCTGGCCGCTTCACACAGCATGGCGACCGTCAGTGGACGATAAGGCTGTGCTGTGCCCGCAGTAAACCAGTTTGCCACTGCAAAGCGCCGTCGGCGCGGCTCCGGAAAATAGCGGGCGTCATCATACTGTTCTGAACAGACGCCGAAAGTGATAAAAAAATCACTCATCAGAATGGCAAAGTCCACTTCACTCAGCGGTAACTGCTGCAGATGAAACCCCGTCCGATCCACTTTCCGGAACCAGCCCAGTGCGGTTGGCTGATTGTGGTGCTCAATCAGCGCAATGATGGATTGAGAAAGATCGTTCATTACCCCACCAGTTTCGCCACGGCCTGCCCGACCTCATCGGCCTTGATCGTTGCCATCGGATGCTGTGAGGCGGTTTTATCCGGGCGGTGAATAATGATGTGCCGATCGCTGTCCTGGCAGGGACCGGTATAACGCGGATTGGCGGTCGAGAACAGGCTGACCGTCGGCGTTTGCGCGGCCACGGCGATGTGCAGTGGACCGGTGTCCCCGGTAACCAGCACATCCAGCGTGCGAATCAGGCTAATCAGGCCGCTGAGATTCGTTTTCCCCGCCATCGGCGTCACACGCTGACGGCAGTGCAGGGGCAGGCTTTCAATAAATTCCTGCTCAAGAGGCTGCTCAGCGGCGGTGCCGGTAACGATAATTTCCGTGTCAGGCCAGCGTTCAAGCAAGGCTGTCGCCAGCTGGCTGAAGGAGGCCAGCGGCCAGCGGCGAATATCTTTTGATGCCCCTAACTGAAAACCGATACGGCGATGGTCAGCCTTTGTAGTCGGACTGTTGTTCAGTGCCGGAAGGTGCATCCGGGTCTGCTCTGTCTCTGCGCCAAGGACTTCAATCAGTTTCAGCTTACGCTTGATGGTATGGTCATCAAAATAGCCTGAATAGTGATCGAGATATTTATTTAGCAGAGGCGACTCGCGACCGTAATGATCGCGCACAATTACCTTACTGCCGGTCAGTACCGAGCTCATAATATCGTAGGGGAAATGGGCGTGTAATATTACTGACAGGTCAGGTTTCTGACGGCGAAGTTTGAAAAAAAGCGGCAGGAAATTCGCCAGTTTGTTATCCCAGATATAGATCTGATCAAACCAGTTATAACGGCTGACGAGATCCTTATTTTTCTTGCTGGAAACCAGAATAAACTTGCTGGCGGGAAAGCGATTTTTCAGGCTCCAGATAGCCGGCGTATTCATCAGAAAGTCGCCCAGTGCCGTGGTGGAGTAAATCACCACTGTTTGTGGGGCCAGGTCGTGCAAGGCCTGTGGTTTTGTTCTGCTGGAAAATCGAGAATAGAGCGTTAAAAGTCGGTCTATCAGATAAATCTTTTTTTTCTTCACGTCTGAATTCTCTTGAATTTACCAATGTTATTAACAGGGAAATATTATGGAGTGTTAGAGATTAACGCTACAGAGAAGTTCATTATGACAGGATGTTTTTTTCAGTCATTGAGTTTTTGTTTGAAATACACTCGCTTTCTGGTTTAAATAAAAATGAACTTTAATTTTTTGTTATTTGGAAGATGTTTTATGTGCACTTTTATTAATGAATGATTACGGCTTGTAATTCTATGAAAAACTAATAGCAGGTTAATTATTAGCGGAATTATTCTATGACTTCTATCTATTAAAAAACATGCGATAAAACAAACCCCGGCACGTGTGCCGGGGCAGGGTATTACGACTGTGGCTGACCCACCGGGCCTGAACCCAGCGTACCGCCCGGTGACGACTGACCGCTTGGTGCATGAGGGCGGCCATCATCTTTAATCGCGTCGCTCTTCTGCGAGCAGCCCGCCAGAGAGGTTAAGGTCGCTGCAACCAGCAGCAGGGCAGGAAATGTTTTCATAAGGTCACCTTGATGTTGTCAGAAAGAGACGAAACCAGACTAAGCATAGATACTTACCGCATTCTGGCCTGAAAAGGCTTATCTTTCAGATGTTTCTCAGCCGGCGGAAGGCGGCCTGGCAAAAAAAAACGGAAGCCAGTGGCTCCCGTTCTGTTGACGTTCAGCGCGATTACTTGCGGCCCAGCAGGAAGCCGATAAATACGCCAACGCCTGCAGCAACGGCCAGACCTGCAACAGGATTGGATTGAACCTGATCCTTGATACAGTCAGCAGCATCGCGGGCAGCATAGCTTGCCTGGTTGGTGTAACGGCGTGCTGCGCCTTTAGCCTGATGCTCAGATGAACCGGTTGCTGCACCCCATTGTTCCTGAACTGCGCCAGCGGCTTCTTTTACTTTATCTTCGATTTTTCCTGACATTTATTGCTCCTTGGTTTTGAGTGAGACCCTCAAAGCGTAGCAAAGATAGTGAATTCTGCTCCTCTAGCGGAGGAAAATGGGCTAAAAAATCATTTCTGGCTGTTAATGGCGCTGCGTTTGCGGGTAAGGGATTTACTGTCTAGCCTTTGGAAAGAGAGGCGCACTCAGGCGCTGCCACAGCCACAGCCATAGCCAAAGCTACAGCCGGAGGATAAGCAATGAAACGTGATGCACTGAATGATGACGACTATGACGAAGTCTGCCGGGTCATTGGCGATGCGGTCATTGTGCTGTCGGAGCGCGGCCATGACACCCGCCGTGGCGAAATCTACGACCTGCTTAAACGTATACGTCAGCAGCGGGCCCACAGTGAACGGGATGAGCAGCGGATGCTGGATCATGCTATCCGGCTGATTAAGCCTGAGGTTTAGCATAGTGCGGAAACGCTGCGCTACTGCAGCAGCACGCCCTGAATCAGACTGGCCTCAACAATCGTAACCTCATTAATTTTCAGCGCCTGCATATAACCTTCAACCAGTAAGAGATTGCTGACATCAGTGGCCCGGTAGTCGCCCGGGAGTTCACTGTCGCCTTTCCAGACCTGCTGCTGCGACAGCTGACTTAATGTCGTCAGGCTGTAACGATGGGGTTTGCCCGGTAACTGATTGCGGATTGAAAAACCATGGACGCCGCCGATGCCAATGACCCGACGGCTCGCCAGATCCTGTTTAATCTGCGGACTGACCTCATTAGCGGCATAAAATTGCACAAAGCGCAGCACCGACTGCCGCCAGGAGCCAATGGGATTAGGGGATTTGGCCTCCGGGCTGTTCTTCAGCACCGTCAGAATAAAGTTTTTCAGCGTCACCGAGGCCAGTTTGCCCTGATAGATATCTGCAACCAGCTGACCCGCCTGCTGTCGCCAGGCAGTCATCTGCATCGATCCCCCACCAATATCCCAGACCAGCAGCTGCTCATCACAGATCGCCGGATCGTTAAGCGCGGCTTTAGCGGAGAGGAAACCGAGTTTCGCTTCCTGCTGCTGCGAGATGATGCTGATTTGCGCACCGGTCTGGCGCTGCAACTGATCGATGACCGCCTGACCGTTGCTGGCGTTGCGGAACACCGCCGTGGCAACGCCGCTGATCCGCTGTGGATGAAAGCGCTGTGCCTGCGTTAAAAGCTGCTGCAGGGCAGCGGCACCTTCATGAGTCATCGCCGGGCCGAGCTGATTATCTGTTGAATGCGCTAAGGCCTCGTTCCAGGCCACGGCGCGCTGATCCTGATACAGCATCTTTTCGATGCGCAGCTGGCAGACATTGACACGGGCTACCGCAATTTTGGTGGCGCCGGAACCGATATCCAGACCGGCGCGAATTTGCTGGCAGCGATCGGCCTGGGCAGCAGCGGCAAAAAACAGTGAGCAGAACAGCGTGACAGCAGACAGCGCAGCAGAACGCATAGAGACTCCGGGGGCAATGAAGATCAGAGTGAACGGGCGGCGACGCAGGCCGGATAGACGCTCACCAGGAAGTGACGCAGATGATCAAAACACCATTCGGCGTCATCCGCCTGCGGGCAATAGAACTGAATAGTGATCTTTTCATAATCGCGCTGACGCTGGCGCAACGGCGACCAGCTCCAGTCGAGTACCGAACGGGCATAATTGACCAGCGTCTCCGCGGGCATCTGATGTTGCTGCTCCTGCCCGGTCAGGTAGCGATAAAAGTTCGCTTCCAGCTGCAGCGTCTCCTCAAAGCCGTGTTGCGGCAGGTCGGGACGAAAAGCCACATCGATAAAGCCACAGACCGCATCTGCCTGCTGCTGCCAGTCGCAGGCCAGGGTCATAAACAGCCCCTCCTGCAGATTGATCTCCTCGACCAGCCGCCGCAGATTCACTGAATGGTTCAGCACCGCGATCTCCTCAAGGCGACCTGTTTCCAGCGTCAGATCAAAGCCACAGGGATTCACGGAGCCATCCGCATTGCGGGTGGCAGGGAAGGGGAAGTCGATATAACCGTTGTTATCCAGACGCTTTTCCATCGGGGAGACCTGCTGCTTGACGTTTCCTGACAATAAACCATCTGGCAGCAGGATTCATCCCTTATGGACAGGTCCAGGTGATTTGGGTGTCCTGGTAAGGGTTGATCAGGCGGAACTGCTTATCTGACAGGCGCTGCGCGTAATAGCCCTCAGGCGTAACGGCGGAGGGAACATATTTAAAGCGATCCAGCGACTGCAGCGGGCCACTCTTAACGCTGACCTTATCCCGGGTCACGGTGAAGCTATTAACCAGATCAAAAATCACGCCCTGGGTATGCCCCATCGACTGACCATAAATTGTCGAGACCTCACCCGGACATTCCACCCCTTTCGGGCCAGATGAACATCCAGTCACCATCGCGATGAGGATAAAAATGCTGAGACGCATCATGATTTTCTACCTGCTTCAATCCCTGGGAGTTTCGTGGCGCAGAGTCTATCCTGCTGCGTCACTGATTACTTAATCATAGCAGTTTACGCTGCGCTTCCTGTTTGTGATTTGTTTAATCGTTAAGCAACAGGAATGTAAAAGGGTGACTTTGCTTATCAATAAACGTTATTCTTGGCTCCTTTGCGCACCACTTAGGCAAATTCAGGGATAAATGATGAACGAAGAAGAAGCAAGTCTAATGATTATTCGCCATGCGATTGACCAGTTAGAAGCCGATAAGAAGCAACAGGTGATCGCTTGTTCAGCGGATATACGTGCAGCAATGCAGGCTTACGATAGCGAGAATGCCGGGCTGGCACTGATGTTAGTGGCCGCCGAGGTAGCAGCCGAATAATCATATCCGGTCAGTGTGGCAGCCTGTTACGCTGGCCGGATTACTTTATTTTTTCTCAACTTTCAGATTACTTCGCACGCCGATTCTATCTTTCAATGGTCTTGCTGCGGGTTGCCCCGCGTCCCTTCTCTGTCCTGTGATGTGTTAAGCTAAAAAACCTCAATAAAATCAGCGGAGACACAGCATGAAGGCAGCGTTAATTGCCCTGGGCCTGCTGGCCTGTCACATCGCACCCGCCTGGAGCGAGACGGAATTTCAGCTTAACTGTCCCGGCCGGACAACCATGACCGTTTCGCGTGCCGAATATGGGTTAACCACGTTAATGTGGCCGCCGGGGCATTTCCAGATTGCTGCCGGTCAGCAGCGTACCCGTTTAGAGGCGGGTGATAAGGTGGCGATTACCCGCTTTCGCAATGGCGATCAGCTGATTGTGAACCAGCGCAGCCAGGCGACCTTTTTTGTCTACCGCGACAGCGATAAACTGCTGCCCTGCAGCCGCAGCGAAAAACGCGATGTTGATGCGTTGAGCCTGGAGCGCTACGACGATCGTCAGCACTCCGATACTTAACCCACGGAGCCACTATGCAACCCGAGATTACCGATAAGGTCACAACGCAGGATCTGGATGAAGTCAGGCTGGGTCTGACTGCATTCAACAGCAAATATATTAATATTGATGAGATCAGATCGATCGGCGTGTTTATTCGTGATGACCAGGGCAGAAAGCTGGCCGGACTGACCGGATCAACCGCCGGAAACTGGCTGCGGATTGATATGCTGTGGGTGAGTGAGGCGCTTCGCGGGCAGGGGGCGGGCAGTAAGCTGATGCAGGCGGCAGAGCAGGAGGCGCGGGATCGCGGCTGCCGCTTTGCCCAGGTGGATACCGCCAGTTTTCAGGCGCGACCGTTTTATGAAAAGCTCGGCTATACGCTGCGCTTCAGCCTGGATAACTATCCACGGCATCATCAGCGCCACTATCTGACGAAAGCCCTGTAATCAGAACAACGGTTGCTGACGCAAATCCAGCGGATGCTGTTCTGCTTCATCAATCGCGGCCAGCCAGCTCTGCAGCGTAACTTTTTTCCAGGAGAGATGCCCGCGCGTGGTACTCATCAGCACCACGTCGGGACGCAGGGAGCGGTAAAACTCCAGCGTCTGGCTCAGCTCAGCCGGATTACTGTCCGGCACCAGCACCGTGATCCAGCGGTCATGCGAACGTGTCACGGTATCGCCAACAAACAGATAGGTCAGCCCCAGCGGCGAGGTGTAGAGATAGCTGCAACTGCCCGGTGTGTGTCCTGGCGTTGGCAGCAGATGGAAATCCCCGAAGTGCGTCTCCTGCTGCGAAAAGGTGTCATCAGGCTCAGCAAAACGGCTGATGGGGCCCAGCGATCGGCTATGGCAGTAAAGTGCGCTGCTGAAGCGCTGCTGGATCAGCGCCGCACCGGGCGCGGATTCATGCCAGTGGGTGAGGTAGTGGCGGATCACGCCGCCGGTATCGGCCATGACTTCATGATCGAGCGGATTTTCTACGCGGCCAATCAACAGATTGCCGCGTGGGTGACGCAGCATAAAGCCATGCATCATCAGGTCATTAACGGCATCTTCCACCGGAAATTCCGGGGTTGAGATCCACAAATCGTCATACAACGGCTTCAATGTCGATCTCCTGAAACAAACGCTATTCCCGCAGGACGGGATGCCCGGTCGCCTGCAAACGGGCGTGGCCCTGGCTGACCGCTAATCGTGCGCTGGCACCCAAAGGCAGTGTTACGGTGTCAGCGGCATGACCAAAATCTAATCCACAAATCAGCGGCAGACCGGTGGTGTCACGCAGTCGCTGCCAGACGGTGCTGAAGTCAAACCCGTTGTCATATTCTGTCAGGGCTGTACTGGTGAAGCTGCCGGTAACGATCGCCCGCTGTCGCGCCAGAATACCGCTCTGCTGCAGCTGAATCAGCATGCGTTCAATGCGGAACGGATGCTCATTCACATCCTCAATCACCAGAATGCCGTTCTCAAACTGCGGCATCCACGGCGTGCCAATCAGTGAGCAGATCATCGCCAGATTCCCGCCCCACAGCGTACCCTGCCACTCGCCCTCATCAGGCGTTTCGCTTTGCCATGTCACCTCTACTGTAGGTGAAGTCAGTGCCTGCCAGAAGTGGTGAAGGGTAAATTCAGATAAGGTCGCGGCGCCGAAGTTACCGGCCAGCATCGGTGCGCTGAAGGTAATCAGGCCGACCTGCGCCAGCAGTGCCAGCTGAATCGCGGTGAAGTCGCTGTGGCCGCACAGCGCCAGCGGCTGATTCAGCAGACGGCGTTGCAGGCCGATGTAGTCGATGGAATCCAGTAACCGGCTGGCACCATAACCGCCTCGCACCGCCAGCACCACATCGGGCAGCGTGCTGAGACTGGCAAGCTGGTTGATATCCGCCAGGCGCTCCGCGTCCTTACCGGCGAAGCGCTGAAAACGGCGGGTGATCACCTGCTCGTTCTCTACCTGATGGCCGGCCGCACGCAGTCGTGCAATGCCCTGCAGCGCCGCAGGCTGATTGTGACAGTAACCGGAGGGGGAGATAAGACGAACTGAACGTGAAATCATCATACTTTCCTGCTGTTAGCGCCTGACTGACGGCGATGATGGCGAAAAGCGCCGCTGAAGTCACGGTACGCGCCGCATTTTCATGCATTTAGGATAAACGGTAATTTTGCTCTCAGGCTGCCTGGGTATGATAGCATTCGCCACAACAGCTACGAGATGAAAAATTGCTGAAAATCCGACACCTTATACTCTCAGCGTTACTCCTGACCGGCTGTGCCAGCGAGCCACCGCACCATGCCGTTAAGCAGCGCAACACGCCATTAACTCAGGCACCGCCGTCCAGCGTCAATGGCACCTGGGCGATGTTTACCGAAGATGCCGCCAGTCATTATGGCGTTGATGAGAAGTTGATCAGCGCCATTATCAGTGTCGAGTCGGGTGGAAATCCGGGCGTGGTGAGCCGTTCAAATGCGGTGGGGCTGATGCAGATTAAAGCTTCGACCGCCGGGCGCGAAGTCTATCGCACGCTGGGCCGTCGTGGTCAGCCATCGAATGCCGAGTTGCGCGATCCGGCCAAAAATATTGATATCGGCACCGCCTATATCCGCATTCTGCAGAACTGCGCGCTGTCGGGCATCCGCGATCCGCTGACCCTGCGCTATGCCACCATCGTCTCTTATGCCAACGGCGCAGGGGCGTTACTGCGGACTTTCTCCAGCGATCGCGATCGGGCCATTGCGATGATCAATGCGATGTCACCGGATGAGTTCTATCAGCATGTGCAGAACAAGCATCCGGCGGCGCAGGCCCCGCGCTATCTGTGGAAAGTCACCACGGCTTACCGCACTATCTGACCGGTTGTGATGAATCCTGCGGCGTGAGCAGTAGCCGCGCCGTGGGATAGTCGATGATCAGCACCTTGATGTAGCCGCCCAGCAGCGCACCGCGAATCGCCTGCGCTTTCTCTCTTCCGCCTGCCAGCCCGACCACCTGTGGACACTGTTTTACCTGTGCCAGCTCCATACCAATCACCGGATCTTCTTCTGCTTTCAGCACCGGCTGTCCGCAGGCGTCGAAATAGTGCAGACAGATATCGCCTACCGCACCGCGCGCCGCCAGCGTTTGCAGCATCCTGCCATCGTAGTAGTTGCCCGAATTACGTAACAGCGCCGACGGCTCCAGATCGCCAATGCCGACAATCGCCAGGTCGACCTGCTCAAATTTACTCAGCACCTCGGCGACCTCTGCGTTGGCAGAGAGCCGCTGGCGATCGCTGACCGAATGCTCAATCGACTGGGACGGCAGCAGCCAGGCGGGGCAGTTCAGCAGCGCCGCCAGATTTTGCGTCAGAATCGTGGCCTGCACATTGCCGTTAGCCCCGACGCCACCCAGCAGCTGGATCACCCCTTTGCAGGCGCTGTTGAGCGGATGCAGCGCATCCACCATCGCCCGGATCGTGCCGCTCCATGACGAAATACCAATCAACTCATCGTTTCGCAATCGGGTCTCCAGATAGTGAGCGGCCGCCGATCCAATCGCCTGCTTAATCTGCAGCGACGACGCCTGGTCCGGCACATCCACCACAATCGCCTGCGGCAGGTTATAGGTCTGCTCAATGGCCTTTTCCAGCTCAGGGTAGACGTTGGCTGGTGGCACCACGCTGATCTTGACCACACCTTCTTTCACGCTGCGATTAAGAATGCGTGAGACAAACGACTGCGATAAGGTCAGTGACTGCGCAATCTCTGACTGCTTCAACCCTTCGACATAGTAAAGGGTGGCAATTTTCACCATCAATCGCTGTTCATCCTGTTTTGCCATCGGTTTTTCCCTCTCTGATTCTGCCCGGTATTGTTAACCAGGATGATCAAAATCACAACGCAGGCTAATTTGTGATCGTTTTCGCTTTTTGACGATCGCGCATTGGACGGCACGTCAGCGCGGGCGCATAGTCATTATGCATATAAAATCGCGTGTGAATATATATTCAAGCGGAGAAAAATAATGACTCGTCCTCTGATCAAACTGACCCTGCTCGCATCGATGCTCGCCTTTTCAGCGACCGCGCTGGCGGCAGAGCAAGGCCTGCTGGCGATTATCACCCCGTCCCATGACAACCCGTTCTTTAAAGCCGAGGCGGAAGGGGCCTTAGCGAAAGCCAAAGAGCTGGGTTACGCCACGCTGGTGGCGTCGCACGATGATGACGTAAACAAGCAAAACCAGCTGATTGAGACCGCGATTGCGCGCAAAGCCAAAGCGATCATTCTTGATAACGCTGGTGCCGACGCCACCGTCGGGCCGGTGCAGAAAGCCAAAGATGCCGGGATCCCGACCTTCCTGATTGATCGGGAGATCAACAAAACCGGTATCGCGGTGGCGCAGATCGTCTCTAACAACTATCAGGGGGCGCAGCTGGGCGCGGAGAAATTTGCGAAATTGCTGGGCGGCAAAGGGGACTATGTTGAACTGCTGGGCAAAGAGTCTGACACCAACGCGGGCGTGCGGTCGCAGGGCTATCACGATGTGCTGGATGACTACAGCGACATGAAAATGGTGGCTCAGCAGAGCGCCAACTGGAGCCAGACCGAAGCCTTCAGCCGCATGGAAACCCTGCTGCAGAAACACCCCAACATCGTGGGCGTCATCTCCGGTAACGACACCATGGCGCTGGGCGCCGAAGCCGCGCTGAAAGCCGCCGGGAAAACATCGGTGATCGTGGTGGGCTTTGATGGCAGCGACTACACCCGCGATTCGATCCTCAACAAAGGCAATATTAAAGCGACAGTGCTGCAGCCGGGCTGGGATCAGGCGCAGATGGCGGTCACGCAGGCGGATTACTACCTGAAGAACGGCAAAGCGCAGAAACAGGAGAAGCAGCTGATGGACTGCGTGCTGATTGACGACAGCAACGCCGCTAAGCTGAAAAACTTCAACCTGGCGAAATAACCATGAAACGGATGCTGGCGGTATTGACCGGTATGGCGCTACTCAGCGCCTGCACCGTGGTGGATCTGGATGCGGACGGTAAGCCGATCCTGCCGAAGGATCCGCACGCGAAACCCAGCTATACCACCCAGACACCGCAGCAGATTGCGGAAGAGACCTGGCAGCCGCGCGTGATGACCACCGCGAACAGCCATGCGCTGAGCTGGGCCGACATGGAGGCGAAAAGTCAGACGGTCAAACCCGGCGGGCGCGAAAGCGTCTTCGTGCGAGCCGGGGGGACAGCCAGCGCCTTTGATGAGAGTAACCCGCGTGAACGCACGCTGACGCTGATGATTAACGGCAAGCCGGTGGCGGTCAGTGTCGGGCCGGTGCTGCGCAGTAACGCTATCCGGGATGCCGCCGGTTTCCGTTTCGAAGAGTTTACCAATCAGGTGCAGTACGCCCAGCTGACGCGGGCGCTGAACCGTCACGCGGTGAAGCAACTGCCACCGCTGGATGCCAGCTGGGTCAACCAGCCGGTGCAGGCGCTGCTGGCTGTAACTATCGGGCAGAACAGCGTTGAAGATGTGGTAGCGGTTGAGCTGAAGCGGGGGACGCCCTGATGGACGCTGAGATCATTCTGCGGGCCGAACAGATATCGAAGCTGTTTCCCGGCACGCTGGCGCTGGATCGCGTCGACTATCGGGTCTGGCGCGGCAAAGTTAACGTCATCATCGGTGAGAATGGGGCGGGAAAATCGACCCTGATGAAAATTCTGGCCGGGGTACAGCAGCCCACGGCCGGCTCGCTGTTCCTGAATGGCGAGCCGCTGACGCTGAGCAGCACCCGCGACGCCGCCCGGCACGGCATCGGCATGGTGCACCAGGAGCTGAATCTGTTTGAGAACCTGACGGTGGCTGAAAACCTGTTTCTGGGCAGGGAGATCCAGCGCGGTCTGGCCCCGATCAACGAGGCGGAGCAGGCACGCCGCACCGCCGCGCTGATGGCGCGCCTGGATCAGCCGATTTCACCCCATGAGCGGGTCGGTAATCTCAAAGTGGGTCAGCAGCAGCTGGTCGAGATTGCCAAAGCGCTGGCGGAAGATGCGGATATCCTGATCCTCGACGAGCCGACCTCGGCGCTGAGCAAAACCGAAGTGGAGATCCTGTTCCGGGTGATCCGCGACCTGACGCAGCAGGGCGTTACCGTGATTTACATCTCCCACCGGCTGGAAGAGCTGATGGCAATTGGCGACGTGATCACCATTCTGCGCGACGGGCGCTTTCAGGCCGAAGCGCCGGTCAGCAGCATCGATGTGCCGTGGATCGTGCGTGAGATGCTGGGCAGTGAACCGGTCACCACCTTCCTGCCGGAAGCGCGTGAGTTTGGCGCGCCGGTGCTGGAGGCGCAGCACATTACCTGCGTCAGCCCCAATGGCAATACCCTGGTGGATGACGTCAGTTTTCAGGTGCGGGCCGGGGAAATTGTCGGGATTTACGGGCTGATGGGCGCAGGCCGCACCGAGCTGTTTGAGTGTCTGCTTGGCTGTCAGCGTCACTATCTGGGCAAGCTGTGGCTCGACAGCAAACCGCTGCCGACCCGTCTGCCCACCGCCGACCGTATTCGCATGGGCATGAGTCTGGTGCCGGAAGATCGCAAACGTGCCGGGATTTTCCCGGTCTCATCGGTCGCCAGTAATCTCACCATCGCCAGCCTGTGGCGGCGTCTGTCACATCGCTTTGCCATTGCCCACCAGGCGGAGCAGCAGGCGGTGAGCCAGACGGTGGGCAACCTGGCGATCAAAATCTCCTCGCCGGACGTGGCCATTAGCGCGCTGAGTGGTGGCAACCAGCAGAAAGTGGTGATTGGCCGCGCGCTGCTGACCAATCCGCGTCTGCTGCTGCTGGATGAGCCGAGTCGCGGCATTGATGTCGGTGCAAAAGCAGAGGTGTTTCGCATGATGGTGGCGCTATCGCAGCAGGGCATTGCAGTACTGTTCTCCACCTCGGACCTGAAAGAGATTATGGCGGTAGCCGATCGCATCCTGGTGATGTCGGGCGGCAAACTTACGGCTGATCTTCCCCGCGACCAGGCGGAAGAGGCAGCGCTGGTGAAAGCAAGTGCGCAGGGGTTCTGAGCATGAAAAGCAATGACAGCGTCGCGCTGACCACACTTCCGGCTAAGGCGTTCAGTTCACGTGAAAGCATTCTGCTGCTGCTTCTGAAGCTGCGCACTTTTATTGCGCTGATTCTGATCGTCGGCTTCTTCGCCATCACCGTGCCGGACTTTCTCGCCACCGGCAGCCTGGTGATCATGGTGAAACATATCGCCATCAACGCCTTTCTGGCGCTGGGCATCACCTTTGTCATTATCACGGCGGGAATTGACCTGTCGATTGGGGCGACGCTGGGACTGTGCGGCATGATCGCCGGCTGGCTGATTACCAAAGGCATTGTGCTGCCGATGTTTGGCATCGCTATTTTTCCCAGCGTCTGGGTGATTGTGCCGGTGGTGCTGCTGATCGGCGCGCTGATTGGCGCGGGCAACGGCTGGATCATTACCCGCTACAACGTGGCCCCCTTTATCTGCACCCTCGGCACCATGTACATCCTGCGCGGCGCGGCGATGCTTACCTCCGGTGGCGAGACCTTTCCCGGTCTGCAGGGGAATCCGCTGCTGGGCAATACCGGTTTCGATCGGATTGGTGCCGGAACCTTTCTCGGGCTGCCTTACGCCATCTGGATGATGGTGGTGCTGGCGCTGGTGATCGCCTACATCGCCCGTCGCCTGCCGTTTGGCCGTCAGGTCTATGCCATCGGAGACAATGAACGTGCCGCTGAACTGTCGGGTGTGAAAACCCGGCAGGTAAAAATTCTGGTCTACACCCTGTCAGGATTCTGCGCGGCGATTGCTGGCATCGTGGTCTCATCGCAACTGGTCGCCAGCCATCCGGCTAACGGCACCGCGTTTGAGATGAATGCCATTGCCGCCGTGGTGCTGGGTGGCACGTCGCTGGCGGGCGGACGCGGCACCATCCTCGGCACGCTGATTGGTGCCTTCGTCATCGGCTTTCTGGCGGATGGCCTGATCATGATGGGTGTCAGTGAATTCTGGCAGATGGTGATCAAAGGCATCGTGATTATCATCGCGGTGATCATCGACCAGACCCAGAGCCGGATGCAGCAGAAGGCGGCCGTGGTGGCTCAGAAAGCGTTAATCGAGGAGGGGACACCGGCAAAACCCTGACGGGAAAGTGCGTTGAACCGGACAGCGGGTGCCGCTGAGTGATTCCTGGCAGTGGACGGCCTGCCCGGTTTAATGGGCAGAGTAGTGAACAAAGGGCGGTTCAGTTTATCAGCCCCCTTTTTTTCAGGCACAAAATTTTTTAACCGACGTGAATATATATTCATAACCGATTTAAAATTCAGAGGTAGTGTATGAATCCTTTCAATCTTCCGGTCGATGACCTTGAGCGCCGGGCGCGGGCAATCCGCCGCCGCATCATCCAGCTTAACGCGGGCAGCCCGGCAGGCGGTCATACCGGCGCTGACCTGTCACAGGTAGAGGTCCTCACCGCGCTCTACTTCCGCATTCTGAACTGCGCCCCGGATCGCACAGACGACGATCAGCGTGACATCTATATCCAGTCCAAAGGGCATGCGGTGGGGGGTTATTACTGCGTGCTGGCGGAAGCGAGCTACTTCCCGACCGACTGGCTGGCAACCTACCAGCATGCCGACTCGCATCTGCCCGGCCATCCGGTACGGCAGAAAACGCCGGGCGTTGAGCTGAACACCGGCGCGCTGGGTCACGGCCTGCCGGTGGCGGTGGGCATCGCTATCGCGGCGAAAAAAGATAACAGCCCGCGCCGCATCTTTGTGGTGACCGGCGATGGTGAACTGGCTGAAGGCAGCAACTGGGAGGCGGCGCTGGTGGCGGCGCATTACGGCCTCGACAACCTGATCATCATCAATGACAAAAACAAGCTGCAACTGGCGGGCGCGACCCGCGACATCATGAACACCGATCCGCTGCCGGAAAAATGGCGCGCCTTCGGGCTGGAGGTCACCGAATGCAACGGCAATGATATGGCGGCGGTGGTCGACACCATTGAAAACCTGCCGAAGAACGGCAAACCGCAGGTGATTGTGGCGCATACCGAGAAGGGATTTGGCGTCTCCTTTATCCAGAGCAAGGCGGAATGGCATCACCGGGTGCCGAAAGGCGAAGAGATCGCACTGGCACTGGAGGAACTGAAAGATGAGTAATGCACAACATTTAGCAAGCGTCATGGTCACGGCCTTTATCGACGCGGTGAATCGCGGTGTGGATCTGGTGCCGGTGGTAGCGGACTCCACGTCGACGGCCAAAATCGCCCCCTTTATCAAGGCCTTTCCCGACCGGCTGATTAACGTCGGCATCGCTGAGCAGACGCTGGTGGGCACGGCGGCCGGTCTGGCGCTGGGCGGCAAAGTCGCAGTGACCTGTAACGCCGCGCCATTTCTGGTGTCACGCGCCAATGAGCAGGTAAAAGTCGACGTCTGCTACAACAACACCAACGTCAAACTGTTCGGGCTGAATGCCGGGACCAGCTATGGCCCGTTAGCCAGCACGCATCACAGCATTGATGACATCGCGGTGATGCGCGGTTTCGGCAACATCGAGATCTATGCGCCTTCCTGCCCGCTGGAGTGCCGTCAGATCATCGATTACGCCCTTGAGCATGTCGGGCCGGTCTATATCCGTCTGGATGGCAAAGATCTGCCGCAGCTGCACGCGGAAAGCTATCAGTTCAGGCCGGGCGCGATCGACCTGTTGCGTGAAGGCAGCGACATCGCACTGGTGGCGATGGGCTCAACGGTTCACGAGGTGGTTCACGCTGCTGAGCAACTGGCTGAGCAGGGCATTTCAGCCGGTGTGATCGCGGTTCCATCGATTCGACCTTGTGATACCCAACAGCTGCGCAACCTGTTAAATCACTACCCAGCCGTGATTACCGTAGAGGAGCATAACGTTAATGGCGGTGTCGGCAGCCTGGTGGCCGAAGTGCTGGCGGAAGGCGGCTGCGGCATCCCGCTGTTGCGGCTCGGCATTGCAGATGGGGAATATGCAATTGCCGGCGATCGCGCCTCTACCCGTGCCCATCATGGCATTGATGCCAGTAGCGTGGTGAACAGTGCAGCGCGCATCTGCGCAGGAGCATAAACATGGTGGGACCCCTGATTCTGGCGATCGACGAAGGCACTACCAATGCTAAAGCGATTGCGGTTGATCGCGATGGCCGTGTGGTGGCACGCGGCAGCCAGAGCTTAACCCTGCAACATCCGCTACCGGGACTGGCTGAGCAGGACCCTGTGGCGATCTGGCAGGCGGTAAAAGAGGCCATTACCCATTGCCTGGCAGCCTGTGGTGGCGCGCCTGTCGCGGCTGTGGCGATCAGTAATCAGCGCGAGTCGGTGCTGATCTGGCAGCGGCGTGACGGCAAGCCGCTGACGCCGCTGGTGAGCTGGCAGGATCGACGATCCGAGTCACTCTGTCGCGACCTGCATCAGGCGGGCAAAGCACCTCGCATCACCGGTTTGACCGGCCTGGCCGTTGACCCGATGTTTCCGGCCGCCAAGCTGACCGGGATGCTGGCCGCCATTCCTGACGGCGCGGCGCGGGCGGCGGCGGGTGAACTCTGTATCGGCACGGTCGACAGCTGGCTCAGCTGGCAGCTCAGCGCCGGCGAGGTATTTATTACCGATCATGCTAACGCCTCCCGTACTCAACTCTACAGCCTGCATCTTAATGACTGGGACGACGAGCTGCTGACGCTGTTTCAACTGCCGCGCGCCGCGCTGCCGCGCATCACCGCTTCAGCCAGTGAACAGGGCGTGGTCGCGGTGAATGATATTCCCGGCTTAGCGCCAGGCACGCCGATTCTGGCGCGCATCGGCGACTCTCATGCCGCCTTACAGGCGCAGCGGCGCGGCGAGTCTGAAGTGGTGAAAGCTACCTACGGCACCGGGTCTTCCCTGATGATGTCCATGGCGACGCCGCTGTTGACGGAAAATGGCCTCAGCACCACCGTGGCCTGGCATGACGGCACGTTGCGTTATGCCTTTGAAGGCAACATTACCCACACCGGTTCCGGTGCCGCCTGGCTGGGCAGAATGCTCGGCGTGCAGGAGCCGCGCGAGCTCACCGCGATGGCGCAGCGCTGCGACGACAATCAGGGCATCTATTTTGTCCCGGCGCTCTCTGGCCTGGGCGCGCCCTGGTGGGATCTGCAGGCGCGCGGCATGGTGTGCGGATTGACGGATGCCGCCACACCCGCCGTGCTGGCGCGGGTGGCGCTGGAGTCGATCGTCTGGCAAATCGCCGACGTCTTTTTTGCCATGGAGCAGGCCAGCGGCCAGCAGCTTCCTGCGCTCTGTGTGGATGGCAGCGCCACCGAAAATAGCTGGCTGATGCAGTTACAGGCGGATGTGTTACAGCGGCCGTTGCAGCGGGTGCCTACCGCCGAGGTCTCCGCGCTGGGCGCGGCACTGCTGGCAGGCAAAGTGCTGGGATGGTGGCAGCAGGGCAGTGATATGCAGGCGCTGCAGGGCGGCAGCGTCATCATGCCGCGTGAAGAGCACGCGCAGCGTATGCAGGAAAACTATAAAGGCTGGATTGACGCCGTTGCACGCTGTCGTTATCAGCCACATTAATCCTTATCCGGAGCAGAGCCATGTCAACACTTCCTCAGCAGTTAACCTTCGGCGTCATTATTGGCAACCGGGGTTTTTTTCCCAGCTATCTGGTGGGCGAGGCGCGCCAGCAGGCGGTCGCGCTGTTTGAAAAGATGAACATTAATACGGTGATGCTGGATGAGAACCAGACCAACCTGGGCGGCGTCGAGACGCGTCAGGAGGCGAAAACCTGTGCCGCGCTGTTTCGTCAGCATCGCGAAGCGATTCACGGCATTGTGGTGCTGCTGCCTAACTTTGGTGATGAAAAAGCCATCGCGGAAGCGCTGCGTCTCGCCGGGCTGAACGTGCCGGTGCTGGTGCAGGCCGAAGAGGACAATCTGGATAAAATGGGACTGGCGACCCGCCGCGACAGCTTCTGCGGCAAAATTTCGCTCTGCAACAACCTGCGGCAATATGGCATCCCGTTTACGCTGACCCGCCAGCACGTCTGCGCCCTGAGCGGCGACGTGTTTATGCAGGATCTGCAGCGGTTCAGCCAGCTCTGTCGGGTGGTGAATGCTATGCGGCGGGTACGCGTCGGGGCGATTGGTGCCCGGCCCGCCGGATTCAACACCGTGCGCTACAGCGAAAAGCTGCTGGAGAAGATGGGCATCGCGGTGGAGACCCTGGATTTATCGGAGATCTTTACCCGCACCAACCGGCTGCGCGATGACGATATCCGCGTGGCAGAGAAGCGTGAAATCCTGGAGGCCAACGCTGATGCGCGCGGTATTCCGGGTGAAAAACTGGTGACTATGGCCAAACTGTTTGTGGTGATCAGCGAGTGGATCAGCGACAACGATATCGATACCACCGCCATTCAGTGCTGGACGTCGTTGCAGGAGAATCTGGGCATTAACGTCTGCTCAATCATGAGTGTGATGTCGGGCCAGCTGATGCCCAGCGCCTGCGAAGTGGATGTGATGGGGGCGCTGTCGATGTATGCGCTCGCCAGTTGCTCGCTGAACCCCGCCTCGCTGGCAGACTGGAACAACAACTTTGGTGACGAGCGGGACAAATGTGTGCTGTTTCACTGTGGTAATTTCGCCAGCGCCAGCCTGGAGTCAGCGACCATGGGCACGGCGGATATCATCGGCACCACCGTGGGCAAAGAGAACACCTGTGGCGCAGTGCATGGCCGCATGAAGCAGGGCGATCTGACCTATTTCCGCCTCTCTACCGACGACTTCAGCGGCGAAATCAAAGCCTATGTGGGAGAGGGAATGTCGGTCACCGATCCGCTGGACACGGTAGGTTGCCGTGCGGTGATCCAGGTGCCGCAGCTGGAGACACTGCTGGCGTGGATCTGCCGTAACGGCTTTGAGCATCATGTGGCGATGAACCACTCTGCCACGGCTGGTGTGTTGCAGGAAGCGTTCAGTGAGTATCTCGGCGTGAGCTGCTACCGGCATCAGTAAGCGGTAAGGTGGAACGGCTGAATGCAAGGGGTGAAGCAGCCGATGCGGTCACGATTCCGCCCGCACCGGCCTGTATGCCCGCCACGCCTGAAAAGGAAGGCGGGCTCTGACTTAGCGCGCCATTCTGCGCACCTCGTCATCGTCATTCTGCACCGCAACCAGATCCACCGGTGGCAGATTGCCGCCGCTGAACTCCACCTGACGAATCGGGAAGGCGAAGCGGATATTTCGCTCTTCCAGTGCTGCCATCAGCTGCAGGTTAATCTCCTGCTGAATATCCATGTACTTGTTGTAATCCGCATCCAGCACAAAATAGACCACTTCGAAGGTCAGTTTTGAATCCTCAAAGGCCAGGAAGTGGGCACGGTCAAAACGGGTGGTCTCAACGCCCTGGATAATCTCTTTCACCAGCGGGCTGATCTCCCGGACCTGCTCTGACGGCGTGGCGTAGCTGATACCAAACTTAAAGACGATGCGGCGCTGCTGCATGCGCTTGTAGTTATGGATCGTCTGCTGCAACAGAATGGTATTTGAGCAGACAATCTGCTCGCCACTCAGGCTGCGCAGTCGGGTGGTTTTCAGGCCGATATGCTCGATGGAACCGGCAATGTCACCAAAGACAATAAAATCGCCATGCTCAAACGGCTTATCAAAGCCTATCGCCAGTGAAGCAAACACATCGCTCAGTACGGTCTGAATCGCCAGCGCAATCGCAATACCTCCGACTCCCAGGCTGGCGACCAGTGCGGTAATGTTGATGCCCATGTTCGACAGAATGGCCAGGAACATCATGATCCAGACCACCACCCGCAGCAGAATCCCCAGGATCACCGTAGTGACCGGGTTGCGCACGTGCAGCGGGTCACGCAGCAGACTTTTCAGCCATAGCCGGATGCCACAGTCGAGCCACAGAGCGAGCTGCACAATCAGCGCCAGGAACCAGCCGTGCGCGATGGTTACACTCCACGACGCGGGCAGATCGACAAACTTCAGGGCAATCAGCAGCGAAAAGATCAGCAGCAGGGTCTGGCTGGTACTGCGCAATATCTCCACCAGAATCGCAGTGGCGCGAACATGACGATGTTCGCTGTAAAGGGCAATCCGGTTGGAGATAAAGCGAATCAGGGTACGTAATACCCAGTAAATCACCAGCGTGGACACCACCACGATGGCGCTGTTTAACCAGAGTTCCTGATTAAAAAAGAGGGAGTGAAAACGACGTGAAGAGAGCCAGTTTTCCATTGGGGAGGGTCTCCTTGCTGGGTTCCGGTTTAAAAGAAAACAAGCAAGAAGCATAGCCTGGATGCGGCCCACCTGTGTGGCGCATCCGTAAAGCGGTTACTGGAATCGGGTCGATTTATCGCGAGCCAGGCGCTCAAGGGCAAAAATAATCTGCTGAAGCTGCCGCTCCTGCGCCGGGTTCAGCGTGGCAAAACGAAAGCTCAGTCGCGGTGTGATGCGGGTTTCATTTTTGCCGGTCACCACGCTGCGCTCGCCAATGCTCAGCAGCTTTACCGGCACGTCAAAATGGCCATACTCGCCCAGCTCGACCCGGAACGGGTTAAAACTGTCACCGTCCTGCAACCCGTCCGGCAGCGCTTCATCGACCAGCACGCCGATACCGCCCAGCGACAGATCCTGCAGACGCAGGCGCGTTTTCCTGCCATCGGGCCACACGGTATGACACCAGAACTGCGGCTCCAGCGGAGCGCAGACACGGAAAAACTCACGTCGCTGGATCTGCCACAGCAGGTCTGGCAGCGGCGCGCTGAAAGCGGGTAACCCTTCAAACTCCACGATTTCCAGCGCGGCGAGGCTGAATTCCACTTTAGCGCCGTAGGTTTCCGCGGTGATACTGAGATCGTCGCTGGTCAGGGCATAATCGTTATCCAGATTATTACTGCCGAGGTCAAACAGCAGGCGATCTTCATCGGCAGCCAGCATCCGGCTGATAAACTGCCCACGCGGAAAGCGCACCAGTAATGGCGTCTGCAATCGCAGCAGATCTTTCATAACGCCAAGAACCGCCAGCGTGCCACGTTTTAGATATTGTTCCTGGTCGGCTTCTTTCACGTCCTGCTCCACAAGGGGGGTTACTTTATTGATGCGGTTTTTTTGCCTCGTCTCGGTTATCGGCGCGGCAAAAAAAAGCTTTAGCATGCTATTCATCAATAATAACTGTGAGCAGGCAGGCATTTTTTGAAAAGCTGGTTATACTTATCGCGGTAAATCGCTTGATTAATCAGGCGTTCACGATTTAATCAAAAAAGGAAGGAGCAACAGATGGGTATTATTTCCTGGGTCGTCTTTGGCTTAATCGCAGGTATTCTGGCTAAGTGGATTATGCCGGGTAAAGACGGTGGCGGTTTCATTCTGACTATCGTTCTGGGTATTATCGGTGCAGTAGTGGGTGGCTGGATCAGTACGCTGTTTGGCTTCGGCCGCGTCGATGGGTTTAACTTCGGAAGTTTTGTGGTCGCTGTTATCGGTGCCATCGTGGTGCTGTTTATCTACCGCAAAGTACGCAGTTGACCGTAAAGGTTTAAACGAAAAAGGGGACGAAGCGATTCGTCCCCTTTTTTTATCTCTCACTCTGCTATCAGAAGTCGTAACCGACTGTCGCCATTACACTGCGCTCTGCGCCCCAGTAGCAATAGCCCGTCCCGTAACAGCCCGCTACATAGGTACGATCTGTGAGGTTATTGGCATTGACCTGCACCCAGGCACCTTTCAGGCTGCTGTTCCAGACGCCGAGATCGGCCCGCACTGACGCATCAAACAGCGTCACCGACGGCACGCGCGTGGTGTTTTCATTGTCCGCCCACTGTTTGCCGATGTAACGCACGCCCGCACCCGCACTCAGACCGTAATCAAACTGATAGTGACCCCAGAGTGCAGCCATGCTGTTGGGTGTGACATATGGCGTATGTCCGTCGTTGCCATCTACCGACTCTTTAAAGCGCAGATGATTCAGCGTATAGCTCGCCACGGTGCTCAGACGCGGGGTTAACTGATTACGCGCTTCCAGCTCAATGCCCTGTGAATGCACTTTGCCCGATGGCGTATAAGTCGCCGTCAGCACGTCGCGGTTCGCCACATCTTTCTGCGTCAGGTCATAGACCGCCACGCTATAGAGATCGCGGGTGCCGACCGGCTGATATTTCACCCCAGCTTCATACTGCTCGGCGGTAGTTGGCTTCAGCAGGTTGTTGTTGGGATCGGTGAGCGCGGTCGGGGTAATCGCCTGGCTCCAGCTGACGTAAGGCGAGATACCGTTGTCGAAGGCATAGAGCAGTGCTGCGCGGCCGCTGATGTGATCATCCTGACGGCGATCGCTGCCGCTGTTATTGGCGACAATGCGGTCATAACGACCGGAGAGATCCAGATGCCAGCGATCCAGCTTCATCTCATCCTGCAGATAGAGGCCGGTCTGATAGTAGCGACGGGTTTTATCGGCCCAGGTGTAATCAGGCATGTCGCCAACCTGTTCACCAGTCCGTGCATTAAGCTGGTTGGCAGAGCCGCCAGCGGCAGTGATCTCATTTTTATAACGATGATACTCAGCACCCAGGGTGACGCGGTGCTCCAGCTCGCCGGTGCCGAACTCTGCCTGTAAGCGGTTATCGGTGGACCAGGCCGAGAGCGACGAGCGCTCGCCAGAGTAGTAGCGGTTCAGCAGATCGGGATTCACGCTGTCCCAGCCAATCTGATAGACCTGATCGAGATCGACATTCGAGTGGCTGTAGCTGCCGGTCGAGGAGAATGACCAGACGTCGTTAAAGCGATGGGCGAAATCGAAGCTGTAGATCTGCTCGCGACGCTTGAACTGATCGAGATCGCTGTTGCCCTCATAAAAGCCGTTGCTCAGCTTGTAGCCGTTGTGTTCGGTGAGGCTGCCGTCACCCGGTACCGAACCGTGATAGCCGCCCGACGGATCCTTCTGCAGATAGGCTTTCAGGATCAGATGCGTATCTTCATCCGGCTGCCACATCAGCTGCGGCATCAGCGCATATTTCTCTTCGCGGGTGTGATCGTACTGGGTATCGCTGTTGCGGGTCACGCCGGTCAGGCGAAACGCCCACTGATCGTTGATGGCATTGGTGTAGTCAAACATCGTGCCGGTGGTGGCGTTGCTGCCCGCCTGCAACTGGATGTGACCCTCTTCGCTGAACTGAGGACGCTTGGTGACCATGTTCACCAGTCCGCCCGGCACGGTCTGACCATAGAGCGCAGAAGAGGGGCCTTTGATCACGTCGATGCGCTCAAGGAAGGCGTTATCCACCTGCAGGCCGTTGAAACTGCCGCCGTCGCTCATCAGCCGCATGCCGTCGAGGAAGGTGTTATCGACATCGCCGCCATGGAAGCCACGCAGGGCAATGGTGTCGTAACGGGTCGCGGCACCGCCGAAGTTGGTGAAGACGCCGGAACTATAGCCCAGCGCCTGATTCAGGGTCAGCGCGCCCTGATCCTGCATCTGCTGGCGGGTAACCACGGAAATCGATTGCGGCGTGGTGATGAGCGGACGATCGCTTTTGGTTGCGCCCTGGCTGGTCGTCGCCAGATAGCCCTGGGTCGGCGAGGTCGAATCTTCCTGCGGTTGCGCGGTTACCACCATATCGGCAGCATAACTCAGAGCAGGCGCGGTCAGCGCCAGGGTGCATAGGGGAACATAACCTTTCAGCGACAATGACAGTTTCATCAAAATTCCTTTCTTGGCAAAGGTTCAGGCAGGTGAATAAAAGCTTTGATAGGCAATCTCATTATCATAATGAGAATTATTACCTTTTGTAAATTGGCTGCAATTTTGCCTGTTGATGAAAGAAGGTCAAGTAAAATTCGCGGAAATGAAGTGGGGATACCCCCGGCAAGGCCAGAGGTATCCAGAGTGGATTAAGGTTGTGAGGCAGACGCCTGCGGAATATCGTGGGCGCTGTTACAGGTTTTATCTTTCGGGCAGTACTTATCCAGTAGTTTCAGCGTGACGCCGTTGGTCCAGCCGAAGCCATCCTGCAGCGGATATTCACCGCCACCGCCGCCGCCGAGATTTTTGCCATCAACGACATATTTCTCCACCAGCTTATGCTCACGGTCATAGGTGTTCTGAACGTTTTGCAGGAAGCGTAATCCCACCTCTTTCGCCAGTTTTGGCTGGTTGTAATGCTCCAGACCTTCCACAGCAACCCACTGCAGCGGTGCCCAGCCATTGGGTGCATCCCACTGCTGACCGTTGTTCACGGTGGTGGTCACCAGACCACCAGGTTTCAGCAGCTGTTTTTCCACTGCGCTGGCGGTGCTTTCAGCCTGCTTATCGCTGGCGACCTGCAGATAGAGCGGGAACAGCGCGGCAGCAGTCAGCTGAGGATGGACCTGCTTTTTCTGCCAGTCATAATCGGCGTACCAGTTCTGTTTGCTGTCCCACAGATAGCGGTTGATCGCCGCCTGGCGCTTCTCCGCGCGATCGGCAAACTGCTTCGCCAGATCGCTCTGCTTGTTCATCTGATAGCCTTTCGACAGGGTCTGCTCCAGATGGAACAGCAGGCTGTTGAGGTCAACCGGGGCCAGCTGCGTGGTACGAATTGTCGACAGGTTATGCGCATCGGTAAACCAGCGCGAACTGAAATCCCAGCCCGACGCCGCACCGGAACGCAGCTCACGGTAGAGTTCGGCTTTATTCCTCTGCGGCGCTTTCTGGGCGGTGGCAATGTCATCCATCCAGGATTCTGTACGTGGCACGTCGCGCGCATCCCAGTAGCGGTTGAGCAGGCTGCCGTCCGCCAGCTTAATCACGCGCTTGCTGGCTGCGCCCGCCGCGACTTTATCGCTGTCTGCCATCCAGTAGTCATACTCTTTCTGCAGCTGCGGCAGATAACGGGTATAGGCTTTGCCGTTATCGTGCGTCGCCAGCAGATCGACCATCAGGCTGAAGAACGGCGGCTGTGACCGGCTCAGATAGTAGCTGCGGTTGCCGTTGGGAATGTGGCCATAGCGGTCGAGCAGCGAGGCGAAGTTATCCACCATATCCTGCACTTTATCCCAGTGCCCGCTCTCGGCCAGCCCCAGCATGGTGAAGTAGCTGTCCCAGTAATAGACTTCACGGAAGCGCCCGCCTGGCACCACATAGGGTTTGGGCAACGGCAGCAGCGAGTCATACTGACCGGCGCTGCTGGTGGTGCGCGTCAGCACCGGCCACAGGCCATCAATGTGGTCACGCAGGTTTTGTCCGGCTGGCGGCACATATTTGTCACCGGCCGCGGGCAGGGTAAAGTTGGCATCCACAAAGCGCTTAAGATCGAAATTGCGCTGTTTCTTCTGCATCTGCCAGTCGGCAAGAATTGAGGCGGGATCGAATTTCGGCACCGCATCCGCAAAGGTCTTTTGATCGGGATAGAACTTCGCCTGTTGCACGGCATTAAACAGCGGTCCTAAACGAACGTCAGGCGGCTGCGGCTGATTATTCAGCATGCGACTGTTGTCGTCGGCCTGGGCAGTGAAGGCGGGTACGCTCAGCAGCAACGTGAGCAGAAAGGGCGCATAACGCTGACGCCGTGGAGCGGCGTTTACCTCAATTTTTGTCATCGGTTTTTCTCCTTGTCCGAAACGCGGCCGCGCGTAACGCATTGACCACAGGACCAACTTTAGACCTTATCTGACCACTTCACCCTGAAGCGAGCCGGAAATGTGAAGCCACGGGAATTATTTTTATGGAAAAAACCGCTTTATTACGCTGGTTTTTTCTTGCTCTCACCCTACTTTTCCCTGACGCTGAAAGAAAAAAAGGAGAGCAGGATGGAGATCATCTGGTATCACCCGTCGCAGTCTGCAGCGGCCTGGATTAACGGTTTACAACAGCGGCTGCCCCAGGCGCGGGTGCGTGCCTGGCAGCCAGGCGATAATGGTCCGGCTGATTACGCGCTGGTCCGTTCGCCCCCCACAGAAATGCTGCAGGGACGCGCCACCCTGCGCGGCGTCTTTGCGCTGGGGGCAGGCGTGGACGAGATTCTGAAACAGCTGCAGCAGAACCCCGAGATGCTGCCCGACAGCGTGCCACTGTACCGGCTGGAAGATACCGGCATGGCGCGGCAGATGCAGGAGTATGCGGTTCATAGCGTACTGAGCTGGTTCCGTCGTTTTGACGATTACCGTCTCCAGCAGCAGCAACAGTGCTGGCAGCCACTGCCCGCTTACACGCGTGAAAACTTTACTATCGGCATCCTGGGGGCGGGCGTGCTGGGCCAGAGTGTGGCGGAAAGCCTTAAACCCTGGGGATTCCCGTTACGCGTCTGGAGCCGCTCGCCCAAAGAAATTGATGGCGTGACCAGCTTTGCCGGTCGCGATGCATTGCCTGCCTTTCTGCAGGAGACGCGGGTGGTGATCAACCTGCTGCCGAGCACGCAAGAAACCATTAATCTTATCGACCACCACTTTTTACAGCGGCTGCCGCACGGCGCTTTCTTCCTTAACATCGCGCGTGGCGCGCAGGTGGTGGAAGAGGATCTGCTGGCCGCGCTCAATAGCGGGCAGCTGAAAGCAGCGGCGCTGGATGTCTTTCAGGTTGAACCGCTGCCCGAAGCGCATCCGCTCTGGTCACATCCGCGCGTCACGATCACGCCCCATAATGCGGCGGTAACCTTGATCGACGAAGCTATCGACTACATCGCCCGCGCCATCACCCAGGACCAGGCAGGCGAGCCGCCGCAGGGCAGGGTGGATCGTCAGCGCGGCTATTAATGAACCGGCCCCGTCAGGGGCAATCAGCAGGAGAAGAGGATGTATCCGGTAGATCTGCATATGCACACCATCGCCAGCACGCATGCTTACAGCACGCTGCACGACTACGTGACTCAGGCGAAGCAAACCGGCATGAAACTGTTTGCCATTACCGATCACGGCCCCGACATGGCCGACGCGCCGCACTACTGGCACTTCATTAATATGCGCGTCTGGCCGCGCGTGATCGATGGCGTGGGTATTCTGCGCGGTATCGAAGCCAATATTAAAAATCAGCAGGGCGAAATCGACTGTTCCGGCCCGATGCTCGATGCGCTGGATTTGATCGTCGCCGGTTTTCACGAGCCGGTTTATGCGCCGCGCGACCGGAAACATCACACGGATGCGATGATCGCCGCGATGGCGGGCGGGCTGGTCCATATCATCAGTCATCCAGGCAACCCGAAATTCCCGGTCGATATCCCGGCTATCGCCGAGGCAGCCGCGCACTACGATGTGGCGCTGGAGCTGAACAACTCCTCCTTTACCCATTCGCGTCCGGGCAGTGAACCGAACTGCCGGGCTATCGCTGCCGCGGTGCGCGATGCCGGTGGACGGCTGGCATTTGGCTCCGATTCCCATACGGCGTTTACGCTCGGAAATTTTGAACATTGCCTGCGCATCGCCCGCGAGGTGGAATTTCCTGAGGATCGGGTGTTAAATGTCACGCCGCGTCGCCTGCTCGACTTTCTGGAGCTGCGCAGCGGCAAACATATTGCTGAACTGGCTGACTTTTAGCGCCATGCCAGGTAAGCAACACGCTCACCATGATGAAAATCCCCGCTTTTATCTGCGGGGATATAATGACTGAGGCGAGTATTTTACCGTAACGTGTTCTCTTATCAGCCCGGAAAGGGCGTGTGGCAAGACCTGAAGCTTAAAGCTGAGAGAGCACTTAATAACTGAAAAATGGTCTCAATCGTTCGGGTTAGCAATGTAAACGGGGCGGTTCGTCCGGGCGGGTAATGGCGTAAACTTTAAGTTCTACTCTGCTCTTTATTGATCGCGTTAGATCAAAGCGTAGAATTACCACGCCTGGTAACGCGCTTTACTAATTTAATAGTTAACCATGCTAATAGCAAAGCTGAAATTATTATTGCTATGAATAATGCATTCGCTGTTGAAGGGAAAATTTGAAATGGATTTACGATTTCACCGAGCTTCATGTAAGCATCTTCCGAAAGGGTTCTGAAGATGATTTCCGGGATCACTATAAGATAAAATAGAGTAAATACGGTGTATAAAGCCAGCCACTTGATCCTTTTCATAAGCCATTCTCTTTGCATACCTTTCGCTTCAGTATACAATCGTTGCATAAGGAATTCTACACAAAGGGATGAGTATGAGCATGTCTTATCTTAAGATTAAACTTCAGGCAGAGCGAACCATTGCGCTTAACTTTGAGAAGGCACTTGCTGAGTTACATCAAACAATGCTTGGTACAGGCAGGGGGATTGTGTCTGGCGCTCAACGTGCAAGCGGCTATGGTTCATGCTTTTTTGATGACTACAAGGATGTTTGTAATCAACTTAAGCAGGAAGATTTGCGATACCTGAAGCAACTCAGAATGCTGTTTACCCGGCAGGACGTGGTTTTAGAGATGGTAGAAATATACTTCAGAAAAAAACTGAGCCGTATTGGTGATACAGGCATCCAGAACATACAGAGACTGTTAGCTGAAAAAGCGTCTGATTATGCTTCTGGTAAATCCTCTAAACTTGCTATAGCACAGTTAATCGCTCTCGTTATTACACAATCCCGGGATTTCAAACAGTCACATATTAATGTAATTAATACTACAAGTTCGTATGCCGTAACCGCTTTTAAATTTTATGGTAAGTTTGAAATTGCCACAAAAGCAGCAAGAAAATTACGCTTCGATGATGCGGATTATTACTTCGACTTATATAATGCTAATTTAGAAATGTTCTATTATTTGATTGAGCCGGAAATGTCTAAAATAATCTATTTGAAAAATTCAGGTTCCACTAGCGAAGAGCATATTTTAAATCTACTAAACAAGATTTTGATAAAATGAAGGCGATCCTTCGCTGGCTATATGCCTGGGTAAGTCAATCCTTCTTTGGACTTATACCACCAGCGGCCGGTCTGGTCGGGGCCGTTTTTTTTGTAAGCGTCTTTCCTACATATGGTCTGCTGTTCGCTTTTCTATGGATCCTTTTAATTATTTATTTTTGTGGAAAATATTTTCGCTATTACTAGTGGGTAAGCCCCCGTATGAAAAGTGCTTTTTATTCTATTTTTTTTATGAAAATTTACGAGTTTGATTAGCCTGTTATTGCATATCTTCATTCCGCCTGGCTAATAGTTCATCAGAATCAGAAGTTGCTGGATGATGTATTCTGAAGTTTTCTATGCAAAATTAACCAGTTGCTTTAAGATTTTTTCTGAAGTATGAACTCACTTTCTGGCTGAGATAGCCAGGTGTAAGGGTCGATTACTCAGAGTTCCGGTCATCGCTGTTGTTAAGACCGCCGATGCCGGAGGGCGACTGGCATTTAGCTCCGATTCCCACACCGTGTTTACGCTGGGTCGCTTCGATCACTGCCTGCGCATCGCCCGCGAGGTGGATTTTCCTGAGGATCGGGTGTTAAATGTCACGCCGCGTCGCCTGCTCGACTTTCTGGAGCAGCGCAGCGGCAAACATATTGCTGAACTGGCTGACTTTTAATTTACTTGCCTCAAGGAAATCTGACTCATGAATGAGTTTTCCATTCTGTGCCGCGTGATCGGCTCACTGTTTAATCGTCAGCCGCAGGACCCGCTGCTGGTGCCGCTATTCACGCTGCTGCGTGAAGGCAAACTGCAGTCGCAGTGGCCGCTGGAGCAGGATGAGCTGCTGACCCGTCTGCAACAGAACAGCGATCCCCAGGCACTGGCCGCCGATTACAACGCGCTGTTTGTTGGCAGCGATTGCAACGTGCCGCCGTACGCCTCACAGTGGCCGGAAGGCAAAACGGAGCCAGAAGTGCGTGCGTTTTTAACCTCACGCGGAATGCCGCTGAGCGATGCGCCTGCTGATCATTTTGGTGTGCTGATGCTGGCTGCGTCATGGCTGGAAGATCAGTCAGCGGAAGATGAGAGCGCGGCGCAGATGGCGCTGTTTGAAGAGTATCTGCTGCCGTGGTGCGGTGCTTTCCTGGGTAAAGTGGAAGCGCACGCGACCACCGCTTTTTATCGTACTCTTGCCATGCTGAGCCGCGAAGCGATCCAGGCGATGTACAACGAACTGCTGGATAGCAGGGAAGAGACGCCTGACGCCTGATTCACCACGTCGCCGGGTGCGTACCCGGCGCACAGTGCTGAATCATCTTTCTCAATGGGTTCTGGGGGGATTCTCTGGATACGGCGTGCTTTTTTTCGGGCACCTGAACCCTCTCAATCGGCTTACAGGATTAACTGCCCGGGTCGGCAGCCATACAGTTTTGCGAGACGTTCACGCGTCTTTTTCTGCGGCTTACTTTCAATACGCTCCAGTTGAGAGATCGCACTTTGCGTGGTCCCCAACTGCTGAGCCACATCATGCTGGCTAAGCCCCCGCCAGATGCGCCAGGCCGCCTGAAGACTCACTTCCTGCTCAATCATTATCCCTGCAACGTCGTGCGGGATCGTCTCATCGTCGTGCTCGTCAGCCTCCACAGGAATAGTTTCCCATTCGCCATCGCTGGCCGAGAGCAGCCTTTCATATTCCGCCACCGGCAAGACCACAAACTGGGGTTTGCCTGCTTCATCATAGATGTACTGTTTTGACATAGTTTATCCGGGTAATTGTGTGTCGCAGCAGAGGTCGTGAGTGCGTAAGGCTATGCCGGTATCCAAAAAGCTTTAGTAAGTGACGGATGTTCTTCTTGCTACCTCTGTAATTTCCAGAATCACCGGTTCGCCCCCGGTTAACGTAAAAAGGACCCGGTAGTTGCCAACCCGCAGCCGGTAGTGATTATCTCTGCCCTGCATTTTTTTAATGTCCAGTGTGACGACCGGGAAACTGACTAACTCACCCACCTTCTGGTAAATGATTTTCTGATAACGTTTGTCGATCTTCATAAGGTGCTTCAATGCCCGCCTGGACCAGTCTACCCTGACCATTCTGCACCCGGTTTCAATGAACTTCGTCCCTGAGTCATGTGTAAATAATAAGATGTAAATCTAATGCCATCAACATTATTTTTCTAATTATCTAATGACTTGCTTCACCACGTCGCCGGGTGCGTACCCGGCGCACAGCCAGGCGTCGCACAGAGCTGTGGGGTGCCGGGCAGCCAGGCGGCCGCTCGCAGCCTCACTCCAAACCCCCACGGCGTTAATTCGTAACAAGGCAGGTTATCCTTAACCTGCGGCGCAATGCCGGAGCCTGTGTGCTGATCGGTGGGATGCTGCTGCAACAGCCACGCGGTGCGCGCCAGCGACAGCCGGACCTGGCTGCCGTGGCCCTCAGAGATGCGTCGCCGTAAGCCCTCCAGCACTGCCGCCGCCAGCAGATAGCCGCTGGCATGATCCAGCGCCTGCACCGGCAGCGGAACCGGTTTGTCGCTCTGCTGCCACTGCATGCCTCTTTCAGCAATGCCGCACCCCATCTGCACCAGACTGTCAAAACCCCGGCGATTGCGCCACGGACCCTGCCAGCCCCAGGCATTCAGGCCGGCATCAACCAGACCGGGTGAGAGTGACTGAAGGGTCTCCGCGTCAAACCCGAGCCGTTCCAGCGCATCTGCCCGATAGCCATGCACCAGCACGTCTGCTTCACGCAGCAGGTGGATAAACTGCTCGCGATCGGCGGGCTGAGTCAGATCCAGCACCGCTCGTCGCTTGCCGCAGCTCATCTCTTCATCCAGCGTCGGCTCCTGCCAGCCGGGCGGATCGATGCGCAGCACGCTGGCTCCCAGGCTGGCAAGAAAACGGGTAGCGACCGGCCCGGCAATAATCCGCGTCAGATCCAGTACTTTGATGCCCAGTAAAGGACGAGCTTCGGCCAGCGACCACGCCGGCGCCGCTGCCTGTTGTGTGGTCTGCCAGCTAAATAGCGGTTCGCGCTGCACGGCCTGGCCCTGCGGATGCTGCTGCCAGGCGGCGGCGCTGCGCATCTCTGCGGCACAGCCACCCGCATCAATAACGGCCTGCTCCAGTTCGCTGGCCTGCCACTGCTGCACCTGCTGCGCCAGTGCTGCGCGATCGGCGTGCGCGCCCAGCACCCGCTCCATCGCCAGCCGATGATGCGCGGCGTTGGTGTGCAGACGGATCCAGCCATCCTGACTGCGATAGTCACCGGCAAACGCATCCCACATCGCGGGTGCCGCGCGATTCAGCGGATGGAAGCTCTGCTGAAACCAGCGTGACGCCAGCCGGACGTTAACGGTGACGGGCGGAGAGAGTTCAGGGCGGGATGTGGCGATAAGCGCAGCAGCAGCCTGCGTTGCCAGACCGATACTGGTGGCCGCCAGTTCACTGACGGCAAAGGCAGAAGAGAAGGTGGCGCGATCAACGAAGGCGGGGAGAGGCCAGGCGGCGTCGCGACCTCGCAATCCCTGCTGCATCTGCTGCCAGAGAGAGGCGGCAAGCGGTGAGTCCATGTTGTGCTTCCTGAGAGAGGTGATTTCTCAAGCATAGCATGCGGGATTAACGCCGCCGCAGGCGCGGGAAGCGGGCATGCATCCGCAGGCTACGCAGGTTGATTACGGCAATAGCGGTACCAAGGATCACCAGCGACGCACCGATAATCTTGAAGCTGTTGAGGCTGTCACCCAGCACCACAATCCCCATCAGCACGGATAATACCGGCGTCAGCAGCGAGTAGGGCATGATCAGGTTGACGTTATATTTCTTCAGCAGCATATACCACAGTGTATAGGCGACAATTGACGAGGCGATAGCGCTGTAAAGAATGGCAAACCAGCCGTGCCAGCCCGCATTTTGCAGGGCGTAGAGCTGATGTGATTCCATCAACAGACTGGATGCGCCGACGACAGGAATGGCCAGAAACGCAATCCAGCCGGTCATGGTCAGCGGTTTAATCGGCGGTGACTTTTTCACAATCAGGTTGCTGACAGCCCAGCCGGTGGCGCTGCACAACAACAGACAAAGCACCCACCACGACGGAATCGTCGGGCTGCCGGAGAGCACGACAACGCCGCTCAGCGAGATCATAATGCCCATCAGCTGCACCAGCTTCAGCTTCTCTTTCAGCACCACCATCGCCAGCAGCATGGCAATGGGTGTACCGAGCTGAACCACAATCGCGCCGGTACCGGCATCGGTATAGCGCAGGCCGACAAACAGCAGCGAAAAGTGCATAAAACCGAACGTGAAAGCCAGCAGCAACAGCCAGGGTAGCTGCTGACGGTTAATCCGGCAAAACGGTACCAGTACGATGGCGACGACCACAAAGCGCATAAACGTCAGGAAAAGTGGCGGAAGCTCCAGCAGGCCCCATTTCACCGCAACGTTGTTGAAGGCCCAGATTGAAACCACCATCAGAATCAGAAAAAAATGCCGCACAGCCACGATAATATCCTTTCGATGTTTTTTGCTTAGCCCGCTAATGATGGCACGAACTGCGGCATTGCAGCCAATCGCAGGGAGAAATTTTCTGCGATTGCGGCGCAGCCTGATGAGACTTTCGGGCGCGTTGCTGGCAGACTGATTTGAAACGACTTCTTAAAGGAACTGATTCGGTATGACCTACACGTCCGCCTTACCCCTTGCGTTAATTCAGCTTGAAGTCCCACCTGCAAACGTTGTCTCAGAGATTGGTGAACAGCCGCGCTGGTTCATCGACGCGTTAAACCTGCAACCCGATGAATACCTGATTGTACGGCCCCATCTGGGCGAGGCGCTACCCGCTTTCGACCAGATTTCCGGGGCGATCCTCAGCGGTTCCTGGGCGATGGTCACCGATCACGCTGAATGGAGCGAACGCAGCGCCGTATGGATTCGCGCAGCGATGGATCACGGCTTGCCGCTGCTGGGGGTCTGCTACGGTCACCAGCTGATGGCCTATGCGCTGGGTGGCGAGGTGGCGGACAATCCCAATGGATGGGAACGCGGGCTGTTACCAATCAACTGTATGCCGGAGGCGCAGCGCGATCCGCTACTGAAGAAATTGCCACAGGACTTCAGCGTCTGGCTGTCACATCGCCAGTCGGTGATCAGCGCGCCACAACAGGCGCAGGTGCTGGCCGCCTCTGCGCGCGATGGCTGTCAGATTGTCCGTTATTCGCCGCAGGCGCTATCGGTGCAGTTTCATCCTGAATTTTCACGGCACATCATGAACGTTTGTATGCCCAAAGGCTGTACAGAAGATGGGGCAAACGAGATGGAGGGGAAAGACTGGGCACGTGAGTTGCTGGTGGCGTTCTGGCAACAAACGCGCCCTGCAATGGCGCAAGCTCAGGGTGCGTAGTGACGCGTGCAGCGATAGACCCAGGCGGGTGGCACGTTTTTCATCACCCGCTGTCGCTCCCAGGTGAAGTAGCGCGACAGGTCTGGCTGAGTCAGCGAGGTATACTGGAACTGTACAAAGACGCCGTTGGGCCCGAGCGCGTTATACACCGCACGCAGAATCGCCTCACGCAATTCAGTGGGTAATGAGAGCAGCGGCAGGCCGGAGAGGATCACGTCATATTCTCCGCTCAGGTATTCCGCTGAACAGGTGCGCACCGTCATGCGCGGATCGTTCAGCGCATTAAGCTTATCGGCCAGCGTGCTGCTGATCTCAAAGGCATCCAGCGTGGCATCGGGTGACATCTGCGCCAGTATCTGCCGCGTCAGTACACCGTCGCCCGCGCCGAGTTCGGCAATACGTAACTTTTCAGGCCATTCCACCGACGCAATCATGGTGCGGCACAGCGCCTCTGACGAGGGCGTAATGCTGCCCATCTTGCGCGGGTTGCGGATAAACTGATGCACGAAATTGGCTTTAGCGCGCATCAGGGTAAAAGCTGAAGCCAGCATGCTCATCTCCAGAATGAATTCATCCTCACGTTGACCCCTTTGTGCCGCACAAGTTTCTCTCTGACCAGCCTTTTGGGTAAAAGTCGGAATTATCTAAAGACGAAGCGTAAACACCCATTCCTTCGGGGCGGTCACAGTTTCCGGTTAACAGAACTGACAGGCTCTTGATGATGCTTCATGTTAATAATAAGTTTCATCATTGTTACATCAGTCACCTGTCAGGAGAATGATCATGCGTTATGCCGCCCCCGGAGAACAGGGTTCTCTGATTACCCTACAAAAGAATTATGGCAACTTCATTAATGGTGAATTCGTCGCGCCGGTGAACGGCAACTACTTCACCAATACCTCCCCGGTGAACGGCTCTGCGGCCGGTGAGTTTCCGCGCTCAGACGTTGCCGATGTTGATAACGCTGTGGCTGCTGCGGCAGCGGCGGCGGAAGCCTGGGGCAAGACCTCGCCGCAACAACGCTCGCTGCTGTTACTGAAAATCGCCGATCGGCTGGAACAGCATCTGGAGACGATGGCGGTCTATGAAACCTGGGATAACGGTAAACCGGTACGCGAAACCCTGGCGGCCGATATGCCGCTGGCCGTCGATCACTTCCGTTACTTTGCCGGTTGTGTCCGGGCGCAGGAGGGCAGTGCCGCCGAGATTGATGAGTTTACCGCCGCCTATCATTTCCATGAGCCGCTGGGCGTGGTAGCGCAGATCATTCCATGGAACTTTCCGCTATTAATGGCGGCGTGGAAACTGGCTCCGGCGCTGGGCGCGGGTAACTGTGTGGTGCTGAAACCGGCTGAGCAGACCCCGCTGTCGATCACCGTTTTTGTCGATCTGATTAAAGATCTGCTGCCGCCGGGCGTACTGAACGTGGTGCATGGGTTCGGCAAAGAGGCGGGTGAAGCGCTCGCCTCCCATTCCGGCATCGCCAAGGTAGCCTTCACCGGCTCTACCGCAACCGGCGGTCATATTCTGGAGCTGGCAGCAAAAAGCCTGATCCCCTCGACCGTTGAGCTGGGCGGTAAATCACCTAACATCTTCTTTGAAGACATCATGCAGGCGGAGGAGAGCTTTATAGAGAAAGCCGCCGAAGGCGTGGTGCTGGGTTTCCTGAATCAGGGCGAAGTCTGTACCTGTCCGTCGCGTGCGCTGGTACAGGAGTCGATCTACGAACCCTTTATGGCGGCCGTGATGAAGCGGGTAAAAACCATCAAACGTGGCGATCCGCTGGATACCGATACCATGGTAGGCGCGCAGGCGTCGCAGCAGCAGTTCGATAAAATTCTCTCTTATCTTGAGGTTGCCCGACAGGAGGGCGCGGAAGTGCTGGTGGGCGGTGGCGTAGAGAAGCTGGATGAGTCACTTAACAGCGGCTACTACATTCAGCCGACACTGCTGAAAGGCAACAACAGCATGCGCGTTTTCCAGGAGGAGATCTTTGGCCCGGTCATTGGCATCACCACCTTTAAAGATGAGGCGGAAGCGATCAGTATCGCCAACGACTCCATCTATGGGTTAGGTGCTGGCGTCTGGACCCGCGATATCAACCGTGCTTATCGGGTGGGCAGGGCGATTAAAGCCGGGCGCGTCTGGACCAACTGTTATCACCTCTATCCGGCGCACGCTGCCTTTGGTGGCTATAAGAAGTCGGGTATCGGGCGTGAGACTCACAAAATGATGCTGGATCACTATCAGCAGACTAAAAACCTGCTGGTCAGCTACAGTATCGAGCCGCTGGGCTTCTTCTAGTTCTGGCCCGCAACCTGCCAGGATAACCCTGCACTCTTCCCTAAGAACCACGCTACGGCGTGGTTTTTTTTGCTCAACATAGCCGGGCATGCTGAGAAGCATCAGAAGCGTGGCGATGGCTGCAATGCCGATAAAGAACAATTAATCAGTCCTTTCTTAAAGCGACGCCGGGCCGTTTTGCGCTTCGCTTATCTCGCTTCACGACCACCTCATCCTCAGCCCTTTCTGAACCGTCCCATATTGAATCAACTTGCTGATTTGTAACCATTATCTCACTTTTTTTACGCTAAAAACTGCCACGTATTACGGTCACCTCGCCGTTAACCTTCATTACGGTCTGGTGAAACAGCGCCATTTTTTACATGAGTTTTTTTAATGCTGACTACAGGGGTGTCTGGTTTCTGTGTAAGAATACTTCATAGTTGCTCATCTTGTTAAGAATAATCCTAAGCGAGTGATTAAAAGTAACACATATTTGCACTAAGTAAATTACTTAAACTTTACTTAAGTAAAATCTTATGAAAGTGGCCCGTTGAAATTTTGTCAATCTTCTGTAAACTCGCAGCTTATGTTTACAAAGGAATTGTGATTTCATACCTACGGGCAGGATATACCTGGCTCGTGCGGTAGCTATGAGCTTATACACATCTTGTAACTTACTGAATGTGATCGTGAAAACAGGAAAATCAGCCTGTGCGCTGCGCTTTTTTCTTTTGTCAGCGAATAGCGTCACAAGTGTAAATCTGAGTCAATATGTCAGTTTTTCGGCCAGGGATGGCATAAGTAAAGCTTGGGTTTTGCCTGCCTCATCCAATCTGACGGAAAAAAATAGATCATGTTTCTGATCATTTCTTGCCAGCTCAGATTTCTCGCTGCACCTGTCCCGGTCGCCAGAGTTGCTTTTTAATAGTTAACGTTAGTTGATCTTTTAAAGTGCCTCGCCATGGCACTTTAACGCTATTTGCTTAAGGTTTTTCTTTTAGGCTGGCACTAAGTGGCGCTCTATCAGCACCACATCCCCGATTTTCATTACTGACAACCGGCCTCTGGCCACTCTCCAGGATATGAATGGAACACAACATGAAAAAAATGGTGAAGCTCCGTATTGCGTTAGGCCTGATGTTTGTTTTTTCTGTCGCGGGTTGTAAAACGCCGCCAAAAATGACGGATGACACGCTGGTCACCAGCACCGTGGATGGCGTGGTGATCAGTCACCGTTATGCGGTTAAACCGCCTGCGCAGTTCAGCCCGGTCAATGAAACCTACCGTGCGCTCTATCCCGCTTCGGTGATGAGCCATCCGAGTTTTGGCGGCAAGGTGGTGGAGACGCTGAAAACCGGCGAAAGCTACACCGTGATTGGTCAGGTAGAGAACAACTGGCTGGCGCTGGGTGAACCCGCTCAGCCGTCAGCAGAACCTGAACCGGGTAAAGCCAGCAGTGCCGTTAAAGAGTCAGCGCCCTCCGCAGCGCCGCAGGCAACCGTTCAGCTGACCGGCTATGTGCCATTTCGCGCCGTGGTGAAAAGCGAGCTTTACGATCAGACGATCAAGGCTGACCAGCCGAAGCGCCGGGTGCGCAGCAGCAAGAAGAAAACCTGTGTTGCGGTAAACGGTGACAGCACCGCCTGCCAGAACAGCACTAACGGAACCTGGATTATTAACTAATCGCACTAAGCAGGGAGGGCGGGATGATGACAACAACGCTATGGCGTGGGGCGCTGATAGTGCTGCTGACGTGGCTGATGACCGCGTGCAGCAGTACTCCACAGCCCGTTGCCTGGTACAACCTGGACGTTCAGGCGCAAAACCAGGTTAACGGCGGTGCGCCGCTGAAAGTCCGGGTGGTATTACTGACCTCCGATGCGGAGTTTATGTCGGCTGACTTCTACTCCCTGCAAAACCAGTCCGCTACCGCGCTGGGTAATGCGCAACTCAATACGCAACAGTTCTTCCTGACTTCCACTCAGCCCCATAAAACGCTGCGGATTAAGAGTCTGCCCGAGGCGCGCTTCATCGGCATCATGGCGGAATATCAGGCGCTGGATGGCAAGGTCTGGCGACTGTCGCTGCCGGTTCCCGAAGGCGAATCACCCTCATTCTGGGCGTTCTGGAAGCGTGACGATGGTGAGCTGAATGCGCGCATTGTGGCGGGGATTAACGGCCTTCGCGTGGAAAAACAGTGATGTCTATGAACAGAGCCGAAAAGGTGGTCTGGACCGAGGGGATGTTTCTGCGTCCTCACCATTTCCAGCAGTCAGAAAATTATCTTCTCAGCACCCTGCGTGAGTGGGGCCAGTCGCAGCGCGCCTATACCTGGGGTTTTTACGATCTGGAGTTCGATGAAGCGCTGCTGCGCCAGGGGAAACTGGCGCTGAGCGCCGCCAGCGGTTGTCTGCCTGACGGCACGTTTTTTGCCTTCAGCCAGCCACAGCACGGTCCGGCCCCGCTTGATCTGCCTGCCTCCGTTGACCGCAGCAAAGTGGTGCTGGCCATTCCGGCACGCCGCAATGGCCGCGAAGCGGTGGCCTTTCAGGAGTCGCAGGATTCTCTGGCGCGCTACCTCGCCTGGGAAGCGGAAGTGGAAGATGACAATGCCCAGGCCGTGGGCAGCGCCACGGTGCAGTTCGGCAAGCTGCGTCTGCGGCTGATGCTGGAACAGGATCTGACCGCCGAGTGGACCGCCATGGGCGTGGCTCAGGTGATTGAAAAACGCAGCGACAACCATATCCGGCTCGACAGTGACTACATCCCGCCGATGCTGACGCTTAACAGCAGCCGTCCGCTGCAAAACATGTTCAACGATCTGCACGGGCTGATCCAGCAACGCAGCCAGCAGCTGAGTCAGCGCGCGCCGGGCACCGGTCGTTTTAACAGCGCGGATATGGTCGATTTTATGCTGCTGGCGCTGCTGAATCGTCAGCTTGGCCTGCACACTCATCTGCAACATCTGCCGCTGTTGCATCCTGAAACGCTCTACAGCCACTGGCTGCAACTGGCGGCGGAGCTCAGTACCTGGACGCCAGCCCGCGCGCCCGATGGCCTGCCGCTCTACGATCATGACGATCTGCACAGCTGTTTTAGCCGCCTGTCACTGCTGCTGCGTCAGGGGCTGTCCCAGGTGATGGAAGAGAGCGCGATTCAGCTGCCGCTGATTCAGCGCTCGCACGGTCTTAACGTCGCGACCGTGCCGGAGAGCAGTATGGTGCATGAGTTTGGCTTTGTGCTGGCGGTGAAAGCCAGCGTGCCAGCCGACACCCTCAAAACCCACTTCCCGGCGCAGATGAAAGTCGCCCCGGTCAGCAAAATTCGCGATCTGGTGCAGTTGCAGTTGCCCGGTCTGGCACTTCGGGCGATGCCCGGCGCGCCGCCGCAGATCCCATGGCATGCCGGATACAGCTATTTCGAACTGGATAAGAACAGCGAGCTATGGAAAGAGATGGAGCGCTCGGGCGCTTTTGCGCTGCATCTTGCCGGTGAGTTTCCAGGTCTGAACATGGAGTTCTGGGCCATTCGTAGTCAGTCAGAATCATAAACTGAGCACGCAGCATGATGCAGGAACAACAAAAATCACACAGCGATCTTGCGCCGGAGGCCAGCCATCAGAATGTGCTGGTCGCGGCGGCCAACCCCCTGATTAACGCCATTCCTCAGATCCGTCACTCGGTATCACATGAAGATCCGGCGCAGCTGCGTCAGCAGCTGATCGATCAGATTCGGCGCTTCGAGCTGAGCTGCCAGCAGTCAGGCCTGGGCTATGAAGTGATCATCGGCGCGCGATACTGTCTCTGTACCGCGCTGGATGAGGCGGCGGCGCTGACGCCGTGGGGCAGCCGCGGCGTCTGGACCAGCAATGGTCTGCTGGTCACCTTTCACAATGAAACCTGGGGCGGCGAAAAGTTTTTTCAGCTGCTGGCTAAGCTGTCGCAGAACCCAAGACGCCACATTCTGATGCTGGAGTTGATCTACTTCTGCCTGCTGCTGGGGTTCGAAGGACGCTACCGGGTGCTGGACAACGGTCGCTCGCAGCTGGAGACCATCAAACAGCGCCTGCTGCAGATGATCAAAAGCGTGCGTGGCAATTATGCAGCAGCGCTGTCTCCGCATCCCACCGATCAGCCGGTCCTGCGCAAATTGTGGCGGCCAATGATCCCGCTGTGGGCCTGTGCGGCGGTGGCGGGGCTGGCGGCCTGCCTGTTCTATATCGTGCTCAACTGGCGTCTCGGCGATTACACCTCGCCGGTACTGGCCCGTATCTATCAGACGGCGCTGCCGGAAGTGAAGATCGGCAACCCTGCGCCACCACCACCCGCCACGCTGAATCTGCGCGCTTTCCTGAAACCGGAAATTGATGCCGGGCTGGTAGCGGTGCGTGACGAAGCGGACCGCAGCGTGGTGACGCTGAAAGGGGACGGACTATTTGCCTCGGCGGCCACCGAGGTGCGCGGACGTTACACCGACGTAATCCAGCGCATCGCTGCCGCCATGAACAATGTCAGCGGCCAGATTCAGGTGATTGGCTACAGCGATAACGTGCCGATCCGCAGTGCCCGCTTCGCCTCCAACTTTGAGCTTTCGCTGGCGCGTGCCCGGTCAGTACAGACCCTGTTGCAACAGCAGCTGGCGCAGCCGTCACGGGTGAAAGCGGAAGGGCGCGGTGAAAGCAATCCGCTGGTGCCTAATAACAGCGCAGAAAATCGCGCACGTAATCGTCGTGTTGAAATTACCCTGCTGGTGGCACCGGATGCGACGCATGCCGAACTCAACGGCCTGGCGAGAGGGAACTGATCCATGCTGAATATTCTGTTTGCGGTGCTGACCAGCCGCCTCGCGTGGGGCTTTGTCGGCATTACCGCGCTCTCTTTTATCATCTGGGTGATTGGCCCGGTGTTCTCAATCGTCGATTCGCGCCCGCTTGAGCCGGAGCAGAACCGCATTATCAGTATCGCGCTGCTCTATCTGGTGTGGGGCTTAGGCCAGGCGATTCCGCGGCTCTATAACATCTGGCTCAATCGCAAGCTGATGTCGAGCCTCGAAACCGGCAAAAGCGATGCGCCGGAAGCCGATCGTCAGCGCCTGACCAGTGAAGAGCAGGTGCTGGCAGGGCGTTTCTCCGAAGCCACTGACATGCTGAAAAAGGCGCACTTCCAGCGCCACAGCAGCAAGGGCACGCCGTTCTGGGCACAGCGCTTTGGCCGTCAGTATCTCTATCAGCTGCCGTGGTACATGATCATCGGCGCGCCCGGAGCCGGTAAAACTACCGCGCTGGTCAACTCGGGCCTGCAGTTTCCGCTGGCAGATAAGTTCGGCAAGTCGGCGCTGCGCGGCATTGGCGGCACCCGCAACTGCGACTGGTGGTTCACCAATGACGCGGTGCTGCTCGATACCGCCGGGCGCTACAGCACCCAGGAGAGTCAGCAGGAGCGTGATGCCAGCGAATGGCATCATTTTCTCGACCTGCTGCGTAAATATCGCGGACGTCAGCCGATCAACGGCGTGATCGTCACGCTGAGCGTTTCCGATCTGCTGTCGCAGTCGCCCGAGGCGCTGCGTAATCAGGCGCTGGCACTGCGTCAGCGGCTGATGGAGTTGCACGATCGCCTTGGCATCCGTTTCCCGGTCTATGTGCTGGTCACCAAAGCGGACTTGCTCAAAGGGTTCCGCAGCTACTTTGCCTCGCTGGATAAAGCGCAGCGTGAACAAATCTGGGGATTCACCTTTCCCTGGGCGAAGGCGTCCGCCGCCGATTTCGAACTTAATAACCAGTTCCAGCAGGAGTATTCCCTGCTGCAACAGCGTCTGGATGCCGGACTGGCCGATCGGCTGCTGACGGAAAGCGACGCGCAGGCGCGGGCAGAGAGCTATCTCTTCCCGCAGGAGTTTGCGGCGCTGCGGCCGTTGCTGGCAGACGCGCTGGATACGCTGTTTGCCCGCTCCGATTTTGAAACCCAGTTCGCGCCGCGCGGTATCTACTTTGCCAGCGGCACCCAGGAGGGACTGCCGTTTGACCGGGTGATGGGCGAGCTGAACCGCGCACTGAATCTGCCGGGGCAGCAGGCTGGCGAGTCAGGAAGCTGGGATAAGGTCGATAAAGAGTCGCCCATCCCGCAGAACAAAGGGCAGAGCTTCTTCCTGAAAGGGGTACTGGAAAATGTGATTTTCCAGGAGTCCGGTCTGGCGGGCAGCAACCGCTGGTGGGAGCTGCGCAACCGCGCCGGGCTCTGGTCGGGTTATCTGGCGCTGCTGCTGGTATTGCTGGTGGCCGGGGCGCTGTGGCTCACCAGCTACAGTAAAAACAAAGCCTATCTGCAGGAGATGGCCGCTAAAGCGCCGCAGGTTGAACAACTGGGCGATCAGCTACAGCAGCAGGTCAATGGCGATCTCTTTGCGCTGGTGCCTTATCTCAACACTCTGTTGCACCTGCCGGAGAGCGCCGACTTCTCACTGGAAGCACCTCCGCTGACGCGCCGCATGGGGCTTTATCGCGGCACCGAGGTCAGCGATGCCACCCGTGCGCTCTACGACAAGGCACTGAAACAGCTGCTGTTGCCGCAGGTGGCGCAGAACATCACCCGCTGGCTGCGTAATGACAACGGCAGTGATGCTGACTACAGCTACGAAGCGCTGAAAGCGTATCAGATGCTCTACCAGCCAAAGCACTACGATGGCAAATTCCTGCAGGCGTGGCTGATGCTCAACCTGTCACGCGAACTGCCGCAGAACGTTACCCAGCAGCAGGTGAAACAGCTGGCGTGGCACCTGCAACAGTTGCTGGAGACGCAGATTCACTCGTCGCCGTATGCGAAGGATGAAGCGCTGGTAAAGCGCGAGCAGGCGCTGATTAATCAGATGCCGCTGTCACAGCGCGTCTATGGACGGCTGAAGCGCCTGCTGCAACGTGATGACAGCCTGCAGCCGGTGACGCTGGCGGCGCTGGGTGGTCCCCAGAGCGAGCTGGTGTTTTCCCGCAAAAGCGGTAAATCGGTCAATGACGGTGTGGCGGGTCTCTATACGCCGGATGGCTACTGGCAGCACGTGGATAAGCAGATTGCCCCGGTGACCCAGGCGTTGTATCAGGACGATCTCTGGGTGCTGGGCGGCGCGGCGGCGCAGCAGAAAAGTGAGCAGACGGATCTTGCGGTGCGCCAGCTCTACGTGCAGGACTATATCCGGCAGTGGGAGCAGTTTCTCAGTGACATTCAGCTCAACAGCAGCGCCGATCTCTCGCAACGCATCAACACCGCCCGTTTGCTGTCGGGCAACCATTCGCCGCTGCGCCAGCTGGTGATCAACCTCGGTGGTCTGCTGACGCTGAACCGGGCGCAGCCGGATGAGAAAACCGCGCAGGCAGCAAAGCCGTCGGATAACAGCGCCACCCGCACCCTTGAAGCGCTATTTACCTCGCCCGAGGCCAGTGCCGCGCGCGGACAGGCCGCCACCCAGGCATCACCGGAGCAGGCCGTCGCGCTGCACTTTGCGCCGGTTCTGGAGCTGGCCCAGCCGCTGCAGCAGGGCAGTAAGGTGCTGGCGGTGGATGACTTCCTGCATCAGATTGACGATCTCTATCGATACCTCACCGCCGTGCAGGATGCGGCGAACAGCGGGATGCCGCCACCGGCCAGCGATGCCATCAGTCGTCTGCAGGCCAGTGCTGGCCGTCTGCCGGGTTCATTGCAGAACATGGTTTCCAGCATGGCGGTGGGTGCCAGCAGCGACGCACAGCGCCGCGATATGGATAACGTCCGCAAACGCATCACCATGGAAGTGGGCAGTTTCTGCCGCCAGGCGATCGCGGGTCGCTATCCGCTGGTTCGCTCTGCGCGCAGTGAGGTCACACCAGACGATCTGGCGCGGATGTTTGCACCCGGCAGCGGCATGATGGACAGCTTCTTCCGCGACAACCTGGCCAGCAAAGTCGACACCACCAACGCGGCGTGGCGCTTTACGCCGGGCATTGACGGTAAAACCCTGCCGGGGGGCGAAGCCCTGCTGCGGCCCTTCCAGCAGGCGCAGTCAATCCGCGATGCCTTCTTTGCCAACGGTGCGACCACGCCCGGCTTCCGCGTCACGCTGCGCACGGTAAAAATGGATAACGACATCCTTAACCTGACGCTGGATGTGGATGGGCAGATCTTACGCTACAGCCACGGACCGCAGGCGGTGCAGATGGTCAGCTGGCCCGGCCCCGGCGGCACCAGCCAGGTGCGGATGCAGCTGGGTCTGACCAACGGCACCACCTCCACGCTGGTCACCAGCGGCCCCTGGGCGCTCAATCGCTTCTTTGACCGCGCCCGGCTGACAGCGGCAGGCGGTCTGACCCGCGAAGCGAGTTTCAGCGTGGACGGTCATCAGGTCACGCTGTCGTTCACCCCTGGCAGCATTCGTAACCCGTTCCAGCTTCCCGGCTTTAGCTGCCCCTGAAACAGGACCCGACAATGACTCATTACGCTGCACCCTGCTGGTACGGCAAAGTGCCCAGCGCGGGTGACTTTGTGAAGCGCCGCTTCCCGGACGTGCTCTATCGCCAATGGTCCAGCTGGTTTCAGGTGGGCCTGCATCACTGGCAGAGCAGTCAGGAGAGTGATAACGCCCCGTCGCGCCCGTTCCTTAACGCGCCGGTCTGGAATTTTGTGGTGCCGCCGATGCTGGGCAGTCAGCTGATTCAGATGGGCTGCCTGATTGCCGCGCGTGACAGCGTGGGCCGTAACTACCCACTCTGCGCATTGCGCCACTTCACGCCCGCCGAGTGGTCGCCAGCCCTGCTGGCGCGCTCCGGCGAGTGGTATCAGCAGGTCGGCAATACGCTGTTGCGGGTGGTGCAGGGCGGCGGGTCACCGGAGCAGCTGGATCAGGCGCTGATCAGCATTCCTCAGCCGCAGCCGCCGCAGGAGTCGGACGAGACGTCAGACATTCTCAACGTCATCGGGCATGGCGATACCCCTTCGACACTGAACTGGACACTGCCGGGCGAGAACTTCGACCCGCAGTTCTACACCAGTTTCTGGTGGACCAATCAAAGCGACGGTTTCCCGCTTTATACCCAGGTTCACAGCGGTAATTTTACCGCCCAGCTCTTTTCATTGCTGTTTGATCCGGCCGGTGGGGCAAAGCCGGGACGAAACGGACTTTATCCCCCGATGTTTGAATCCTGAGGCGACACGCATGACGATGAATACAGAGGCTCTGCTGGCTCCGGTCAGCGAGGACAATCCCGGCGGCGATAACCTGGAGTACCACGCTGATTTTCAGGCGATGGAGCAGGCCAGCGCCGGTAAAGCGGAGCAGCAGTTCGGTAATACCATCATTCCGGCAGAACCGGCCGACTGGAACAGAGTCGAGAAGCTGGCGATAGCGCTGCTGGCGCGCAGCAAAGATTTGCGGGTAATGCTGGCGCTGACCCACGCCTGGACCGAACTGAAAGGGCTGCCGGGCTATGCCCAGGGCCTGAAGCTGATTGAACAGGCGTTGTTGCTCTACTGGGAGCCGCTGTGGCCCCGGCTGGAGGAGTTCGGCGAGCAGGATCCCTTCTACCGCATTAATGCGCTGGCGTTGCTGGGTGACAAAACTGATCTGAGCGGCGCGGTGCGTCAGTGCTGGCTGCTGCGCTATCCCTCTGACGGCATCACGCTGCGCGATGCGGCCGCCCTGTGCGACGGCAGTAAAACCGAAGTCGCGGACTATCCTGGCGGCCTGCCGCGTCTGATCGACGAACTGGCGCGCGGCGACCAGCCCGGTATTGAGGCGGTGCTGCAGATTCATGAGCGGCTGCAGACCATCTGCGAAACCGTGACCGAACGACTGGGCGAAGCCGCGGTGCCGGAACTCACACAGCTGCGCAGACAGATTGCGCTGATCGCTGAACGTTGCCAGGCCACAGATATCAATGCGCTGATCCCCACAGCCGCCGTGGAACAGCCCGCAGAAACCGCGGCATCGCCTGCACCGGCCAACCCGCGCGCTGCCGCTGACTGGCGCACGGTGCAGATCAGTTCCCGCGCCGACGCGCAGCTGATGCTGGAGAAAGTGAAGCTCTACTTCACCCAGCATGAGCCGAGTCATCCGGCCCCACTGATGATCGACCGTGTACAGCGCTTAATCGAGCGCGACTTTCTGGAGATCATCCGCGAACTGGCACCCGACGGCGTACATCAGCTGGAAACCATTTTCGGACGTCGCGATTAAGCAGGCGTGACGCACACACACTCAGCGGGACCTGCGCGCCTGCTGTGACACTTTATCCGCGCATCATGTATGGAGAAAACCATGGCAACAAGCAAATCCAGTGGGCAGAAGTTCATTGCCCGCAATCGCGCGCCTCGCGTTCAGATTGAATATGACGTGGAAATTTATGGCGCGGAACGCAAAATCCAGCTCCCGTTTGTAATGGGCGTGCTGGCGGATCTGGTGGGTAAACCGCTGGAGCCACAGCCAGGCATTGATGACCGTAAATTCATGGAAATCGACATCGACAACTTCGATGAGCGCATGAAAGCACTGAAGCCGCGCGCCGCGTTCCAGGTAGACAATACCCTGAATGGCGAAGGCAAGCTGAACATCGATCTGACCTTTGACAGCATGGATGACTTTTCGCCGGACGCGGTGGCCCGCAACGTGGAGCCGCTGAGCAAGCTGCTGGAAGCGCGTACCCAGTTGGCGAACCTGCTGACCTATATGGATGGCAAAAACGGCGCGGAAGAGCTGATTGGTAAGGTGCTGCAGGATCCTACGCTGCTGCAGGCCCTGACCCATCTGCCAAAGCAGGATGAGGCCACTGAAGGTAAGGAGCCGCAGGCATGACGCAGACTTCACAACAACCGCAGTCGCAGGGCGCAGCCAGTTTCAGTCAGGATGAGTTCAGCGCGCTGCTGAATAAAGAGTTCCGGCCAAAAAGCGATCAGGCACGTGCTGCGGTCGAAAGCGCGGTGAAAACCCTGGCGCAGCAGGCGCTGGAGAACACCGTTACCGTCTCCAGCGATGCCTATCGCACCATTCAGGCGCTGATCGCGGAGATCGACGAAAAGCTATCGCAGCAGGTGAACCAGATTATTCACCATCCGGAGTTTCAGTCGCTGGAAAGCGCCTGGCGCGGCCTGAGCTATCTGGTGAACAACACTGAAACTGACGAGATGCTCAAAATCCGCTTTATGAGCATCTCCAAGCAGGAGCTGGGTCGTACTCTGAAGCGTTACAAGGGTGCCGGCTGGGATCAGAGTCCGCTGTTCAAGAAAATTTATGAACAAGAGTATGGTCAGTTCGGTGGCGAGCCGTTTGGCTGCCTGGTGGGCGACTACTACTTTGACCACAGCCCGCAGGATGTTGAGCTGCTGGGTGAGATGGCACGTATCGGCTCAGCCGCGCACTGTCCGTTTATCACCGGCACCGCGCCCGAAGTGATGCAGATGGAGTCCTGGCAGGAGCTGGCGAATCCACGCGATCTTACCAAAATCTTCCAGAACACTGAGTATGCTGCCTGGCGCAGCCTGCGTGAATCGGAAGATGCACGCTATCTGGGCCTGGTGATGCCGCGCTTCCTGGCGCGTCTGCCTTACGGTATCCGTACTAATCCGGTTGACAGCTTTGACTTCGAAGAGCAGACCGATGGTTCCGATCATGGCAACTATACGTGGAGCAATGCGGCTTACGCGATGGCCGCCAACATCAACCGCTCCTTCAAAGAGTATGGCTGGTGCACCGCAATCCGCGGCGTGGAGTCGGGTGGGGCAGTGGAAAATCTGCCGTGCCACACCTTCCCGAGCGATGACGGCGGCGTGGATATGAAGTGCCCGACCGAAATCGCCATCAGCGATCGTCGTGAAGCCGAACTGGCGAAAAATGGCTTTATGCCGCTGGTACATCGCAAAAACTCTGACTTCGCTGCCTTTATTGGTGCGCAGTCACTGCAGAAGCCGATGGAGTATCACGACGCTGATGCTACCGCCAATGCCCGTCTGGCCGCGCGTCTTCCTTACCTGTTCGCCTGCTGCCGTTTCGCGCACTACCTTAAGTGCATCGTGCGCGACAAGATCGGCTCTTTCCGGGAGCGTGATGAAATGGAACGCTGGCTGAACGACTGGGTAATGAACTATGTCGATGGCGATCCGGCTAACTCCTCGCAGGAGACCAAGTCACGCAAGCCGCTGGCGGCTGCCGAGGTGAATGTGGAAGAGCAGGAGGATAATCCTGGCTATTACTCCGCGAAATTCTTCCTGCGTCCGCACTACCAGCTGGAAGGGCTGACGGTTTCTCTACGTCTGGTCTCTAAGCTGCCGTCGCTGAAAAATGATAATGCGTAAGGGCTGAAAGGGAGTCGTGATGCCGGGGATAACCGGGCATCACGTTTCCCTTGAGTCACAGAGTTAACCGGGACAAAGGGTTTTACGCTCCCGGTTTACGGGAAAGATTGCTGCATAAAAAAGGATGTGGGACATGGATTCACCGAAAAATATCGCCGATGGCATGCTGGGCCTGTTCAATACCAAAAAGAAATCAGGCGTTGAGACGTTTATGGTGAGTGCAATAAGTGGATTTACCTCTATTCCGGGTGATCTCTATGCGCTGACCAAAGACTTTTTAGATAGCGATCATCGCTGGGATAACGAGACGGATCGTATTCGATTGCTCACCTTACTGAAAAAAGGGGCGACCAGTGACGATCTCAGGAAACTAATTAAGCTGGTGGTTGAGCAATATATTAAACGCCTTAATGAACAGCAGTTAGAAAAAATGCTGGTCAAAATGGGCGGAAGCGCTGCAGGCTCTTTTACGTTTAAATACCTTTTTGTGGATGCGATCGTCTCACGATTTTTTAGTCGGGTCATACCTAAGTTTCTTTTTAGCGCGGGGATGACAGGGATCATCACAATTGGCGCATCAGTTTCAAGATCGATCTATACCTCCAGAGATTTGATGAAAAAGAACAAGGAGGTGTACGCATTGCTGCGCGGAGCGGGCGATCTTGATTTACTCTATTTCCTGCTGGAGGACAACATTGATCCCTGGCTGGATGCAATTGCATTGCAACAGAATAACTCCCCGCTCGCCAATGAGGTCTTTACTAACTTTGTGGAAGGAATGCATGATGTTTAAAAAGGCCGCTCTCTTTTTAATGAGTTATCTGCTGACCTTTTTTTCTGCCCTGATATTAATTACCTGCTCGGGTTATTATATTCTGTTTTTTGACTGGGAAATATCAGTAATGGGTAAGGTTATTAACGCAGTCCTGATTATTATTTCAATAACTGCGTCAATATCGCTTTATGCCGTGGCGCAAAAGTTGAAGCAAATTAATTAATCAGTTTTCTGCGTGATATCTTAATTAAAATAAAAATAAAGGCCACGCAGACGGCGGTGAAGAGAATTTTACCAGCAATAATCCCGGAGGAAGAAAGAGTAAAGTTTTCATAGCGAGCAACCAGATATATCGAACCAATAATATCAGCGATGGCATAGAGAGAGAGCAGCGACAACACGACTATCAGGAAAAGTGAGATGATCTTTTTCATATTCATTCCTTCTGTGAACTTTATAAGCGCCTGCTTACTATAAACGATCTGCCAGGATGCTGTCTATGAAATGACCGCCTGGGCATGAGGTCTATGGCAGGGCATCAGATTATCTGCTGTTGTTCTCGCCATGAAAATGCATACCGATTTTTGTCCGGTTAAATAACCGGCAATACGACGTCTGGAATATGGTTTATAACGATATTTCAGAAGCAAGGCAAAGGTAAAATATGGACTGTTTTATTCAGCCCCATGCTTTTCTTTTTGCCATATCCTTGCTTTTTTGAAAGCAATAATCTTAACCAATAAAGAGTGAAAGATAATGGCTATTGATATGTTTATGAAGGTTGACGGAGTCACCGGCGAGTCTAAAGACTCTAACCACTCTGGCTGGACTGATATCACCTCTTTCTCATGGGGTGCTTCTCAGCCGGGTAATATGTCTGTTGGCGGCGGCGGCGGCGCCGGTAAGGTTAACTTCAACGACCTGCACGTCAATGCACTGATCGACAAATCCACCACGGCGTTGCTGAAGAACTGCGCAAGCGGTAAACACCTCGCTAAAGTTGAACTCTCAATCTGTAAAGCGGGTGGCTCTCAGGTTGAGTATGCACGCATTACCCTGGAAGACGTTCTGGTGACCGCTGTGAATTACAATGGCTCCGACAACGGCGATACCCTGGGAATGACCTACTCCTTCCAGGCTTCTAAAGTGAAGCAGCAGTACTGGGAGCAGAGTTCTTCCGGCGGCAAAGGCGCAGAGAGCAGCGCCGGCTGGGACATCAAAGGCAACAAAGAAGCGTAATATTTTTTAGCCGCCTCCCCTTCGGGGGAGGCTTTAAAAGGAGCTCTGCTATGGCACATTTGAGACCTCAGTTTTCGGCCGCCTGGAATCGCTTCTCTGAAGTCAATGTTGGAGTAGAGAAGGTGGGGGAAATACTGGGTGGAAAAGTAGAGGCGAATATCACCGCCGGAATTTTCGAGAATGCCTGCCCAATAAGAATGAGCTATGTTCTTAATTACACTGGTGTTCCTGTTCCCGCAAACAGCCGTTATGCGACCGTAACGGGTAAAGACAAAAAGCGTTATATGTTTCGCGTCAACGATATGATGGACTTTTTAGTCGGTGCGTTTGGTCAGCCAGACCTGACTGTGACCTCACCAAAACCCGGCTCATTTAACGGTAAGCAGGGGATCATTGTGTTTCAGGGGAGTGGCTGGAGCAATGCCCGTGGGCACGTGACACTCTGGAACGGCAATATCTGCTCTGATACCTGTCACTTCCTGGGTGGCGCAGAAAATGGTAGTTTTGTTCCTGATGTTGCCTCCTTGTGGATACTGAAATGAAAAAATTCCTGATGTTATTTGCTCTGACTTTATCTCCTGCGGCGCTGGCGATAACGCCACCGGCGCCAGACTCCTTTAAGCAACCGGAGATTTTCAGCAACTGGCTTCTGAACCGTTGTGCAGGAAAAGCTGCGACTGACAAGGTTTTCACCGATGATGCATTTAAAAGCGCGTCAGCCTGGTTAGAGGTAAGTCATCTCCCTGTTGAAGCATTCAGTGATGGAGATAAGTTAATCAATGCGTATCTGAAGATGAACCTGACTGGCTCGGTCACAGGAAACTTCAATATGATGAAATGCACGTTGCTTTCCCAAAGTCAGGATGCCGAGGCGCTCTACAATAAGTATAAGAAATAGCGTTTATTTTTAGGGGAATTAAAAGTTGATGCAGCGCTAAACATCAGCAGCGAATTTTCAAAAGAGAATATGTTTAGTTAAATGAAGCCGATAATTAAACCTGAAGTTGAGCAGTATAATGTAAATTACTCTTATACGGAACTTGCCACATGATGAAGAAAGTAAGTCATTTGATTATGATAGTGCTTTTAGTTTCACCTTCATTTGTTTTGGCGAAGTCAGTTTCACACTTTGAAGGAAAAATATTCAAAGCGGATATTGAATATGATTGTGATGAAGGTAACGTCACCTGTGATGATGTTTCGCTTAAGTCAACCAGAGTAAAAGACAATTCATCGATATTTCTTAAAGGTGAAACGATAAATTCAAATTGTCCTGACGTCTGCGACTTCCGGGGTTATCGCTTTACCAACGGACAGTATGATTATTCTTTTTATCCAAGCCAGAAGGGCAACGGCCTCTGGGATTATATCGTAACCTTTAAAAGTAAAGTTATTGCTCGGGATCTTGGGGTGATTAAATAACATCGTTTATAAAAATTACTGCATATTGAGTCTGCACTTGTTCTCAGACATAGGTGTGTTATTACATGTGAGATTTTTAATGAGAACTTATTTTTCTTTGTTGCTGTGCGTCACAGTTTTTTATGTTTCCCCCGTCTTCGCAACCAGTGATTGTTCAAGCGGAAATAATGACCAGGAAGTTCATACCTGCACCCAGAAAAACAGGAACGAAACTGAGCTTGATTTAAACAAAGAATATAAGCTGGCTAAGACCAGAGTTGAAACGCTTTTTAAAGGTGACAACAAAGAGTTAAGCCAGTATATGGATGCGTTGACTGAAGCTCAACGAGCCTGGCTGAAGTATAGAGAGAATGATTGTAAACTGGCTTCTTATGCTGCAGATAAGGGAAGTGATTTAAGTAACGCTAATATTAATATGTGTACTTCTGAACTTAACGAGCAAAGAATTAAAAAACTTAAGTTAATTCCTTATCATTGATGGTACAGACTGCTGAGAAATATATGAAGAGACTGCATAAATTGGCTTTAATCACTGTGTCTCTTTGCATCAGCGCTTCAGCGCTCGCTGAAGATACCTGTGCAAAACAGCCTTCAGACGGTGCGCTATTTCAGTGTACTGTTCAGCAGAAGAAGCTGGCGGAAGATGACCTCAACAAAGAATACCAGACGGCTAAAAAACGCATTGTACAGATGTACGGAACGCAGAAAAAACTGGCTGATGACTATGTCACCACGCTGGTGGATACCCAGCGTAACTGGCTGAAGTATCGTGATGGTCAGTGCAAGCTGGAAGCTTTTGCCGCTGAAGAAGGCAGCAATGCGAATGCGGTTGCCACCAACCTCTGTGTTATCCGCATCGACAAAGAACGTACTGCTATTCTGAAGCAACTGCCTTACTGATTATGTCGTCGTGCTTAGGGTTTACAGGCTGGGCACGACATTCTCTATGAATATCACTCTCTGCATTACGCTGTAATCCCGTTTTTTCAATACCGGTAAATAATTCTGTATAAATGATATTTCAGCAGAGTGGTTTCTGGTGATTGTAATGCAATCATCTTTGCAACTATTTTAATTTTTACCCTGTATGTTATTTAAAAATAAGCCGTTAACGCAGCTTCATCTTTTTAAATAAATATAAATTTTCTCTGTTTAAAGGATTGAATTAATCCAGTGGCACAGTATTTAAAAAACAACTCCCAAAATTAAAACCTCCCGCTCCCTATACCCCGCGCTTTTCCCCGAGAGGTGCGCGGTATAGATGCCGAACCGCTAACCGCAGGAATCCGTTATGCGCTTTACGATAATAACGACTAAACCCGGCCAACAGCCGCCGCAGACTCATTGTGATTTCTTTCCGCCTGGCGGCACCATTGGTCGTGGTGTGGATAATAATCTGGTGCTGCCGGATGACGATCGCACACTCTCCCGCCTGCAGGCGATTGTGCACATCACGGCAAATGGCGAATGTCGCCTGACCAACCGTGGCAATGTGACGCGCGTGTTACTCAACGATATTCCGCTGGAACGCGGACGTCAGGTTGAGCTGCAGGATGGAGACATACTGGGCATCGATGATTACCAATTGCTGGTCAGCGATCTCAACAGTGCGCAGCAACCGCAGAGTGAAAGAGCTGTTCCGCGTCCTGAGCCGGTGCAGCCCGTAGCACCCGTTCGCGAACCGGCAGCGGAAAAAGCCAGCACCACCGCCGCCATTCCCAGCGAAATCTGGGACAGCCTGGCGAAAGAGTTTTCGATTTCGGACGATCTCTCTAAACGCAAAGCTGCGCCAGAGATGCCTGAGGCCCATCCGCTGACTGCGCCCGCTCGTCCTGACCGAAATCCGGAAGATCCGCTGGCTCAGCTGATTAACGATGCGCCGCTGGATTATGGTCAGCAGCCAAAAAACAGCAGCCTGTTTGATGAAGGCGATGCGCTGTTCGGGCAGCAGAGTATTTTTGACGACCGGACGCCAAGCACGCTGTCTGCTCAGCAAAACACGGCGCCACCGCAGGCTGAAACGCCTGCCGCTGAACTTGATCCGCTGAGCCTGTTTGACGGCGAGAGCAGCACGGATGCGCGCAACCATGATGATCCGCTGGGTCTGATGATGGGCAACGCGGTGCCGCTGGCGCAGCCGGAGCTGACGACGCCGAAACCGGCCACGTTGCATGTGCCACCTCAACCGGTGGCAAAAAATGAGCCGATGGCCGCACGTCCATCGGAGCAGGATCCCGCCAGCCTGAACGACACCGATCACTCACCGTTGTTCAGCTTCGACGAATCACAGCATGAGACTCACAGCCAGCCTCACCCTGAGGCACAGCAGCAGACACCGCTGATTGACGAGGAACTGCCCGGCCAGTCTGACGCGGTAAATCCACAGATCGATTACGGCGGAATTACGCTGCCCACGCCGCAGGCGGTACAGCGTACGCCATCCCCGACGCCGAAAGGGCGGTTGCGCATCGATCCCGTAGCTTCCGGTCGCCACCATGCCGCCGCTGCGCACCCGACGACACCCAGCGAAAGCAGCGGTGATGCTCTCAAGGGCGAACTACTGGATGCGTTGCTGGAGGGAATGGGTCTGCGCGACCTGCAGCCGACGCCGCAATTTGACCGTGAGCAGATGCTGCAATTCGGGCAGATGCTGAGCATGTTTTCGCAGGGTACGGTGGCGCTACTCTCTTCGCGTTCGATCCTCAAGCGCGGGGTGAAGGCAGACATGACGGTAATCCTCGACGACGCCAACAACCCGTTCAAGCTACTGCCTTCAGGCAAAACCGTCTTAATGCAGATGTTTGGCAGCCGGATGCCGGGCTTTATGCCGCCGCGTCAGGCAGTGCGTGATGCGCTGATCGATCTGCAGGCGCACCAGCTGGGCATGATCGCCGGTATCCGCGCCATCATCGCCTCAATGCTGCAATCCTTTAACCCGGAGCAGCTGGAGGAGGAGGCGCGTCAGGCGGGATCGGTGTCACGTATCGGCCTGCCGGGCAGCCGTAAAGCGGCGCTCTGGGAGCATTTTGTTGAGCGCTACGGCGAGACGGCGGGCGAGATCGAAGACGATTTCCACACCCTGTTCGGCGAAGCGTTCCTGCACGCCTATGACCTGGAAGTTAATCAGTACAAAGACTCACAAACCCACACGGATGACGCATGAATATCACTATTGCCTCGACGTCGAATCAGGGCGATCGCGCCAGTAACCAGGATCAGATCGGTGATGTCATCGGTAAGCGCTCGGCCTGCTTTGTGGTCTGCGACGGTGTAGCCGGGTTTCCCGGCGGGGATATCGCGGCATCGATTGCCCGCAGCAGCCTGCTGCAGTCGTTTGATGGCGATGCGCATCTCAATGCGCAGTCGATTCGTAACTACGTCAATCAGGCGAATGACGCCATCCGCCAGCAGCAAAAAGCCAGCAGCGAACACAGCCGGATGGGCACTACGCTGGTCAGCCTGTTCATTGACCGCGACTACCATCTGGCCTGCTGGGCCCATGCAGGTGACAGCCGCCTCTATCTGTTCCGTCGCGGCTATCTCTATCTGGTCACCACCGACCACAGCCTGGTGCAGCAGATGAAAGATGCCGGGCATCGCACCGAAGGCATTAACAGCAATCTGCTCTATTTTGCGCTGGGGATGGGCGATGAGCAGCGTGACGCCAGCTACAGCGAGGTGGTCGGGATTGAAGATGGCGACGCCTTTTTACTCTGCACCGATGGTTTCTGGCACGGCGTGACGCTGGAACAGATGCAGCAGTCGCTGCACATGGTGAATACGCCGGAAGAGTGGCTGACGCTGATGCAGCAAATCATCAGGAACGATCAGCCCGATCAGGGGCAGCAGGATAATTTCAGTGCGCTGGCCGTCTGGATTGGATCACCTCAGGACACCACCTTGCTGCACTCGCTCTCTGAAGCGGCGCAGTTCTTCCCTCTGCGAGATTGAGAACGCCAACATGAAATATGGATTACTGGGTCTGGCTGCGCTGCTGCTCAGCACGCAGGCTTATGCTGAAAACTATCGCATCGTACAGTCCCCGGCACAGAAACTGGATGTCTGGATTGATGACGTAAAAAACAATCAGCTGTCGAGCTGGTGTAACAGCACCATTAACCTGCGCATCGTCACGCTGGGCGAAAAAAACGCCGCGGTGCTGAAAGATTTTCTGCCCCGCGTTGCCGGACTGATGGCGTCGCAGTGTAAACCGCTGCAACAGTTGCACTGGCAACTGACCGATGCGCAGGGGAGTGAAATTGCTACTGGCAGCGCCGCCCGTGCGCAGCAGTGGAAAACCGTGGTGACGCCGCCCGCAACGCAGCCGGTCCAGCCGACGGCTACAGCGGTCCCCGCAGATGCACTACGCAACGCCGCCCAGGCCGACACGTCGCCGTGGCTGCAATTCAGTCTGCTGGACGGCTGCCATTTCCGTACCTGGTGGCAGCACCCGGCACAGGGCAGCGCGCTGTTTGTTCCGGCAAAGCAGGGGCTGATCTGTGGTTCGGATGGCTGGCTAAGCGGACACAGCCGACTGACGCAACAGGGTAACGGCGCACCTGCGGCAGTCGGCGTGACTTTCCTGCAGGGTTTTCCGGTGATGGGGCTGAGCAATCAGTCGCCCACTGCCGAACTGCACATCACCACGGTCAACAGTGAACGCATGGTGCTGAGCAATGAAAAATCCCCGGATAGCTGGCTGATTCTGCCGTTCAGCAACCGCTTTAACGGCTGGCAGGCAACGCGTCAGGTGGTGGTGCAGATGCCCGTCAGCGAAGCCGTCGATCAGAGTGCGCTGCAGGCGCGTCTGCAGGAAGTCCGTAAAGTCTGGTCGCCGTGGATCAGCGGCGATGCCGCGCTGAGCGTGCAGCTGGTGGAAAAACTCCATCCTGAACTGAAAGATCCCGCCGCTGCGGTCTACCGCACCCTTAACTGACGCAAAAGGAGTTTGCATGGAATCCTTACAACACCGTCTGGCCAGCGCCACTCTCGGCGAGACGCTCGCTGACGTGACCCGCCAGATTCAGGCAAATCCGGCGAATGCTGACCTGCGGGCCGCCTTTGTGCAGCTGCTCTGTCTTTCCGGCAACTGGGCGCGCGCGCAGACGCAGCTGCAATCCTGGCTGGCGTTAAGCCCGCAGGCGCAACCGACAGTTAATCTGCTGCAACAGGCGATCGCCGGTGAGCTGCAGCGTGACGCGGCGCTGCGTGGCGAGGCCGGGCCGGTGCTGCCGGGCAGCGCCTGGCACTGGTGCGACACACTGCTGGCCGCCTTGCAGGCCGAGGTAGCGGGTGATGTCGTGCGCGGCAGCACGCTGCGGGCTGAAGCGCTTGAGCTCGCGGCGGCCAATCCCGGCACCGCAACGCAGCAGGATCAGCCCACCGCATTCAGCTGGCTGATGGATGGCGACAGCCGTTTCGGGCCAGTGTGTGAAGTCATCAGTCAGGGCCGTTATTACTGGATCCCGTTTGCCGCCATTCGTGAGATGCAGTTTCAGGCGCCCGCCAGCGTCACCGATCTGGTGTGGCGTCACACGCGTGTGCAGCTGGTTGATGGCAGCGAGCAGGTGTGCCAGATCCCGGCGCGCTATCCGCTGCTGGCGGCATCTGACGAACGTTTTCTGCGCGCCAGCGTCACCGAATGGCAGCCGCTGGGTGAGGATCCGGACCAGTTTATCGGCCAGGGACAAAAAATGTGGCTCAGCGACAGCGCGGAATTTTCGCTGCTGAGCCTGCAGCAGGTCGCGTTTGACAGCGTTGAGTCCGCCGATGAGCCATGATTCAGGCGCGCACAATGACGGCTATGCCCAGCTGCATGGCGGCTTTCGCGCGCGTAAAAAACGCGATGCGTTAACCGCCCGCGACAAGCTGCAATCCTCGCTGCTGGATCGCCTGACCGACAACGCGCCGGATAAACAGCAGGAAGCGGACAACAGCATGCTGATCACTCACAGTACGCTGCGCCGCCACGTACTGCGCGATCTGCAGTGGCTGTTCAACACCATCAACAATGAAGCGCAGCAGGATCTCAGCGGCTTTGACCAGGTGCAGCGCTCTGTCTGGAACTTCGGTGTGGCACCGCTGGCCGGGCAGAACGTCTCCGATATCGAATGGCAGGATATGCAGCGCAAAATGACCAACGCCATTCTGCACTTCGAGCCGCGCATCCTGCCGCAGGGTTTACAGGTGCGCTGCGTCAGCGATCTCGGCTCGCTCAGCCTGCACAACGTGCTGTCGATTGAGATCAAAGGGCGGCTCTGGTGCGTGCCTTATCCGCTGGCGTTTCTGTTCCGCACTCAGGTTGATCTGGAGAGCGGCCATTTCGAACTACAGGATGCAGGGTAATCATGGACAGCAATCTGCTCGACTATTACAACCGTGAACTGGCCTACCTGCGTGAGATGGGGGCCGAGTTCGCTGCGCGCTACCCTAAAGTGGCAGGACGTCTTGGCATGCGCGGCATTGACGTGGCGGACCCCTATGTCGAGCGGCTGATGGAAGGTTTTGCCTTCCTGACGTCGCGCGTGCAGCTGAAGATGGATGCGGAGTTTCCGCGTTTCTCGCAGCGTCTGCTGGAGATGATTGCGCCATCCTATCTCTCGCCAACGCCGTCAATGGCGATCGCTCAGCTGACGCCGGACAGCCGCAAAGGCGACATCACGCAGGGCTTTCGCGTGCCGCGCGGCACCATGATGGAGAGCCAGAACCTGAAAAAAACCGGCGTGACCTGCAGCTACACCACCGCGCACGATGTGGTACTGCATCCGCTGCGCATCAGTGAAGCCAGTCTCGGCGGCGTGCCCGGCGATCTGCCCTCTGGCGAGCTGAAACTCGGCGGTCTGGGCGCGGTCAGTGCGCTGCGTATCCGCATCAGCTGCGAAGGGATCTCCTCGCTGAGTCAGCTTAGCGTGGACGATCTGATGCTGTTTCTCAGCGGCCCGGATATCCAGGCACTGAAACTGCTGGAGCTGCTGATGCAGCACCGGGTGGGCATCGTGCTGCAGTCGGTTGAGAAGCGTCCGCAGCGTCAGGTGCTGACAGACGACGCGTTACAGCAGCAGGGCTTTGCGCCGGAGCAGGCGCTGCTGCCGGACGATCTGCGCAACTTCGACGGCTATCGTCTGTTGCAGGAGTATTTCGCCTTTCCGGCGCGCTTCCAGTTTATCAGTCTGAGCCAGTTGGCCCCGTTTCTGCGCCGCTGCGACAACGCCATGGCGTTCGACATCATCATTCTGCTCGATAAAGCGGACAGCGCGCTGGAAAGCGTGGTCGATCACAGCCATCTGGCGCTGCACTGCACGCCTGTCATCAATCTGTTTCCGAAAACCGCCGAGCGCCTGAAGGTCAGCGACAGCCAGCATGAATATCATCTGGTGGTAGATAACATCCGTCCGCTGGATTATGAGGTGCACTCGGTGCAGCGGCTGTTCGCTACGGTAGAGGGCAAGCGGGAAGAGCAGGTTTTCCGTCCGTTCTGGAGCACCTTCAGCGGTGACCAGGGCGATTACGGTGCCTATTTTTCACTGCGCCGCGAACAGCGTACGCTGTCCGAGCAGGCGCAGCGCTACGGCACGCGCACCGGTTACATCGGCTCAGAAGTCTTTCTGTCGCTGGTGGATGAGCATCACGCGCCGTGGCACGACGAGGTGCGCTATCTCTCCGCGGACGTGATGTGTACCAGCCGCGATCTGCCGCTGATGCTGCAGCAGGATCAGGGCAACTTCGTGATGCCGGACTCCATTCCGGTATCGGAGCTGAAGCTGTGCAAAGGCCCGACGCCTCCGCGTCCGGCGCTGGCCGAGGGACTTTCCGCGTGGCGGCTGATCAGCCATCTGCAGATGAACTACCTCAGCCTGATGGACAGCAGCGACGGAGAAGGTGCGGCGGCGCTGCGTCAGCTGCTGAGCCTCTACGCCAACCTGGCGGAAGCGCCGGTCGCACGTCAGATTGACGGCATCCGCCACTGCACGCTCAGCGCGGTCAACCGCCGCGTGCCGGAGCCGGGCCCGGTGGTGTTTGCGCGCGGTGTCAGCATCACGCTGGAAGTGGATGAGCAGGCGTTTTCGGGTGCCAGCCCGTGGCTGTTCGGCAGCGTGCTGGAGCGGGTCTGTGGCCGCCTTGTGGCGCTCAACAGCTTCACGGAGTTCACCCTGAACAGCCAGCAGCGTGGAGAAGTGGGCTACTGGCCGCCGCGCATGGGCCGGAAAGCGCTGATATGAGTGGCGAAAAGGTGATTTCGCTGCCCCGGCTCACCCGTCTGCCGGATGATTTCTGGCAGCGGGTGATGGCCGCGCCGTGGCGCTACGATCTGTTCCAGCTGCTGCGGCGGCTGGATGCGCAGGGCGGTCAGCGCTATCCGCTGGGCCGTGCGCCGCTGCCGAAGTTCGAATCGGTGCGTATCGGTCAGACACCGTCACTGGCGTTTGCGCCCGCCACCGTCGCCAGCGCCACGCCGCGTGACGAGCCGGGACGTCATGAGCTCTCCATCTACAGCTTCGGCCTGTTTGGCCCCAACGGCCCGTTGCCGACCCATCTGACCGAATATGTGCATGAACGTATCGTGCATCATCAGGATCACAGCCTGTCGGCGTTTGCTGACCTGTTTCACCATCGCGCTACGCTGCTTTTTTATCGTGCCTGGGCCGATGCGCAACCGACCGTGTCGCTGGATCGCCCCGACGACAGTCGCTTCCTGAACTATCTCGCCTGCCTGGCGGGCATCGGCCTACCGGCCCAGCAGCAGGCCAGCTCGCTCAGCCTCCATGCCCGACTGATGCTGGTGGGTCACCTCAGCCGCCACGGCCACGATGCCGAAGGGCTGGTGCGCATTCTGCGCCACTACTTTGGCGTGCCGGTCAGGCTGACGCAGAACCTGCCGCACTGGCTGACGCTGGACAGCCGCGATCAGGCCCGACTGGGCGCGGGACGCCATATGCCCCGGCTGGGCGCTTCTGCGTTTCTCGGCGTGGCGGTGCGCGACGTGCAGCACCGTTTTCGCCTGCACCTGGGACCGCTCAGCGCGGCGCAGTATGCCCGTTTTCTGCCGGATGCCCCCGGCGCGCGTGAAGTACGCGACTGGGTGCGTCACTACCTCGGCATTGAAATGCAGTGGGATCTCAGCCTGATCCTGGCCGCTGACGAGGTGCAGGGTGTGGCGCTGGGTGGAGGTGCCCGACTCGGCTATACCAGCTGGCTGGGGCATGCGCCGCAGTCGCAAGATCGTGAAGATTTTATGTTTGAGGTTGAGGCTGCTTCGCGCTAGCCCAGCCGCTTTTCCTGTTACACAGCCTGCGTCTTTCATTGAAGAGAGCCCCCTATGTCAGAAATCAGCCGTGCCGTGCTATTCGGCAAACTGGATACGCTGTTATTTACCTCGCTGGAAAGCGCCACCGCCTTTTGCAAACTGCGCGGCAATCCCTATGTTGAGCTGGTGCACTGGCTGCATCAGCTGATGCAGCAGCAGGATGGCGACTTACAGCAGGTCATCACACATTTTTCACTGGATGAAAAGGCCCTGACTCAGGACATCGTTGCCGCGCTGGATCGCCTGCCGCGAGGTGCCAGTGCGGTCTCAGACCTCTCCGAGCATATCGACAGTGCCGTTGAACGGGCGTGGGTTTACGCCTCGCTGAAATATGGCGCGACCCGCATTCGCGGCGGCCATCTGCTGATCGGCATGCTGAAAACCTTCAACCTGGCCAGCGTGCTGAAAGGCATCTCCGGTCAGTTCAGCCGCGTCAACGCCGATGCGCTGCTGGCGGAGTTCGACACGCTGCTCAGCAACAGCAAGGAAGCACAGCAGGTGCTGAGCGCACCGGCGGATGCTGGCGGCGCACCGCCCGCCGCCAGTGGCAGTACGCTGGCACAATATGCGCAGGACCTGACGGCGCGTGCCCGTGAAGGCCTTATCGATCCGGTAACCGGACGTGACGACGAAATCCGCCAGATGGTCGATATCCTGATGCGTCGCCGCCAGAACAACCCGTTGCTGACCGGCGAAGCGGGCGTCGGGAAAACCGCGGTGGTCGAAGGCCTCGCGCTGCGTATCGCGGCGGGCGATGTGCCTGCGCCGCTGCGCGATGTGCAGCTCTGGCTGCTGGACATCGGCATGCTGCAGGCGGGTGCCGGCATGAAAGGGGAGTTTGAAGCGCGACTGCAGGCGCTGATCAATGAGGTGCAGTCCAGCCTGACGCCGATTGTGCTGTTTGTTGATGAGATCCACACCCTGGTCGGGGCAGGCGGTCAGCAGGGCACCGGTGATGCCGCCAACCTGCTTAAACCGGCGCTGGCACGTGGACAGCTGCGCACCATCGGCGCGACCACCTGGGCCGAATACAAAAAGTACATCGAGAAAGATCCGGCGCTGACCCGTCGCTTCCAGACCGTGCAGGTGCAGGAGCCGGATGAAGCCAAAGCGATTCTGATGCTGCGCAGCACCGTCAGCGCACTGGAGAAACATCATCGGGTGCTGTTGCTGGATGATGCGGTCAGTGCGGCGGTGAAACTGTCGCATCGCTACATTCCGGCGCGCCAGCTGCCTGACAAAGCGGTGGCGCTGCTGGATACCGCCTGCGCCCGCGTGGCAGTTAGCCAGGGCGCGCAGCCCGCGGCGCTGGAAGATTGTCTTCACCGTCTGGCGGCGCTGGAGATTGAAGCGGAGATCATCGAACGTGAAATCCGGGTGGGCCTGGGCGACGCCACCCGCCAGCAGGCGATTGCAGCGCAGCGCACTGCGCTGGAAGCCGAGCGGGATGCGCTGCAACAGCGCTGGCTGCAGGAGCGCGAACTGGTCGAGACGCTGATTGCGTTGCGCGCCCGCTGTGTGACAGAAGAGGATGCGGCGCTGCGTGCACAGCGTGATGCGACGCAGCAGCAGCTTACTGCGCTGCAGGGCGACACGCCGCTGCTGTTTGCCGCCGTCGATGCAGGCGTGGTGGCTGCCGTGGTCTCCGACTGGACCGGCATTCCGCTGGGCAGAATGGTGAAGAATGAGATCGACGCGGTACTGAATCTGGCCGACACCCTGAACCAGCGGGTCATCGGCCAGCGTCACGGTCTGGATCTGATCGCAAGACGGGTACGCACCTCGCGCGCGCGTCTTGATAATCCCAACAAGCCGGTCGGCGTGTTTATGCTGTGCGGGCCTTCCGGTGTCGGCAAAACCGAAACCGCGCTGGCGCTGGCCGAGTCGCTGTACGGCGGCGAGCAGAACATCATCACCATCAACATGAGTGAGTTTCAGGAGGCGCACACCGTCTCGACGCTGAAAGGGGCACCGCCGGGCTACGTCGGCTACGGCGAGGGCGGCGTGCTGACCGAAGCCGTTCGCCGTCGTCCCTACAGCGTGGTGCTGCTGGATGAGATTGAGAAAGCCCATCCGGATGTGCATGAGCTCTTCTTCCAGGTGTTTGATAAAGGCTGGATGGAGGATGGCGAAGGCCGGCACATCGATTTCCGCAACACCATCATCATTCTGACCTCCAATGTCGGCACGCAGTTAATCAGCGCGATGTGTGCCGATCCTGAACTGATGCCCGATCCCGACGCCCTGAGCACCGCGCTGCGTAAGCCGCTGCTGGAGGTGTTCCCGCCTGCGCTGTTGGGCCGTCTGCTGGTGGTGCCGTATTACCCGCTCAGCGACGCGATGCTGGCGGAGATTGTGCGGCTGCAGCTGGCGCGCATTGTGCGTCGTCTGGCCGAGAATCACGGCATTGAAGCGCAGATCGACGAGTCGGTGGTGAGCCAGATCGTGCAGCGCTGCACCGAAGTCGAGTCGGGCGGTCGCATGGTGGATGCCATCCTCACCAACACGCTGTTGCCACAGATGAGCCAGATCCTGCTGAGCGCCCACGCCCGTGATGAACGCTATCGCCGCGTCGATGTGCGTTGTGAGCAGGGTGAATTTGTCTGCCAGTTCGCGGTTTAAAGCCTGGCTATCAGAGAGTAATCGAATATGTCGGAACATGATCAACCCCTGAATGTCCCCAACGCCCTGCCGCTGGGTTACCGCTTCAATGAGTTTGAAATCAAAGAGGTCATCGGCGGTGGCGGCTTTGGCATCGTCTATCGCGCCTGGGATCACCAGCTTGAGCGTGATATCGCCATCAAAGAGTTTATGCCCGCCTCACTGGCGGTCCGAAGCGATGATCTGAATCTGGTGCTGCGCAGCGAACGGTTCAGCAAAACCTTTCACGCCGGACTGAACAGCTTTATTCAGGAGGCGCGTCTGCTGGCACGCTTTAACCATCCGAACCTGCTGCATGTGCTGCGTTTCTGGGTGCAGAACGACACCGCCTATATGGGTACGGTGTTCTACAGCGGCACCACGCTCTCGAACTTCAGCGAACGAAATCCGCAGTCGGTGAATGAGGCCTGGATCCGTCGCATGCTGCCACCGCTGCTGGGCGCGATCAAAACCATCCATGAAGCGGGCTATCTGCACCGCGATATTTCGCTGGATAACGTCCAGATTCAGAGCAGTGGCGAGCCGATCCTGCTGGACTTTGGGTCGGCGCGTAAAACTATCGGCAATCTGTCGGATGAGAGCGAGACCATGCTGCGTCCCGGCTATGCACCGATTGAGCAGTACAGCGACAACGATGAGAGCGAGCAGGGCGCGTGGACCGATATTTACGCGCTGGGCGCGGTGCTGCATACCCTGATCACCGGTGCGCCGCCGCCGGTCAGCGTGGTGCGCAGCATCGAAGATAACTATCAGCCGCTGGTGCAGCGCCGTATGGCAGGCTACTCGACTGCGCTGCTGAGCGCCGTCGATCGTGCGCTGGCGCTGAAACCGGAAGATCGTCCGCAGAGCATTGATGATTTTGCTGCGCTGATGGCGCTGCCGGAACGCGAACCGGAACCGCTGCTCAGCGCAAAAATGAGCGGACCGGGCACCATGCTGGTGCCGATTGAAGAAGAAGAGGAGGTGATCAAACCCGCCTCGAAACTGAAAACGCTGCTGGGACACCGCTTTGCACTACCAGGCCTGGTTGCCGCTGGCGTGCTGGTCGGCCTGGGCGCCGGTCTGCTGATGTCACGCGGTAACGAACAGACACCGCCGGCTGAGATCGCGCAGAACGACGCGCCTGCCGTCACCGTCGCGCCGGTTAACCAGCCGGTTGCGGCGCCACCGACCCAGGCTGACGCCTCACCGGATACGGTTGCCAGCATTCCGGCTCAGACTTCTGAGCCCGCGCAGACCGCCGCGCGTGAACCCGATCCACAACCGGCACCACCGCCCGCTCCGGTCGCCCAGGTCTATATCCGTCTGCAGCAGGGTGAACGCGTTCAGGTGAACGGTCAGCCGCAGGCGCTGGTGCCGGCGGTGAATGGCTTCGCCACGCTGCAGCTGGCGCCGGGCAACTACACCTTCGCCATCAGCGGCCAGAGTGGCACCCGCGAACAAACGCTGAACATCAGTGAAGAAGGTGTCTGGTTGCTCGATCCACACAGTTAATAGTCAGGGATTACTTATGTTCTCACGCATTACTGCACAG
>NZ_JAPCIM010000011.1:0-5194 GCF_025910055.1 Pantoea sp. JV6 | reverse complement strand
ACAGTATCAGGAGAGCAGCCTGGACTTTATCAGCCGCCTGATGGAGCTGGAGGGGATTTACTACTTCTTCCGCCACGAGGCGGACAGACACACGCTGGTGCTGTGCGACGCGCCGGACCAGCATCAGGCGTTTCCGGGCTATGAGACCATTGCCTATCACGTCACCCCGTCGGGCGGCGTGGTCACTGAAGAGGGTATCAGCCAGTGGTCGCTGGCGGAGAGCGTGACGCCGGGCATCTACAGCACCGACGACTACGACTTCCGCAAGCCGAACGCCTGGATGCTGCAGGCGCGGCAGAACCCGGCGTCGCCGGTGCCGGGGTCGGTGGACGTCTACGACTGGCCGGGCCATTTTGTCGACCACAGCCACGGCGAGTCCTACGCGCGCATCCGTCAGGAGGTGTGGCAGGCCGAGCACCACAGCGTCAGCGGGTCGGGCACGGCCACCGGCATCGCGCCGGGCTTTACCTTCTCGATCATCAACGCGCCGCACTTCAGCGACAACGGCGAGTATCTGGTGACCTCGGCGACCTATGACTTTGCCGAGAACGCCTACGCCAGCGGCGACACCGGCGACAGCCGTCACAACATCCACTTCACGGTGCTGCCGTCGTCAGTGACCTACCGCACGCCGCCGGAAACGGCGTGGCCGAAAACGCACGGCCCGCAGACCGCGAAGGTGGTGGGACCCAAAGGCGAGTCGATCTGGACCGACCGCTACGGGCGGGTAAAGGTGAAGTTTCACTGGGACCGGCTGGCGAAGGGCGACGATACCAGCTCATGCTGGGTGCGCGTTTCCAGCGCCTGGGCCGGCCAGGGATTTGGCGGGGTGCAGATCCCGCGAGTGAACGACGAAGTGGTGGTGGACTTTATCAACGGCGATCCGGATCGTCCGCTGATTATCGGCCGGGTTTACAACGAGGCGAGCATGCCGCCGTGGGCGCTGCCGGCAGCGGCGACGCAGATGGGGTTTTTGAGCCGGTCGAAGGATGGCACGGCGGACACCGCGAACGCGTTAAGGTTTGAGGATAAGTCGGGTGAGGAACACCTGTGGATTCAGGCGCAGAAGAACATGGATACCCATGTTAAAAATGATGAATCACACAGTGTTGTAAATAACAGGACAGTTTCGGTAGGTGCTAATAATGAGACGCGAGTGGATGGTGACCATACTCTCGGCACTCAGGGAAATAGTAAAACGCTGACAACGGGCAATCGTACTGAACAGGCCTTTGCTTCTTACACAATTGCAGCCGGAGATACTGTAATGATCGAGTGTGGTCTCAGCGCGATTGAGTTAACTAAAGAAGGTGCGATTAATTTCATTGGTGAAAATTTTAATATTACCGTCAACGGCAATGGGGAGATTAATACTAAAGGTGGTGAGTTACATTTAAATCCAGAAGGAGGAAGTGCTGCAGTAATTGCACCGGGTAGTGGACATAAAAATAAAATAAAAAATGAAATTGAAAACTACTTTTCTTCATCAACAGAAAATACTAAAGGATAAAAATGGCCACCTATACTCTTCAGGAAGCTTCAATTGAATTGCCCGATATATTCAAAGACCGGACAATGAATCTTTTTACGATCAGTGAAAATAACGCGAGTGAGTTTACGTTCGTAGTATCTCGCGCATCTGCTTTTCATGACGATACAGTACAAAAAGTGGCCGCAAGAATTATCAATGAGATGAGTGTGACTGTTCCCGCTTTCGTAAGCGTAACATCACAACTGATCGAGATAGATAATCTGCCTGCAGTTGAGCTTTTTTATCACTTTGAAAATGACGGCGCTGAGATCTGGCAAAAACAATCGATTGTTTTACTTGATGATGACGCCGGGGGTAAAAAGATTTTTTGCTATATTGGAACATGCCCAGGTCGTTTTAATGATTATTATACTAAGCAATATCATGAGATTATTAACAGTGTTAAATTTAATTCTTTCGATTCTGATCATGAGCCTGTGCCGATAGCAGCTGATGCATCGGGAATTTTCTTTTCTTTTGATAAAGATACTAAAGTGCTCACGGCACATGAAACGGTGACATTACTTTATCAGAATGTTGATTTAAAAAGAGCATTGAATGGTAGCTATTTGTTCTTTGACTCAGCGGGAAGCCCATTACATATCGCCGCATTAAATAACGAAGAGCCGTTACGCTATGCATTATGGACATCACCGCACAGGAAAAGCTCATCTTTAAGAGATGTTCTTGGTATGGCAAAAGCATTTAAAGGACCAGCAGAGCTCTCCAGCGAACAACAGATCCTTGCGTTTCTTCAGAGACATGAGGATGTATAAATCATGGCTGAATTCAATGCTGCCAGGGAGCAGGACGAGGTAGCTCATACAGCCTCCAAAGGCTGGATGATCGCCGGTTTAATTGGCGGTGCGATATTGGGTGCAGCAGCCGTTGTTGTTACCGGTGGAGCGGCTCTGGTGGTCGTATCCGCAGCAGCAGCCGGTGCCTGCGCCGCCGGAGGAGTGGGTGAGGTGCTTGGCAGCATGTCATGGGCTCCGCGGCACAACACTGGCAAACTGTTATCCGGATCGCCGAATGTTTTCACTAACAGCAGAGCAGCGATACGGGCACATTTATCCAAAGGCGACTGCGATGAGCACAGTGGCTCATTGCAACTGGTAGCTGAAGGTTCCGATAAGGTTTTTATTAATAACTTTCCTGCCGCCCGTATCGGAGACCGTTTGACCTGCAGTGCGGAGATATCTGGTGGTTCCGCAAATGTGTTTATTGGCGGAGGTAAACTTCAGACTGACGACATCAATCCCGAAATCCCCGGCTGGGTGAACTGGTTGATGATGGGGGTAGGGACTGCTGCCGTCGCGGTGCTGGCTTCTCCGGCTATTGCGCTGCTAGGGTTAGCAGGCGCGATGGGCGGCGGTTACGCCGGCAATTGGGTAGGTGGCAGACTGTTCGGGGAAGGCTCTGACGAACAAAAGTGGTCTATGCTGGTGGGCAGTTTTGTCGGTGGGGCATTTGGTGGCAAAGGGGGCATGAAGTTTGATGCCTGGCGTGCTGTCAAAACGGGTGAGAACGTTGAGGTTGTACCTGAAGTTGTAGCTGAACCTGTTGTTCCGAAAATGCCTTTGTCTGAGGCTGTTGGAAAGGCCCAGGCGGATGAATGGATTGCAGCAGGACGTGCAAACGCATTGAGCAATAATGCGGTGAAGTCTGCAATGCTAACGGATGATCAAGTGGGAGCTTTATATGGCTATACCACGAATGAGGGTTACACAGCATTAAATCCAGCATTAAGAGGTCAAACTCCATTAACTCCTGAATTAGAAGCCTTTGCCGCACATGCTAAGGATGGCCTTTCCAAGCTCCCTCCTTATAAAGGACTTTCATATCGAGGGATAAATTCCCTTCCTGAAGAAGTACTTGCTAAAAATCAGCCTGGTAACATTGTTTCAGATGGTGCATTTATGAATACATCCTCAAATGAACCATTTCAAGGTAACATATTGATTAAAGTTAATGGTGCTTCCGGGCGAGACGTGGCATTTTTATCAGAGTATCCTCTTGAAGCGGAAGTTTTATACCCTCCAGACACACAATTTAAAGTTATCGAAAGAATTGATGATGGCGGGAATATTACATTGACTTATAAGGAGTTTTTATGATTGATCTTAGGGCTAATGATGATGCGCTTTTCATTTATGCCAGACGTTACGCTCATTTAATACCCCAGGCATCACGGCAGTTGATGAACAGAATGTCTTATGAACAAAAACCTTTACGCGCTAAACCTGAGGACGCTCTCAAGCCAGAATGGGCGAAATCTTTACCTCAGAAAATTACTGATGAACAGGCATTAGATAAATGTCGGGGCGCTTTGATGGGGTTGGCGGTTGGAGACGCTATCGGCACAACGCTAGAATTTATGCCAAGAGATAAAGCTCGCGTTGATGACATGATTGGCGGGGGACCTTTTTCTCTTAAACCCGGTGAGTGGACTGATGACACCTCGATGGCGCTGTGTCTCGCTGAAACTTATATTGAAAGCAATAAATGTGATATTACCTTGTTCCGAAAAAAGCTACTCAACTGGTATAAGAATGGGACAAATAGTTCTAATGGCGTATGCTTTGATATAGGTAATACAACGCGCTATGCGCTTGAGCAGTTTGTCCTTCATGGACCAACCTGGATGGGAAATACTTCTCCTGAGACTGCAGGGAATGCAGCATTAATCCGCCATGCACCTACTGCTATTTTCAGAAGGAAATCGTTTATTGACGGTTGGCGAGATGCGATACTACAGAGTGAGGCTACACATTGTGCCGCAGAGTCTATAGATAGCTGTCGCTTTTTTAATGTCATGCTTCATTACATCTTAAATGGTTACAGTAAGAGTGAAAGCTTTGCTCCTCATCTTATGGGATCAACATTACGTGTATTAATCATCAATGCCGGTGAATATAAAGAAAAGCATCGTGATCAAATCCGCTCCTCTGGTTATGTCATCGACACTCTGGAAGCCGCCTTATGGGCCGTCTGGCATACAGACAATTTCAAAGATGCCATTTTGCTGGCGGCAAATCTTGCTGATGACGCTGATAGTGTGGCAGCAACGGCTGGTCAGTTAGCGGGCGCATTGTATGGACTGTCAGGCATTCCTCAGGAGTGGGTTAATAAAATAGTCGATAAAGACAGAATTCTTGCGCTGGCCGAAAAGCTGTTTCACTTAGCACCTGAAGAGAAAGATTGATGATAAGATCCCATATCTGAAGTATGGGATTTTTTTATAAATAAAAAGATTGAAGTTGAAGTGGTTTCTAATCACATTCACTAAACTGTAAAGGCATTTCGCTGAACTTGATCTGAGTAATAATGCATTGTTCGTTATTTATAAATTAAAATTATTCAAAAAATAATTTTCTCCTTGTGTTTTCTGGTTGATATCCAAAAGATATGTTGACTAAAAAATTATTGCGCTGACCATGTTCATAAATGTTTCTCGTTTTTTTAATCGGGATTTTTGATAAATAATTTCATCCTGAAATCCATTGCTTCTAATCAGAAGATGCTTTAAATAAAAAATCATTTACCTTCCACGTTTACTGACTCGCTTCACCGTCAGTTCTGTCTGTACGGAAAAAAACTATGTTCTCACGCATTACTGCACAGCTGCCGGCGGACGGCCTGCTGTTCCATACGCTTAAGGGG
>NZ_JAPCIM010000010.1:0-12026 GCF_025910055.1 Pantoea sp. JV6 | reverse complement strand
TACGCTGGTGCTGTGTGACGCGCCGGACCAGCATCAGGCGTTTCCGGGCTATGAGACCATTGCCTATCACGTCACCCCGTCGGGCGGCGTGGTGACTGAAGAGGGCATCAGCCAGTGGTCGCTGGCGGAGAGCGTGACGCCGGGCATCTACAGCACCGACGACTATGACTTCCGCAAGCCGAACGCCTGGATGCTGCAGGCGCGGCAGAATCCGGCGTCGCCGGTGCCGGGCTCGGTGGACGTCTACGACTGGCCGGGCCACTTTGTCGACCACAGCCACGGCGAGTCCTACGCGCGCATCCGTCAGGAAGTGTGGCAGGCCGAGCACCACAGCGTCAGCGGGTCGGGCACGGCAACCGGCATCGCGCCGGGCTTTACCTTCTCAATCATCAACGCGCCGCACTTCAGCGACAACGGCGAGTATCTGGTGACCTCGGCGACCTATGACTTTGCCGAAAACAGTTACGCCAGCGGCGACACCGGCGACAGCCGTCACAACATCCACTTCACGGTGCTGCCGTCGTCGGTGACGTACCGCACGCCGCCCGAAACGGCGTGGCCGAAAACGCACGGCCCGCAGACCGCGAAGGTGGTGGGGCCCAAAGGCGAGTCGATCTGGACCGACCGCTACGGCCGGGTAAAGGTGAAGTTTCACTGGGACCGGCTGGCGAAGGGCGATGACACCAGCTCCTGCTGGGTGCGCGTCTCCAGCGCCTGGGCGGGCCAGGGATTCGGCGGGGTGCAGATCCCGCGAGTGAACGACGAAGTGGTGGTGGACTTCATCAACGGCGATCCGGATCGTCCGCTGATCATCGGCCGGGTTTACAACGAGGCAAGCATGCCGCCGTGGGCGCTGCCGGCAGCGGCGACGCAGATGGGCTTTCTGAGCCGGTCGAAGGATGGCACGGCGGACACCGCGAACGCGCTGAGGTTTGAGGATAAGGCGGGTGAGGAACATCTGTGGATTCAGGCGCAGAAGAACATGGATACCCATGTTAAAAATGACGCCAGCCATTCAGTCGCCAACAATCACAGCCATTACGCGGGCGGCAATGAGCTCTACCGTGTCGAAACCAACCGTGTCCACGGTGTAAAAGGGGGCGAAGAGCGGCTGACCGGTAAGAGCAAACTCGATGCGGTGGTCGATACCTATGTAGTGGGTTCGGGAACTAAACTTCGCCTTGAGTGCGGAGAGAGTGCTATCGAACTGAATGCGAACGGCCAGATTAATATTGTGGGCAAGGGGTTCAATATTTTCGTGCAGGGCGATGGCCATATCACCACCTCTGGCGGCAAACTGAACCTGAACACGGATGGCGCCAAGCCGGGCACAAGCGCACCGGGATCCAGTCATAAACAAAACATCAGCCAGGCCTTAGAGAATCTGTTCCCGCCAAAACAGAAAGGACAGGCGGCTCCGGCTGCGCCAAAAGCTGCGGCGGCACCGGCGAAAGGGGCGGCTGCACCGTTAAAACAAACCGCTAATTCGGATGACGCTAAGAAACTTGATGACAGTGTTGTTCGATCAATTATGAAGTCAGAAGGAGCGGGTGGTGAACAGGGCGGTGTTCCGGAAATGTACGGTTTCAGAAAAGGATTTGGGCCTGCATATAAAGATATCGCAGCCGCCAGGAAGAAGTATGGTCAGGGGAGTGATGAAGAATTTGAGGTGGTGTCAAAATATATGAACCAGACAGCCCAAAAAGCCGGGGCGCTTAATTTTAGTGATCCAGGAAAACAAGCAGCCGTTATGTCATTAGCACACATGAGAGGAGTGGGAGGTGCTCAGGCTATACTCAATTCTATGAGTGGTGATGATATCGTCAAATCTTCACAACTCACTGAAAAATCTATTGACTATGTTGAAAAAATGGGTTCTTCTGAATTCCAAAATGACCTTGTCAGCGCCAGATTGAATTATGACAAGGCTATATATGGTTCAACCACTACGGTGAAAAATGGTGTTTCATATAACTGGTGGGATCATTATTCAACCGGTTTGACTAAGCGCTATACCAATGAAGCTGCTGAATTTTTGAAGTTTTCAGGTGAATGAAATGAATCTATTTATTAAGTTATTTTTTCTGGTTGTTTTTACAGGTGGCTCAATAGGTGTTGCAACAGCATCGGATACTCAGACGGCTTATTCTCAGTATAATAACCTGAATAGTGTTTCAGCTATTTTTAATGACCAGAAAGTAGTTTCCAGTTTAAAATCTGTTTTAGGCAGCGAGTACAGTGACTTTAGCCAGAATTTTGATGTATTTGGCGAGCCTCACAAAACAGCTAAGGGGGGTATATTTGTCGAGGGCTGGTTAAAAGATCTTTATCTTGAGCAGGCTTCAGCATTTGTTATACAGCCTGACGGTAAAGTGTATGCTGCATGGATGCTGCCTGAAGATAATAAAATACATTATGTAAGCAATGATCGTGCAAATAATAAAATGCAGGAAGATATTGCGAGTTGGGCAAAGCGTTTTGATAAAAAACAGTCAGTTACTCCTGCTAAAAACCAAAAAGAAATGCAAAGCAATGGCGAGAAAGTTTTCGAGACGGAAAAATTCAAAATCAGAATAACGTCGCTTTGCCCTGTGGGTTCGGAGTGTAATGACGTTAGTTATGAGGGTGTAAGGAAATCAGATGGGGCAGTTGTCAGATTAAAAGGCAAAGCCATGAAAAGTGATTGTGGTCAAGCATCCTGCCCGGTGTTGAGTTATAAATTCCGTAATCATGATGCAACCTATATTATCAATAATGTAATTAGTAATCTTACTGTTGTTGTTAATAATAAAATCGTACTATCTGAAGACGGAAAATGGAAGAGTGATTCCGAGTAATTAAATTTCTGTGTGATGGTGTGCTAATTTTACGCACTATCACACACGATTTTTGCACATCATATATAAATGGATTTTTAAAGTGGCAGATCTTAAATATAATTTATTTTTCGATTAGGTGTGCTGCTGTCTGTTATTTTTTTATGCTCATTGTGTAATGGCGGATTATTTCACTACTGAACTAAATGCCTCTGACTTTCGTGTAATTATTAATCATCATTGTTTTGCTTTAGGTGAAGATTGTAGCAGTTAAACTCAGAAGCAGGCGGGCACGCAGATAAGTGAAAACTTTGACAATGACAATAACCTAATCTGTGAAAAGCGTGATGACAACTCGCTCAGTCAGGCGCTGTAACTCTAAATTTACCCAATCTTAACGGCTGGATTAATAGGGTTAATGATTGTCTGGATTTTAAAGGTTAATCAAATGAATAAAGTTGGATTTAGCTTAGCGGTTTTGTTGTCAATTTCTTCATTGTCCTTGTTTGCTTCTGATAATTTTACTGGTCAGTGGAGTGGGCAAGAGAAAAATGATAATGGATCATTATATTCCACTCTAACATTAAAGTTAAAACAGAATAATAATAACATAACGGGTAGTTATTGTTATGTGACAAGGGGCGGAAACAAAATAGATTGCCCTGATGATAATGACAGCAATCTCAAAGGTACTGCAAACGGTAAAAATGCTTTGATTGAATTTGATTCTTCATTTGGCGGAGTGAAGGGTAAAGCAAATTTAGAACTTAAAGATAATAAAGTTTTATGGGAATTAATCAAAGACCCTGAGAATGGGGAGTTTTATGCGCCAAAAACTTATAATCTTGACAAAGATGTTAGTGAAGGGGATTTAAAATCAGATATGAAGGTTTTGTCTACATCTGATTTTACGATTACTTTATTGAATAGCTGTGGGGGTTTTTATACTGTGTGTGATAAGGTTAAATACATAGGCCTCAGAAATAAAGATGGAAAACAAATTACTCTTGAAGGTAAAACTACGCAACCTGTAAACTCAAATAAAGCTGAAGGGATGCTTTTCAATAATAGCGGTGTAGATTATGTTGTGAGCTTTAATCCGCTTGAATTGAAGGTGGTACAGGGTAATAAAACGCTTGTTAATCAAGGTGGCAAGTGGGAATAATAATTTTCATTATCACTCAAGTGAGATTTTTACTGTATTTCAAGTAATAAGAATGACATTATAATAATGTTATGGGTTTTATTAGGGTGGTGATATGTACTCTCCACCCCACATAATGTTGAAGTGTGAGTGATTTCTTTAATTTAAAAGATTTTAATTACGTTGCTCTTAGTGATTAAATACCCTTCTTGTTTTCTATTGTCAACCCCCGATAAAAACACAATGATTGTAAATCGTTATTTCGCCAGCATTTTATTTGTGACTGTCCTCATGGTTTTATCTTGCATTGCAAGGGCTGAATCCAGCACGGAATCGACCATTCCTGCCCTTAACGAGGGCGATTTTTCCGTTCTGCTAAACGACTATGCTTTCACTCCCGGAGACACATGGAGCAATGAAAGCTTCGTACGGGCTGGTAAGGCTCTGAGTTCAGTTATGGCCGGAGAAGTGGCTATCAATAACCAGCAGTACAACTACTTCCAGCATAGCTATGACGGCTTTGAGTTGTTCAGCGCGGCGGCGGTGGGAGATGCCAGCCACACGGTTCTGGCTGAGATCCTACTGGAAAATGCCAATGTGCCGACGTCCCGAAATATAAAGGTAGGCGATAGTCTGGAACAGGTTCAGCAAGCCTATGGACCCGGAAAAGAAGATAACAGTGATAATCAGCACTGGCTTGTCTACCCGTCTGGCGGGAAACAGTTGATGTTTCAGATTGACCAGGGAAAGGTCAGTTGCATCATGTTGAAAACAGACATGGGGGCAGAGCAAAGCGAAATCAGCGCTGACCAGGCTATCAGCGCTGCAACCAAAGCAATTCATACCTGGCAACTGACCACCCTCGATGAGAAATGCCTGCGGTACGATCTCGACGACAGCAGTGATGAAAGTTTCTTTGTTATTACGGTTCGTGAAGATAATCACGACGCCAGTTGTGGTGGCGATCCTGATATTACGCATCGACTTTTCGACATTAAAGTTGCGCGTGATAATACACAGATACTCACTAATGCCGATAACGTTGATGGCGAATACCATAGCCTTATTCCACCCGCCACAAACAATTAATAAAACGGATACCCAATATGCATTACCAATTCAATGAGGGCGCCTTTGCGCTTTTTCCGGCTGCCTGGCAGGACACCACCATGAATATTCTCCGCGATGAAGCCAGTGGGCTGGCCTGGGTTGTGAGCCGTGGCGTTATTTCTGAGGGCAGTGATGCGGAAAAAGAGTTCCAGCGTCAGTGGGACACATTGCGGAGTCAGATGGGCCATATCCAGCAGACTGAATTTGTACGTTTGATGGCAGGTGTGGATAACACATTACACGCGGTTGAAGTTGAAACCGTATTTGACCGTAACGGGCAGGCAGTGTGGCAGAAACAGCTGGCTACACAGGTCCCGGATACCAACATCTTAATGATTTTTACGCTCTCAGCCATGCGTCCATTCAATGAAGAGGATGGACAGCGCTGGAGTGCATTTAAACAAAGCCTGAGTCTGAACAATCCACGGAAAGCATAACCTATGGATAACCCTGCTGCCCGCGTGGGCGACGAGATCATTCACTCCAGCATTTTCGCTGATATCACAAGCATTGTTGCGGAAGGTGCGGCCTATGCCGTCATTGGTGCCGCAGTGGGTGCTGCTATCGTCTCGGCAGCGCCCCTGCTGGGTACAGGGGCGGCAGCGGCGAGTGTAGCAGCCGTGGGTAACAGTTGCCTGCTCAGCGGTATTCTGGGTGGTGTACTGGCCAATGCCGTTGGTCTGTCACAGGAGATCAGCAAAGCGGCCGATGGGCTGGGAAACATGATATTCCCGCCGTCACCTGCCGGTGTGATCGCCAGCGGTTCAGAGAATGTGCATATTAATGGTCTTTTAGCCGCACGCGCGGCCGGGATGCTCACGCCCGGCGAGACACCGCCACCGGAACCACAATCGCCGCAGAGCTTCGCCGACTATGGCGGCATGTTGCTCTCTGCGGTCGGCCAGTTTGGCAGTGCAATGTGGCAGCCAACGGTAGCCTCCGCCGATGCGGGCACCTCTCCGCTGGAGCAGGACAAAGTGGCCTGTGAAAAACACAGCGCACCGCAATATCTGGCTCAGGGATCGAAAAGCGTCTTTATCAATGGCCAGCCTGCAGTGCGCGCAAAGGATAAAACCACCTGTGACGCCACCGTGAGCGACGATGTTTCCCCCAATGTCATCATTGGTGGTCAAACCGTCACGGTCAGAGAGATCAAAAGCGGCAAGGTGCCAGGCCTGGCCGTGATGATGATCGGCCTTTCCCTCATCCGTGGTCGCCCCAGTCAGATCATCAAAAACATGCCCTGCGCGCTGGCCGGTGCCGTGGGCGGTATGGCGGCGGACATGGCTATCAATGCGGCCTTCTCGTCGCTGTTTCCGGTTCATGCGGCGACCGGCGTCAAAGTCCTTAATGATGATGCAGAGCGCGATTTTTTCCTTCCAGGACGTTTCCCGCTCAGTTTTCAGCGCAGCTATAACAGTCTGACCCAGCGCGCTGGCCTGTTTGGTCAGGGCTGGGCCACGGTGTTTGACAGCTACCTGACGCTGGAAGGGAATCGGGCAACCTGGTTTGATGACAACGGGCGCGAACTGAGTTTTGACGTTCCCGGTGAAAAAGAGGTGCTCTACAGCATCAGCGAAGGGCTGATGGTGCGCCGCAACGAGTCTGGCGATATCGCCATTGCCGATGACGACGGTGCGGTATGGCGTCTTTACAGGCGCACGGCCGCTGATCCGCAGGTGCTGCGCCTGGCTTCACTGAGCGACGAGTACGGTAATGCGCTGGAGATGGGCTGGGATGAACAGGCCCGCCTGGTGCGTATCCATGACGCGCCGCTGGCGATTGACGTCACGCTGCACTACGACGACAAACAGCACGCGCGGCGTCCGACATCAGCCAGCCATTTTGATGGCGATCAGCACTGGCCATTAGCGCGATGGACCTACAATGATCGGGGCCAGCTTACCAGCGTTACTGATGCCGCAGGCGTTGTCTCACGACGCTTCCGTTACAACGACGATGGATTGATGGTTTGGCACCAACTGCCGGGCGGGCTGGAGAGTGAATATCGCTGGCAGAAGCTGGATCACTGGCGCGTTATAGAAAACCGCACCAACAGCGGTGATGGCTGCCACATGCATTACGATCTTGAGGCGGGCATCACGCGTGTGTCGACCTACGACGGTCAGCAGCGCGAACACCACTGGAATGCCGCGGGCCTCATCACCTGTTTTATCGACGAGCGCGGCGAGAAGTGGCGCTACGAGTGGGATGAAAACGAACTCCTGACGCGTCGCATCGATCCGCTGGGCAACGCGGTGAGCTTCACCTATGACGATCTGGGCAACCGTGTTGAAGAGAAGGATGCTGACGGTGGTGTGCAGGCGGTGCAATGGCTGTCACACCGTTCGCTGCCCACGGTTGTTGCCGGAGCAGACGGTTCCACAACGAAATACTATTACGATCCCCATCACGGCCTTGAGCGCGTTGTTGATGCGCTCGGGCAAAACACGCTCTATCAGCGGGATGAGTTCGGACTGGTTGTCGAAGAGACTGACGCAGCAGGTAACAGCTACCGCCGTGAGTTTAACGATGCCGGCCAGGTTATTCGTGAAACCGACTGTTCAGGGCTGACCACGCGCTACCGTTATCATCCCCTGGGCTGGCTCAGCTGTGTCATCGCGCCGGATGGTGAAGAAACCCGTTATCACTATGATGCAGCAGGCCGTCCTCTTCAGCTGGAACGCGCAGAAGGATGGGAAGAGCGGTTGCACTGGAGTGAAAACGGACTGCCGCTGGCCTATGAATCGGCTGATGGCAAGCGCAGTGAATTCCGTTACGACAATGTCGGGCGATTGATCGCCAACCGTAATGCACAGGGTGAGACGGTTCAGCGAAGCTGGGACAGCCGTGGCCGGTTGACGGCGCTGCAAAACGAGAACGGCGAGCAGTATCAGTTCGAGTGGGGCGCAGATTCTCTGTTGCTGGCCCAGGTCGGGCTGGATGGCGTTGCCACGCGATACGACTATGATGCGGCGGGCCGCACGGTATCACGCACCTTTGCCGCCGGACATCCTCAGTCCATTACCCATCGCTATCACTGGAGCCGTGCGGGGCAACTGCTGGCGCGGACCACGCCGGAAGGCCAGACGCGCTATCACTACAGTGGCGGCGGCCAGCTGGGTAAAGTGTCGCAGCATCTGCCGCTGTCTGACACCGAGTGGAGCCAGCAGGCCGAGCAGGAGATTACCTTTAAGTATGATGCGCTGGGCCGCATCGTTGCTGAGCAGGGGGAGCAGGGCGAACTGGCGTGGGAGTATGACGCGCTGGGCAACTGCACTGCCTTAACCCTGCCGGATGGCCGCAACCTGAAGCAGCTTTATTATGGTAGCGGGCATCTGCTGAGCATCGCATTAGACAACCTGCCGGTCACGGAATTTACCCGTGACACACTGCATCGGGAACTCAGCCGGACGCAGGGCGGCCTCACCATGCGCAGTGAGTACGATCGCTTAGGCAGACTGCGCCGCCGTGACGTGTTTAAGGGTGACTCACAGCGTCCTGCACCGCGCGTCTGGTCCCGCCGGCGCGACTTCGATTACGGCAACAACCTGATCCGTGAAGAGCGCGACGACAATCCGTTCAGCCAGACATTATGGAACTACGATAACGCCGGCCGGCTGTTGTCTCAGGACGGTGCGCAGCCGGGTAATGAACAGTGGCGCTGGGATAGCGCAGGCAACCTGCTGGATCGCCATAGTGCCGCGCATGTCATGCATAACCGCGTCACCGAACTGAACGGTATCCGCTGGCAGTACGATATTCATGGCCGTACCACTGAGAAAGATGACGGGCACACCCGCTGGCGCTACCGTTACGATGGTGAGCATCGCCTGACGGATGTGATCAGCGAGCCGCGGGACCGCAATAAGCCGCGCACTAAGGTGAGTTTCCGCTACGATCCGCTAGGACGCCGCATCAGTAAAACCAGCCAGCAGCTTTTGCAGGGAAGACCGTCGGAGAACGCCGTCACGACGCGCTTCGTCTGGGAAGGCTACCGCCTGCTGCAGGAAATCCACGACGGCACTCCGCTGACCTACGTTTACAGCGACAGCCAGAGTTATGAGCCGCTGGCGCGTATTGATGGTGTGGAAAGCCCGGAGATTTACTGGTTCCATAATGCTGCTAACGGAATGCCGGAACTGCTGACTGACGGTGAAGGGCAAAAAGCCTGGGAAGGTATCAACAGCCCGTGGGGCAAGCTGCTGCGTGAATCCAGCCAGCGTGTTCCTGTGGTGGAGCAGAACCTGCGTATGCAGGGCCAGTACCTGGACCGGGAAACCGGACTGCACTACAATCTGTTTCGTTATTATGACCCGGACAGCGGACGGTTTACCCAGCAGGATCCGATAGGGCTGGCGGGCGGGATCAACCTTTACCAGTATGCCCCGAACGCGTTCAGCTGGATTGATCCGCTGGGGCTGAGTAAATGTAAGGGCCGCAGCAAGTCAGATCCATATAAAGGTGTAAAGGATGCGTCGGCTTATTTAAAAAAAGTCGGCACTCCGAGAAAATTTAGAAAGCAAACGTTGGAGTCATTCGAAATAGATTCAATCAGAGTTCGTAAAGCGACTGACTCAGAATACGGGTTAAGATATTATGATGGTGTCGATGCTAAGGCGAGAGGTAGATATATTTTTGAGACATTCCCTGCTACCCGAGAAAGCCTGGCAGTGAAGACACAATGGAATCAGATGACCAATGTGTCTCAGTTTAAAGTTAAGCCGGGTTCTGTCATTCTTGAAGGAAGGGCATCATCTCAGGGAGTCGGTTTGCCCGGTGGGCAGATACAAAAATACATAACTGATCTCAATAACTTATTAGATTTATGAAAATGACAAAAGTAAAAAAAGCAGTTGTAAAGATACAAAAAGCTATAGATGAGCTTGAGAAAGCTATTATCACTCAAGATATAAAAGTGTTATCTGTAAGTTCCGTATCTCAACTTACAAAATTTAAGGAAACTTTTTCTAATATATTAACGATAATTAAATCGGATAATCTTCCTCCTAAGAATGAAAGGGTTATAGGTATATCAAGGGTTATAGTTGATCAATGGCCTTTTGATCTTGAGTTGGGAGTTATAATTATCGATGCAGAACAAGCTTATAAGGAAATATAGTTAAAAAAGCCGGAGGTGGTCTGAATGATACTTTCGGCTTTTAACTTCATCCGCCCGTCGTCAGTGTAAGACAGCCCGCCTCCCCTCGGACGATAACAGCCTGGCCGGTCTCAAGTCCCGTCACGGCCAGCCACCTACCCGCGATGCTGCACTGAGCGGTAATAAAGGGTGCCCGCCTTTCATCACCGAGTTAAAACCGGCTTAGCCCAGCACGCGCTTTGCTTGGTGCTGCAGTACATCGCGTCAAGGAACGACGCCATCGGCATCTGTTCTTCTTAGTCCCTCTACCTGACTGCTTCCAACCTTCAAACCTCAAAAAGGAACATGGGTCACTGAGGGTACTGCTGCTCCGCAAATAAGTACTAATAGATTGGAAGTTCTGGAAGGCGGAGGCTATCAAGGACTGATAAGTATCAAGGAATTAGCAAAATCCACGATAATTAGAACAGACAGAGTGAGTTTCTAATAATATGAATATACAAAAAGCTATTGAAATTTTAATTGAACTGATCGACTTAGTAGAAAGGAAAAATAAATCACAAGGAAAGGAATTGTATAAGTCAGCATTGGATGTTTTAAAAAATGAAAATTGTTCAAATATTGATTTAGAGCTTTTGTACAGGAATTTTTGTGGGTATCTGGCTCATGGTGAGTTTGATGAAGAAGAATATCAAAAGGTGTTGCAACTGATCAGTATTTTAAATAAATAAAATCTCATTTACTCATCGCTGTCACTACCCTGATGAGGGTGACAGGGCCTGAGTAAAGTATCGCAGTATCTGCCGCTGTCGGACACGGAGTGGAGCCAGCAGGGCGAACTGGCCTGGGAGTATGACGTGCTGGGCAACTGTACTGCCCTGCGCTGCCGGATGGCCGCAACCTGAAGCAGCTTTATTATGGTAGTGGCCATCTGCTGAGCATCGCATTAGACAACCTGCCGGTCACTGAATTTACCCGTGACACGCTGCATCGGGAGCTGAGCCGGACGCAGGGCGGCCTGACCATGCGCAGTGAGTATGACCGCTTAGGCAGACTGCGCCGCCGTGACGTGTTTAAGGGTGACTCACAGCGACCTGCACCGCGCGTCTGGTCCCGCCGGCGCGACTTCGATTACGGCAACAACCTGATCCGTGAAGAGCGCGACGATAATCCGTTCAGCCAGACATTATGGAACTACGATAACGCCGGGCGGCTGTTGTCTCAGGATGGTGCGCAGCCGGGTAATGAGCAGTGGCGCTGGGATGGCGCAGGCAACCCGCTGGATCGCCATACTACCGCGCATGTCATGCATAACCGCGTCACTGAACTGAACGGTATTCGCTGGCAATATGACATTCATGGCCGTACCACTGAGAAAGATGACGGTCACACCCGCTGGCGTTATCACTATGATGGTGAGCATCGCCTGACGGATGTGATCAGCGAGCCACGTGACCGCAATAGGCCGCGCACTAAGGTGAGTTTCCGCTACGATCCGCTTGGGCGCCGCATCAGTAAAACCAGCCAGCAGTTGTTGCAGGGAAGACCGTCGGGGAACGGCGTCACGACGCGCTTTGTGTGGGAAGGCTACCGCCTGCTGCAGGAAATCCACAACGGGATCCCGCTGACCTACGTTTACAGCGACAGCCAGAGCTATGAGCCGCTGGCCCGTATTGATGGTGTTGAAAGCCCGGAGATTTACTGGTTCCATAATGCTGCTAACGGAATGCCGGAACTGCTGACTGACGGTGAAGGGCAAAAAGCCTGGGAAGGCATTAACAGCCCGTGGGGCAAGCTGCTGCGGGAGTCCAGCCAGCGTGTTCCTGTTGTGGAGCAGAACCTGCGTATGCAGGGC
>NZ_JAPCIM010000001.1:0-158431 GCF_025910055.1 Pantoea sp. JV6 | reverse complement strand
CCTGCGGGCTCTCCTGGCAGACTCATTCTGTTCAGCGCTGCGGATTGCCTGCCCCTGCCCGGCCCCTGCCTGCTCTGAAGCTTCTGGTGCGTATTGTTAAAAAGGGCACGAGAGTGAAGGCCTGAGCGCCTCTGCTGCTGAAAGGGCTATCCGCAGCGCTGAGGCGTGACGGCGGGCCAGAAGTCCACGCCGGGAAGCGTGGACAGTTCGGGGCCGGCCAGGGAGGGCCGATCCCCGAACGGTTCGTCGGCACGACGTCAAAGCCGAAGGTACCGCCTGAGCGGCGCGAGGACGGCCCGGCAGCAGCAGAGGTGCTCAGGCTCGCACTGCGGCTCCCTCGCCCATAAAAAAAGCTGCCACGTCTGACCGTGACAGCCTTTACAAATCTAATCTTAACTGACCAGCATTACCTGCTATTCAGGGGCTTTTTACATCATTACGATAACATCATCGTCACCCGGTTTTGCGCCGCTTAACGCCTCATCAAAGTAGCGTTTTGGCACCGTATAACGCAGATGATTCAGCGCCATCTCCATGCTGCGGTGATCGATGGCGTGCGCCAGATCGTCAACGATATCCAGGGTAACATCGCCACCGCAGGCGGTCAGCCGATGCTCCGCCTGCTGCGCATGGTGCAGCGGGACCTGCTCATCATAATCACCGTGGATCAGGTGAATGGTGGTGCGGGTGCTGGCCTTCTCCGGCAGGGTAATAAACCGGCCATTAAACACCACCGCGCGGCCCGCCAGATCCGGATGCGCCTTAACCCCTTCCAGCACCATACTGCCGCCCTGCGAAAAGCCGATTAAGGCTGTCGCTTCCGGCCGCACGCTGCTCTTTTTTTGCCAGTGACGCACAGACCCAACAAACTGCGGCATGGCCGCATCAACCCGCTGCTGGACGGTCTGATCGTGCAGGTCGGTTTCGCCGAACCACTGACGACTCGCACCAGGCGAGCCGACGGACACCACCAGCGCGTCGGGAAACGTTCGGGCAAACCAGTTGCCAATCTCGCCCATTGAATCCGGGTTATCGCCAACGCCATGGTAGAGCAGAAACAGCTGTGCTGTGGTGGCAGGCTGTTGAACGATTACATATTTCAGTGTCATGTTGACCTCCTGTGTTCACTCTACGCCGCCTGGCATAAAATCATATGAGGATAATTTGAACCAGCTGGTCGAATTATTTCAACGGCAGGTGCAGCAAGGCTGCATCAACGCCCAGTGTCTGGAGGGCCGCTGCCGCCTGCTGACGCAGCGCTGCGACTAGCGCTTTGCGCCCGCTCACTCCAGCCTGCTGGGCCAGTTCGCCCAGGGCTGTGGGTGTGGCAACCGCCGCAGCCAGCAGCGGTAAAGAGGCTGAACTGGCCTGCACCAGACGCTGCAACACCGGCAGGCTCGCTTCCAGTGGCCGCTGCGCCCAGGCAAAACCCGCCGCCAGACGAATATCCTGCGCGGTCAATCCGTCGTCAGTAACCTGATCAAACTGCAGTTCCAGTGCGATATGCTGGCGCAACAGCGGCCAGTCTCGCGCCAGCTGTTCTGCCGCGCGGTGCTGCAATGCCTCACCCGCAGCAGAACAGGGCAACATGGCCATCGCCGCGTAGCAGCCGCTGCTGGCTTCGCGTTGACTGCCAATCCGCACCAGGCTAAAGCCACAGGCGCGCCAGAACGCCCAGAGAGATTCAGTGTAGCCGAAGCTGACGGAGAGGTAGTCATATCCGACGGCCGCACTGGCCGCTGCCGCAACCAGCTGCTGTCCGGTTCCCAGACGACGCCGCTCCGCCGCCACGGCAATACGGCTGATGCGCAGCGAGCGCAATGTCGCCGCCTCAGCCAGACCAGCGTGGGCTGCCAGCGACTGCGCCACCAGATTCCCGCGGGGTCGCCGGGTGCCCGCCCAGACCGCCTGTGCCAGTGCAGGTTCAAGACCGCCCTCTTCCACCAGCCAGAGCGCGCCCTGTAACGCCGACGCGTCGCCGGCCCGCCACAGCTGCATGCCCGGGGCATCCAGCAGGCGGCGCAGATCAAGTGGTGAGGTACGATAGTGTGCACTGGTCAGCAGACGATACGCGGCCTCCAGCGCGCTGAAATCGTGGCGCTCAACACGATGAGGCGTTACAGGAGAATCGGGTGCGGTTGCGGCGGTATCTTCAAACAGCAGCGCCCGGTTCAGCCACTGCTCCAGCGGATCGAAACGCGACCAGCGCAGCGGCTCATCGAGCGTAAAATAGTGTGCATCAGGAAGCCCGGCGCAGAATTTAAGGATAAACCCGCGCCCGCTTCCTTCGTAGCCCTGTACGGTGGTGGTGAGCAATACGCGGGGATATCGACTGACCAGCGCCTGCAGCAGCGGTGCCGGGATCGCCGCCGCTTCATCCACAATCAGCCATTCCGCCTGCGGCGGCGTCTCCAGCGCCAGCAGCGCATCGGGTGCCATAAAGTGAAAAGCGTCAGCGGCGAAGATGCTCAGCACCTCCGTTGAGGCTTTGGCCGGAGCCGTCACCAGACAATGTCCGTTCAATCGTGCCAGTATACCCGCCAGCGCCGATTTACCGCGTCCGCGGGGCGCGGTCAGCACGGCAACCCCCGATGGCAGCCTCATCAGCTGATCGAGTATCGCCTGCTGCTGCTGCGGTGCCTGACAGTGCCACTGCGGCCAGTCCGGCTGCGCCGGAAACCGGCATGGCTGATGCTGCCGCTCCAGCAGCACCTGGTCATCCGCTAATATCAGCTGTTGCAGGTGGTGAACAAAATAAGGGGTGGCGATGGGTTCAGCGACATCGGCCCAGCGCAGGCTGTCGCTGTCAGGCTGCTGCGCCCACTGTTCCCAGGGCGGCACCAGCAGTAACAGCCAGCTACCGGCGGTGAGCGTGCCAGCCAGCGCAGCGAAAGCGTCGGCATGAAAGCCCTGACGGGCGTCAAACAGAGCATGACGAAATTCACGGCCAAGCAGCGTGCGCACCGCAGCAGGCTGTTTGTGCAGGACCGGCGTTTTATACTGACCCGGCCCTTTATCCGAAGCAGAGAACAGCGGTTCCGGGCTCAACGCCAGCCAGTCGCCGGTCAGCGTTTCACGCCACGCCGCAGCCCGTAGTAAACACCAGGCCGGGTCGCCGCTGATCACCGCCAGACGACGCACACCGGCCTGCTGCATAAGCTGCGTAAGAGGCTGCAGACTCATTAGTTGCTGACGAAGGTGTTGCACTGTCCTGGATTGCCACCATCAAACCCGCGCTTGAACCAGGTATAGCGCTGCTCAGACGTGCCGTGGGTGAAGCTGTCCGGCACTACGCGGCCCTGACCTTTCTGCTGCAGGCGGTCATCGCCAATTGCCTCGGCGGCATTCAGCGCTTCCTGCAGATCGCCCGCTTCAAGGATATTTTCCTGCTGCATATAGTGTCCCCAGACACCGGCAAAACAGTCCGCCTGCAGTTCCATTTTGACGGAGAGCTGATTAACCTGCGTCTGGCTGGCACCCTGCTGCATTTCACGCACTTTCGGTTCAATACCCAGTAGTTTCTGGACATGGTGGCCAACTTCATGCGCGACGACGTAGCCCTGGGCGAAGTCACCGTCCGCGCCAAGTTTGGTTTTCATCTCGTCATAAAAAGAGAGGTCGATGTAGACGGTCTGATCGGCAGGACAGTAGAACGGCCCCATGACTGACTGTCCGGTACCACAGCCGGTGCGGGTTGCGCCGCGATACATCACCAGCTTCGGTGCCACATACTGTTTGTTCATCTGCTGGAACAGTTTGCCCCAGGTGTCTTCCGTGGTGGCCAGGATCACCTTCGTGAATTTCGCAGCCTCATCATCATTGGCGCTGACGCTGCGCTGTTGCTGCTGGCTGGTCGGTGCAACTTCGCCGCCTGTCAGCAGTGCGGTCAGGTCGTAACCGTAATAACCCGCGATGGCCACGACAATCAGCAGCACAATACCGCCTTTACCGCGCGGCAGACGAATCTGGCGGCCTCCGCCGCCTAAACCGGACGATTGATCGCGACGGTCTTCTACATTGTCGCTTTCGCGACGCCCTTGCCAGCGCATGCTGTATTCCCTCAGTCATTTTTTCAGATGGCATGATTTTAGTTGTGTGAGGCAGCAATCACCAGCTTTACCCTGAAATGAAAAAAGGAGAGCCGGGGCTCTCCTTTTTCTTTCTGCGCGGCAGGCAAACTCAGTCGAGCTTCACGCCCAGCCGCTGTGCAACCGCTTCATAGGCTTCCACCACGCCGCCGAGGCTCTGGCGGAAACGGTCTTTATCCATTTTATCCAGCGTCTCTTTGTCCCACAGGCGCGCACCGTCTGGCGAAAACTCATCGCCCAGCGTCACTTCGCCGTTAAACAGACCAAACTCCAGTTTGAAGTCGACCAGAATCAGGCCCGCATCGTCGAACAGTTTGCTCAGCACCTCGTTGGCTTTAAAGGTCAACTCCTGCATCCGCGCCAGGTTCTGTTTGCTGACCCAGCCAAAGGTTTCGCAGTAGGATTCATTGACCATCGGGTCATGCTTTGCATCATCTTTCAGGAAAAGATCAAACAGCGGCGGATTGAGCACAATGCCCTCTTCCACGCCCAGGCGTTTTACCAGCGAGCCTGCGGCGCGGTTACGTACCACGCACTCTACCGGCACCATCTCCAGCTTCTTCACCAGCGCTTCAGTATCTGACAGCAGCGCTTCCATCTGGGTCGGGATACCCGCTTCCTGCAATTTAGTCATGATAAAATGGTTAAACTTGTTGTTAACCATTCCCTTGCGATCAAATTGCTCGATTCGGGCGCCATCACCTGCTGACGTATCGTTGCGGAATTCGAGTATCAGCAGATCCGGGTTATCGGTGCTGTATACGGTTTTCGCTTTACCGCGATACAACTCAGCTCGCTTTTGCATCTTGTTCACTCCAGACTTGAAATAACGGGTGTTCAGCGGCCAGTGCCGCTGCGGCGATTGCCTTGACGCAATCGTTTACTTCGCCGCGCGCTATTATGCCAAAAACAAAATAAAAAGGCCGGAGAATCTCCGGCCTGGGGCAACTTTATTTGTTCAGCGCCGCCTGGAACACGGCCACCAGCGCATCGTTCTGCGACTGGGTCAGCACATGCCCTTTCGGGTCGATGAATTGCAGACTGGTGCGGTTGTCGAGATCGCCGACCTGCACTTTGTAATCACCGTTTGGTAATTCCGGATCTTTCGCACCGACTGAATCCCAGTCGCTGCTGCTCAGTGACTTGTAGGTCACCTTCATGCTGCCGGTTGAGCGGGTCGTGTCGGTCACTTCCATCCCGACGCGTTTCATTGCATCAGGCAGACGCTGCCATGCCACGTTGTATGGCGTACGCAGGATCAGCAGTGGCAGGCCGGTATCATCTGCACCGCTCTGCACATCAATGGCCCCATTCACCCGACCAGAGGCCGCGTTTTCACTCGCCGTATCAATCTTGTCCATACCGGTGCTGATGTCATTCAGCATCTGCGCGGTGTAACGCTGGATCTGCACAGGTGAGGTAATGGTTTTACCATCCTGCTGCAGCTCCAGCAGACGAACGGTTAACTGCTGCTGATAGCTCTGCGACTGCACGCTGATCTGGTAGCGGCCACGATACTGCTGATCTTCATCAGCACGGTTCCACTGCACCCAGTCCGTCGTCAGCTGCTGGCCTGCGTCATTACGGGAAGCAATCGGGAATTTGTATGACTGCACCACGTTGACGACCTGCGACCAGACTGAACCGCGGCTGTTATCAATCATCAGCGCGCCGGTATTGTTGCTGAACTGTGCGCGGGTGCCGTTCATCAGCGCCAGCGGCTGGGCTGGCGGACGGATGTCGAGCTGCTTGCCGGTGGGTGCCTGACTGGTCGTGCGCGGCACGTCGAAATCACCACGCTGCACCGGCAGGATCATTCCGGCAGGCGCTTTCAGTTCATTTAACTGACTGGCTTCAAGATAAGATTCGTCACCGCTGACCTGGCGCTTATAACGCTGATCGCTTGAACAGGCCGACAACAGCATCAGGGTAGAAAGCCCCACCACTGTGGCTACTGTTGACCGCTTTACTGAGTAATTCATTCAAACTCCCTAAATTATCGCAAACCCGCTTTCACCAGCGCCTGCTCCACTTTCGGCTGGCCGGCTGCAGTCAGTGGCGTCATTGGCAGACGCAGCGTGTCGTTAGCGATTAATCCTAGCTGTTTCGCAGCCCATTTCACCGGGATAGGATTGGGTTCACAGAAAAGCGTCTGGTGCAGATGCATCAGACGCTGATTCAGGCGGCGTGCCTCGACGAAATTGCCCTGCTGTGCGAGTTGACACAGTTCGACCATTTCGCGCGCAGCCACGTTGGCCGTCACCGAAATGACGCCTTTGCCGCCCAGTTGCATAAAGTCCAGCGCAGTCGCGTCATCGCCACTCACCAGAATGAAATCTTCATTAACCAGCTCTTGGATCTGACTAACCCGCGATAAGTTCCCGGTTGCCTCTTTGATTCCGATAATATTTTTGATTTCGGCCAGGCGGGCAACGGTTTCCGGCAGCATGTCACAACCGGTACGCGAAGGAACGTTATACAGCATCTGTGGCAGGCTGGTGCTATTCGCAATCGCTTTAAAGTGCTGGAACAGCCCTTCCTGCGTCGGACGGTTGTAATACGGAGTCACGGTCAGGCAACCCACAACGCCGGAATTTTCAAAACGCTTAGTCAGAGAGATGCCTTCAGCGGTGGCGTTTGCCCCGGTTCCGGCAATCACCGGAATACGGCCATCGGCCAGTTCCAGGGTCAGCATCACCACATCACCATGTTCTTCATGGCTCAGGGTAGCAGATTCGCCTGTGGTGCCGACGGAAACGATCGCCGCGGTGCCGCTGGCGACGTGATAATCAATCAGTTTTTTCAGACTCGACCGGCAGACATTACCGCTGTCATCCATTGGCGTAACGAGTGCAACAATACTTCCCGTAAACATTGGCGATCCCCTCGACAAACAAGTGCTTCATGGTACGTTTTACACTTAGGGAAAAGCAAGCCAGCCACGCCATTCCCGCGCTTGTCAGCAGTTTTTTTTATGTTTACCTTATGGTTATTAGCGAAAGCAGAGGAAAAGCCATTTTGCCGCAATCTCAGCCCCATCATCTGGTGATCACCGCGCTCGGTGTTGACCGTCCGGGTATCGTCAACACCATTACCCGACACGTCAGCAGCTGCGGTTGCAATATTGAAGATAGCCGTCTTGCCATGCTTGGGGATGAGTTCACCTTTATCATGCTGCTGTCGGGCAGCTGGAACGCGATCACACTGATTGAATCGACCCTGCCACTGAAAGGGGCAGAGCTGGAACTGCTGATCGTCATGAAGCGCACCAATGCCCGGCTCCGTCCGCCGATGCCCGACACCGCGTTCATTCAGGTTGAGGTGGCTGATTCGCCGCATATTATTGAACGCTTTACCGATCTTATCGATAAGCATCAGATGAATGTGGCCGAACTGGTGTCGCGCATTACGCCAGCGCAACACAATTTGCCCCCTACGCTCTATATTCAAATGACCGCTCACAGTCCGACGCGAACCAGTGGCACCCCGTTTGAGCAGGCGTTTAATACCCTGTGTCAGGAGCTGAATGCTCAGGGAACGCTGCGCCTTTACAGTGTATCAGATGCCGACAGCAGCGAATCTGTCAGCGCGGTACGCTAAGCTTTGGTCAATTAACCGGAGTTATTTCTCCACATTACTGCCACTGAAAGGTGACCGGCTATGTGGTGAAATACCCCCTGATGGTAATTTTCCCTCTGGCCGTTTCTGACCGGATGGTGTATTACCCACAGCCTGAATAAGAAAATGGAGAGATGTAATGAATCCACTGAAAGCCGGAGATACTGCACCCGCATTTAGCCTGCCCGATCAGGACGGCGAACACGTGAATCTGACCGACTTCCAGGGACAGCGCGTTCTGGTGTACTTTTACCCGAAAGCGATGACACCAGGCTGCACCGTGCAGGCGTGCGGTCTGCGTGACAACATGGATGAGTTGAAAAAAGCGGGCGTGGAAGTGCTGGGCATCAGCACCGACAAACCGGAAAAACTGTCAAAGTTTGTCGAAAAAGAGCTGCTGAACTTTACCCTGCTCTCCGATGAAAACCATGAAGTCTGCCAGGCGTTTGGCGTCTGGGGTGAAAAAACGTTTATGGGGAAAACCTATGACGGCATTCATCGCATCAGCTTCCTGATAGATGCTGAGGGCAGGATCGAAAAAGTGTTTGATAACTTCAAGACCTCGAATCACCACGACATGGTGCTGGATTACGTCAAGTCAGCCTGATGTTGAGGGGCGCGGTAGCCTTAACGCCGCGCCCTGCTTAACTTCCCCTTCCCCACCCATTTTTATCCTGCCGTTGCGAAACACTGTGAGTTAACGCGATTACGCGGCGGCCACGATAACGCAGTTGCGCCCGGCATTTTTCGCCTCATAGAGTGCCGCATCCGCCTGTTTTAAACTGCCTTCCAGCCCGACATCCTGCGAACCATTCCAGGCCGCGACGCCGATAGACAAGGTAATGCGTCCCACGTCGGTGAGCCAGGCTTCTGCAATACCCAGTCGCACGCGCTCGGCGATAATCTGCGCCTCATCCAGCGCCGTTCCCGGCAGCAGCATCAGAAACTCCTCTCCGCCGTTGCGGCACACCACATCAGACTGACGGGCGCTGGCACGCAGCGTGCTAGCGACCTGCTGAATCACCCGGTCACCCACATCGTGGCCCCAGCTATCGTTGACGTTTTTAAAGTGATCGATATCCAGCGCCAGCACCGAGAAAGGCTGGCGTAGCGTGCGGTAGTACTCCAGTACCGCATTAAGACCACGGCGATTCAGCAACTGAGTCAGGGGGTCGGTCTGGGCTTCCGAACTCAGACGACCGATTTTGTCCTGCACCAGTCCGATGCCGGTGAGCAGCGCGCGCTTGACCTGCGCCGCCTCAAAATACCAGGCACTGATGCCGCCAATCTCTTTTGATACGCCCTGCGCATCCATCCGGCTGGCTTTGCGGGCCAGCTGGAACAGTGGTCGGGCAATCAGCCGTGCCAGCCCTAACGCAACCAGCAGGGTCAGCAGCGCGAACGGCACCGAGTTTTTCAGGACTTTCATTAACAGGCCTGAAAGCGGGTTCAGCGTGACGTTAATCGGCTTCAGCGCCACCACCGTCCAGCCGGTGGTCGGCACGACGGCATAGCCCGCCAGCTGCGTGGACTCACCTGCACCCGCAAGCATCAGCGAGCCATTGGTCTGCTCGTCACGCGGACTGACGATGGCGGGCAGAACTTTACCAATCAGCTGACGATTCTGGTGATACAACACCTCATTATTACTGTCGAGCACATAGACCGTGGTGCCATCACGGTAGAATTGTTCACCCAGTAGCGCATTCAGAATGCTTTTTTTCTTCAGATAGATCGTGCCGCCGATGTAGCCCAGATAGTCGCCATCGGGACTCCAGATTGGCCAGGAGACAAACACCAGCAGATTATTGGCTGCAGAAAGGGTCGGTTTACTGATGATCGGCTGCCGCAACGTCAGCGCTTCGCGGGAGGCGTCGCTGGTGACACGCATCCCTTTCAGCGTCAGGGATTCGGGCGAGATCGCTTTGATCGCGCCCTGCTCATCCACCACAGCAACCGAGTTGAAACTGGTAGTCTGCTCACGCAGACGATTGACTTCGCTATTCAGCAGTCCTTCATTATTAAAGTCACGGCTTAGCTGATTGGCGCTGTAGTGCAACTGTGACTGCGCCAGCTGAAAAAAGATTTCACTGGTTGAAGCCAGCTTGGCGGCATAGGCCCGGTTAGCCTCAAGCGTGGTGTCAATCAGCACCTGGCGCTGCACCCGCCACGTAGCGTAGAGCGTATTCGCGAGCGTGATAACAATGCTGACAATCACCAGCAGGGCGATCAGATTGCGCAAGTCGGCCTTGGGCCGAAAGAGCTTTAACATGGCGTCGCCGCCCCGGAGAAGAGTATCATGTCGTGAATGCCTGATTATTTTTTTAATGTGTGCCAGAAGCCCTGATAGCCGGGCTTAAGTCTACACTGTGTCGGCATTTTTGAGCAGCATTAAGACAAATATCACCCCGCTTAATACAGATTTAGCTGGCACTAATCGATTAACCCCTGACTATCGTAAAATGGCCAGGGTCCCGAAAAGTGGCCAATCGCGCACTGATGCGTGACCATTCCCTGCATTGGCTGCCAGCAATGGAGCAAAAAGCCGGGCGGCTCCAGAATAAAGTGAGCGGGCCCCTCCGGGTGCAGATCCAGAGCCACCTGATGCGACACGCCGGGTGCAACACAGGCCAGGGTTCCGGCAAAGCGGGTCTGCAGGCTGCGATGCAGATGACCACAAAGCACCCGCTCAACCTGCGGATGGCGGGCAATGATCGCCTCAAGTGCCTCAGGATGGCGTAACCGTTGCCGATCCATATGCGCAATGCCACAGGCAAAAGGGGGATGATGCAGCATCACCAGCGTGGGCTGATCCGCGGCCTCACGCAGTGCCTGATCCAGCCATTGCAACTGCTGCTCATCCACCTCCCCCCACGGCTGTTGCGGTACGCTGGAGTCCAGGGCCAGCAGCCTGACGCCGCCCACACTAAGCTGCCAGTTCAGGGTTGGTCCCGCCTGCAGGTAGGTGTGATCCGGGAAGGCAGCACGCAGTGCCTCGCGATCGTCGTGATTGCCCGCCATCAGATAAAAGGGCAACTGGAGGCGCTGCAGGGCTTCGCGCAGCGTCTGATACTCTTCCGGCCTGCCAAAATCGACCAGGTCGCCGGTAATCACCACCACATCGGGGCGCGGCTGCAGCGCGTTAAGGGTATCGATAACCTGCAGTAAAGCGGCATGGGTATCGACCTGTTTATAAGAGAGACGACCAAAGGCCTTGATATGCAGATCGCTGATTTGAGCGATGACCGTGGGTTGAACAGACACAACAGACTCCTTAGCAACTAAATTCCAGCGCGGCCTGGCGGGTCAGCGACCAGCTGATGCGCTGTCCCGCCTGCCAGATTTCGCGGGCATGACGCTCGACCTGAATGGGGTTATCCAGCCCGATATCGATCAGTAAGCGCTGCGAGGCGCCAAGAAACGTACTGCCCACCACCACACCGCGCTGGGCATAGCGGGTGTCGTCGGCCAGCAACACATCTTCCGGGCGGCAAAAACGCAGGGGATGACCGTCGGGATCGTGCGCAATGCAGTTTATGGCGCCCACAAAATCCGCCACAAAGCGGGAGGCAGGGCGCTGATAAATTCCCTGCGGAGTATCGAGCTGCACCAGACGGCCCTGCTCCATCACCGCGATGCGATCGCCCAGCGCCATCGCTTCCTGCTGATCGTGGGTGACGTAAACCGCAGTGATCGCCAGCCGCTTGAGCAGCGCGCCGATCTCCAGCCGCAGTCGATCGCGCAGCCTGGCGTCAAGCGCCGCCAGCGGCTCATCGAACAACAGGACTTTAGGCCGGGCGGCCAGCGCACGTGCCAGCGCCACCCGCTGCTTCTGCCCGCCGGACAATTTATCAATCGCCCGGTGGGACAGATGTGTCAGGTCAACCAGTGCCAGCATCTCCGCGACCCGCGCATCACGCTCGGCACGTGGCACGCCCTGCACCTTCAGACCATAGGCGACGTTCTGCGCCACGTTGAGCGTCGGGAACAGCGCGTAGTTCTGAAACACCATGCCAACATTGCGTTTCTCAATCGGCAGCGCGGTGACGTTACGCTTGTCAAACCAGATCTCTCCCGGGGGATCGCTGCTATCCAGACCGCTGATAATACGCAGCAGCGTGGTTTTGCCACAGCCTGACGGCCCCAGCAATACCAGTGTTTCACCGGCGTGAACCCGCAGGTCGAGCGGATGCAGCGCGACCTGCTGATTAAAGCGACGCGAGCAGTGGCTCAGCGTCACGTTGACGGCCTCATTCATACGGTTTCCTCTCTCTGCTGCCGCGAAGATTGCCGTTCCAGCCAGTGATTACAGGCGTTGAGCAACAGCAGCAGCGGTAAAATCATCATAATAAAGATCAGGGTATAGGCGGACCCGACTTCCAGCCGCATCGAGGTGTAGCTGTCGGCCAGACCGACCGGCAGGGTTTTGGTCAGTGGCGTGTGCAGCATCCAGGTAATGTTGAACTCCCCCACCGACAGGGTGATCACCATAAATGCGCCCGCCAGAATGCCGTTGCGGCAGTTCGGGACGACCACGGTAAAGAAGCGGCGCCAGAAGCCCGCCCCCAGGCTGGCGGCGGCTTCTTCAAGGCGCGGCAGATCAATCGCCTGCATCACCGACAGCACCGGTCGGATCATAAAGGGCAAGGTAAAGAGCACATGGCCGATAAGGATGAAGAGCCAGCTGTCGCGCAACGCGCTGAACTGACCATAAAGCAGAATGATGCCCAGAGCGGTGGCGAGGCCCGGCAATGCGACTGGCAGCATCAGGCACTCCTCAATGCGGCTGGCCCAGCGTGACGGTGATTTCAGTAAGCCCCAGGCGGCCGGCACGCCAGCGATAACCGTCACCGCCAGACAACTCAGAGCGATCAGCAGCGACAGCCAGAAGGTGTCGGCATACATCTGCCACACCTGTTCCACCCACTTCAGCGTCAGGCCGCTGTGCAGGCCAGTGAAATAGTTCTGCGTGACGCCCGCCAGCATCGAGAGCACAACCGGCACAATCATAAACAGCGCGGTGAGGCTGGTGATCACCACCTGCAGCCAGAACAGCCCCCGGCGTTTCATGCCTTCTCCTTACGGCGGGCAGCCAGTCCGTTCGCCAGCATCAGCGCCAGCCAGGCCACCGCCCCCATCACCACCGAAAGCGCCGCTGCGGTGGCAAAGTTGGCGTAATTAGTGAACTCACCATAAATGGTCAGCGGCAGCACCGCGAGCTCTGTGCCAAGGGTAAATGCGGTGCCAAAGGCGCCCATGCTGGTGGCGAAGCAGAGCGCGCCGCAGGAGAGCAGCGCCGGTTTCAGCCCAGGAATGATGACGTCAATGATGATGCGCCACTGGCTGGCACCCAGCGATCGGGCGGCCTCTTCCAGTGAACGGTCCAGCTTTTCACTGGCCGCCACCAGCGTCACGATGGCGCGCGGCAGCGAAAAATAGAGATAGCCAATAAATAAGCCGCTGAGCGAATAAGCAAGGACCCAGCGCTCATGAAACAGGCTGAGACTGAGTTGCGCCAGAACACCCTGACGCCCCGCCAGCATGACCATCAGAAATCCCACCACCACGCCCGGAAAGGCCAGCGGAAAGGTCAGCAGCGCCAGCAGCGTGCCTCGCCCGGTAAAGCGCTGCCGTGCCAGAAAGCAGCCCACCACCGCAGCAATCAGCAGCGTCACCAGTGTGACCGCTGCCGAGAGCAGCACGGTATTCAGCAGGCTTTGCAGATATTGCGGCTGGCTGATTACCGTCCAGTAGCCGCTGTGGTGAGTCGTGCGATCCTCCGTCATACCGATCTGCAACAGACGAGCAAACGGCAACAGCCAGAAGGCAGCAAAGAACAGCAGCGCAGGCAGCAGCATCCACGGCCAGTTTGCCCCCAGCGGCCGAAGGCGGTGGCGAACTGAGTCGCCAGCAGCAAACGGATTGATCTCTGAGAGTGACATCAGCGGATCTCGTTCAGATAACGGGCGGAGAAGCTCTTCTGCGCGTCGGCCATCTGCTGATAATCCACCGTGTGAGCGCGCGCATAGTCGCTGTCAGGCAGAAAATATTTCTTCGCTTCGGGTGACATCGCCCCCGCCCGGACCGGACGCAGCCAGGCATTAGCCCAGATCGCCTGACCGGCATCTGACAGCACGAAATCGATCACTTTCTTACCGTTGGCCGGATGCGGCGCATTTTTCACCAGGCTGATGACGTAAGGCACCGTGACCGTCCCCTCGCTGGGGATCACAAATTCCACATTGGCGTGATCTTTGTAGCGGGCGCGATAGGCGTTGAAGTCGTAGTCGATCAGAATCGGGATTTCGCCTGAAATCAGCCGGGCATAGGCGGTCTGCTTAGGCACAATCGGCTGGTTGCGTTGCAGTGCTTTGAACCAGTTGATGGCCGGGGTGAAGTCATGAAGACTGCCGCCTTTCGCCTGGTTCACCGCGACGGCTGCAACGTAGCCCACAAAGGCGCTGGCCGGATCAAGATAACCTACCATGCCTTTATATTCCGGCTTCAGCAGATCATCCCAGGAACGCGGCACCGGCGCGCCACCCAGCGCATCAACATTGACCATAAAACCCATGGTACCGGAGTGCAGCGCTACCCACTTGCCAGCAGGATCTTTCATGCCTGCCGGGATCTGATCCCAGTTTGCCGGTTTGTAAGCGCTGACCACGTCTGCACTGACTGCCTGAATGCCGAAGCTGACGCCGTAATAGACCACGTCGGCGACCGGATTGCTTTTCTCGGCGACCAGCTGCGCCAGCGCCTGACCCGAATTTTTATTGTCCTGCGGCACATGAATGCCCGTCGTTTTTTCGATCGCCTGGAGCTGTGTCGCCCAGTCGGCCCACTCTGGCGGGCAGTTGTAGCAGATAGCATTTTCAGCCGCCTGCGCCCACGATGAGGCAAGCGTGCATCCGGCCAGCAGCGCAGCGCTGGCGATAGGTTTGAAGTTAACGGTGAGTGACATGATGTTCCCCTGAAAAAGAGCCATGAAATGCCGGGGCGACACTCTCCCCGAAACGTAAATGATGTGCCAGCAGATGGGTTTTACCGCCGACGGGATTCAGAAGCAGGTCAATAGCGCGCGCGCCCATTAGCGCAATCGGCTGCACCACGCTGGCCAGTGAAGGTGAAAGCTGTTCGCCCAGCTCAATGCCATCGAAGCCGACCACGGAGAGCTGATTCGGAACGCTGACGCCGGCACGCGCAGCGGCGCCCAGCAGGCTGATAGCCAGCAGATCGTTACTGCAAATCACCGCCGTCAGCGGCGAAGGTGAATTAATCAGCGGCAGCAACGGATGGAAATCGGACTGGATATGGCTGGGCATCTCAATCATCGCCTGCGGCGTCAGACCGGCCTGCTGCATGGCATCGCAGTAGCCAAGGTAGCGCAGACGGGCGCGGTCAGATTGCTGCATAGGGCCCGCAGCCATCACGATGTGGCGGTGGCCCAGTGACACCAGATGGGCGGTCGCTTCGGCAATGGCTTTGCGGTTATCTACGCACAGCGCGGGCCATTCGTGCTGTTGCGGTACGTTGTGGGTCAGCACGAAGGGCATCTTCGCCGCCGCCAGTGTCGGCAGCAGCGCACTGCTGTCGGCATCTGCCACCGTCAGTACCAGACCGGCGACACGCTGGTGCAGCATATGTTCGACAATGGCCGCTTCCCGCTCAGCCTGATAATCACTGGTTGCTACCAGCAGCCCATATCCCGCCAGACGAGCCTGCTGCTCCATCGCCTGTAATTGCATGGCAAAAACCGGATTGAGCAGTGAAGGCAACAGGACGCCAAGCGTGGTGGAGTGCTGGGTGCGGAGCTGACGGGCAATATGATTCGGGCGGAAACCGATCTGTTCCGAGGCGGCAAGCACCTTTTGCAGCGTGCCCGGTTTTAGCAGATGAGGGTCAGAAAAGGCGCGCGCAGCGGTTGCGCGGGAGACCCCTGCCAGTCTGGCTACGCTGATTAAATCGGTCATGACTGCCTCGTTTATTGTCGATGAGATCGATCTCATTGCGACAACACTAGCGGCGTTCTATGACAGGGGCATCACAGGAATTTGACGGGCAGGTGACAGCGGCAGTGACGCCGCTGTGGGGGAATTAAAGCATCAGGAAGGCGTAACCGCTGTTTTCCAGGGTCGCAACGGTGGTGCCGCTGGAGATAGTGTGAGTGACCATCGGGTCGATCCAGTTGCGCTCAAGCTGATGAAACGCCACTGACTGATCGCAGATAGTGACCTGAACGCCCGCTTTTTTCAGCTCGCTGATCAGCTTCAGGTTCGGGTTATCGACGTCGTAGGCTTTGCTGAACTGGTCATTATTCAGCGCTGATGAAACCGCGTCGCCGTTAATTGACACCACAAATTTCAGCTGGTCGAGTGGCACACCTGCCGCATAATAGAGGTTGGTGACGCGCGCTACGCGCTCCAGACCGAGATTCGGCTTACGAATATCCCCTTCACTGCGGTTGATCTGGAATACTATTTTATTACTCAGGCCCGCTGTCGTGCCGGGTTTAAATGCAGGCGTATCGACATAATGTATTTTTCCGTAGCCTTCAATCGCTGGCGTACTCCAGAAATCAGCAGGTTCGGATTTATTATCCGCCATTTTTCCGCTGACCTTATCGAATAATTCCGGCAACTGTAAAACATTGCCTCCAATAAATCCCGCTACGGCTGCCATCACCACTAAAGCTGCTGGACGCATTAACTCTTCTCCCGATCGTTTAAAACATCAATTACATTGCCAGCCACGCGTATCCCTGGTTTTGCAGGGTTGATACGGTGGTCGGACTGGAAAGCGCATGGACCACAGATTTATCAATCCAGTTATTGGGATAGTGATGGAATGCCACGGACTGATCGCAGACCGAGACTTTCACTCCCGCCTGATTCAGCTCATTAATCAGCTTCAGGTTTGGATTTTCGATGCCATAAAACTTTTTAAAATGGGCGTTATCCAGCATGGCGGGCGTCGCATCGCCGGTGACCGAAACGACAAACTTCAGCTGATCGGCCGGAATGCCGGAGGCGATATATAAATTCACCACGCGCGCCACACGCTCCAGTCCCAGATTGGGCGCGGTCATCGCGCCATCGCTTCGGGTAATCTGGAAAACAATTTTATTGCTCAGGCCCGCCACCGGTTTAAACGCGGCGTCGGGCTCATAATGAATTTTGCCGTAACCTTCAATCGCTGGTGTGCTCCAGAATCCCGGGGCTTCCTGTGGCTCGGTTGCAAAATGGCGTGTCACTTTGTCATAAATCTCGCCACTCTGTGTGACAGCCGCGCCAACGACTCCGCCAATAATGGCGATTAACGCGTATGAAACAACTGAACGCATAACACTTCTCTCCGGCAAATAATGGCTGGCAGATTCAGGACTGAATCAGGTCGGCTATCTATATCACAGCGCAGGCATAATTCTCGCCTGCGTAAATTCAGGTCAGCGCGCGGCTGATAACCGCTGAAATTATTCACCTTCCGTATTAATCGAAAAGTTTCATTATGAGGAAAAAAAGGTCTTAAACAGAATGGACCTGACTCTTTGTGCTCTTTTCCATTTCTGTGACATTAACAGCAATAAATAACAGCCAGTTGTAGCTGGAATAAGCAGGATAACGGCGGAAGCTACGATTTAATTTATCAATGGCGAAGAGGAGATTCACGGCTCAGAGAGGGCTATTTTTTCAGAGTAGACCTGGAAAAACTCATGCCATAGTCAGTTTTTTTGAGTGAATTTACATAACTTTAAAAAAATCCGATCACAGCCTAAATCTGCGCGGCAGCAGATTCTGCTTTATTCTGCCGAAGCGCATTGGGAATAAATGAATAAGGCGTTACTTAACCGCTCACAAACCCGGCGATACTCCGCCGGGTTTTGTTCGTTTAACCGCGGTTTAAGTTGGCAGGATGTTCAGTTTTTTTCGTCAAAATGGGCGATCTTGCACAAATTACGTTGGTCGTTTGCCAGAAAACGACATTTCATTCTTTTGATGCTCTGGTTAAGATAGTCACGAACCGTCGTTATCTGCGAAAAATGGAACATTCCCGCTGCGCACCTGTCCATTTTCAGGGCCTCTCTACAGGATTAAGGCATGTTGAACCGGTTAAAGAAAACGCTGATCGCCGCGCTCCTTCCGACGCTCATTTTCACTACTCTGTCACCTGCTTATGCCGATGTCAGTGATTCACTTCCCGATATTGGCACTACGGCCGGTTCGACGCTGTCGATTAATCAGGAACTGCAGATGGGCGACTTTTATGTGCGCCAGCTGCGTGCCAGTGCGCCGCTGATCAACGATCCGCTGCTTAATCAGTATATTAATCAGCTGGGTCAGCGACTGGTGTCGCATGCCGACTCAGTGAAAACCCCGTTCCACTTCTTTCTGATTCAGAACGATGAGCTCAACGCCTTTGCCTTTTTTGGTGGCAACGTGGTGCTGCACTCAGCGCTGTTCCGCTATACCGAAAATGAAAGCCAGCTGGCGTCAGTAATGGCGCATGAGATCTCACACGTTACCCAGCGCCATCTGGCGCGCGCAATGGAAGATCAGAAGCGCAATGCGCCACTGACATGGGTCGGTGCGCTGGGCTCTATTCTGCTGGCGATGGCCAATCCGCAGGCAGGCATGGCAGCACTGACCGGCACCCTGGCGGGAACTCAGCAGGGAATTATCAGTTTTACCCAGGGTAATGAGCAGGAAGCCGACCGCATCGGAATTCAGGTACTGCAGCGCGCCGGGTTTGATCCTCAGGCGATGCCGAACTTTTTACAGAAGCTGGCCGATCAGAGCCGTTTCTCCTCGAAGCCTCCTGAAATTCTGCTGACGCATCCCCTGCCCGACAGCCGTCTGGCGGATGCCCGCAACCGCGCTAACCAGATGCGGCCGGTGGTGGTGCAATCTACAGAAGATTTCTATCTGGCAAAAGTGCGTTCACTGGGCATGTACTCAACCGGGCGTAATCAGCTCACCGACGAACTGCTGAGCCAGTATGCTAGCGGCAATTCTCGTGAGCAGCTGGCGTCACAATATGGCAAAGCCATACAGTTTTTGCAGGCGAAAAGTTTTGCCGATGCGAAGCGGATTATGACGCCGTTGCTGGCGAAACAGCCGAATAACGTCTGGTTCCTGGATCTTATGTCAGACATCGATATCGGCCTGAATCAGCCACAACAGGCGATCGCCCTGCTCAGCGCCGCCACCAGTGCAAAAAACAGCCCGGTGGTGCAGCTCAACCTGGCCAATGCCTACGTTGAAGCGAAACAGTATGCCAATGCCAGCCGCATTCTGAATCGCTACACCTGGGCTAATAAAGATGATCCCAACGGCTGGGATTTGCTGGCCCAGGCGTCTGCACAGCAGGGATTGAATGATGAAGAGTTATCGGCGCGGGCAGAGAGTCTGGCGCTGAATGGCCAGCTCGATCAGGCGATCACCGCGCTTGGCAGCGCCAGCGCACAGGTGCCGCTCGGCAGCCTGAAACAGGCGCGCTACGATGCCCGTATCGATCAGCTGCGCCAGTTACAACAGCGCTTTAAGCAATATCAGAAAGGTTGAGCATTCACGCTGCGAATAGAGGAGAGCCTGAGATGGTGACGATTTACCACAACCCGCGCTGCAGCAAGAGCCGCGAGACGCTGGCACTGCTGAACGCCCGCGGGATCGAGCCGGACGTGGTGCTCTATCTGCAAGCGCCGCCCGATCGCGAGACGCTGGAAATCCTGTTACAGAAACTGGGAATGCAGAGCGCACAGCAGTTGATGCGGACTAAAGAGGCGATCTATAGCGAACTGGCACTCAGCGACAAAAGCGAAAGTGCACTGCTGGATGCGCTGGTGGAACATCCGGTGCTGATTGAAAGGCCGATAGTGATCAATGGCGACAAGGCGCGGATCGGACGTCCGCCCGAAGCGGTGCTCGACCTGTTTTAAAGGCCGAGTGTCTCTTTCACAAACGGAATGGTGAGTTTACGCTGGGCGCTGATCGAGGCACGATCAAGCCGATCCAGCGTATCAAACAGGGTGCGCATCTCACGATCCAGTCGCTTCAGCAGGAAGCGTCCCACATCTTCCGGCAGCTCAAATCCGCGTAACCCGGCGCGCAATTGCAGCGCCTGTAATTTGTCTTCGTCGGAGAGAGGCTGCAGGCGATAGATCTGCCCCCAGTCCAGCCGCGAGGCGAGATCGGGCAGTTGCAGATTAAGCTGGCGTGGTGGACGATCGCCGGTAATAAACAGGCGCGTATTACCGGTTTCCAGAATACGGTTATAGAGATCGAAGATCGCCATTTCCCATTCAGGCTCGCCTGCAATGCACTCGATGTTATCGATGCAGACCAGTGACAGCTGCTCCATCCCTTCCAGTACTTCCGGTACAAACCAGGTGCGTTTATCCAGCGGAACGTAACCGACCGCTTCGCTGCGCGCTGACATCTCGGCGCACGCGGCGTGCAGCAAATGGCTCCGCCCTCCGCCTTCGCGTGACCAGAAGTAGAGATAGCTGCCATGTTGTTGGTTGAGAGCGCCTTTCAGCGCGGCAATCAGCGACGGGTTTTCCCCCGGCCAGAAGCTGGAGAAGGTTTCATCGTCAGGTAAATAGAGTGGCAATGACAATTGTGCCGGCGTGTTCAGAAGCACCTCAGCAAGAGAACAAGCAAAAAATCGGGGGAAGTCTAACACAGTTTTCAGAAAGAGATGAATGGGGCGTCCCTGCCCCGATCCTGTCAGGCTTGCTGCGATCACGGCTCGCGCGATTCTTCAGCCTCCAGCACCACTTCTTCCGGGCGCAGCAGTGAGATCACACGGAAGATCAGCGCTAATCCAACCCCTACGATTGTCGCCAGCGCCATGCCTTTCAGCTCTGCAGCACCGATATGCACCTTCGCACCGCTGACGCCGATGATCAGGATCACCGAGGTCAGGATCAGATTTTGCGCTTTGTTGTAATCGACTTTGGATTCGATCAACACCCGGATACCGGATGCGCCGATCACGCCATACAGCAGCAGCGACACGCCGCCCATTACCGGTACCGGGATCGCCTGGATCACCGCCGCCAGTTTGCCGACACAGGAGAGCAGGATCGCCAGAATCGCCGCGCCGCCAATCACCCAGGTACTGTAGACGCGGGTAATTGCCATCACCCCGATGTTTTCGCCGTAGGTGGTGTTAGGCGTTGAACCAAAGAAGCCGGAGATGACCGTTGATAAGCCGTTGGCGAACATCGAACGATGCAGGCCAGGGTCGCGAATCAGATCTTTCTTTACGATGTTGGCGGTGACTACAAGATGACCGATATGCTCGGCAATCACCACCAGCGCCGCAGGCAGGATCGTCAGCATCGCCACCCACTCAAAGCGCGGGGTATAGAAGGTTGGCAGCGCAAACCAGGGTGCTTTGACCACGCCGCTCCAGTCAACGATGCCCATAAATGCAGAGAGCAGATAACCCGCCACCACCCCGACCAGAATCGGGATGATCGCCAGGAAACCACGAAACAGCACGGAACCGAATACCGTCACTGCCAGCGTGACCAGCGAAATCAGCACGGTTGTACTGTCGGGCGCACTGCCTTCCGCGGGCAGCAAACCCGCCATATTAGCGGCTACCCCTGCCAGCTCCAGACCGATGACGGCGACAATCGCGCCCATCGCCGCCGGGGGAAACATCACATCGAGCCAGCCGGTGCCCGCGCGTTTGACAATCAGCGCCACCAGACAGAACAGCACGCCGCACAGGATAAATCCGCCCAGCGCGACCTCATAACCCAGCGGCAGCAATAGCAGTACCGGCGAGATAAAGGCAAAACTGGAACCGAGGTAAGCGGGAATTTTGCCTTTACAGATAAAGAGGTAGATCAGCGTGCCTACGCCGTTAAATAACAGCACCGTCGCCGGGTTGATGTGGAACAGAATCGGTACCAGTACCGTGGCACCAAACATGGCGAACAGGTGTTGCAGGCTGAGTGGAATGGTTTGCAGTAACGGCGGTCGTTCACTGACGCCAATGGCGCGACGAGTCATCATTTATCCCCTTGTGTTATTTATCCCCCAGGGCGCGCGCCTCTGGCACAGCAGCAGGCACGCCGGTGAGCCTCGCAGCCACACCGAACCCGTTCGGGGATCTTTTTTTTGCCAAAAAAAAGCCGACTCTCTGGTCGGCTATGCGATTTATTTGGTTCCGAAAATCTTGTCCCCGGCATCGCCGAGCCCGGGAATGATGTAACCCTTCTCATTCAGTCCCTGATCCACTGACGCGGTGTAAAGCTCAACGTCAGGATGCGCTTTCTCCAGCGCGGCAATCCCTTCTGGTGCGGCAACCAGTACCAGCACTTTAATGCTGGTGCAGCCCGCTTTCTTCAGCAGGTCGATGGTGGCGATCATGGAACCGCCAGTCGCCAGCATAGGATCGACGACCAGCGCCAGGCGCTCTTCGATGTTAGAGACCAGCTTCTGGAAATAGGGAACCGGCTCCAGTGTCTCTTCATCACGGTAAACACCCACCACGCTGATACGGGCGCTGGGAACGTGCTCCAGCACCCCTTCCATCATGCCAAGACCGGCACGCAGAATCGGCACCACCGTGATTTTTTTGCCTTTGATCTGATCGATCTCTACCGGGCCATTCCAGCCCTCAATGGTTACGCGCTCTGTTTCCAGATCGGCGGTCGCTTCGTAGGTCAGCAGGCTGCCCACTTCAGACGCCAGCTCGCGAAAACGCTTTGTACTGATATCATGCTCACGCATCAAGCCCAGTTTATGTTTGACCAGCGGGTGTCTGACTTCCACGATCTTCATTGGTGTTCTCCCGGAATGAGTTGAGCTAAAAAAAAATCGCGGGATTATACCGCCTTTTACGCTCCGCGCCACCTGCTCTTGCGCAAAGCCGCGGGTTTTACCGGGACAAATAGAGGATTAATGAAAATCGCCCGATGCGCAATCCCGGACTCGCAAACGTTTGCCTGCACTGATAGAATTGCCGCGCTTTATTTTAAACCACCAACCGCAACTCGCGTGGGGACCTCGCAGTGACCGACAAAACCTCTCTCAGTTACAAAGACGCCGGTGTTGATATTGATGCTGGTAACGCTCTGGTTGACCGTATTAAAGGCGTAGTGAAAAAGACGCGTCGCCCGGAAGTGATGGGTGGACTGGGCGGTTTTGGTGCGCTTTGCGCGCTGCCGCAAAAATACCGTGAACCGGTGCTGGTCTCCGGCACCGATGGCGTTGGCACCAAGCTGCGTCTGGCGATGGATCTCAAACGTCACGATGCCATTGGTGTTGACCTGGTGGCGATGTGCGTCAACGACCTGGTGGTACAGGGCGCCGAGCCCCTCTTCTTCCTCGACTACTACGCTACCGGCAAACTGGATGTGGATACCGCCTCTGCGGTGATCACCGGCATCGCCGAAGGTTGTCTGCAGTCGGGTTGTGCGCTGGTGGGCGGTGAAACCGCTGAGATGCCAGGCATGTATCACGGCGAAGATTACGATGTGGCCGGTTTCTGTGTTGGCGTGGTGGAAAAGTCAGAGATCATTGATGGCAGCAAGGTGCAGGATGGCGACGTACTTATCGCCCTCGGCTCCAGCGGCCCGCACTCCAACGGCTATTCGCTGGTGCGTAAGATTCTGGAAGTCAGCAACACCGATCCGCTGGCTGAACAGCTGGAAGGCAAACCGCTGGCCGATCATCTGCTGGAACCGACCCGCATCTACGTGAAAAATATCCTGAGCCTGATTGAGCAGGTCGATGTGCACGCTATCGCACACCTGACCGGCGGCGGCTTCTGGGAGAATATTCCGCGCGTGCTGCCCGACAACACTCAGGCCGTCATCGACGAGAAGAGCTGGCAATGGCCGGCCGTCTTCAGCTGGTTACAGCAGGCGGGCAACGTCAGCCGTTTCGAGATGTACCGCACCTTTAACTGCGGCGTCGGCATGATCATCGCCCTGAGTCCGGCAGACGCGGACAACGCGATTGCGCTGATGCAGGCTGCGGGCGAGAAAGCCTGGAAGCTCGGCGTAATTAAAGCGTCTGATGCCGAAGAGCGTGTGGTCATCAACGGATGAAAAAGCTGGTTGTACTGATTTCCGGCAACGGAAGTAACCTTCAGTCCATCCTTGACGCCTGTGCAAGCGGGCGGATTCACGGCAGCGTGGCTGCCGTGTTCAGCAACCGCGCCGCCGCTTATGGCCTGACGCGGGCGCAGGAGGCGGGGATTCCCGCCCACTCGCTTGCCGCCAGCGACTTCACTGACCGCGAAGCCTTCGATCGCCAGCTCATCGCTGAAATCGAAGCCTACAGGCCAGACCTGATTGTGCTGGCAGGATATATGCGCATTCTCAGCAGCGCGTTCGTGGCCCATTTTCACGATCGCCTGCTGAATATCCACCCTTCTCTGTTGCCGAAATATCCGGGTCTGCATACGCATCGTCAGGCTCTGGAAAATGGCGATAGCGAACATGGCACCTCCGTACATTTCGTCACTGACGAGCTGGATGGAGGTCCGGTGATCCTGCAGGCCAAAGTCCCGGTATTTCCCGGCGACAGCGAAGCGGAGATTACGGAGCGGGTGCAGCATCAGGAGCATGCCATCTATCCGATGGTAATCGGCTGGTTTGTTGAGGGTCGTCTGGCGATGCGTGACGGCCAGGCCTGGCTGGATGGCGAACCGCTGCCGCCGCAGGGTTATGCTAACGACTGACCCGACAGGGGAAGCCGGGGCTTCCCCTGAAGTGCTGGCGGTCGGGGTAAAGGCTCAGGGAACCATTGAGCCGTCTGACATAACAACCTGCTCTGCTCCCGTTACTGACTTAACCGTAGCGCCCCGTAATATAATCTTCGGTCCGTCGCTGTTTTGGCGCGGTAAAGATACGGTCAGTCTCATCAAACTCCACTAACGCGCCCTGATGCATAAACGCGGTGTAATCTGACACGCGAGAAGCCTGCTGCATGTTGTGCGTCACCAGCACCAGCGTGAAATGCTGCTTGAGCGTAGTCATCAGCTCTTCAATCACCAGCGTTGAGATGGGATCGAGCGCGGAGGTCGGCTCATCCAGCAGCAGAACTTCCGGTTCAATCGCAATGGCGCGGGCAATCACCAGCCGCTGCTGCTGTCCGGTCGAGAGCGTCAGCGCATTCTGTGACAGCTGATCTTTGACCTCACTCCACAGCGCCGCCGCGCGCAGCGCACGTTCACAGGCTTCGTTCAGCACCCGCCGATCGCGTACACCCTGTAAACGCAGCCCGTAGACCACATTTTCATAGATCGATTTTGGAAAAGGATTGGGGCGCTGAAACACCATGCCGACCCGACGACGCAGCGCCGAGAGATCCTGCTCAGGTCGCAGGATCGGCTGCGATCCCAGCAACACCTCACCCTCGACCCGGCAATGATCAATCACATCATTCATGCGATTAAAGCAGCGCAGCAGCGTCGATTTGCCACAGCCGGAGGGACCAATCAGCGCGGTAATCTTGTTTTTCGGCACCTGCAGCGAAATAGCCTGCAGCGCCTGGCGCTCGCCATACCACAGCGACAGCTGGTTAACGGTCAGCGCGATATCCGTGTCGGACGTCATAGTCATAGCCTGTTATTGAGTCATAAGGCGATAGCGTTCACGCAGACGGTGACGCAGGCCCATCGCCAGCAGATTAAGCGACAGAATAATCAGCACCAGCAGCAGCGCGGTGGCGAACACCAGCGGCCGGTCAGCTTCAATATTCGGACTCTGAAACGCCAGATCGTAAATCTGGAAGCCCAGATGCATAAATTTGCGATCCAGATGCAGATAAGGAAACACCGCGTCGACGGGCAGTTCCGGCACCATTTTTACCACGCCAACCAGCATCAGCGGCGCGGTTTCACCAGCGGCACGCGCCACCGCCAGAATCAGGCCGGTCAGCATGGCAGGCACCGCCATCGGCAGCACCACGTTCCACAGGGTTTCCGCCTGAGTCGCGCCCAGCGCCAGCGATCCCTGCCGCAGGCTGTTGGGAATGCGGGATAGTCCCTCTTCGGTCGCCACAATCACCACCGGCAGCGTTAGTAACGCCAGAGTCAGCGACGCCCACAGCAAACCAGGTGTCCCGAAGGTGGGATTGGGCAGCGCGCTGGCGAAGAAGAGCTGGTCTATCGTGCCGCCCACCAGCCAGACAAAGAAGCCCAGACCAAATACGCCATAGACGATTGAAGGAACGCCTGCCAGATTGACCACCGCGATGCGCACCAGTCTGGTCAGCGCATTGCGTCCGGCATATTCATGCAGCCAGATGGCGGCGATGACACCCAGCGGCATCACGACCACCGACATCAGCAGCACCATCAGCACGGTGCCAAAGATCGCCGGGAACGCCCCGGATTCACTCTCGCCTTCAGCGGGTGAATCACTGACGAAACGCCACAGCTGATGCAGAAAATGCAGCGTTTTGCCGGTCAGCGTCATCGCGTTCGGCTTCCAGCTGTCAACGATTTCGGTCAGCGGGATCGCATGTTCGGTGCCATGCACATCCCGCAGGATTAACAGATCGCGCTGACTCTGCTGTTGCAGCGAAGCCAGTGTCTCGCTCAGCTGATTAAACCGGCGCTGCAAAGCGGCCTGATTGGCCTGATATTCTGACTCGGCCTGCAGATCAAAGCGCCCGGCAGCACGGTTTGTGGCCGCCTGCTCATCAAGCTGCTCACGCTGGCTGTTGAGGCGCGCCATATCGACCCGGCGAATCTGATTAGCCTGCCGCACCAGCATCTGCACCTGTCCGAGCCGCTGATGCAGCAGTGCATCGGGATCCTGCGCAGTCAGCTCTTCATTATCCTCACGCAGGCCGACAAACCAGCCGTATGCCTGACCGTGGCTGCGGCGCTGCAGCACCATGATGTCCGCTGGCTGGCTGACCTGCGCCGCCGTGCGACTGTAAACCACCCGGAAATCGGGTGCGTCCCAGTCACGGTTACCGGTTTTAATCAGATAGCGATTAACCTGTCCGCCGCTGTTGCCCTGCTCATCTGCCGGGGCCGGAAAGCGCCGCTGATGTTCCAGGGTTTCACCCAGCAGCCGCGTCTCGCCCCCTTCAGGCTGGCTAAACGTGTAGAGATCGACGCGCTGCGGCCAGAAAGCGCGCACCCCCTGCCAGGCCAGTAACCCAATCAGCAGCGTAAAGGCCAGCAGGCAGACGGCTACGGCACCGGCGGTTAGCCAGCGCCAGCGATCGTTCTGTTGCATCGCTTTCATGCCTGCTCCTCGTGCTGGCTGTAGCGCTGGCGCAGTCGCTGACGGATCAGCTCGGCAACCGTGTTGATCACCAGCGTAAACAGCAGCAGCATCAGGGCACTGAGAAACAGCACGCGATAATGAGCGCTCCCCGCCGCCGCTTCCGGCATCTCAATGGCGATATTGGCGGACAGCGCGCGCAGGCCGCTGAACAGGCCACCTTCACTTTGCGGCGTGTTGCCGGTCGCCATCAGCAAAATCATGGTTTCTCCTACGGCACGCCCCAGACCAATCATCAGGGCGGCAAAAATACCGGCTGAAGCACCCGGCAGCACAACGCGGGTCAGGGTTTGCCACGGCGTCGCGCCCAGTGCCAGCGAGCCCTGCCCTAATGCTGCTGGCACGCTGAACAGCGCATCCTCAGAGAGGGTAAAGATCAGCGGTACCAGCGCAAAGCCCATCGCCAGCGCGGCCACCAGCAGATTGCGCTGTTCGTAATGCGGCAGCCAGTCGCCCGCATCCGGTATCAACAGCGTGGGCAGCCACAGCGTCAGCAGCGTGACCAGCAGTAACAGCGGCAGCAGAATCAGCACTTCACGACCCGGCTGACGCCAGCGCGGCGGTAAACGCGCGCTGAATACGCCGCACAGCAGCAGCGTGCCCGCCAGCGTCAGCGGCAGCAGCAGCACACCTACCAGCGCCTGACCAATATGCGGCGCGAGCCAGATCCCGGCAATCAGCCCCACCACTACGCTCGGCAGCGCGCCCATCATTTCGATTGCCGGTTTAACCCAGCGTCGCAGGCCTGGCGCCATAAACCAGGCGGTGTACATCGCCGCCGCCAGCGCCAGCGGTGTGGCAAACAGCAGCGCTAAACTCGCCGCTTTCAGCGTACCCATCACCATCGGCATCAGGCTGAACTTGGCCTGATAACTGTCACCCGCCGCGGTCGATTGCCAGATCCAGTCCGGTCCGGGATAATTTTCATACCAGATTTTTTGCCAGAAATTGCGCCAGGTGACGTCCGGCCACGGATTATCAAGCCGCAGAGTCTGCCAGCTTCCCGCCCGTTCAATCAGCAGGCTGTCGCCACGCGGCGAAAACTGAGCCTGCACAATGCCAGGTTCCAGCTGACGCTGCAGTATCGGGCCATTCTGCTTGCTGGCGAACAGCCTTAACAGCCCCTGTTTGCTGAGCGTCGCAAACACGCGGCGTTGTGATTCCGTCACCAGAATGGTCTCGCCGTCGCTGTTGGCAAAGGTACGAATGCGCTGCAGGCGCGGCCCCTGTTCGCTGGCGATAGCAAACCACTGCGTGACGCCGCTGCCATCCTGGATCAGCAGGCTTGTGCCGCCCACCAGCAGATGCAGACTTTTTGGCCGCTGCGGCAGGGTGTGCGTTTCGCGCAATAGTGCACGGTCATCATCAAGTTGCCAGACCCGCAGCAGATTGCCTTCGGTGGTGTAGAGCAGATCGCCGGACGGAGAGAGCGCCAGCAGATCCAGCTGGCGTTGCGGCAGCGGGATAACCGAGGCCTGGCGATCGGTGCCGAGCGTCAGCACCCGGAGTCCGGCCTCAGTGAGTGCGGCTATACGCCACTGACCCGCATGGCGCGTCGCCAGCGCCATCTTCGTCACTGCGCCATCAGGCAGATGAAAAGGTTTATCGCCCAGCGGAAAACGCCACTGCTGGTCGGCCGTGGGCTGCATCAGTGTCAGCGCACCCTGCATATTCAGCAGTAGCGTCTGCTCATCGGCACTCCGCACTATCTCCCCGGGTGGCGGGGTCAGCGCCAGTGCCGGTTCCGCAGGCTGACCATCCAGCGGAATAAAACGCGCCGCACCGCGCTCGCTGATGCGCCAGCCGACCTTCCCCTGATTGCCAATCGCTAAGGCTGGCGCACGATCCCAGAGTTGCTGGCTGGCCGCAATCTGCAGGCCCGGCGCATTAAACAGCGGTAATACCACGCCAATCAGCCAGCAGAAGAGCAGCAGCATCAATAGCAGGATCGCCACGCCACAGCAGGTGACCAGCCGCCGCGTCAGACGGTCAACGGCACGACGCTTACGATCGCTGAATTGGACAGGAATGTGGTTTGCGCTCATGCGGTTCCGCTAGCAGGCCAAAATAAGCCGCTATGTTGCCCGTAGCCGATTGATAAGACAACTCCTGGCGTTGGACAACGCTGCCATACTCTCGCCATAATGTTGGTGGATACTGGATCTTCAGTCCTGCAACCGCTAAATGGAGTGAGAATGGGTCAGGTAAAGCTTTATATTGAAAAAGAATTAAGCTGGTTATCCTTTAATGAACGGGTTTTGCAGGAAGCAGCAGACAAAAGCAATCCACTGATTGAGCGGATGCGCTTTCTGGGTATCTACTCCAATAATCTCGACGAATTCTATAAAGTGCGTTTCGCCGACCTCAAACGCCGCATTCTGATTGGTGAAGAGCAGGGTTCCGCCAGTACGCCACGCCATCTGTTTAAGAAAATTCAGCAGCGGGTAATGAAGTCCGATCAGGAGTTTGATGCGTTATATAACGATCTGCTGCTGGAGATGGCACGTAACCAGATCTTCCTGATCAATGAACGTCAGCTCTCATCCAATCAGCAGGCGTGGCTGCGCCACTACTTCAAGCACGAACTGCGTCAGCATATCTCTCCGATTCTGATCACCCATGAAACGGATCTGACCGAATTCCTTAAAGATGACTACACCTACCTGGCGGTAGAAATTATCCGCGGTGACAATATTCAGTATGCGCTGCTGGAAATTCCGTCCGACAAAGTCCCGCGTTTCATCAATTTACCGGCTGAGCCACCGCGCCGCCGTAAACCGATGATCCTGCTGGATAACATCCTGCGCTACTGCCTGGATGACATTTTTAAAGGCTTCTACGACTACGACGCGCTCAACGCCTATTCAATGAAAATGACGCGTGACGCCGAGTACGACCTGGTCACGGAGATGGAGTCGAGCCTGCTGGAGCTGATGTCCTCCAGTCTGAAGCAGCGACTGACGGCGGAACCGGTGCGTTTCGTCTACCAGCGCGATATGCCCGACACGATGGTGTCGCTGCTGTGCCACAAGCTTTCCATCTCAAACCTGGACTCCATCCTGCCAGGCGGCCGCTACCACAACTTCAAAGACTTTATCGGCTTCCCGAACGTCGGCAAAAACAACCTGGTGAACCGCCCGCTGCCGCAGATTCGCCACATCGGCTTTGATGGTTTCCGCAACGGCTTTGATGCGATTCGTAATCGCGACGTGCTGCTCTACTACCCGTACCACACCTTTGAGCATGTGCTGGAGCTGCTGCGTCAGGCGTCGTTCGACCCCAGCGTGCTGGCGATAAAAATCAACATCTACCGCGTTGCTAAACACTCCCGCATTATGGATGCGATGATCCATGCCGCCTATAACGGTAAAAAAGTCACGGTGGTGGTGGAGCTGCAGGCGCGCTTTGATGAAGAAGCTAATATTTACTGGGCGAAACGCCTGACTGAAGCGGGCGTGCATGTCATTTTCTCCGCACCAGGCCTGAAGATCCACGCCAAGCTGTTCCTGATTTCACGCCGCGAAGGCGAAGAGATTGTGCGCTACGCGCATATCGGTACCGGCAACTTTAACGAGAAAACCGCGCGTCTCTATACGGACTACTCGTTGCTGACCGCGGATGCGCGCATCACCAATGAAGTACGTCGGGTGTTCAACTTTATTGAGAATCCCTACCGGCCCGTGACGTTCGATCATCTGATGGTCTCGCCGCAGAACTCGCGCCGGATGCTGTATGAGTTAATCGACACCGAAATTGCTAATGCGCAGCAGAATAAGCCCTGCGGCATTACTCTGAAAATCAACAATCTGGTGGACAAAGGTCTGGTTGATCGGCTTTATACAGCCTCCAGCGTAGGGGTGAAGGTCAATCTTCTGGTGCGCGGAATGTGCTCATTAATCCCTGACTTGCCCGGGATCAGTGAAAATATTCGTGTCATCAGTATTGTTGACCGTTATCTGGAACACGATCGCGTCTATATTTTTGAGAATGGCGGCGATAAGAAGGTGTTCCTCTCCTCCGCTGACTGGATGACACGTAACATTGATTACCGTATCGAAGTGGCAGTGGCGATTCTCGATCCCCACATCCGGCAGCGCATACTCGACATTATTGCTATTCAGTTGAGTGATACGGTGAAAGCCCGCATCGTCGATAAAGAGTTGAGTAACCATTACGTCCAGCGCGGCAATCGTCGTAAAGTGCGATCGCAGCTGGCCATTTATGATTACATCAAGAAACTGGAACAACCTGAATAAATCCTATGCCAATTTCTCATAAAAGTACGCCAAAACCCCAGGAGTTTGCGGCGATTGACCTGGGCTCGAACAGTTTCCATATGGTGATTGCGCGGGTTGTCGATGGTGCGATGCAGGTACTGGGCCGCCTTAAGCAGCGCGTCCATCTGGCTGACGGGCTGGATGCCCGGCACAACCTCAGCGAGGAAGCGATGGAGCGGGGGTTAGCCTGCCTGGCCCTGTTCGCCGAGCGCCTGCAGGGGTTCAGTCCAAGCAACGTGACGATTGTCGGTACCCACACGCTGCGCGAGGCGGTCAACGCCGAAACCTTCCTGCAACGCGCGGCCGAGGTGATCCCCTATCCGATCGAGGTGATTTCGGGCCATGAAGAGGCTCGCCTGATCTTTATGGGCGTTGAACACACCCAGCCGGAGAAAGGCCGCAAGCTGGTGATCGATATCGGCGGCGGCTCCACCGAACTGGTCATTGGTGAGGATTTTGAACCGCAACTGGTTGAGAGCCGACGTATGGGTTGCGTCAGTTTCGCCCAGCTCTATTTCCCGAAAGGTGAAATCAGCCGTGAAAACTTCCGTCGCGCCCGTTTAGCGGCCGCACAGAAGCTGGAAACGCTGGCGTGGCAATATCGTCTGCATGGCTGGCAATATGCGCTGGGCGCGTCCGGCACCATCAAAGCCGCCTGCGAAGTGCTGCTGGCGATGGATGAAAAAGAGAAGCTGATTACGCCTGAGCGCCTCGAAAAGCTTTATGACGAGGTGATGAAACACAAATCCTTTGCTGCACTCAGCCTGCCGGGTCTGTCGGAAGAGCGTAAAGGTGTGTTTGTACCCGGGCTGGCGATTCTGTGCGGCGTATTTGATGCGCTGGCCATTCGCGAATTGCGCCTCTCCGACGGTGCGCTCCGTGAAGGCGTGCTCTATGAGATGGAGGGCCGTTTCCGCCATCAGGATATTCGCAGCCGTACGGCACAGAGTCTGGCGAACCATTACGCTATCGACAGCGATCAGGCACGACGCGTGCTCGACACCACCGAGCAGCTTTATCTGCAGTGGCGCGAGCAGAATCAGAAACTGGCGAATCCACAACTGGCCGCGCTGTTGAAATGGGCGGCGATGCTGCACGAAGTGGGCCTGACCATCAATCACAGCGGCCTGCAACGCCATTCAGCCTATATTCTGCAAAACACCAACCTGCCGGGCTTCAATCAGGATCAGCAGATGCTGCTGGCGGCGCTGGTCAGATTCCATCGTAAAGCGATAAAGCTTGATGAGCTGCCGCGCGTGACGCTGTTCAAGAAAAAGCAGTTTGTGCCGCTGATCTTCCTGCTTCGCCTGGGTACCCTGTTGAATAATCAGCGACAGGCCACCACGCGTCCGGAGGCGTTAACCCTGAAATGCGATGACGGCCACTGGACGCTGACCTTCCCGGCGGGCTATTTCACGCAGAACAACCTGGTTCAGCTCGATCTTGAACGGGAGCAGGTTTACTGGAATGACGTCACGGGATGGAAACTGATCCTCGAAGAAGAAGTCTGACAACACGGGCGCCTGGCGCCCGTTTAACTGAAATGATGAATATGACACAACCAACCGCACCCCTTTCAGGCGAAAACTATTTTGCCGAAACCTATGGTTTAACGCCGCCCCACTCCGAAGTGGTTGCGGCGCTGCCCCAGCTCAACGTCGGCAAGGCGCTTGACCTTGGCTGTGGCGTGGGACGCAATACGCTGTTTCTGAATCAGCACGGTTTTGACGTCACGGCGTGGGATCATAATCCGCAAAGCCTGGCGCGCCTGCAGGAGATTATTGCGCAGGAAAATCTCAGCGGCATACATACCGAGCAGCGCGACCTGAACAACACGCGCTTTAATGGCGGCTTTAACTTTGTGCTGTCGACCGTGGTGATGATGTTCCTGCAGCCGCAGACTATTCCGCAGCTGATTGCCGACATGCAGGCCTGTACGGTCAGAGACGGTTTTAACCTGATCGTGGCGGCGATGAACACGGACGATATGCCCTGCCCGGCTGATTTCTCCTTTGCGTTTAAATCAGGTGAGCTCAGCCACTACTACCGCAACTGGCACATCGTGAAGTACAACGAGCACCCCGGTCAGCTGCATCGCACAGATGAAAATGGCAACCGCATCGCCTGTCGGTTCGCGACGCTGCTGGCGCAAAAAGCGAGTTACTGATCTTTATCTGCTGTTTTTTTCAACAGCGATTGATTTCATCAGGCGACTGTGACTAAATATTGCAGTCGCCCCAGATGGGGTCATTACAGGAACCACCCCGCGTGAACAGCGCTATTTCTCCCCGAAGACGTCAAAAAACCGGCACCATGACCCGCATTGTGTTGCTGATTAGTTTTATCATTCTTTTTAGTCGCCTGATTTTTATCCTGCCTGCTGCCTTCGAGCATCATCAGCAACAGAAAGCTATTCCTGAACCGGTTGCCATAACATCAGGCGATACGCGATAGCGAATAACCAATAACGACATTTCGCCTGAAACGCACCTGATACGTAAATGTTATCCAGCTAACTGGACTCTTTTTTGCATCCCTTTTTCAGGCGAAACGCTACACTTCGTGCTGGTGCTTTCAGACTTAAGGGATCCAATGTGTCTGCCTCTCACTCTCAACGTTTAAGTGAAATACGTCATCGCATTCTGACGCTGCTGCTCAGCGAGCACGATCTGGTTGATGCCCTGCTGGAGAAATCGGGCGATCTCAATCCTGAACAGCAACGTGAAAATGCGGCCCAGCGTGACGCGCTGGAGCAGGACATTCTGCAACTGCATGCCGCTGACCTCGCGGATATTCTCGAAGCCCTGCCCGAAGAAGAACGTCAGGCGCTGTGGCGGCTGGTGCCGAACGAGCGGCGCGGCCATGTGCTGGTTGAAGCGTCTGAAACGGTCTGGGCCAGCCTCACCGAAGAGATGAGCGACCGCGATATCCTGCGCGCTATCCAGCCGCTGGATATCGACGATCAGGTCTGGCTGGCGCGTTATCTGCCACGTGACCTGACCGGACGCCTGCTGGCAACGGTGGAGCCCGCCCTGCGCGCCCGCATGCTCGATATGGTGCAGCTTGACCGTGACCGCGTAGGCCGGGTAATGGATTTCAATATCCTGACGGTGCGTGAAGATGTCACGCTTGCAACGGTGCAACGCTTTCTGCGCAAGCGCAAAAGCATGCCGGGCGGTACCGATAAACTCTTTATCACCAATAAAGATAATCAGCTGCTGGGCGAACTGCTGCTGACGGACATCCTGCTTAACAAACCCAAAACCCTGGTGAGCGACGTGATGAACGCCCGCCCTACCACCTTCCAGCTCAATGATAAGGCCGAAGACGCAGCCAGCGCCTTTGAACGTTATAACCTCATTTCAGCCGCCGTCACCGACGCCAAGGGCAAGCTGATTGGCCGCGTGACCATTGAAGACATCATCGACCTGGTGAATGCCGAAAACGAAAGCAACATTCGTAAAATGGGGGGTATCAGCCAGGAAGAGGATGTGTTCGCGCCGGTGCGTAAATCGGTACGTAAACGCTGGGCCTGGCTGGCGATTAACCTCTGCACCGCCTTTGTCGCCTCCCGGGTTATCGGGCTGTTTGAAGGGACGATTTCGCAAATCGTGGCGCTGGCCACGCTGATGCCGATCGTCGCGGGTATCGGCGGCAATACCGGTAATCAGACCATCACCATGATTGTGCGGGCGCTGGCCTTACATCAGGTTGAACCGGGCAACTTTTCGTTTTTGATCGTCCGCGAGCTTGGCGTGGCGCTGATCAACGGCCTGTTCTGGGGCGGCATCATGGGCGGCATCACCTGGATGATGTATGACAATATGGCGCTGGGCGGCGTTATGATGCTGGCCATGGCGCTTAATCTGCTGCTGGCCGCGCTGATGGGCGTGCTGGTGCCGCTGGTCATGACTAAAATGAATCGCGATCCCGCCGTCGGCTCCAGCGTATTGATCACCGCCCTTACCGACACCGGCGGCTTCTTTATTTTCCTGGGGCTGGCGACAATCTTCCTGCTGCCGCACTAATCGTCAGGCTTGCAGGCCGTAACGTTGCAGCGACCCGTTAAGATTGCGCTGCCGCGTTACCTGTGCCAGCTCTCGGGTCGCCGCAGGCAGCGTATAGTTACCACGCTGACTCAGCCACTCCAGCACATCCGCTAAGTGCCAGATGGCGGTTTTACCGTCATGCACCGGCAGCGGAAACGGCGGGCGGTGGCTGAGCATCAGCTTACGCATATTCTGACGCGTCATGCCGATGATCTCCGCCACATCCGTCAATCCCACAAAATCGGGTGCGGCTTCCACCAGCGTGGCCCCCGGTATCGCACGCAGCACATCCTCTTCTGCCTGCTTCAATACATCCGTTGCAGAGTCAGACTCCCGGGTGAACTCCAGTGCAATTCTGCCCGGCATGCCCAGGCCGATTAGCGCATCATCACAGCCTGCCGCTGCCAGCGTTTCCAGCAGTTCATCCACCGGCGCATGCCCTTCCGGCAGGCTGAACCGTAATGTGAAACAATATTCCATATGCTTCTCCTTGTGCTGCATCAGGACTTCAGATAGTGACAGTTGTCGACCACGCGTCGCAGCGCGCGGGCATGCTGATGTGCGTTTTTTGGTGTGCTCCAGATACAGGTCAGACAAAACTCCCCACATCGGCACATCAACAGATTTTTCGGACAGTACATTTTGCCCCAGGCGTGATGGCCTCCCGTGACGACCAGCCAGCCATGGGATTCGGCGTAACGTAACGCCGTTTCGATCTCTTTGTTGGGATGCCGCTTCCTTGCCATGTTTTTCCCTATCCTGACGCCGAATTGATAAGTTGTCAACTGACAACCTGATGAAATTATCTTAGTGCGGCTCAGCATGCGCAGACTTTTTCTCGCAGTAAAACAGTCAGGGTATAAACTGGAAAACGTCACACAAAAAACGATCAGCGCCAGAAGTCATCTGGCAGCAGAAGCGATAATCAACGGAGGCAATATGTTTAAAGCAGAGGATTTTGTTCAGTCGAAAACCGGCGGCCCGAAAATGCAGGTGCTGCGCGTAGAAGGCGACACCTTATGGTGTGCACGCGTTGATGATGCGGCGAAAAAAGAGATCGAAGTAAAAGCAGAGAGCGTCAATCTCTATCACGAAGAGGGTGACTTTGGCGTGTGCTGAGGTGAAACGGCCCCTGACGGGGCCAGACTGTCAGGGCTTATCCTGCTGAAGGTTGTCATTTCCCAGACCGCCAATAAACGGCAGACGCAGCCGGAACGGTGTGAAATCGACTCCCATGTTCAGACCCAGCAGATTGACTTCAAATCCCTCTTCTGCACCCAGCGTCACGCCCGCCACGCCCAGAATCGACACCTGCAGGCCGCGCCCGGATGGCGGCAGCCCGACCGGACGCCACAGTGGCCGGTAATCTTTTCCCAGCGCGTTAGCGGGCAGATCAAGCCTTAAAGCGGGTACTTCGCGGCCAATATGCGCCAGGAAGGTGTTGCTGTTTGGTCCAGGCCAGGCGCGATAGGTTGTCGGCCACGGATAGGATTTAATGGCGGCTTCAATCTGCGGGATCATCGCTTCTGCTTCCGGTCCGCGATGTTCCACCAGCAGCCGCGGTTTTGCGCCATACCAGTAGCCATCAGGCAGGTTGGTGTTGCGCCGGACTTTATCGCCGCTGCCCCAGCTAATCACTTCGTAGCGAGTGAAACGCGTTTCACCTGCGCGCTTGAAGATGATCCACGGATGCACCGCCACCGCCCCTTTCCAGCCATAGGTCGGCGCAGCATAGACCTGTACGATAGCCAGGCTATATAAAGCGCGCGGGTCGGGCGCTATTCCGGCTGAATCGCGCCGGGCCGACCACCAGCCGCCCTGCTCTGTGGTATCGCTGTGACGCGTCGCCTGCGCGATGCTGGCTCCCAGCGATAGCAGCAGTACGGCAACAAAAAACAGGCTGAACACTTTAAGTGAGAGCATGACAACATTCCTGGTGACGTAAGAATCGCGAAACGCCTGTTCAGCAGGCGGTTTCAGTAAGCGGCGGCTTTGGGATACGGACGATCGATGAAAGCGGCGGATAAAAGCGGGACACAACTGACGTCAGTTGCGGGCTTTTACTGCATGGAGGATAGCGTAATTCCCGGCAAAGTGAACAGAAAAACACCAGCGACGGACCTGGATGTGCTGAAAGGTTAAAACAGCGAGTCTGCGCACGGTCAGAGCAATAAAAAAAGCCCGCTGAGGAGCGGGCTGCAGACTTATCAGGGATTAACTGGCTGAGGCCAGGTTATTCCCACTCAATCGTCGCTGGTGGCTTACCGCTGATGTCATACACCACGCGGGAGATGCCGTCGACTTCATTGATGATGCGGTTAGAGACACGGCCAAGGAACTCATATGGCAGGTGCGCCCAGTGTGCGGTCATAAAGTCGATGGTTTCCACCGCACGCAGCGAGACAACCCAGTCATATTTACGGCCATCGCCCATCACGCCGACTGAACGTACCGGCAGGAAGACGGTGAACGCCTGGCTGACTTTGTTATAGAGATCCGCTTTATGCAGCTCTTCAATGAAGATGGCATCGGCACGGCGCAGCAGGTCGCAATACTCTTTCTTCACTTCGCCCAGCACGCGCACGCCCAGACCTGGACCCGGGAACGGATGGCGATAGAGCATGTCGTAAGGCAGGCCCAGCTCCAGACCAATCTTACGCACTTCATCTTTGAACAGCTCACGCAGCGGCTCAACCAGGCCCATCTTCATCTCTTTCGGCAGGCCGCCGACGTTGTGATGCGATTTGATAACGTGCGCCTTACCGGTTGCAGAGGCCGCAGACTCAATGACATCCGGATAGATGGTGCCCTGTGCCAGCCACTTAACGTCCTGCAGCTTCAGCGCTTCTTCGTCGAAGACTTCCACAAAGACGCGACCGATAATTTTACGTTTCGCTTCCGGCTCATTCTCACCTGCCAGCGCGTCGAGGAAGCGCGCTTCGCCTTCAACGTGAATAATGTTGAGGCCGAAGTGGTCGCCAAACATATCCATAACCTGTTGTGCTTCGTTCAGGCGCAGCAGGCCGTTATCTACGAACACGCAGGTCAGACGGTCGCCAATGGCGCGATGCAGCAGCATTGCCGTCACGGAGGAGTCAACACCACCTGACAGGCCAAGGATCACTTTGTCGTTGCCGACCTGCACACGCAGGCGTTCAACCGCATCTTCAATGATTTTGGCTGGCGTCCACAGGGCTTCACATTCACAGATGTCGATAACGAAGCGCTCAAGCATCCGCAGGCCCTGGCGGGTATGGGTCACTTCCGGGTGGAACTGCACGCCGTAGAAACGCTTCTCTTCGTTAGCCATGATGGCGAACGGACAGGTTTCTGTGCTGGCAACGGTCACGAAGTCAGCCGGGATCGCCGTGACTTTGTCGCCATGGCTCATCCAGACATCCAGCAGCGGTTTGCCAGCGGCGCTGATCGCATCTTCAATATCGCGAACCAGGGCGCTTGGCGTCGTCACTTCAACCTGCGCATAACCAAACTCACGCTCGGTTGAGCCAGCAACGGTGCCGCCCAGCTGCATCGCCATCGTCTGCATACCGTAGCAGACACCCAGCACCGGCACGCCAGCGCTGAAGACATATTCAGGCGCACGCGGGCTGTTCAGTTCGGTGGTGCTTTCCGGGCCACCGGAAAGGATGATGCCGCTTGGATTGAACTGGCGAATCTGCTCTTCGGTGACATCCCATGCCCAGAGTTCACAGTAAACGCCCAGCTCGCGCACGCGACGTGCAACCAGCTGAGTATATTGTGAGCCGAAATCGAGAATCAGAATGCGATGCTTATGGATATTTTCCGTCGTCATTGAGGGTTTTCCAGAACGGTGACTTGATCAATAAAAGCGCCCGGCTGAAGCCGGGCGGGAAATCGGGATTATGAACCCATGCGATAGTTCGGTGACTCTTTGGTGATGGTCACATCATGCACGTGGCTCTCATTGATGCCGGCGCCGCTGATGCGGACAAACTCCGCCTTAGTGCGCAGGTCATCAATGGTCGGGCAACCGGTCAGGCCCATGCACGAGCGCAGGCCGCCCATCTGCTGATGCACGATCTCTTTCAGACGGCCTTTATAGGCCACGCGACCTTCGATACCTTCCGGCACCAGTTTGTCAGCGGCGTTATCGGTCTGGAAGTAGCGGTCAGAAGAGCCTTTAGACATCGCGCCCAGTGAACCCATACCGCGATAGGATTTGAACGAACGGCCCTGATAGAGTTCGATCTCGCCCGGTGACTCTTCGGTCCCCGCCAGCATCGAACCGACCATGACACAGGACGCACCGGCGGCGATCGCTTTCGCGATGTCACCGGAGAAACGGATACCGCCATCGGCAATCACCGGAATACCGGTGCCTTCCAGCGCGGTGACTGCGTCAGAGACGGCAGTGATCTGCGGAACGCCCACGCCGGTCACGATACGGGTAGTACAGATAGAGCCCGGGCCAATACCCACTTTAACGGCGCTGACGCCTGCCGCAACCAGCGCCAGTGCGCCGGCACCGGTGGCTACGTTGCCGCCGACGATTTCAAGGTCCGGGTATTTGGCACGGGTTTCACGGATACGTGACAGAACGCCTTCAGAATGGCCGTGTGAAGAGTCAATCAGCAGCACGTCAACGCCCGCTGCAACCAGCGCATCGATACGCTCTTCGTTACCTGCACCTGCGCCAACTGCCGCACCGACACGCAGACGGCCCTGCTCATCTTTACAGGCGTTAGGTTTACGTTCAGCTTTTTGGAAATCTTTAACGGTGATCATGCCCAGCAGATGGAAGCTGTCATCTACCACCAGCGCTTTCTCAACGCGCTTTTCATGCATCCTGTGCAGCACCACATCGCGCGCTTCGCCCTCTTTCACCGTCACCAGACGATCTTTCGGGGTCATGACTGCAGAGACAGGCTGTGAAAGGTCAGTGACAAAGCGCACGTCACGACCGGTGATAATACCCACCAGTTCGTTGTCGCGGTTAACCACCGGATAGCCCGCAAAGCCGTTGCGCTCGGTCAGCGCTTTGACGTCAGCCAGTGGGGTGGTTGGCAGGACGGTCTGTGGTTCAGTCACCACGCCGCTTTCATGTTTCTTCACCTTGCGCACTTCGTCCGCCTGGCGTTCGATTGACATATTTTTATGGATGAAGCCAAGGCCGCCTTCCTGTGCCAGCGCAATCGCCAGACCCGACTCGGTCACGGTGTCCATGGCAGCGGAAAGCATAGGAATATTTAAACGGATATTTTTGGTCAGCTGAGTGCTGAGATCGGCCGTATTCGGCAGGACGGTGGAGTGTGCAGGGACGAGCAGAACGTCGTCAAAAGTGAGTGCTTCTTTAGCGATTCTTAACATGGCAATACTCCACCTCGGGTGATTGAGAATAGATAAAATATTGCCGCGGCATTATACAGGCCGTAATCGATTGCCTCCAGCATTATTTACGAAAAACTCTTGATCCGCACTGGCAGCCCTGTAGTATCGATGAATTAACCTGCTGATTTGGAATTTGATCTTCGTCACATGTCGCTGCCACCCATCGCCAATATTTTTACCGTCAGCCGTCTCAATACGACAGTGCGTCAGCTGCTGGAGAAAGAGATGGGCCTGGTCTGGATCAGCGCCGAGATCTCCAACTTCACGCAACCGGCATCCGGTCACTGGTACTTCACGCTGAAAGATGATGGCGCTCAGGTTCGCTGTGCTATGTTCCGCAACAGTAACCGACGCGTCACCTTCCGTCCGCAGCATGGTCAGCAGGTGCTGGTGCGCGCCAACATCACTCTCTATGAGCCACGCGGTGACTATCAGCTGATTGCCGAAAGTATGCATCCGGCGGGTGAAGGCTTGCTGCAGCAGCAGTTTGAACTGCTGAAAGCAAAACTGGCCACCGAAGGACTGTTTGATCCGCAGCATAAGCAACCGCTGCCGGAACCAGCGCGTCAGGTCGGGGTAATCACCTCTTCCACCGGCGCGGCGCTGCACGATGTGTTACGCGTGCTGCATCGCCGTGATCCCTCCCTGCCCGTGGTCATCTACCCGACCGTGGTTCAGGGCGTCGATGCGCCAGCGGCTATCGTCCGCGCAATTGAAATCGCCAACCTGCGCAACGAGTGCGACGTCTTAATTGTCGGACGCGGCGGCGGTTCGCTGGAAGATTTGTGGGGCTTTAACGATGAACGCGTGGCGCGCGCCATTTTTGCCAGCCGCATTCCCATCGTCAGCGCGGTGGGTCATGAAACCGATGTCACCATTGCCGACTTCGTTGCCGATTTACGTGCACCCACCCCTTCCGCCGCGGCTGAAATTGTCAGCCGTAACCAGCTGGAGTTGCTGCGTCAGTTGCAGTCACAGCAACAGCGGCTGGAGATGGCGATGGATTACTACCTGGCACGTCAGCAGCGGCTTTACTCCCGCCTTGAACATCGTCTGCAACAGCAGCATCCGCAGCTGCGTCTGGCCCGTCAGCAGACCGCCCTGTTCCGCCTGCAGCAGCGACTGGGAGAAGCGATGGAAACCCGCCTGCGTCAGGCCTCGCGTCAGCAGGATCGCCTGTCGCATCGACTCAATGCCCAGCAGCCTCAGCAGCGGCTGTTCGATGCGCAAAAACAGCTGCAAAGCTGGCACTACCGCCTGCAGCAGAGCATGACAAAACAGCTGAGCACCAGCAAACAGCACTTTGGTCAGTTGGTGGCGCAGCTGGAAGGCGTCAGCCCGCTGGCGACGCTGGCGCGCGGTTTTAGCGTGACCACCGACACTGCCGGACAGGTGGTGAAGAAAACCGCACAGCTCCAGAGCGGCGACCTGCTCCGTACCCGTCTTGATGATGGCTGGGTTGAAAGCCAGGTGACGCAGTTACTGCCTGAGAAAAAGCGCCGCCGCAAAACTGCCTCCTGACTCTGCCTGTCAGCTCACACTTTTACACTTAACGCTGGCCTTACTAATGAGGTCTAACCAGCCTGACGGGTCTATACTTTCTGGCACATTCCCTGTCGCCAGGGCGTTTCAGATGGCTTGCCAACGTTGTTGCCTCAGAAAAGCGCCGCCGCAAAACCGCCACCTGACTCTGCCCGTCAGCTCACACTTTTACACTTAACGCTGGCTTCACTAATGAGGTCTAACCAGCCTGACGGGTCTATACTTTCTGGCACATTCCCTGTCGCCAAGGAGTTTCAGATGGCTTATTGCGTTATTCCTCCCTATATCCTTCGCAAAATCATCGCGCACGGTTCCGGCCACCAGCAGGAGCAGGCGCGTCGCACCCTGACACACGTCCAGCACCTGATGGCGGAACACTGGCAAAAGCAGCCGGTGGCAAAAACCGCGGCAGGCGGCCACGTGGATCGTGAAATTTATGATGCGCAAAGTCAGCAGACCCTGCCAGGTAAGCTGATTCGTCAGGAGGGCCAGCCCGGCAATGACGACGTGGCGGCTGAGGAAGCCTGGAACTATCTTGGCGTAACCTATGACTTCTTCTGGCAGGCTTATCAGCGTAATTCGCTGGATAATCAGGGGCTGAAATTGCTCGGTACCGTGCACTACGGTGACAAATACCAGAACGCCTTCTGGAACGGTCAGCAAATGGTATTTGGTGATGGTGACGGCGAAATCTTTAATCGCTTCACCATTGCGATTGACGTTGTGGCGCACGAACTGGCGCATGGCGTGACGGAAAATGAAGCCGGCTTGATCTACTTCGAGCAGGCTGGTGCACTGAACGAGTCGCTGTCAGATGTGTTTGGCTCGCTGGTGAAACAGTTCAGTAAAAAACAGCGCGCCGATGAGGCGGACTGGATTATCGGCGAAGGCCTGCTGGCAAGCGGCATCAATGGGCGTGGTCTGCGATCGATGTCTGAACCTGGCTCGGCCTATGATGACCCGATGCTGGGCAAAGATCCGCAACCGGCACACATGGATCACTACGTGAAAACACGCGAAGATAATGGCGGGGTTCATATCAACTCCGGCATCCCTAACCGGGCTTTTTATCTGGCAGCAACAGCGCTGGGTGGTTATGCGTGGGAACAGGCGGGATATGCCTGGTACGACACGGTGTGTGACGACGAACTGCCACAGGATGCTGACTTTAAGACCTTTGCCCGCTTCACCGTTCAGCATGGTAAAAAACGGTTCAACGAATCGGTCGGCAGTGCCATTGAACAGGCGTGGAAGGAGGTTGGCGTGCTATGAGTGACCTGCCCGAACTCACTGATGACGCCACCATCATCGTCGCGCGTGAAGGCGGCATGGCCTTTATTCCGGGGCTACGCGCCGAACGACGCTTTATGCTGGGCGATCTGCCGCCGCCAGAAAGAGAGCGCGTCTGCCATGCGCTGCAGCAGGCGATGCCGCTGGGCGAACCGGAGGAGAAAGCCGCGCAGGTGGGCAGTGGCGACCAGCGCTATTTTCGCATCCAGATTCAGTATGCAACCCACCGCGAGGTTGGGACGATAGTACTGTTGATTCCGGAACAGGTGGCGCCACCTGAGTTGCAGGCGCTGTGGCGCGACGGTAAATAAGCAAAAAAAAGGGCCGACAATGTCGGCCCTTTTCCTTAAGCGTTGTTACTTGCTGTCTGGCAGCGCGTAAGCAATCACATAATCACCACGGTCCGGTGACTGACGTGCGCCACCTGCCGAGATCAGGATGTACTGCTTTCCATCTTTCGGTGAGACGTAGCTCATCGGGCCACCCTGACTGCCCACCGGCAGACGTGCTTTCCACACCTCTTTACCGGTTGAAGAATCAAAGGCGCGCAGATAGTAATCCTGCGTACCCGCGATGAACACCAGGCCGCCCTGCGTGGCCAGCGTACCGCCCAGCGTTGGCATGCCAACCGGCATTTTCACGCGCATCTTGATACCGAATGGTCCGGTATCCTGCACCGTGCCGACCGGCACCTGCCAGACGATTTTCTGCGTTTTCATGTCAATCGCCGACAGCGTACCAAATGGCGGTTTCTGACATGGGATACCCAGCGGTGACATAAAGCGATTTTTATTCACAGCATATGGCGTGCCTTTCAGCGGAACGGCACCCATACCGGTGTTGATCGCTTCGCCGCCGTTGCTGCCGCGCGCAATATTGCTGGTATCAGCCGGGATCATCTGAACCCACAGACCCAGACGCATATCATTGACGAACAACAGGTGGTTGTTCGGATCGACCGACATGCTGCCCCAGTTCATACCGCCCAGCGAACCCGGGAAGCTCAGAGACTTGTCGGTGTCCGGCACGGTGAACAGGCCATCATAGCGCATAGATTTGAAGCCAATGCGGCAGGCCAGCTGATCAAACGGCGTGGCACCCCACATGTCAGACTCTTTCAGCGTCTGGTTGCCAATCTGCGGCATCCCGGTCGAGTGTGGCTGCGTTTTGGTGTACTGCTCGTTCGGGATATGACCCTGCGGCATCGGCAGTTCTTCGACTTTGGTCAGCGGCTTGCCGGTCATACGGTCAAGTACGAAGATCATGCCGGTTTTGCCGCCAATCACTACCGCAGGTGTGGTAGTGCCATCTTTTTGCGGGAAGTCGATCAGGCTTGGCTGCATCGGCAAGTCAAAGTCCCACAGATCGTTATGCACGGTCTGATAAACCCACTTCTCTTTACCGGTCGTGGCATCCAGCGCCAGAACCGATGCGCCATATTTGTGATCCAGCTCAGTGCGGTTCGCACCCCAGAGGTCAACCGACGAACTGCCCATTGGAATGAACACGGTGTTCATTGCCGGGTCGTAAGACATTGGCGCCCATGAGTTCGGCGTACTGCGGGTATAATCTTTACCCGGCATCAATATCGCATTCGGGTCAACATTGCCTGGGTCAAACGCCCAGCGCATCTGGCCGGTGATAACGTCAAAGCCACGCAACACGCCACCCGGCATATCCGTCTGCACGTTATCCGCTACGCGACCGCCGACCACCACAGTGGTGCCAGCCAGGGTTGGCGCTGAGGTCAGCTGATATTGCGGATCCGGTGCCTTGCCCATGCCCGCTTTGAGATCAACGATGCCGTGATCGCCAAAGTTTTCACAGAACTCACCGTTGTTAGCATTGATCGCAATCAGACGCGCGTCGATGGTGTTCATCAGAATACGACGCTGACAGCTGTCACCGGCTGGCAACACTGCGGCAGTCACAGGTGAAGACCCCGGCTTATCTGGCTGCTGCAGCGGTTTCGTGGCGTCAAAGTAAGCCAGACCACGGCAGCGCGGCCAGACTTCCGCTTTGGCATTGATTTCACGTTTCCAGATCTGCTTACCGCTGTTGGCTTCAACGGCGATAACGTTGTTGTGCGGTGTGCAGAGATAAAGGGTATTGCCAATCTGCAACGGTGTCTGCTGATCTTCTGCGCCGTTGCCGGTCGGGCTGACAGGGGTATCACCGGTACGGAAAGTCCAGGCCACCTGCAGATCTTTCACGTTGTCGCGGGTGATTTGATCCAGCGCCACAAAGCGGCTGCCCTGCGGGGTATTACCGTAGTTATCCCAGTCTTTCTGCTGTTTCGCTTTATCTACCGGGATCAGCGGCAGCTCTTCGCCCGTGCCTGCAACGGTAGGATGTGGCTGGAACATCTGCACCAGCGTAACAACCATGCCTGCCGCCAGCAGCGCAGAGAACGCATAAGAGGGTTTTGCCAGTGAGTGCTTACCTTCATGTTTACGCAGTGAAGGCCAGATCAGGAAGGCAAGCAGCATCAGTCCGGCAGGCACCATCAGGCGTGATACCAGCGGCCAGAATTCCAGGCCCGCGTCGAACAGCGACCAGATCAGGGTGCCGACAAAGACCAGCAGGAACAGAACCACTGCCGAGGATTTGCGACGGAAGAACTGAATTGCGGAGAGTACAGTGACGATACCCGCAATTAAAAAGTACCCGCTGCCACCAAGTGCAACCAGTTTGCCGCCGCCAATTGCAAAAAACAGACCGGTGGCAAGCAGCACCAGTCCGAGCAGCACGGATGCTATTCCCAGCCCCTTTCCGGAGCGGGAGGATGTTTCAGCCATAATACTTACTCTCCTGAATAAACAGAGCGCCCGGACAGATGCCATCCGGACGCCGGCGCGTTAAGTCAGTCCGCGCCGGGCACCGCTCGGTTTCAAATCAAATATAAACAGACCCGTGTCCGTGAGATCGAGGGGCCGGAAGAACACGGATGTGGCTGGCCCCTCCCACGACGCGGCAGGATTGTACCACCTGGTACATTACAGAGTGAACATCTACAACTCATTTGTTACGGCGCAATAGCATTTTTGCTACAAAATGAGCCAGTCGTCGCTCTGAATTCTCAGACGTTTTAAGCGTAGCTGAAAGCGGTGTCAGTGACCTGGTGGCTGGAAAAGGACGCGCTTGCGGGAGATAAGGCCATGTCCGTTCCGGCAAAAATAGTCCACCGCGCCGCAGGCTTTGAGCACCTCAAGCGGCTGATGACACGCCGGACAGCAGGGTTGTGCGGGGTAATGCGTACCGCAGGTATTACAGATAAATTCACCGTCACTGAGCGACAGCGGTTGCTGACATTTTTCGCAAATAATAGTCATTATTTTCTCCCTGCTCCGGTTTATTCAGAGCAAAAAAAAGAGGACCAGATGGCCCTCTATTCTTAACGCTTGTTCTTTTTCATATGCGCCAGCAGACGCTTACGTTTACGCTGCTGCGTTGGTGTCAGCAGGTTACGTTTGCCTTCGTAAGGGTTATCACCCTCTTTGAACTGAATACGAATTGGCGTTCCCATCACGTTGAGTGATTTACGGAAATAGTTCATCAGGTAGCGTTTGTAAGAATCTGGCAGATCCTTAACCTGATTACCGTGGATTACCACGATAGGCGGGTTATAGCCCCCCGCGTGCGCGTATTTGAGCTTAACGCGACGACTGCGTACCAGCGGTGGCTGGTGATCGTCTGCCGCCATATTCATGATACGGGTCAGCAGCGAGGTGTTTACACGCTTCGTCGAACAGTCATAGGCTTCAGTGATCGACTCAAACAGATTGCCGACGCCGCTGCCGTGCAGCGCAGAGATAAAGTGGATGCGGGCGAAATCGATAAAGCCCAGACGGTAGTCCAGTGTCTCTTTCACTTCATCACGCACTTCCTGCGACAGGCCATCCCATTTGTTGACCACAATCACCAGCGAACGACCACTGTTGAGAATGAAGCCAAGCAGCGACAGATCCTGGTCGGAAATACCGGCATGAGCATCAATCACCAGCATCACCACGTTGGCATCTTCAATCGCCTGCAGCGTCTTGATCACCGAGAATTTCTCTACGGTGTCAGAGATTTTGGCACGCTTACGCACACCCGCCGTGTCGATCAGAACGTATTCACGTCCATCACGCTCCATCGGAATATAGATGCTGTCGCGGGTGGTGCCCGGCATATCGTAGACCACCACGCGGTCTTCACCGAGAATACGGTTGGTAAGCGTTGACTTACCTACGTTAGGACGGCCAACAATCGCCAGTTTGATCGGCAGGCCCGTCGGGTCGAAGTTTTCTTCTTCCTCGGCGGCTTCCTGCTCAGCAATCTCGTCAGCTTCAAGCGCAGCCCAGTACGCCTGGTTCTCTTCTTCTTCCGTGAGCTCGACCGTCTCAACTTTGTCCATCCATGGCAGCAGTGCCTCTTCTATCAGGCTGCTCACACCACGACCATGCGATGCCGCAATGGCGTGTATCTCGCCCAGGCCCAGTGAATAGAAGTCCACAACCGCCTGATCAGGATCCATCCCGTCAGTTTTGTTGGCCACCAGGAAAGTCGCTTTCTGGCGGGAACGGAGATGCTTAGCGATTTGCTGATCGGCGGCCATCATGCCCGCACGCGCATCGACCATAAACAGCACGACATCCGCTTCTTCAATCGCCAGCAGTGACTGCTCGGCCATCCGCGTTTCAACACCCTCTTCGGTGCCGTCGATACCACCGGTATCAATAACAATAAATTCGCGCCCTTCCACTTCGGCGCGACCATATTTGCGATCGCGAGTCAGTCCAGGAAAATCCGCTACCAGCGCATCACGTGTGCGGGTTAAGCGGTTAAATAGCGTAGATTTTCCCACATTGGGACGCCCAACCAGCGCGACCACAGGTACCATAACAAAATGCCTCAATAAATAATTAATCGCCCGAATGGCGTGATTATAACGGCTCTGGCCGTCAAGTTCAGGCTTAAGGCGCAAAGAATACCATGCCTGACTAAAAACGAAACGGCCCCTGATTAAATCAGGAGCCGTCGGAACGGAGGATTTCACCTGCCAGACGTGTACCCGTTAACGGGTAATCGCATAAACCTCACCATCTTTCGACTGGATCAGCAGCTTATCACTGGCGACCACCGGCTCGGTCTGGAAGCCTGAGCTATCCAGTTCCTGCTGCGCAACAAAACGACCATCCGTGGTGTTCAGCCAGTGCAGATAACCTTCGCTGTCGCCGACAACCAGATAGCCGTTGTAGAGCACCGGTGAAGTCAGGTTGCGATGCAACAGATCGCTTTGACGCCAGATGGCGACACCGCCGTCAGCGTTAAGCGCAATCACACGATCGTCCTGATCGACCAGATAGATGCGGCCGGCATCCACAATCAGATCTTTCACACCGCCAATTTCGCGTTTCCACAAAATCTGGCCGGAACGCAGATCCAGTGCTGTCAGATTGCCGTTATACGCCAGCGCGTAAACCACGCCGTTGACGATAACCGGTGTGGTATCGACATCGTTAAGACGATCGATCTCAGTAGCACCGCTGACCTGGGAAATACGCTGCTGCCAGACCAGTTGTCCCTGGTTCAGCACCACGGCACTGACACGACCATTGTCGCCACCGACAATCGCGCCACCAAAAGCGACAGCCGGAGCAGATTCACCGCGCAGAGACAACGCTGGCATATCCAGGTTGACGCTCCACTTCACGGCACCGCTGCTCTGATCCAGGCCCTGCAACATGCCGTTGCTGGTATGAACCAGCACCAGACCATCGCTGACTACCGGACGTGACAGGGCTTCACCGGCGACTTTCGTCTGCCACGCCAGGCTACCATCACTGCTGTTGAGGGCATAAACCTGGCCGCGCTCGCTGCCCACATAGACCCGATCGCCATCAGCCGTCAGGCCACCTGATAACATGGCTGAGCGATTTTTAGAGAAGAAGCCGGTTTTCTCAGAGAGATCGACTTTCCATTTTTCTTTACCGTCTGCGGCATCGAGCGCTTTGACGATACCAAAGCGGTCGGCAGCATAAACCGTATTATCCTGCCAGGCAGGATGCAGATTTGAGTAGAAATCACCGACACCATCGCCTACCGAGGTGCTCCACACTTTCTGTGGCGTGAACTGATTTTCCACCTTCGGCAACGGGGCCATTTTTACTACATCTTCTTCGCCGCTAAACAGCGAACAACCGCTGAGCAAAGTGACTGAAATCAGTCCCGGCAGCAGGTATTTACGTAATTCCATGCGCTCTCTCTTGACTGGCTTAGCTTAAGTTATTCATCTTCATCTGCATCATTTGCTTCAATGCCGGAGAGGCGTCAGATTCAACCCCTTTACTCCAGGCATCGCGCGCGCCCTGCTTGTCGCCTTTGGTCAGCAGCGCTTCGCCGCGAATATCGGCCACAATGGCTGTCCAGCCATCACCCTTCACACCGTCAAGGGTTTTAAGCGCCGCATCCGCTTGATTCTGTTGCAGTTGAATGCGTGCCAGGCGCAGGTTAATCACCGCCTGCAGATTGGCATCTTTGGTATCTTTCAGTCCGTTTTGCAGCAGCGTCGCAGCTTTATCAAGCTGACCGGCGTCAACATACTGCTTCGCCAGATCCATCGCAGCCAGCGCACCGTAGGTGTTGCTGTTTTCACTGGCAAAACGGTTTACCGCTTCCAGCGTCTCCGGTTTGCCCGCCTGCATGGCGCTGGTGAGCTGCTGATACTGCGCTGATACTGTCTTCGCCGTATCGTCCTGATGACTGCTCCAGTAACGCCAGCCGCCCAGCGCAGCAATGCCGATCACCACGCCAATAGCTAACGCTTTGCCATTGTTGGCAAAAAAGTTGCGCAGCGCGTCGGTCTGCTCGTTCTCATTGCTATACACTTCCACGCAATCCCTCTCCTTTCTATGGTTGGTGCTGTGTCACGCTTACTGTAACAGCGAGCGCAAGACAGCAGCAGCCTCTGCCTGATCCAGCGTTTGCTGCTCGCCACGGCGCAGATCTTTAATCACGACCTGACCGGCTTTGACCTCGTCCTCGCCTAACACCAGTGCGACGCGAGCGCCCCACTTGTCAGCACGGGCAAACTGTTTCTTGAAGTTGCCGCCGCCAAAATTGGTCATCAGCCTCAGTTCTGGCGCTTCATCACGCAATTTCTCAGCCAGCTGCATTGCTGCAGACTGCACGCCCTGACCTGAAGCGATAACATAGACATCCACATTGCTCGTCGGTTCAAATTCAGGATTAACCGCCTGAACCAGCAGCACCAGACGCTCCATGCCCATGGCAAAGCCAACGGCAGGTGTTGCGCGGCCACCGAGCTGCTCAACCAGGCCATCATAGCGACCACCGCCACATACCGTGCCCTGTGAACCCAGGCTATCGGTGACCCACTCAATCACGGTGCGATTGTAATAATCAAGACCACGTACCAGACGCTGATTGACGGTGTAGCTGATCCCGGCGTCATCCAGCAAAGCACACAGGCCGCTGAAATGTTCACGTGATTCGTCATCAAGATAGTCGCCAAGCTGTGGCGCATCATTCAGTAACTGCTGGATATCGGGATTTTTAGTGTCGAGAACGCGCATCGGATTGGTGTACATGCGGCGTTTACAATCCTCATCCAGCACCTCTTTATGCTGTTCAAGGAAGGCGACCAGCGCGTCGCGGTAATGCGCGCGTGCTTCCAGCGAACCGATAGAGTTGAGTTCCAGACGAACGTGCTCAGAGATACCCAGGGCTTTCCACCAGCGGGCGTTCAGCATGATCAGTTCAGCATCGATGTCCGGTCCCTGCAGACCAAACACTTCCACGCCAATCTGGTAGAACTGACGATAGCGGCCTTTCTGCGGACGCTCATAGCGGAACATCGGGCCCATATACCACAGGCGCTGCTCCTGGTTGTAGAGTAAACCGTGTTCAATACCGGCTCGCACGCAACCTGCAGTGCCTTCCGGACGCAGCGTCAGGCTTTCACCGTTGCGATCTTCGAAGGTATACATCTCTTTTTCAACCACGTCGGTGACTTCACCGATGGCGCGTTTAAACAGTGGGGTTTGCTCCACCAGCGGTAAGCGAATTTCGCTGTAACCGTAGCTCGCCAGCGTCTGCTTGAGAACGCCTTCAATCCGTTGCCAGAGGGCAGTATCCGCAGGCAGGTAGTCGTTCATCCCGCGAATCGCCTGAATATTCTTCGCCACGTTAGAATCTCTTAATGCAAAAAAACCTGTCCGGCATCATACCTTATGAGGATGAAACCGCACAGGTTCAGTCAAAAAAGTCACGCACGCAAACCGCGTACGCCATTATTTTTCCAGATGCTGCACATCAATACGGCGACTGGCATCCAGCATCGACGCTTTAGCACGAATGCGCGCTTCCAGCTGATCGATCATGTCATTGTTGTCGAGACGATCGCGCTGACGCACACCATCCTCGTAGAAACCACTCTTCTTGCTGCCGCCGGTCACGCCCAGCGTAGAGAGGGTCGCCTCGCCAGGTCCGTTGACCACGCAGCCGATAATGGAGACATCCATCGGGGTAATGAGGTCTTCCAGACGCTGCTCCAGCGCGTTGACCGTGCCGATAACGTCGAACTCCTGACGTGAGCAGGTCGGACAGGCGATGAAGTTGATGCCACGAGAACGGATGCGCAGTGACTTGAGGATATCGAAACCGACTTTGACTTCTTCTACCGGATCGGCGGCCAGCGAGATACGCAGCGTATCGCCGATCCCTTCTGACAGCAGCAGACCCAGTCCAATCGCCGATTTCACTGCGCCAGCCCGCGCGCCGCCCGCTTCGGTGATACCGAGATGCAGTGGCTGTTCAATCTGTTTCGCCAGCAGACGATAAGATTCAACCGCGAGGAAAACGTCAGAGGCTTTAACGCTGACTTTGAATTGATCGAAGTTAAGACGGTCGAGATGATCGACATGGCGCATGGCAGATTCCAGCAACGCCTGCGGCGTCGGCTCGCCATACTTTTCCTGCAGATCTTTCTCCAGCGAACCGGCGTTCACGCCAATTCGAATCGGAATATTGTTGTCGCGCGCGCAGTCGACCACCATACGGATGCGCTCATTGTTCCCGATATTACCGGGATTGATGCGCAGGCAGTCGACGCCATACTCGGCGACTTTCAGGGCGATGCGGTAGTCAAAATGAATATCTGCAACCAGCGGGACGTTTACCTGCTGTTTGATCAGTCTGAATGCTTCTGCGGCATCCATGGTAGGCACCGAGATACGAACGATATCGACACCGACTCGCTCAAGGGCTTTGATCTGATTTACCGTCGCCTCCACGTCAGTGGTGCGGGTGTTGGTCATCGACTGGACAGCGATGGGTGCGCCGTCACCGACCGGCACCTTGCCGACGTAAATGCGTTTGGATTTACGACGGATAATGGGTGCTTCGTTATGCATATTTCTTCTCCACAATTGCCCGGTACGCGATACGCTGTTATTGCGCACCCAACGTCAGGCGAGCAACCTGGTTATTACGGATAAAACGACTTAAATCAACGGGCTGATTCTGATATTGCACCTGAACAGCGGAAGGCGCGCCAATTTTCAGACGATACGGAGGCGTTCCTGCGAGGCTGAGTTTACCACCACTGCGCTGAATGCCGCTGAACAGTTTTTTGCCGGTGGCATCGCTCACTTCCAGCCAGCAGTCGGCGTTAAAGGTCATCACCACCGCATTAGGGTCAGCAGCCGGTTCACTGACCGCCGCTGCACCTACTGGCATCTGAGGTGCCGTGCTGTTATTGGTATTCGTGTTCGCGGCCGCAGGTGCAGCCGCTGAGTTGTCCACGGGCGCCTGGCTCGGTGAAACCACGGCATTGCTGGTGGTATCCGGCTGTGCGGTGGTCGCGCTATTGCTGCCAGTGGCGGCCGGAGCCGCACTCGCTGGCGCACTGGCTGCGCTGTTGTCACTGGTGGTATTGCTTTCGTCAGGCGCGGCAGGTGCCGCGCTGTCACCGCTGGATTCACCCAGCGGAATCGACTGACCGCTATCACCGCTGCTGCTGTTCTGATCGGTCATCGGCACCAGATCATCCTGCGACTCTTTATGATTCTGCCACCACCAGGCACCGGTCAGACCCACCACCACAAACACCACCAGCCAGGTGAAAATCATCAACCAGCCGTCGCGTTTCTTGCGGCGTTTGCCCAGCGAGAAACTTTGCATCGGCTCAATCTTTGAAGCCCGAATCGGTGTCTGTTTCGCCATCATCGGCAGCAGTTCCTCTTCAGGAATGTGCACCAGACGCGCGTAGGAGCGAATGTATCCGCGCAGGAACGTGGAGGCCAGATCGGCAGGCGATTTGTCTTCCTCGATATCACGCACGGTAGAAAGTTTCAGGCACAGGCGTTCAGCGACGTTCTGCTGCGTCAGCCCCATCTGCTCACGGGCCAGACGCAGGCGTTCACCTGTTGAATGTAATGCAGAGTTTTCTTGAGTGGCTTCAGTATTCATTAGCTAAATAACGCTGGTACTGTATCGATTGCGGAAAACGTCGCGCTAACTGGTCGCCATAACGTGAAACGTCAGCGGCATCTCCCTGTAGCGCGGCGAAACGTAAGTGTAACGCCAGACTTCGTGCCGTTGCGGGCAGCTGTTGCTGGTAAACATCAAGCAAAACCTGCACCTTCGCCAGATGGTTATCTGCCATCTGCTTTTCAGCTTCCGACAGCAGCGAATCAGCTTTGCGTCTGTCAGCCTCAATGGCCTGGCGTAGTGTCCTGCGGGCAGCGGCAATATCGCCAGCCTGCAGATAACAAAACCCTGCCAGTTCAAGCGCGTCATTGCGTGCATCAAACTGCGGTGCTGCGCTTGCCCGACTAAACTGTTGATGCGCTTCGCCATACTGCCTTAAAGCGCAGAGAAACGCACCGTAATTGTTAGCAACAAAACCATTATCCGGGGCCTGCTGCTGTGCCAGTATAAACCGTGCCTGCGCCGCTGTCTGATTACCCTGCTTCTGCGCCAGTCGAGCCAGCGCAAGCGAGACCCGGTAATCCTCTGGCGCGGCGGCCTGTGCCCGCAGAAAGTTTCGCTCAGCTGCGGCATAGTCGCCACCCGCCAGATAGTGCATCCCTAACTGCAGACGCACCTCTTCTGCTCCGGGTTCGTGATGCTGGCTGACACACCCGCTTACAACAAACAGCGCCAGTAAAACGGCAGGTAATCCGTTACGCATAATCGTTTCCATCCGGTTGACGTTGACAGGCTGCAGCCTGCCACGCGTCATCACTTCAGGAAACGCTCTGAGTCACTCTTTTAGAGAGCCTTCACAGAGATGGCTTCACCCGCCATTTTTTTACGCATCGTACGCTTGGTACGGTCGATCACCTCACCGGCTAACTGACCACAGGCGGCATCGATATCGTCGCCACGGGTTTTACGCACGATGGTCGTAAAACCATAGTCCATCAGGACTTTGGAGAAACGATCGATGCGGCTGTTGGAGCTACGGCCATAAGGCGCGCCCGGGAAGGGGTTCCAGGGGATCAGGTTGATTTTACACGGTGTTTCTTTCAGTAATGCGGCGAGTTCATGCGCATCATCTGTACTGTCATTGACGTGATCCAGCAACACATACTCAATGGTTACGCGTCCCTGATTGGCGTTGGATTTGCCAATGTAGCGTTTCACCGCCGCCAGGAAGGTTTCGATATTGTACTTTTTGTTGATCGGGACAATATCATCACGCAACTTGTCGTTAGGCGCGTGCAGGGAAATCGCCAGCGCGACGTCGATCATATCGCCCAGTTTATCCAGCGCAGGCACCACACCCGAGGTGGAGAGGGTCACGCGACGCTTCGACAGACCAAAACCGAAGTCATCCAGCATGATCTCCATCGCCGGGACCACGTTATTGAGGTTGAGCAGCGGCTCGCCCATGCCCATCATCACCACGTTGGTGATAGGACGCTGGCCGGTGATTTTGGCTGCGCCGACAATTTTTGCCGCGCGCCACACCTGACCAATAATTTCTGACACCCGCAGGTTACGGTTAAAGCCCTGCTGTGCGGTCGAACAGAATTTACACTCCAGCGCACAACCCACCTGTGAAGAGACACAGAGCGTGGCGCGGTCCCCTTCCGGGATATAGACCGTTTCCACCAGCTGGTCGCCCACGCGAATGGCCCATTTGATGGTGCCGTCGGTAGAGCGCATCTCTTCTGCCACTTCTGGCGCACGGATCTCCGTCAGCTCCATCAGCCGGTTACGCAGCTTTTTGTTGATGTCGGTCATCTGCTCGAAGTCATCGCAGCAGTAGTGATAAATCCACTTCATGACCTGATCGGCGCGGAAAGGCTTTTCGCCCAGCGACAGGAAGAATTCGCGCATCTGCTGACGGTTGAGATCCAGCAGGTTTATTTTCTGGCTTTTGGGGGAGACGACAATAGGGGATGCGGACGCGGACGTCACAATCTGTTCGGACATAATATTCTCTGGCCTCGTTGTTACACGTTATGGCGCTGTTCAGGGATAGGTGAAAAAAATTGCGCCTTCATTAAGCTGAGTCAATGAAGGCGCAATATTGTACAACATCTGCAGCCTGATAACAGGCGGGAGTGACCTCCCCTACGCAGATTTTTGTAAAGCCGACGTAACGTTTATCGCCAGGCGATTAACGGGTACGTGGGCAGATCTCGTTTTCGCCAAAGAAATAAGCGATTTCGCGGGCAGCGGATTCAGCAGAATCTGAACCGTGCGTGGCGTTTTCGGTGAAGCTGTCAGCGTAGTCAGCACGCAGTGTGCCAGCCAGTGCGTTTGCCGGGTTAGTGGCACCCATCAGGTCACGGTGACGCTGAACGGCATTTTCACCTTCCAGCACGGAAACAACAACCGGGCCAGAGGTCATGAATTCAACCAGACCATCGAAGAATGGCTTGCCCTGGTGCTCAGCGTAAAAACCTTCAGCCTGCTCTTTGCTCAGCTGCAGCATTTTTGCGCCAACGATTTTGAAGCCAGCGCTTTCAAAACGGTTGTAGATAGCACCAATCACATTTTTAGCGACGGCGTTTGGCTTGATGATAGAAAAAGTACGTTCGATTGCCATGATGACCTCTGTCTTAACGTTCTGAAGAAACCGGTGGCGTCCGCCCCGGTTAAGAAAAGGCGCCGATTATAGGGGCTGAGTCCGGCATTGCCTATCAGAGATCCCTAATTTGATGAAAAATCTTGATCTGAGTCGAAGCAGACGCGCCATAGTTATGATTTAGCGCAAAAAAGCGTCAGCCCCGGCTGAAGGTGACCGAGACAAGTTGCCCCTCTTCATCCATCACCACCAGCTGATACTCGCCCGGATGATCGAGCTGCAGCGACAGGCTGTCTGCGGCGTTCTGCGTCATCAGAGGCTCACCATTCAGGAACCACCAGCGCTGTGTGCCCTGCCCTCCCTGCACCGCGACCGGCATTGTCAGCGCGCTCCTGCCCGGCAGCGGTCTGACAATTTGCCCCTCAATCACGCCGGTAACGATCAGCGGTGCGCTGCTGCCCTGCTGTAACGGCGGACACCGGGCATCGACAGGGGGCAGACGTTGCGCCCGCCGCTCCTGAGGCGGCAGCCAGGCCTCCAGCGGCAGCGGCCAGACCAGCCGTTCATGGCGGGTGGCGTCGGGGCAGTCTGCTGCGACGCGCAGTCCCTGCGCATTCTGCCAGTAGCCCAGGCGTAATCCGCTGAGGCTCTCCTGACCGGGAGCCAGCAATGTAGGCGGCAGCGTGTCGGCGGCAACCCAGCTTTGCCGCCGCTGGCGACAGTTTTCGTCTCCGGCGGGCAACGGCTGACCGCCAGGCCAGCAAATGGTCGCCACCGTCACCGAGGCCGGCCGCGGATCGCCCGGAACGTCACGTCTGCCGAGGCGACTCATCAGCAGGCTGTTGATCTGATTCATGACGGGCACGGCAGAGGCAAAACCAAACTGCCCGGCAACCGGCGTCGCATCCGGTCTTCCGACCCAGACGCCAATCAGATAACGGGGATTGATCCCCACCGACCAGGCGTCGCGGTAGCCATAACTGGTGCCGGTTTTCCAGGCCAGTGGCACCACATCGGGTACGCTGCCATTGCCCGCGGGCTGCGCTTCCCCGGCCAGGATACGCCGGATGATCCACGCCGACTCAGGCGAAAGCAGCGGCCGCTGCTGTAAAGGTTGATCGGGCATCCAGCGCAGCTGGCCGGCGTTGCCGTGGCGGGCAAAGGCGCTGTAGGCAGCCACGATCTCATCCATGCGCGCTCCGGTGCCGCCGAGAATCAGGGAAAGATTAGGTTCAGCGCCGGGGGGGAAACGTAAGTTCAGACCGACATTGCGCAGGCGCGCTGCAACGTTTTTCGGTCCCAGCGCCTCCAGAAGCTGCACCGCAGGCAGATTCAGCGACCGCACCAGTGCGTCACTGGCGCTGACCGGCCCGTGAAATCCGGTATCGAAGTTGCCTGGCCGGTAATCACCAAAGCGACGCGGCACATCCTGCAGCAGTGATTCAGCATGAATCAGCCCCTCATCCAGCGCCATGCCGTAAATAAAGGGTTTTAACACCGAGCCTGGCGAACGCACGCTGGCGATCATATCCACATGGCCAAAACGGCTGTCATCGGTAAAATCAGCCGAGCCGACATAGCCGCGAACCGCCATGGTGGTGTGATCCACCACCAGCATCGCCAGCGAGGTGCGTGGAGGAAGCTGATTTTTAACATTCAGCGCCAGGCTTTCCAGTTCGCGCTGCAGTGAGGGGTCAAGCGTAGAGACAATCTTATCGCTGTGGCTGATCGACAGCAGTCGCCGGGCCAGCAGCGGCGCCATCTGTGGCATCTGGCGCGGCGGCAGCCACACCGGCTCCTGACGGATTTCCGCCACCTGTTCAGCGGACCAGATGCGGTATTCCGCCAGCCGATCCAGCACTTTGTTGCGTGCGGCTTCTGCCCGCTCCGGCCAGCGATCGGGTCGCAGACGGCTGGGTGCCTGCGGCAAAACGGCCAGCAGCGCCGCCTCGCCCGGCGTCAGCTGTGACGGGGCTTTTCCCAGCCAGCTCCAGCTGGCCGCGCCCACCCCTTCCAGCGTGCCGCCAAAGGGCGCACGGTTAAGATAGAGCGTCAGGATGTCTCGTTTGGAAAGATGCCACTCCAGCTGCAGCGCCCGCCACGCCTGAATCAGCTTGCCGCGCAGCGTCCGGGGTTGCGGGTCGATAAGGCGTGCCACCTGCATGGTCAGCGTGCTGCCTCCGGAAATCACGCTCTGATGGCGCAGATCCTGCCAGGCGGCGCGCAGCAGAGCCAGGGGATTGATGCCGGGGTGATACCAGAACCAGCGATCTTCGTAGGTCAGCAGCGCCTGCAGATAGGCCGGAGCCACCTCCTCTGGCGTGACCGGATAGCGCCAGATCCCCTTGCTGTCAGCAAAGCGCCACAATGGTGTACCGTCGCTGGCAACAACCACCCGCGCAGGCTGCACCTGTTTAAGCGGCAACGGGAAAAGCCGATCCAGTCCCCATGTCGCCAGCCACAGCGCCAGAAAAAAAAGCGGCAGCGCGAGCCACCGCTTTTTGATGCTGCTGACGTTTACCACGCGTCGCGTCACTTACTGAATTTGCAACTGTGACGGCGTGCTGCCGGTGGCGCGCCACTCCGGCACATACATCGACTCGACCTGCGGTGGTGGCATCAGATAGCGACCCGGTGTGACCGCCCGCGCCAGGTAGACCAGCGTCGCGGGACGATAAGTATCTACCGCCAGTGCCGCCACAAAGCGATCGTCACGGAACTCAATGTGTCTGATGTCAGCCTGCTGCATGTCACCCATGCTCTCCTTCAGCGCATCCGCACTGTCGCCGAGGCTGGCGCTGCTGTCTGCCAGGTTCTGGTTTTCCAGCTCCAGACCGGCAGGCAGCAGATCCACCACCAGCGCATCGGTGATGCTGCGCTTCGACGAAACTGTCAGACGCACCACCAGCAACTCGCCGCTGCGCAGATTGCTGAGATCGGCGGCTTTGCCATCCAGCGTAAGGTATTCACGCTTTATCCCGAGCACATTGCTCTCCGGCTGTGGCGCGGCCAGCGGATAACCGGTGACATCCAGACGACCATACAGCGGCGCACTGCCCGGATTACTGATGGCTAAGCCCTGCAACAGTCGTTCAGCCCCCAGCCCTTTATTCAGTGGCGCATCACCCTGCAGAGGCTGTGCATTGCCCGACAGTTGCGCCTGCCAGCTTCCGCCCTGCGCACGCTGCAGCGTATGCGCCGCTAAATAGAGCGCGTTATTCTCCTGAGTCGAGAACCAGCGCTTGCCGTTGACCTCTTTTGACAGCGACAGCAGCAGACTATTCTGTAGATCGGGCTGCAGCTTATTCTCTGCTAACAGGGATATCATCATCCCCTCATCGCGCACCGTGCTGCCATAGTCGCCATACCACTCTTTATCTGAGCGCGTCAGACTGGCACCCTGCATGATCGCAAGCGATGCGCGCTGCCCGTCACCCATCAGCTTCAGCGCCACGCCAAGCTGCATCAGCGCCAGACCGGAGCGGGCCTTCTCACGCTTTTCATACAAGGCGCGCAGCGCACCCAGCGGCGCACGCTGCTGACGCGCCAGCACCAGTCCGGCGTAAGCCTGCACGCTGAACTGCAGCGCGGCGTTGTTATCACTGCCGCCGCCGCTGATCTGCGCGGGATCCTGCAGATAGCGCAGCAGCCGTGCGTTAGCGCGGTCAACTACATTATCCGGCAGCGCATAGCCCGCCTCGCTGGCGCGAAGCAGGAAATCGGTCACGTAAGGCGTCAGCCAGAACTCCTCCTCACTCTGTTTGTCCCACAGCCCGAAGCTACCGTTGGCCCGCTGCATGCCCGCCAGACGGGCAATGCCGGTGTCGACGGCGGCCCGGCGCGACTCATCACTGCTGGTTTTTATCCCCATCGCAGTCAGCTCGGCATGGCTGGTATAGAGCGACGGCCAGAGGCCGCTGGTGGTCTGTTCCAGACAGCCGTAGGGATAGGCATAAAGCGCACTGATATAGCTGGCGATATTGAGCGGCGGACGATTGCTCAGCGTCAGTTGTCCACTCAGGGTCTGAGCATCCAACCCGGTAAACGCGGCTGCCGCGACCTGCCAGGGCTGATCGGGATTGATGACGGCATCGAAATTCAGCGTCCGGGCCGGATAAGGTGGCCTGACGCCGATTTTCCACTGCTGTTTGCTGGGCTTCACCTGCTCGCCCGGCAGGTTCAGACCGGAAATCTGTACGGCGACCTCGCCATCACCAAAGCCGGCTTTCGCCGTGACCGGAATCTGAAGTGTGGTACGTGCGCCTTTGGCCAGCGTCACGCTCTGGCTGGCAGCCCCGGCCAGATCCACTAAGCCACTGCTGCTCAGATCCACGTTCAGGGTTTGCGGCAGATCGGTCAGGTTAGTGAGATCCAGCGCCAGTGAGGCTGTATCGCCGCTGGCAAGGAAGCGCGGGGTGGCCAGTTCGCTGATCAGCGGTGCCGCAACCACCAGTTTACGTTCGGCCGCGCCGAAGCTGTCGTCGCTCCATGCCTGGGTCATCAGCCGCAGTTCACCGTTAAAGGCCGGGATCGGCAGCGTAATCGATCCGTTGCCCTCTTTATCCAGCGTCACCGCCTGTAACTGCTGCGCCACGATATTGACGTGCGTCACCGGCTTTTTGCCGCCGCGCGTCATCGATTCATCCTCGCCATCACCACCAAAACGCAGTGCCGCGAGCCGGCCACCGCCTTCGATCAGCTGGCCAAAGACGTCGTACTGATCGACGTTATAGCGTTTACGGCCAAAGAACGCCTGCCACGGATCGGGGGTTTTATAATCCGTGACGCTCAGAACGCCGCTGTCCACTGCTGACAGCAGTACATTCACTTTTTCAGGCAGCGGGCCGCCATCACGACTGGCGTGGACTTTTACCGTCAGGCGTTGCTCAGGACGGATTTTATCGGGCGCATCCAGCGTCAGATTTAAGCGGCGCGCCTCCGTCGCCATCGGCAGATGCAACAGCCCCACCGCGCGTTTTGGCGTTGCGCCACTGACCTTATCGCCGTCTCGCACCACGATGGCGCTGAAGTAGAGATCGTGACGCTGCCAGCTCTCAGCAACAGGGACATCCACCGTTGTGCCGCCCTTAGGTACGGTCAGTGGCTGCCACCAGAGCGTGCCGCTGCTCGACTCCACCATCAGGTAACCTTTACCGGCCGCCGGTGACTCAACCTGCAGATGCACGGTATCGCCCGGCTGGTAAGCGGCTTTATCCAGCTTCAGTCTGACCTGATCCGGGCGCAATGCCCCCGTGCCGTTGGTGTTATCCTGCCAGTCATAACCCGCCTGGAATCGGACGCTGCTGACGATCTTCTCGCCCGCCTGCACTTCCAGCCGGTAGTGGCCCCACTCGACCGGGAAGCTGACTTTGGTGCTGCCATCAGCCGGGACAGAGATGGCGCGTTCATCTTCCTGCAGATCCTTGTCGCTATACTGCGACTGCCAGCCTTCGCTGTCAGAGAAGCTCCAGTAGTAATCATGGCGTTCACGGATCAGGCGAACATCCAGCTTCTCTGCCGCCAGTTTTTTGCCCTGACTGTTGGCATAGACAATGTCGAATTCGGCCAGGCTCTGTTCCGGCACGGTCGGCTCATCGTGATAGCTGTCACTGCGGTAGTCATAAACCGCCTTGTTACCAAACAGCGGCCGGATACCCGGCAGCGCTTCAGCGGGCCAGATGGCCTGGGTGGCACGACGGGTGACCGGACGTCCGCCGGTTTCCAGCAGGCTGGCCTGCAGGATCAGATTGAGCGGAGAGTGGAGCTGATCCCACTGATTTTCTACCGTGAGTTCTGCTTTACCGCTGGCATCGAGCTTGAGATCCACCTCATCCAGCGTGCGCTTTAACCCCTCTTCGGTGATGTCACCAAACTGGTAGCCTGGCAGTGCAGTCACCGCCTCGCGTGCCGGTCGCAGATAGAGTTGACCCTGTAGCGTGTTACCTGCTGCTGGGGCGCCATAGAGATAGCGCCCCTCAATACCGAACTCAACACTGGCATCAGCGGCCTGTGGCTGAGGGTCATTTTTCAGGGTTAACGCCATACGCTCCGGCAGAAAATCTTCGACGTGAAACTTCCACTCTCGCTTGAGGTTATCGCCGGTATTCAGTCGCAACATCCAGTCGCCGGTCATGGCCGACGCGGACAGCGCCAGTCGCTGCTGGTAGAATCCCGCTTCAGGCTGCCAGACAAAAGTCCGCATCACCTGGCCATCGGGCTGCACCAGCTCCGCTTTGATCGGCTGCGCGGGCAAGGGGTGTCCGTCGGCATCGCGAAGCAGCGCATTCACGATGACCGTTTCGCCAGGACGATAGATATCGCGCGGACCAAAAACAAACAGCTGTTTGTCATAGCCCTGCGGCCCCGCGACCGGGAATTCAGCGAGATCCAGCGCCGGACGCGCCAGGTCGATCATTGAGGTCTGTTCTCCCTGAATTGCCAGCAGGAGCTTGCCTTTTTCATCCGCCTTGAGGCTCAGATGACCGGTGCTGTCACTGGTACCGCTTTGCAGCACCTGCCCCTTCTCATCCAGTAACCTGACGCTGACCCCGGAAAGCGGCTGACCGTCTGCCAGACTCTGGGCGAACAGTTCAAACCGGGTCGGGAAGCGATGCAGTGACAGGCCAATATCGCTGAGGGTGAAAAGCGTGGCGGGCTGGCTGTAGCGATAAGTACCGGCCTGCTTCATCACCGCCAGATAGACGCCCGGCTGCTGAAGTACGGTAATGTCACGCATCGGTAGCTGCAGTTTTTCACGCGTGTTACGCGCCGGGTTGAGCTCAAAGCGTCCGCTATAGACCAGCTGGCTGCTTTTCAGCAGCTCCTGCGACTGCCAGCTTGAGAGGTTGTTGCCGTAATTCCACTGCGAGAGAAATTCCGCCAGGCCGGCATTCTTTATCCGGAAGAAATCGACATCGACCTGGTCAACATTCAGCGCCAGCACCGGCAGTCCCTGGGTGATACGCAGCGGCAGCAGTGAACCGCGACTGGCAAAGCCCACCATCGGCTGGATATCACGGGTGGCGATTTTCTGACTGTAATCGGCGGCAAGCGTCTCTCCGCTGGCCGCGCGCAGTCCCGCATCCACCGTGACGGTGAAGTGACGTGACGGCTCGGGATGGCGGAAGCGCAACGTTTTGCGGTTAGCGGAAAGCTCCCAGCCGCCATCCACCCGGCCCTGTTTATCGTCGGTCAGCCTGACTTTTTGCGCGATATCCTGTTTATCATCAAGCGGCTGACTGAAGGTTAAGACCAGCGCAGCGGCATTATCGATCTGCAGTTCCGAGAGATCGATAATCGTCAGCGGTTTGCTGACCTGGGAGGTTGCGGGTGCTTCTGCCGCCTGGAGAGGCAAAACAGGTAACAGGGTCGCTGACAGCAGCGAACCACCGATCAGCATGCTGAGCAGCAGCCGGGTATTGCGTTTCTTCATGGTAGTTCCTTCACCGGGACGCAGGGAGTGTCGTTTGATTACGCAGCGCAATTTCATATCAATGCTCGCATTTAATCAACGCTTCTCTTGAGATGGTGCGCACATTCCCTGACACTGGTATGACAGATTGCTGAGATGAGGTTGTTATGACGACGCCACTGTTTGTGTCCGCCGACTGGTTACAAGAGCACTACAACGATGAGCGGCTTCAGGTGCTGGATGCACGGTTGTTGCCACCCGGTATGGAAGCGGTTCGCGATATCCAGGCCGAATATCTGGCGGGTCATTTACCCGACGCCCCTTACTTCGATATTGAAGCGCTTTCCGATCACACCAGCCCTTACCCCCATATGCTGCCCCGCGCCGAAAGTTTTGCCGTCGCGATGCGTGAACTGGGTGTCAGCAGTGATAAGCACCTGGTGGTGTATGACGAGGGTAATCTCTTTTCTGCGCCACGCGCCTGGTGGATGCTGAAAACCTTTGGTGTGGCTCAGGTGTCGATTCTGGCCGGGGGCTTGCAGGGCTGGAAAGAAGCTGGTTTTGCGCTGGCAACCGGCGAAGTGAATCTGCCGGAAGGTGAGTTTGAGGCCCACGCAGATGAAAGCCGGGTGAAACGCCTGACGGACGTACTGCTGATCAGCCATGAAGGCGGCGCACAGATTATTGATGCGCGTCCTGCCAATCGCTTTAACGCCGAAGTGGATGAGCCGCGTCCCGGATTGCATCGCGGACACATTCCCAACAGCCTGAACGTGCCGTGGAACAGCCTGGTTGAACAGGGAAAACTCAAGCCGGAGGCGGAACTTCAGACGCTGTTTGCCGATGCGGGCGTCGATATTACCCAACCGGTGGTCGCCAGCTGTGGCTCAGGCGTGACGGCGGTGGTGGTGATTCTGGCGCTGACGGCGCTGGGCGCACGGGATGTCACGCTGTATGACGGATCCTGGGGCGAATGGGGCAGTCGCGACGACTTACCTATCGCGAAATAAAAAACAGGCGGCCCATGAGCCGCCTGTTTACTTTGTTGTCTCAGATAATCCGCTCACTGCCCTTGAAGTCCCGCAGGAAACTGCCCCAGCGACGCTCATAGAATGGCGTGATATGGGCGGTAAAGAAGTGGCTGATGCCGCGATCGTTCAGCGTCACCTCACAGATATCAACCGGCGCATCGTCCGGCAGCGTATCGGTTGCCACGCTGCCCGCCGCCTGAATGATCGTCTCAATATTGCTGTCCGCTTCAATGCCAATCAGCAGATTGGGCGCTTCGTCAGCCCGCTCACGGATACTGGCGATAAACGCGCGACGCACCTGCTTATGCTTGCTGAAGAGCTGAGTCAGTGAGTCGATCATCTGCGCAGGGGGTTCAGCCACCTCAGACAGCAATAGTGACTGTCCGCCTTCCAGCACGGTTTGCTGGCTTAGTGCACTGCCCTCTTCAGCCAGCAGATGGGTGATCTCGGCCGCAGTAAACTCTTTACCGGAAGGCAGTTTGGGATTGAGAAACAGCGTCTCGCCACGTGTAATCTCAAACAGCGTTCGTACCGGCAGACGCAGCCAGGACTGCTCACCGCTCACCGCTTCACTCATCGCCTCTTCTGACGTGAAAAAAGGAATGATGCTGCTGCCATCCTCTTTTTCCCAGTGCTGCAGATCAACGGGCGTGCTGGCATCAAGCTGTTGCGTGGTGCTTTCACCTGGCACCCACGCATCAGATTCCAGCAGCAGCTGAAAAAATTCGGGCCGATGGGCAGGCTCAGTGGCCGCCAGCTTCAGCACCTCTTCAAGACGGTTCATAGTTTTCCTTTGAACAGCGGCAGCATCAGCCACCGCTGAGATCGGCTTATTTCAGTAACAGATTGGCGAGGGTACGCACGCCAAGACCTGTTGCACCCGCCGCCCACTGGTCAACTGCGCCTTTGCGATAGGTCGCGGAGCAGTCGATGTGCAGCCAGCCCTGCTGATAGTTACTGACGAAGTGTGACAGGAACGCTGCCGCGCTACTGGCACCCGCCGCATGTGACGGGCTGGCGATGTTATTGAGATCGGCGAAGTTAGACGGCAGATGGCTGCGATGGAATTCGGCCAGCGGCAGACGCCAGAAAGGTTCGTTCTCACTCACCGCGCTGCCCATCAGCGAATGTGCCATCACATCATCAAAGGTAAACAGCGCATGGTAATCGTTGCCCAGCGCCGTCTTGGCCGCACCGGTCAGCGTCGCAGCATCGATGATCATCGTCGGGTTCTGCTCGCTGGCGTCGATTAAACCGTCGGCCAGGACCAGACGCCCTTCCGCATCGGTGTTCATCACTTCCACCGATTTACCGTTGCGATAGCGAATGATGTCGCCCAGTTTAAAGGCGTTGCTGCTGACCATGTTATCGGCACAGCAGAGGTAGAGTTTCACGCGCTTGTTAAGACCGCGCGAAATCGCCATGGCCAGCGCGCCGGTGACGGTCGCCGCGCCGCCCATGTCAGATTTCATTGAGTCCATGAAGCTGCTCTGCTTCAGGCTGTAGCCACCGGTATCAAAGGTAATGCCTTTACCGACCAGACAGGCGTAGACCGGGGCATCGTCGTCGCCGATCGGGTTGTAATCGAGTGCCAGAAATACCGGCGGACGATTTGAACCGCGTCCAACAGTGTGCAGGCCCATATACCCCTGTACCCGCAGATCGTCGCCTTTGGTGATGCGATAGCTGACGGCGCTGCCACCCACTTCACTGATCAGATCGACTGCATTGTGCGCCAGCTGTTCCGGCCCCAGATCTTCCGCGGGCAGGTTAATAACGTTGCGAACCCAGTCGATAATTTTCAGACGGCGATCAAACTCCGCCTGCTCATGTTCGCCCAGCGCCGGCCACTCAACCTGACGCTGGCCTTTCGGACCACGGAAGCCCTGCCAGAATGCCCAGCACTGCTCAAGGTGCCAGCCTTCGCCGGTCAGCGCCACATGGCGGATCCCCTGGCTGTCGATTTTGTGAGCCGCACGCTGAATGATATTCAGCGCATCCGCGCCGGTCAGATGCAGTGTCATGCCGCTGTCGTTGCTGCTGAGAATCGCTTTTTCGCCCCAGCGCGCATCGGCGGGCTGGCTGCTAAGCGTAATATTCATGGGTTGTGTGGTCATCGAAAAGCTCCATAATCGTTATCTGTTTCATCCAGCCTGATTGTTATAACGGCTTTAATAAGATGTTAAATATAATTCGCAGAGAGACCTGATAACAGATTCCGTCAGGTGTTGCCAGCGAAGTGCAAATATAGGCGCAATTTCCGGACTATGACCGGATATCAGGATTTCATTAAGGCCCGCAGACGGGTCACTGATTTCTGCACCAGGGCAATGGCGTAGTCGATCTCTTCCTCGGTAGTGAAGCGTCCCAGCGAGAAGCGCAGCGAACTGTGCGCCAGCTCTTCACTCAGGCCCAGCGCCCGCAATACATAGGAAGGCTCCAGGCTGGCGGAGGTGCAGGCCGAGCCGGAAGAGAGCGCCAGATCTTTCAGCGCCATGATCAGTGATTCACCCTCAACGTCAGCAAAACTGAGGTTAAGAATGTTCGGTGCGCTCTGCTGCAGATCGCCATTGAGGGTGACGTCGGGCAGTGTGCTGATGCCCTGCCACAGGCGATTGCGCAGAGTCTGCAGTCGCGCCATCTCGGTTTCGCGCTCTTCTGCTGCGATACGATACGCCTCGCCCATGCCGACAATCTGATGCACCGGCAATGTCCCGGATCGCATACCGCGTTCATGTCCGCCGCCGTGGATCTGCGCAGCAATCTGCACACGCGGTTTACGCCGTACATAGAGTGCGCCGATGCCTTTCGGGCCATAGAGTTTGTGGGCAGAAAAGGACATCAAATCAACCGGTAACTGGCTGAGATCGATAGGCAGCTTGCCGACGCTCTGGGTCGCATCCACATGAAACAGAATCTCACGTTCGCGGCAGAGTTCGCCAAAGGCGGCGATATCCTGAATCACCCCGGTTTCATTATTAACGTGCATCAGGGTGACTAAAATCGTGTCGTCGCGCAGCGCCGCACGCAACTGGTCAGGCGAGATAATGCCGTTAGCCGCCGGGGTGAGATAAGTGACAGCAAAGCCTTCACGCTCAAGCTGCTGGCAGCTATCAAGCACCGCTTTATGTTCTGTCTGGCTGGTGATGATATGTTTGCCGCGCGCCTGATGGGCGTGAGCTGCACCTTTAATCGCGAGGTTATCGGATTCAGTGGCGCCAGAGGTAAAGATGATTTCACGCGGATCGGCATTGACCAGTTCGGCGATCTGATTACGCGCAACATCAACCGCTTCTTCAGACTGCCAGCCAAAACGGTGCGATCGCGAGGCCGGATTACCGAACGTGCCATCCAGCGTCAGAAACTGCATCATTTTGCTGGCCACACGCGGATCGGCCGGCGTGGTGGCGGCGTAATCCAGGTAAATCGGTAATTTCATTGCGCTACAGCTCCGTATAAAAAATCATACGTCTTTATAGCAGATTCGGCCCTGACCGCGTTAGCAGTAAGGGCCGCAACAGCGGGGATTACGAGGCGCGTTGGTTGACGTTAATTTCCTGCGTGCGCGGGCTCTGGAAGCGACGATTATCAATCGCATTCTGACGATCGGCTACATCCAGGATCTCCTGATTATTCACCAGCTCAGCCAGTGTAATATTGTTCAGGAAGTCACTGATACGCACGCTCAGATCGCGCCACAGCACGTGAGTCAGGCAACGCTCGCCGCCCTGGCAGCCTTCTTTACCCTGACATTTGGTGGCATCAACAGACTCATCAACGGCGGTGATCACTTCACCGACAGAGATGGTATTAGACGCTTTACCCAACAGATAACCGCCGCCCGGACCACGTACGCTGGACACCAGCTCATTTTTACGCAATCGGGAGAATAACTGCTCCAGATAGGAGAGCGAAATGCCCTGACGCTCTGAAATATCAGCCAGCGGGACCGGACCTTCATGGGAGTGAAGGGCAACGTCCAGCATTGCAGTAACGGCATAACGTCCTTTGGATGTCAGTCTCATAGCGTACGACCTCAATAGCGTCCGGTTATCGGAGGATTAGCAACAGATGCTCTGAAGTCTGCCATTCCCGAGTAAATTGGTCAACTATTTAACCTGGTAAATTAGTCAGGTATTTAACCTGGTAATTCACTCAACTATTATCTGCTTCTTTTTTATCGTTTTTTCGCTTTTCAAACGACGAAAGCATGCCGCGCAGGATGTTCAGTTCATCGCGTTCCGGGCGGGCACGGGTGTAAAGTCGACGCAGTTTGCTCATCACCTGGCCAGGACTGGCTTCACGGATAAAGCCGCTGTTCAGCATCATCTGTTCCATATGCTGATAGAAGCGCTCCAGGTCATCCACCAGCGGATAAGGTGACTCTTCATACTGCGGCGGCGGGCTGGCCTGCTCCTGCGCCTGTAACCATGCCATGCGCACTTCATAGGCGATAATCTGTACGGCCATCGCCAGGTTCAGCGAGCTGTATTCCGGGTTTGCCTGAATCGCGACGTGATAGTGGCACTTCTGCAACTCGTCATTGGTCAGGCCGACACGTTCACGACCAAATACCAGCGCAACCGGTGCCTGCTGGCCCTCTTCCACGCTTTTCACGCCGCATTCGCGCGCATCCAGCATCGGCCAGGGCAGCGAGCGGGAGCGTGCACTGGTGCCGACCACCAGACTGCATCCGGCAATCGCCTCATCCAGCGAGTCGACAATTTTGGCGTCGCCGATAACGTCGCTGGCACCGGCCGCGAGTGAGATAGCCTGTGAGTCAGGCTTGACCAGCGGATTAACCAGATAGAGGTTGGTTAAGCCCATGGTTTTCATGGCGCGCGCAACGGAGCCCATGTTACCGGTGTGAGAAGTCTCGACCAGCACGATACGAATATTTTGCAACATGATTAGGGATACTCAGAAACGGGTCAGTAAAATCAGTAGAGAGAATATTAACATAAAGCAGGACATTTACCGAACACGCTGCTATACTCCGCGCCGTTTTCCCCGTTCTTTAACATCCAGCGAGAGATACCGATGCATCCAATGCTCAACATTGCCGTGCGCGCAGCGCGCAAGGCCGGAAATTTAATTGCCAAATATTATGAAACCCCGGACGCCGTCGAAGCCAGCCAGAAAGGCAGCAACGATTTCGTAACTAATGTTGACCGCGAAGCAGAACGCCTGATTATCGAAATTATTCGTAAATCTTACCCGAAACATACCATCATCAGCGAAGAAAGCGGTGAACTGGCGGGCGAAGATCAGGATGTTCAATGGGTTATCGATCCGCTGGATGGCACCTCAAACTTCATCAAACGTTTACCCCACTTTGCTGTTTCTATCGCTGTGCGCATTAAAGGCCGCACCGAAGTCGCCGTCGTTTACGATCCAATGCGCAATGAACTCTTCACCTCTTCACGCGGTCAGGGCGCTCAGCTGAATGGCTATCGTCTGCGTGGCAGCACGGCCCGCGATCTGGATGGCACCGTTCTGGCGACCGGCTTCCCGTTCAAAATGAAGCAGCACGCGCCGGCTTACATGAATATCATGACCAAACTCTTTACCCAGTGTGCTGACTTCCGCCGCACCGGTTCTGCTGCGCTGGATCTGGCCTATGTGGCTGCCGGTCGCGTAGATGGCTATTTTGAGATTGGCCTGAAGCCGTGGGATTTTGCGGCGGGTGAACTGCTGGTCCGTGAAGCGGGCGGTCTGGTGACTGATTTCACTGGCAACCACGGCTATCTGCTGTCAGGTAACCTGGTCGCGGGTAACCCACGTGTGGTGAAATCGATGCTGTCGAACATGCGCGATGAGCTGAGCGAAGCCTTAAAACGCTAAGTTTCAGTACAGAAAAAGGCGGCTTCTCAGCCGCCTTTTTTATTGCCTGTTACTCAGTGATGATTAACGACGTTCGTGTGACAGCACCTGACGAGGCTGAGTACGACGACCTACCATACCCATCACGCCTGCCAGCACCGCTTCGATGATCAGCAGAATCAGGGCATACCAGCTCGCTTTCGCAGTCGCGGCAGCGGCTTTTTCACCGGCTTCACGCGCTTTCTGTTCAGCCTGCTGTTTCAGTTCCTGATACTTCTGAACCGCCTGCTGATAGCTCTGCTCGGTTTTGGCCACGATCTGATCCACTTCCTGATCGCTTTTGCCGGTGCGCGCTTTGATAATATTTTTCAGCGCATCACGATCGGCTGCCTGCAGGGTATCGGAATGACGATCCATCACCCCTTTTAACCAGTTAGCCAGGTCAGTATCCGCTGTCTGTGGATGGTTTGCGGTGTTGTTAGCCTGGTTTTCAGCATTCTGCGCTTCTTTATTTGCATCCTGCTTTAAGTTCTCTGGCTGTAATTCCGGTTTCCCGGTCTGGCGTAAAGTCGTTTCCAGTTCGTTCTGCAGGTTATCTAAATTAATATTACTCTCCTGCAGTTTGTCTTTTGCCATTTGGGTAACGGATGGCGCAGCGGCGGAAATACCACTACCCAGCGCCTGGAAGCCTGAGCCCACAATATTCATCGCGCCGCCTAATACACTGGTCGCCAGCGCAATAGCCAGGTAAATAGTGAAAATTGTGCTAAGGCCAAACATCAGTAAACCGTGCAGTGCGCCTTCGCGCTGAGCCAGTCGGCCTGCAACATAACTACCTGCAGCCATCGCGACCAGCATTTCAATGGCAGTCCAGACCAGCGCACCTGTGCCCAGGCCGTCGAGTGGATTCTGTTCTTTCATCGGATCAATGGTTGTTGCACCAATGGCGGTTCCCAGCAGCGTCAGAATAATGTGAACGATCAACGCACAAATGACACCGGCAAAGACGGCGCTCCAGGAAATACGTTTTAACGGCAATCCAGCCGGCCCGGTCGCCAGCGTTTCGGTGTAGCCATTATTAATACGGGTATCAGCCATGAAATATACTCCTCGCAATAAACAGAAAGCGGTCTTGATCTTTTATCATCCCGACGGCGGAATGCCGTTTTGGTATTATCAGCGTAGACAGGGAATAGTCATTTCACCACTAAACCAGCCAGAGAAAAAAATAAAGAGATGAATTCAGAGATAATTAACGAAGAGAAGAGCGCAGCGGCAATTTTATTTCCGCTGCGCTTTTATTCAGAAAGGTCGAATTCCGCCACCCAGCGTCATCTGCGCTGACTGCCATAGCGCGATACCCGCTACGATTAAAATCAGACTGCCGGTTAAGGCCAGCGCGGGGATCAGCAGTCGCGTCATGCCTGCGGTAACGCCAGGCTGTGCCAGCCGTTGCGCCACCGTGCGCGCCTGCTGAACCAGCAGGCCAATCGCCGAAATGGTCAGTGCCGTGCCCAGCGCCATCACCGCAGCAGAGATAACCCCCCAGCCATAGACACCAATCACTTTGGCAAACAGCAGCATCATAATCGCGCCGGAACAGGGACGTAATCCCATCGACACCACCACCAGCAGCTGGGTTTTCACGCTGAGATTGCCGCTCATCTGCTGCGGTGTCGGAAGATGCGCGTGTCCGCATCCGCACTGATCGTCATGCTGATGGTGAGGTTTGAAGGCGCGAAATACCGGGGCCGGACGCGGACGCAATGTCCGCCACAGCGAACGCAGCGCCCGATAACCGATCATCACACCCAGCCCGATCACCAGCAGATAACTGCCCTTCTCCAGCCAGAAACTGCTGAGATGCAGCTGTCGCGATGACGTTTTCAGCAGCACCAGCATCACCGTCACCAGGGCAATCGCCACCGAACCCTGCAGCAGTGAGGCGAGCAGCGTCAGCCTGATACTGGTTTTCACTCTGGTGGGATGGGTTGCCAGAAAGGTCGCGATCACCACTTTGCCATGGCCCGGCCCCAGCGCGTGCAGTACGCCATACAGCAGGCTGAATATCACCAGCGAAATGCCTGCCTGGTGGGGCTGCTCCGCAACCTGCTGTAGCAGCTGAGTCATCTGCCGATGCAGATCTTTCTGCCACAATACGCTCTGCATCAGAATCTGCGGCCAGCAGAGCCAGACCAGCAATGCGCTGCTCAGCAGCACGCCCGCCATCAGCCACAGCGGCCAGAGGCGGGAAGCCCGTAATGGTGTGGAGATTACTGACATGTCAGTATCACCGTCTGGGCAAACTGGCGGCCTAAATCCATCTCCTCTGCAGGCGCGTCGGCTTTATCCAGCGACAGCGCATACTGCTTCAGTGAATCATTGGGCTTTGGCGTGTTCAGCGCGAACTTGCAGCGCGCCTGCAGCGCCGTCGGCAGCGTTAACGCACCGGGATTGTCATAGAACATATCGACGAAATAGGTGGGATCAAAAGTCAGGATCTCAAAGCGCTGCCCGGTCAGCTTCGGGGGTTCCGCCAGCGGCAGAATAAATTCCAGCACCGCTTTATGGCCGTTACGTGACAGGTTGTATTCGGTTGGCAGATTCAAAAACTTTACCCGCTGTTGGTTGTGCCAGATTTCAGAAAAGTAGTGCTGGCCCAGCACGTTCGCCATCACGCCTGCCGCCAGCTTCTTCCACACCACGCTGCCTGGTTTCGCCTCGCCCGCGTCATAAAGCAGATCGGCGGAGGTAATCTCATCCATGGTCCAGGTCATCTTTAATCCGGTAAAGGTGTCATCCTGCGCCACCAGTTCGGTTTTCATATCGATGAAGCTGTGAGGATGTGCCATTACAGCCGGACTTAATACCATCAAGAGGGCAAAGAGTGTGCGTTTCATAATGTTATAAAGTAACGTTCCCGATGAAAAGAATCTATAAGTAACAAAATTTTGTGACCCGCCTTAAACCTCCGGCAAATAAACCGCGTAAACCGCGCAGGCGCTGACGGGGTTGACTATTCTTAGCTCAAAATAGCCTGCTGGAAACCTGATTGATGAGTTCTGCTACCCCTTTGGCACCACTCTTCACCCGCTCACAGCGTCAGTGCCATCTTTTATTGCTGCTGTTTCTGCCGACACCCGTGCTTACGCTTGAAAAAGTCTGCCAGCTGAATGGCGTCGATCCTGCCGTTGCCCGACAGGATATCGCGGATGTGGGCCTTGAGATACAGCGATATCACCAGCTGGAATTGCATCAGATGGTGGATGGCAGCTTTCGTCTTCATGGCACAGAGTTGGATCGGCGCCTCTGTCTGCTGCACAACCTGCGACGCAGTTTGCGTTTATCGCAGGATTTCGTCTGCGATCATTTTGCAGCCCCCCTGCGTCAGCGCCTGAAGGTGATGAAGATTGAGAAGGCGCTGTGGGATGAGACCAATTTACAGGCGCTGGTCCAGCACTGTAGCCTGCGTCTGAAGCGCGATTTCAGCGAACGCGACCGGCTTTTTCTGCAGATTTTCATGAAGTATGGATTGTGCCAGCGCCAGCCGGTGCTGTTCAGTGAAGCGCAGTGTCACTGGCTGCAGCAGAAGGCTGAGCGGCAGGCCGCCGAGGATGTGATTCACCACTGGCGCAAACGTTGCCACCTTGCGCCGCCCGTCAGTGAAACCGACTTCTGGACATTGCTGTTCAGCCAGATACATACGCCTGTCGTGGATGCGATTGCACATCCTGCTGAGCAGCAGTTAATGGCTGCGACCCAGCAGTTAATTAATGACTTTGAACGGTGTGCCGACATCACTTTTGCTGATCGCGACGAGCTGCTTAACCAGCTCTATCCTCATCTGGCACAGGCGCTGGATCGCACCCACTTCACTATCGGCATCGACAACAGCGTGGCGCTGGATGTCAGCCGCCTCTATCCCCGCCTGTTGCGTACCACTCAGCAGGCGCTGCAGGCGTTTGAGCAGCAATACGGGATTGCGTTCAGCCCGGAAGAGGTGAGCTTAATTACCGTTATTTTTGGTGCCTGGCTGATGCAGGAGAATGCGTTGCAGGAGAAGCAGGTGCTGATTCTGACGGATGACGATACCGATCTGGAGCAGGATGTGGAGCAGCAGATCCGGGAGATCACGCTGCTGCCGATCAATATTACCTATCAGGACGTGAAACAGTTTCAGCGGGATGGCGCACCGCGGGATGTGGACATCATCATTTCGCCCTACCCCACCTCGCTGCCACTCTTCTCTCCGCCGCTGGTGCATGCGGAACTGCCGCTGACGCTACACCATCAGCAGCGGATTCGTTATTTACTAGAGTCGTAGCCGGGACGCAGAAACAGCGCGGGCAGCGCCACCAGTGCCATCACCCAGAACAGATGCCCCTGCAGATGAGCGAACAGCACGCCGCAGATCATGGTCATTATCGCAATGCCACCCCCCATCGCCAGCGCGGAATAGAGCGACTGCAGACGGATCACTTCCGCTCCCTGACGCGCCGCAATAAAACGCATCGCCGCCAGATGACAGACGGTGAAGCTGCCACAGTGAAGAATTTGCGCCACAATCAGCAGCGGCAGCGCGGTAGTGGCACCCATCAGACTCCAGCGGATCAACGCACAAATGCCCGAAAGCAGCAGGAGATCGCGCGCGCTCCAGCGGCGGAACAACCGGTTGCTCAAAGCAAACACGACGATCTCGGCCACCACGCCCAGCGACCAGAGATAACCCACCGTGGAGGCGGAGTAGCCACTCTCCTGCCACCAGATAGCACTGAAGCCGTAATAGGCGGCGTGCGCACCCTGCAGCAGCGTTACGCAGAGCATAAATCGCCATACCGCATTCTCACGCAGCAATTCACGCCACACCTGCCAGCCGCCGCCCGCCGCGCCCTGCCGTTCATTACCCTGAGGCTGGGTGGCGGGTGACAGCATCATGCCTGCCAGCATAGAGATGACGCCGACGGAAAGCAGCAGCAGAATGGCGTTTGAAGAGTAAGCACTAACCAGCACGCCGGTTAATGCCGAGCTGATCACAAAGGCCAGCGAACCCCACAGCCTGACCGGCCCATACGCCAGTCCTATCTGCTGTGTCCAGGTGGCGGCCAGCGCATCGCTGAGCGGGACCAGCGGCGAGAAAAAGAGGTTAAAGCCGATCATGACCGTCAGCAGCCACATCCACTGCTCACCCACCCAGAAACCGGCAGCGAACAGGCAGGTCATCAGCGCCAGCAGACGCAGCGCTGTAATCAGTCGGGCGGGATTTTTGACCTGAGAGGCGATAAGCAGACTGCCGACAAAGCGTGCCACCATGCCACAGCCGAGCAGCAGGCCAATCTTTTCAGCATCGAGACCGGTGCCTTTCAGCCACACGCCCCAGAATGGCAGATAGATGCCGTAACAGAAGAAGTAAGTGAAGTAGCCCAATCCGAGCCATCTGGCGGAGCCGATTGCCATATTCCCTCCAGCAAGAGTGCTGCCTGGCAGCATGAGTGGGCGCTACTCTGGCAGAGCGCCGCAGGACAGGCAATAAAAAAGGATGGCAGATGCCATCCTTTGTATGCTGTCTCACAACAGGTTAACGATTAAGCGTAGACCGGCAGACGGCTGCAGATTTCCAGCACTTTCTTTTTGGTGCGCTCAATGGTCGCTTCGTCATTGACGTTATCCAGCACATCCGCGATCCAGCCAGCCAGCTCACGCACGTCCGCTTCATTGAAGCCACGACGGGTAACAGCTGGTGTGCCGATACGGATACCGGAAGTCACAAACGGGCTTTTCGGATCGTTAGGCACGCTGTTTTTGTTAACCGTGATGTTGGCACGGCCCAATGCCGCATCCGCTTCTTTACCAGTCAGGTTTTTGCTCACCAGATCGATCAGGAACAGATGGTTATACGTGCCGCCAGAAACGATGTCATAGCCACGCTCAATCAGCACCTCAACCATCGCTTTGGCATTTTTTGCCACCTGCTGCTGGTAGGTTTTGAATTCCGGCTCCATCGCCTCTTTGAACGCAACCGCTTTACCAGCGATAACGTGCATCAGAGGACCGCCCTGACCGCCGGGGAAGACAGCAGAGTTCAGTTTCTTATAGAAATCTTCGTCGCCGTTTTTCGCCAGAATGATACCACCGCGCGGACCCGCCAGCGTTTTGTGAGTGGTAGAGGTCACGATGTGCGCATGCGGGATCGGACTCGGGTAAACGTCTGCAGCAATCAGGCCGGCAACGTGTGCCATGTCCACAAACAGCCATGCACCTACGCTATCCGCGATTTCGCGCATTTTCGCCCAGTCGCAAACGCCGGAGTAAGCTGAGAATCCGCCAACGATCATTTTTGGCTTGTGGGTTTTCGCCAGTTCAGCCAGTTCGTCGTAGTCAATTTTACCGGTCTCATCGATACCGTAAGCCACAACGTTATAGAGTTTGCCCGACAGGTTAACCGGTGAGCCGTGAGTCAGGTGCCCACCGTGCGCCAGGTTCATCCCCAGAATAGTATCGCCCGGCTGCAGCAGCGCGGTGTAAACCGCAAAGTTAGCCTGTGAACCTGAGTGTGGCTGTACGTTAGCGTAATCGGCACCAAACAGTTCTTTTGCGCGATCGATCGCCAGTTGCTCAACGATATCAACATACTCACAGCCGCCGTAGTAGCGTTTGCCCGGATAGCCTTCAGCGTATTTATTGGTGAGCTGAGAACCTTGTGCCTGCATAACACGCGGGCTGGTGTAGTTTTCAGAAGCAATCAGTTCAATGTGCTCTTCCTGACGCACTGTCTCCTGCTCCATCGCCTGCCACAACTCGGCATCGTAATCGGCAATGTTCATATCACGCTTTAACATCCGGATCTCCTGACTCAGCTAACTTTCTGACGGTATTTACCCCCCTTCAGGGGCGAAGGCCCACAGTGTAAACCGTTTTAACAGGTGAAGGTAGGGTGAACCTCCTCTTTTTACGCAAACGATTGGCTGGCTACTGGCAGGGCTTTTTTACACCTTTTCACCCTGTTCAGACGCCACGATTTTTCTTCAGGATGTGACGGCGGTTTCTCAGGATGCACCAGAAAGTTGCCACTTTGACAACCGGGAAATTTATCGGGTTATTTACACCACAGGCGAGACAGCTATAAGATGCATTTAAAATACATCTTTAAATGAGAGGCCGTTTTTATGCTTGATGCACACACTATCGCCACGGTTAAATCGACCCTGCCTGCCATCGCCGCCTGTGGTCCTGCGCTTACCGCACACTTCTATGACCGCATGCTGTCGCACCATCCTGAACTCAAAAATGTTTTCAATATGAACAACCAGCGCAATGGCGATCAGCGTGAAGCGCTGTTCAACGCCATTTGCGCCTATGGCGCGAATCTGGAGAACCTGGCCGTGCTGCTGCCTGCGGTGGAAAAGATTGCACAGAAACATACCAGCCTGAATATTCAGCCTGCGCAATACGCCATCGTCGGTGAAAATCTGCTGGCAACCATTAAAGAGCTGCTGAATCCGGGTGAAGAGGCGCTGGCAGCCTGGGGCCGGGCCTATGGCGTACTGGCAGATGTGTTCATTAATCGCGAAGAGGAGATTTATCAGGCGACGGAGCAGCAAACCGGTGGCTGGCGCGGCACTCGTGCGTTTCGCATCAGTGCTGTTGAGCAGCAGAGCGAGGTGATTAAAAGCTTTACCTTCAGTCCGGCAGATGGCGGCCCGGTAGCGGCCTTTAAACCGGGTCAGTATCTGACGGTGCATCTGCAGCCCGCCAGTTTCGAACATCACCAGATTCGCCAGTACTCGCTTACTCACCTCAGTAATGGCAAAGATTATCGGATTGCGGTGAAACGTGAAGCGCAGGGCACCGTCTCCGGCTGGCTGCATCAGAATGGCAAAGTGGGTGATGAGCTGATGCTGGCCGCACCGCATGGCGACTTCTTCCTTGAGGTCGATGCTGCAACCCCGGTGGCGCTGATATCCGCGGGCGTGGGTCAGACGCCGATGCTGGCCATGCTGCATGCACTGGCGGCCCGCCAGCACCGCGCGCCGGTCAGCTGGCTGCACGCAGCAGAGAACGGCAAACAGCATGCATTTGGCCCGGAAGTGATAGCTACGGGCGCGCAGCTCACCGATTTCGTCAGTCAGGTCTGGTATCGCGATCCCGCAGCTGAAGATGCCGGTCGCTATGACGCGCAGGGTCTGATGGATATCACCGCGATCTCCGCACGTCTCGCCTCACCCGACACCCACTTCTACCTCTGCGGTCCGCTGCCCTTTATGCAGCATGTGGTGGCGCAACTGCGCGATGCCAGCGTGGCAGATACACGCATTCATTACGAACTTTTTGGACCGCACAAAGGGATGTAATTGAGCAATAAAAAAAGCCCGCAGCGCGGGCTTCTTTATGCTGATAAAGAGCTGATAAAGATATAATCAGATCGCCTCTTCATCCTCTTCGCCAGTACGGATGCGCACCACGCGCGCCACGTCGAAGACAAAGATTTTACCGTCACCGATTTTGCCGGTCTGCGCAGTACGCATAATGGTCTCGACGCAGGTATCAACGATATCGTCGCCCACCACCATCTCGATTTTCACTTTAGGTAAAAAGTCGACCATATACTCTGCGCCGCGGTAAAGCTCGGTGTGCCCTTTCTGGCGGCCAAAACCTTTTACTTCACTCACGGTCATCCCGGTGATGCCGACTTCCGCTAAGGCTTCACGGACATCATCGAGTTTGAATGGTTTGATAATCGCATCAATCTTTTTCATGTCAGACCCTTTTTCACTCCCTCCATGGTCAGAGGGTTTATCAAGTATAAATGTTGCTGGCGCTGTCGGGCGGTAATATCCGGGATTCTTCAGGTTGCCGCAAGCGCTGCCAGATTATGCTGACCGCACCCATTCTGATTCGGGCCTGAGCAGGCAACCTGCCGGTATCACTCCGCAGCCTCCGCTACTCTTTGAAATCACTGGCATCCAGCTCATGACGAGACAGCAGCTTATAGAACTCCGTGCGGTTGCGTCCAGCCAGACGTGCGGCATTGGTCACATTGCCTTTAGTCATCTGCAACAGCTTACGCAGATAGTTCAGCTCAAACTGATTGCGCGCCTCAGCAAAGGTCGGCAAAGCGCTGTTCTCACCGCTCAACGCCTGCTCCACCAGCGCATCGCTGATCACCGGCGATGAACTCAGCGCCACACACTGCTCAATCACGTTAACCAGCTGACGCACGTTGCCCGGCCAACTGGCCGCCATCAACCGCTTCATCGCATCAACGGAAAAACTGCGGATCTGCGGTTTATGCCGTTCCGCCGCCTGACGCAGCAGATGATTAGCCAGCAGCGGAATATCTTCAGTGCGCTGATGCAGCGCCGGAATCTTCAGGTTCACCACATTAAGACGATAGAAGAGATCCTCACGAAACTCCTTTTTCTCCATCGCCTTCGGCAGATCGCGATGCGTGGCTGAAATAATGCGCACGTCGATCTCAATATCATGATCGCTGCCCAGCGGCCTGACCTTACGCTCCTGCAATACCCGCAGCAACTTAACCTGTAGCGGTTGCGGCATATCGCCAATCTCATCCAGGAACAGCGTGCCACCACCTGCAGTTTTAAACAGACCATCACGGGCACTGACTGCGCCGGTAAAGGCCCCTTTGGCATGCCCGAACAGCTCTGACTCCAGCAACTGCTCCGGCAGTGCGCCACAGTTAATGGCGACAAAGGGCTTGCCGTTTCGCGGGCTGGCGGCGTGAATCGCCTGTGCCAGCATCTCTTTACCGGTACCGCTCTGCCCGTTAATCAGCACGCTGACGTCCGACTGCGCCACCATATGCGCCTGCTCCAGCAGCCGTAACATCAGCGGGCTGCGGGTGACGATCGCTTCCCGCCAGCGGTCATCACTGACCGGCGCCTGCTGAGCCAGTGCTTCATCGATCGCTTTGTAAAGCGCATCTTTATCCACCGGTTTAGTCAGGAAGCTGAAGACGCCCTGCTGCGTGGCGGAAACCGCGTCCGGGATTGAGCCGTGTGCCGTCAGGATAATCACTGGCAGACCGGTGTGGCGTTTCTGGATCTCGCCAAACAGCGCCAGACCATCCATCTCATCCATCCGCAGATCGCTGATCACCAGCTCGATTTTTTCTTTCTGCAGCAGACGCAACGCTTCGGGTCCGCTGGCCGCGGTGGTGACCTGATAACCTTCGCTGCGAAGACGCATGCCCAGCAGCTTCAGCAGGCTGGGATCGTCATCCACCAGCAGCAGTTTTGCCGCTTGTCTGACCATTATTGCTCCTCATCCTGCGGCAGCGCAGTGCCGTGGCCGCTGTCAGACACATCCGGGGCTTTCCGCGATGAAAGCTGGCGCTCAATGTCAGTAAGCCGCTCCAGCTTATGCTGCGTGTCGCTGAGCTGCTGCTGTTGTTTAACCATCTGCTGGCGTATCGCCTCCAGCTGGGTATCGCTGCTCTGTTGCAGATGAACATAACGGGTGCGCGCTTCACTCAGGTCGAGCTGCGCGGCCTGATTACTGCGCCACAACTGGAACAGCGGACGCACAGACTGCGGGAAATCGCTGCTGTAGCGATCCAGGGTTTCAACATAGCGACGACGCTCCACTGGCGTCACGTTGCCGTTCGACATCAGCACGCCCTGCTTGAAGGCGCGCGACCAGCTCTCAACCGGCCAGCGGTGAGCTTCGGCTCGGGCCTCGGCGGGGGAAAGGCGTTCAGCACAATCGATCGCCCGCATCCAGTAGAGGGGATTACTCAGTGCCGCGCTATTCTCTATCGTCCACAGGTCACTGCAGCGGGTCGCCAGGTAATCAGCCACGCTGACCTCGGGTTCCGCTACCTGATGGCCTGACGGCAGGGATGAGGTGGCCGGGGAGGTCGTACATCCGCTGAGCAGCAGCGTGGTCAGTGTGCTCAACAGCAAAGCGGGTAAATATTTCATCAGTCAGACATTCCCGGCTGTGGTGTTCAGTTCAATTCGAAAACAGACGTCAGCCTGCTCGCAGGAGACCAGCGTCAGGTCGCCATGCATCCGGCGCAGGCAATCTTTGGCAATACTCAATCCCAGCCCGCTGCCTTTTACCGGCCCTTTGCGCTGCTGGCTACCCTGGAAAAAAGGTTCGAAAATCATTGCCTGCTCTTCCGGCGGGATCGGCGTACCGCTGTTCGCGACATCAATCCAGACCCGATCGCCCTGCTGCTGACTGCGCAGCCAGATGGTACCGGATTCGCTGCCGTAGTTCACGGCGTTCGAATAGAGATTATCGATGACCCGCATCAGTAACATCGGTTCGGCAAGGCAGTGACTGACCGCCAGATCGACAACCGTCTGCATGAGTTTGGCGCGCGCCGAGAGTGCATGTGCATTCACCACCCCCTCCACAATTTCCGCCACGCTGACCGGTTCCAGCTGGATCGGGCCATCTGCCAGTTTACGGTTGTAATCAAGCAGCTGTTCAATCAGCCGCTGCAGATGACGGCTGCTGCCGTCGAGGATAGTGACCACCTCTTTTTGATCGGCGTTCAGCGACCCGGCTACCTCGTCCGCCAGCAGTTCGGTGCCTTCACGCAGGCTGGCCAGCGGCGTTTTCAGTTCGTGAGAAAGATGGCGCAGGAATTCATGGCGCTGCGATTCCAGCCACTGAAGCCGTTCGCTGAGCCAGACGATGCGCTGTCCTAGCGAGCGTAACTCGCGCGGGCCGCGAAATGTCACGCTGTTACCCAGTTCCCGGCCTTCGCCAAGCCGGTTGATCATCCGCTCAATACGCTTGACCGGCCCGATAATCATGCCGGTAAACAGCGTCATCAACGCCAGACTGATGATAAACAGAATCAGCGCCTGCCAGCCAAAAAACTGGCCGCGATCGGCAATTTCGCGCTGCAGCTGAAGGCCGCGCGAAAACACCACTTCGCGCGTGTCCTGCACCATCTGCGCATTGGTGGCAGAAAAACGATCCAGCGCCTCTGCGGCAGGCGTAACCGGATTACCGTTATCGCACTTTAACGGTGTCAGCAGCGGCAACGTCGCCTGTAAAGTCTGGAATGCGGGCAGCTCGGGCAGGCTGGCGCTGTGCGAACTCAGCATCTGGCTGTAGCGGGTGTGCTGGGTCTGATAAAGGCGCGCCAGCGAGGCATCATCCAGCACGCAGTACTGGCGATAGCTGCGCTCCAGCTCAACCGCCGTTCGCGCCATCGCCTCACTTCTGCGTACGTCGGTGAAGGTATTGCGGTTGGTATCCGCTGCCTGTTCGCTTAACGCAGAGAGACTTTCCCACGCCTGCCAGGCCAGCACCAGCAACGGCAGCAGCACCAGAACAAATGCCATCAGCACCAGCTGACGCAGAGAACGGGGAAATAAACGCCATTTTTTCACGCAGCCGCTTCCTTAAGATTTGCTGTCTGGATGCTAACGGACTCTGTCAGCGGAAGAAAGGTGTCGGCGGAAGAAAGGGGAACAAAAGAAAACGGCAGGCTCAATGGCCTGCCGCTGGCACGACGCGTGATGCATCGCGTAAAAATGGGTGGAGCCTTACTCAACGTTACGTCCGGTGTTTGATAACGCAAGCGATTATCGGTCAGTTGGACGGCAGGCTCCGTTTGGTGCGTCATTCGGACTTTATGAGCTCTTCTCCGCTAAGCGGGGCAATCATAAACAGGTGAATGAGCAGCTGCATGAGTATAGCAAGTTCCATGCCAGAAAATAAATCATTATATTTTTCAGCAGATTGAATAAGCTTACCGGACAACTGCTGAGCAAAATCTGATTACAGCAAGGGAAAACTGTCTCCGCTGAGCGACATGAAATCGCGCCGGATGGGCGTTCATTAAAAATCAACGAGATAGATGTCGCCAAAAAGAGACAGTACGACATACTCATTGTCGCCATTTGCCAACAGAACCACAAAAAAGAGCAGGAGGCACACTGGCCTCCTGCTCTTTTCAGCAGATTAAATTAACCCAGCTGTCTGCGCGCATTGCGGAAAATACGCATCCACGGGCTGTCTTCGCCCCACTCTGCCGGATGCCAGGAGTTGCTGACGGTGCGGAACACCCGCTCCGGATGCGGCATCATGATAGTGACGCGACCACTTTCGTTGGTCACGGCAGTGATGCCGTTTGGTGAGCCATTCGGGTTAGCCGGATAGGTTTCTGTTACCTTGCCGAAGTTATCGACAAAGCGCAGTGCCACCAGCCCTTTCGACTCCAGCGCCGCCAGATGCGAAGCATCACGCACTTCAACAAAGCCTTCACCGTGCGAAACGGCGATAGGCATATGCGAACCGGCCATGCCGTCCAGCAACAGCGATGGACTGGCGGCCACTTCTACCAGACTGAAGCGCGCTTCAAAGCGCTCAGACTGGTTACGCACAAAGCGCGGCCAGAGATCGCTGCCTGGGATCAGTTCACGCAGATTAGACATCATCTGGCAGCCGTTGCAGACGCCCAGCGCCAGAGTTTGCGGACGATGGAAGAAGGTTTCGAACTCGTCACGCACGCGCGGATTAAACAGAATCGATTTCGCCCAGCCCTCACCGGCACCCAGCACATCGCCGTAGGAGAAGCCGCCACAGGCGACCAGCGCCTGGAACTCTTCCAGACCGCGACGTCCGGCCAGCAGATCGCTCATATGAACGTCAATGGCGGTGAAACCTGCCCGATCAAAGGCGGCGGCCATCTCTACATGGGAGTTCACGCCCTGCTCACGCAGCACCGCGACCCTTGGACGTGCGCCAGTGGCGATCATCGGGGCAGCAACATCTTCCTGCGGATTAAAGGTCAGATTAACGTTCAGGCCAGGATCGCTGCCGTTTTTCTTCGCTTCATGCTCCTGATCGGCACACGCCGGGTTGTCGCGCAGACGCTGCATCTGCCAGGTGGTTTCCGCCCACCAGGTACGCAACGTGTTGCGGCTTTCACTGTAGACCGCGCTGTCACCAGAACGGATCACAAAGCGATCGCCCGGCTGCGCGCTGCCCAGCAGATGCGTCGAGTCGGCAAGGCCGTGATCCGCCAGGATCTGCTCAACCACGGCGCGATCGGCAGCGTTGATCTGAATCACCGCGCCCAGCTCTTCGGTAAACAGGGCAGCCAGCGCATCGTTACCCAGCGAGGCGATGTCAACGTCGATGCCGCAGTGACCAGCAAACGCCATCTCGGCCAGCGTCACCAGCAGACCACCGTCGGAGCGATCGTGATAAGCCAGCAGTTTCTGCTCAGCCACCAGCGCCTGGATGGCATTGAAGAAGCCCGCCAGCTGTAAGGCATCGCGCACGTCGGCAGGTTTGTCGCCAAGCTGACGATAAACCTGTGACAGCGCCGTTGCGCCCAGCGTATTCGCGCCGTTGCCCAGATCGATCAGCAGCAGCAGGTTATCCTGATCGGCCTGCAGTTGTGGCGTGACGGTGCGACGGACATCTTCGACGCGGGCAAAAGCGGTAATCACCAGCGACAGCGGTGAGGTCATTTCGCGCTGTTCGCTGCCTTCCTGCCAGCGTGTTTTCATCGACATCGAATCTTTACCGACCGGGATGGTGATCCCCAGCGCCGGGCAAAGCTCTTCGCCGACCGCTTTCACCGCCGCATATAAACCGGCATCTTCACCCGGATGACCGGCTGCGGACATCCAGTTTGCGGAAAGCTTCACACGCTTCAGCGAACCAATATGGGTAGCCGCCAGGTTGGTCAGTGCTTCACCGACGGCCAGACGACCCGACGCCGCGAAGTCCAGCAGTGCAACCGGTGAACGTTCGCCCAGGGCAAACGCTTCGCCGTGATAGCTGTCGAGGCTGGCGGTAGTCACCGCACAGTTGGCAACCGGGATCTGCCAAGGTCCCACCATCTGGTCGCGCGCAACCATGCCGGTCACGCTGCGGTCACCGATGGTGATCAGGAAGGTTTTTTCCGCCACGGCAGGCAGATGCAGCACGCGGTTCACCGCATCGACCAGCGTAATGCCGTCACGCTGCAGGGCAGTACCCTGGGTCTGCTGCGTCACCACATCCCGCGTCATCTTCGGCGTTTTGCCCAGCAGGACATCAAGTGGCATATCGATCGGCTTATTACCGAAATGACTATCTTCCAGGCTCAGGTGCAGCTCTTCGGTGGCTTCACCAATGACCGCGAACGGTGCGCGTTCACGCTGGCAAATTGCCTCAAACTGCGCCAGCTGATCGGGTGCCACTGCCATCACATAACGTTCCTGTGATTCGTTACACCAGACCTCCAGCGGACTCATGCCTGGCTCATCACTCAGGATGTCACGCAGGTTAAACCGGCCGCCACGACCGCCATCGCTGACCAGCTCCGGCATCGCATTGGAGAGGCCGCCAGCGCCCACGTCGTGGATAAACAGAATCGGGTTCTCATCGCCCAGCTGCCAGCAGCGGTCGATCACTTCCTGACAACGACGCTCCATCTCCGGGTTATCACGCTGTACCGAGGCAAAGTCGAGATCGGCATCAGACTGACCCGAGGCCATTGATGATGCCGCGCCGCCGCCCAGGCCGATGTTCATTGCCGGACCGCCCAGCACCACCAGCTTCGCGCCTACGGTGATTTCACCTTTCTGCACGTGATCGGCACGGATATTCCCGATGCCGCCCGCCAGCATAATCGGCTTATGGTAGCCACGCAGCTCAGTGCCGTTGTGGCTGGTGACCTGCTCTTCATAGGTACGGAAGTAACCATTCAGAGCCGGACGACCAAATTCATTGTTAAATGCAGCACCGCCCAGCGGGCCATCGGTCATGATTTCCAGCGCGCTGACGATGCGGGCCGGTTTGCCGAAGTCCTCTTCCCACGGCTGTTCAAAGCCAGGGATACGCAGGTTCGATACGGAGAAACCGACGAGGCCCGCTTTTGGCTTCGAACCCCTTCCGGTTGCGCCTTCATCACGGATTTCACCACCGGAACCGGTCGCAGCACCGGGCCACGGCGAGATGGCCGTTGGGTGGTTATGGGTTTCCACCTTCATCAGGATGTGTGCGGCTTCCTGATGCCAGCGGTATTCGCTCTCTCCGGCGTCAGCAAAGAAGCGGCCAACCTCTGAGCCTTCCATCACAGCGGCGTTATCTTTGTAAGCAGAGAGCACGTAGTCCGGCGTCTGCTCCATGGTGTTTTTGATCATCTTAAACAGCGACTTTGGCTGTTTCTCGCCGTCGATAATCCAGTCGGCGTTGAAGATCTTGTGACGACAGTGCTCAGAGTTCGCCTGCGCAAACATGTAAAGTTCAATGTCGTTGGGATTGCGGCCCAATGCGGTAAACGCCGCCACCAGATAGTCGATTTCATCGTCGGCCAGCGCCAGACCCAGTGAGATATTCGCCTGAACCAGCGCCTGACGGCCCTCACCCAGCAGATCGACACTTTTCACCGGCTGTGGCGTGTGATGCGCGAACAGCTGTTCAGCCTGCGCCAGATCGCCGAAGACCGTTTCCATCATCCGATCGTGCAGCAGTGTGCCCAGCGTTTGCCACTGCGCTTCCGTCAGTTGTGGGGCCTGTACATAAAAGGCCAGGCCGCGCTCCAGGCGACGTACCTGCGGCAGGCCGCAGTTGTGGGCAATGTCAGTGGCTTTGGATGACCAGGGCGAAATGGTGCCGGGACGAGGCGTCACCAGCAGCAGACGCCCCTGTGGGGCATGTTCAGCGAGAGAGGGACCATATTTCAGCAGGCGCTGCAGACGGCTCTGTTCGTCAGCGCTTAAGGGCGTGCTGACATCAGCAAAATGGATGTACTCAGCGTAAATATCACTCACCGGCAGATGAGCGTCCTGAAAGCGGGTCAGCAGTTTGTTTACACGAAATGCCGACAGGGCGGGCGAACCACGCAGAATTTCCATTAATAAATCTCTCGTCAGGGCGCCGGGCGACGCTTCATTGGGCGCAACAGGGAAAACGGGGCGTATTATAGAGAAAGCGACCTCGCGACGAAACCGTTTGCGCACAATTTTTGGCGACCCGGATTTGCCTGAATTTTGCGCAAAAGCTGCTATAAAAGTTGCTCAGCGTGATTTTGTTGCGCAAAATGCCCCTCGCTCTGGGAGTTCAAAGAAGACAAATACTGCCTTTAAAAGACAGAGGCCTTAGAGCCAGCGAGAGATAACTATTTGAAACGCCTAAAATTTAATTATCTGTTTATCGGTCTGGTTGCCGTGCTGTTAGCGTTAGCGCTATGGCCATCCATTCCCTGGTATGGGGGTGGGCAGGACCAGATTTCACAGATTAAATCACGGGGAGTACTGCGTGTCAGTACCATCAATTCCCCGTTGACTTACTACACAGTGAACCAATCTCCGGCCGGTATGGATTATGAGCTGGCAAAACGCTTCGCCGATTATCTGGGCGTCAAACTCAAGGTGACAGTACGTCCCAACCTGAGCGATCTGTTTGACGATTTAGATGATGGCAAAGCCGATTTGCTGGCCGCGGGTCTGAACTACAACAGCGAACGCCTGACCCGCTATCAGACCGGGCCAGGCTACTACAACGTTTCGCAGCAGCTGGTCTATCGCGTGGATAAGCCGCGCCCTAAAAACCTCGGTGACTTAAAGGGGCGGCTGACTGTTGCGTCAGGATCGGCGTATCTGTCAACGCTGAAGAGCGCGCGGTCAAATCAGTACCCCGATCTGGACTGGGCGATCTCCACCGATCAAAGTCCTAAAGCCCTGCTGGAAGCGGTGGCAGACGGCAAGCTCGACTATACGATTGGCGACTCCGTGACCATCGCTCTGCTGCAGCGCATCTATCCGCAGCTGGCGGTGGCGTTTGACGTCACTGATGAAGAGCCGGTCACATGGTATGTGCGGCACAGCGATGACGACAGCCTGAATGCCGCGATGCTCGACTTCTTTAACGGTATGGGTGAAGAAGGGGCGATGGCGCGACTGGAGGAGAAATATCTCGGCCACGTCGGCACCTTTGATTATGTCGATACCCGCACTTTCCTGCGCGCCATCGACAACACGCTGCCTGACATCAAACCGCTGTTTGAGAAGTACGCCACCAGCATTGACTGGCGACTGCTGGCGGCAATCTCCTATCAGGAGTCGCACTGGAACCCGCAGGCCACCTCCCCTACCGGCGTGCGCGGCATGATGATGCTGACCCGTAACACCGCTGAGAGCCTGGATGTGGGCGACCGGACCGATCCCGAACAGAGCATTCGCGGCGGCAGTCAGTATCTGCAGGATATGATGGCGAAGGTGCCGCAGACCATCCCGGAAGATGAGCGCATCTGGTTTGCGCTGGCGGCCTATAACATGGGCTATGCCCATATGCTGGATGTCCGTAAACTCACTGCCCGCCAGGGGGGTAATCCGGATAGCTGGGCGGATGTGAAGCTGCGTCTGCCCATGCTGAGTCAGAAGCGTTACTACACCCAGACGGCTTATGGCTATGCCCGTGGGCATGAAGCCTATAACTATGTGGAGAACATCCGCAAATATCAGTTAAGCCTGGTGGGTTATCTGCAGGAGCAGGAAAAACGCCTGGCGCAGCAGGCTGAAGCACAACAAGCACAGGCCGAACTGGCCAAAGGCTATCCGGCGGTCGAACCGAAGATCGCCATGAATTAATCCTGGCGTTGCGCCTGCCGCAGCGCTTTTTTCTGCTCGCGACGCATACGGAAGAAGTCGCTCAGCATAGCGGCACACTCTTCAGCCAGCACGCCGCTCTGTAATTCAACCTGATGATTCATGCCGGGGTGCCCCAGCACATCGAGCAGCGATCCCGCCGCTCCACTTTTGATATCGTGCGCACCGTAGACCAGCCGGCTGATGCGGCTGTGTACCATGGCGCCGGCGCACATCACGCACGGCTCCAGCGTCACATAGAGCGTGGTGTCCAGCAGACGATAATTTTCCAGTACTTTACCGCCCTGCCGCAACGCCATAATCTCCGCATGCGCCGTCGGATCGTGCTGGCCGATGGGCCGGTTCCAGCCTTCACCGATCACCCGGTCATTCTGAACCAGCACCGCGCCCACCGGCACTTCGCCCTGCTCCCACGCCCGGCGCGCCAGGTCAAGCGCATGGCGCATCCAGTATTCATCTTGTTGTTTCATGCTGACCACTCCGGGCGACAGAAAAGCGGCGCATTATAGCGGTCTCACCGATCCTTTAGAAACTTATTCCAGCTGTTGCAGCTCACCTGCGGGTGTTACGCGCCAGCGATGCTGACAGAAAAACAGCAGCGGGTTGTCCTGTTTGCTGTCGCTATAGCCGCTGTAGAGCTGTAGCGGCGTGCCGATTTTCTCTTCCAGCTGTGCCACTTTCTCATGGCCGAGGCAGCGCATTGCCAGTACCCGGCCGCCCCAGCCGCGCTGCATCTGACTGGCAATCAGCTTCACGCGTGGCAGAAACGCGGAGTCGTAATAGACCTGCTCCACCAGAGACTGTGGCGATCCGGTGATGAGCCAGACGTCAGCATCATCACTGCCGAGATAATCGGTCAGGCGCTGCTGAACCACCGGAAAGGCTTTAACGCGCAGGCGGAACCACTGCGCAAATTCGGCTTCGAGTTGCAGCAGCGTCCGCTCAGAACGACCAAAAGTAATAGACCAGAGCAGCAGGCTCATGGGCCAGCGTGCCGCCCGGCCTTTAAACAACAAGCCGATACCCACTACCGGCAACAACGGCACCACCAGCAGCAGATTAAGCGGGCGGCGACGCAGCAGATAGCGCATAAAAGTGCCGAACATGTCCTGCTGGTGCAAAGTGCCATCCAGGTCAAAAAATACGACGCGACGTTGTGTTCCCCTGGTCAAACAACTCTCCTTCAGGCTGATTCTGGAATGATAAAGAGTAGTGTAGCCATCATCAGGCGCTACGGCGATGACTGTCATTTTTAATTCCGATGACTACAATGCCTGATGAATAGTTTATTCTTCACAGATTATCCCTGAATTACGAGGATTGGGCATGAGTTCATTGCTGCGCATTCGCCAGCTTTATCCACGTCTGGCATTGAACGAGCGTCGGCTGGCTGATTTTCTACTGTCGCAACCCGATCGGGCGCGCCACCTGAGTTCGCAAAAGCTGGCGGAAGAGTCTGGCGTCAGCCAGTCGAGCGTGGTGAAGTTTGCTCAGAAACTGGGATACAAAGGTTTTCCGGCGCTTAAGCTGGCCCTGAGTGAATCACTGGCGGACAAAGATGCCATTACCGTGCATAACCATATCCTCAGCGACGATCCCCTTAAAATGGTGGGCGAGAAGCTGCTGACGGAGAAACTCTCGGCGATCCGCGCCACGCTGGATATCAACAGTGAAGAGAAGCTCAACGATGTGTTGCAGCTGCTGAAAAATGCCCGGCGTATTTTACTGGTGGGCATCGGCGCTTCGGGTCTGGTGGCGAAGGACTTCTCCTGGAAACTGATGAAGATCGGCATTAATGCGGTGGCGGAGCAGGATATGCACGCCCTGCTGGCCAGCGTGCAGGCGATGGGGCCCGGCGATGTGCTGCTCGCCATCTCTTACACCGGTGAACGACGGGAGATCAATCTGGCCGCGCAGGAGGCGGTTCAGGTAGGCGCCGATGTGGTGGCGTTTACCGGCTTTACGCCGAATACGCTGCAGCAGAGCGCCAGTTACTGTCTCTATACGGTGGCGGAAGAGCAGAGTACCCGCAGCGCGGCCATCTCCTCGACCACGGCGCAGCTGGCCCTGACCGATCTGCTGTTTATGGCGCTGGTGCAAAACGATCCGGAACGCGCGTCCAGTCATATTCGCCACAGCGAAGCGCTGGTGAAAAAGCTGGTCTGATCAGCTGCAGCGCGTATAATACCCGCGCTTTTTATGTTGTTATCAGGTGGGTAAAATGGCGCTGTTGATTACGTCCAGATGCATTAACTGCGATATGTGTGAACCGGAGTGCCCGAACCAGGCCATTTCACTGGGCGATGCGATCTATGAGATTGATGTCAGCCGCTGCACGGAATGTGTCGGGCATTATGAGACGCCAACCTGTCAGCAGGTATGCCCCATCGACAACACCATCATCATTGACCCACAGCACACCGAATCACGTGATGCGCTGTGGGAGAAGTTCGTGCTGCTGCACGGCTAGCTTTCAATGATCACCGTGGCGCAGGCGTAGTGACGCTCATCGGCCAGCGTCACGTGAACGTGTTTGACGCCCAGCCTCTCCGCCACTTCAGCGGCATGCTGAAAGAAGCGTAATCCCGGTTTTCCCAGCGCATCGTTGTAAACTTCAAACTGATTAAACGCCAGACCACCGCGAATACCGGTGCCAAAGGCTTTTGCTGCCGCCTCTTTTACCGCAAAGCGTTTAGAGAGAAAGCGCACCGGCTGCTTGTGCGCCTGATATTGCTGCCATTCGGCTTCGCTCAGCACCCGCCGCGCCAGCCGGTCGCCGGAGCGCTCTATTACCCCGGCGATGCGTTCAATCTCAACGATGTCCGTACCCAGTCCCAGAATAGCCATCAGCGACGGGCTTCACGCAGCAGCAGCTTCATCTCTTTCACCGCATCCGGCAGGCCACTCATCACCGCGCGGCCAATAATCGCATGGCCGATATTCAGCTCATGCATTTCCGGCAGCGCCGCAATCGGCAGCACGTTGTGATAGGTCAGACCGTGACCGGCATTGACCTTCAGTCCCAGGCTGGCGGCAAAGGTTGCGGCGTGGCGGATACGCGCCAGCTCAGCGTCACGCGCCAGTCCCTCTGGTGCTTCGGCGTAAGCGCCGGTATGAATTTCGATGTAAGGTGCGCCGCTGGCCACGGCCGCTTCAATCTGACGGTGATCGGCATCGATAAACAGCGAAACCAGAATGCCCGCGTCACTCAGCAGTCGTACGGCCGCGTTCATCTTCTCCTGCTGCCCCGCCACATCCAGCCCGCCTTCAGTGGTCACTTCCTGACGCTTTTCCGGCACCAGGCAGCAGAAATGGGGCTGGATATCACAGGCGATGCCGATCATCTCATCGGTGACCGCCATCTCCAGATTCATCCGCGTCTGGATGGTGTCACGCAGGATACGCACGTCGCGGTCAGTGATGTGACGGCGATCTTCGCGCAGGTGCACGGTAATGCCGTCTGCGCCCGCCTGCTCGGCGATAAACGCCGCCTGCACCGGATCGGGATAGTTTGTCCCACGGGCGTTACGCACCGTGGCAACGTGATCGATATTGACGCCTAACAGCAACTCAGCCATGACCGTCCTCACTTGTTTTTCATCGTGATGTTGAGTGTACCGCGCAAAGTGAAACAGGCGGTACGACCAGCGCTATTCTTCTGCCTGTTCAGGCTTTTTCTTCGGGATAAACTGGCGGAACAGCTCCTGACTCTTCAGCGGCTTGCCACCAAGATAGGGCTTCAGGGCGATGCGGGTAAACCGCTTCGCGGCGCGCAGAGTGTCGGCATCGGGAAACTCTCGCTCGCACAGGGCGCGCAATTCGCGGCCGGTAAAGCTGCGCTGATTGACCACCAGGCTGGCAATAAAGCCGCGCTCTTCGCGGTAGCTGTACGTCATGTTGTCGCTGACCGGCTCGCCGCTGCCGGCGCAGTGCAGGAAGTCGACGCCATAACCCAGGTGACCTAGCAGCGCCAGTTCAAAACGCCGCAGTGCCGGTTCGGGCTTGCCGTGCGTTGAGGCTAATGCCTGAAGGCAGTTGAGATAGTCGAAGAAGAGTTCTGAGAAGGGGAATTCCTGCTGCAATACGCGAGAGACCAGCTCATTGACGTAGAGACCGCAGTAGAGCGTGATGCCGCTGAGCGGTAAAGCCAGCGACACCGCCTCGGCATTGCGCAGGGTTTTGACTTCCCCGCGCCCGCTCCAGCGAACCAGCAGCGGGGTAAAAGGCTGTAACGCCCCCTTCAGCTGCGAGCGCCGCGAACGTGCGCCCTTGGCCAGAACCCGCACCCGCCCTTCACTTTCGCTGAACAGGTCGAGCAGCAGACTGGTTTCGCTGAAGGGGCGACTATGCAGCACAAAGGCGCGTTGCCAGCCTTCCATTGAATCAGAGATCGTCTGTATAACCCAGGCTGCGCAGCGCACGTTCGTCATCTGCCCAGCCGGATTTCACTTTCACCCACAGTTCGAGATGCACTTTCGCTTCGAACATCTCTTCCATGTCTCTGCGCGCCTCTGTTCCGATGACTTTGATTTTGGCGCCTTTGTTGCCAATCACCATCTTCTTCTGCCCTTCGCGCTCAACCAGAATCAGACCGTGAATGTCATAACCGCCACGTTCGTTAGTCACGAAGCGCTCAATCTCAACCGTAACGGAGTAAGGCAGTTCAGCCCCCAGGAAGCGCATCAGTTTTTCACGGATCATCTCTGACGCCATGAAACGCTGTGAGCGGTCGGTGATGTAATCTTCCGGGAAGTGATGATCGGCCTGCGGCAGATGCTTGCGGGTAATCGCCGCAATGGTATCGACGTTTTTGCCGCTCTCAGCAGAAATAGGTACGATATCGAGGAAGTTCATCTGCTGGCTCAGGAACTGCAGATGCGGCAGCAGAATGCTTTTATCCTGGATGTTATCGACCTTATTGATCGCCAGTACCACCGGCACTTTATTGTCGCGCAGTTTGCCCAACACCATCTCATCATCGGGCGTCCAGCGGGTGCCTTCAACCACGAAGATCACCAGTTCAACGTCGCCAATGGAACTGCTGGCTGCGCGGTTCATCAGACGGTTAATGGCGCGCTTCTCTTCCATGTGCAGACCGGGAGTATCGACGTAGATCGCCTGATATTCGCCTTCGGTATGAATGCCCATGATGCGGTGGCGCGTGGTTTGCGGCTTACGCGAGGTGATCGACACCTTCTGCCCCAGCAACTGGTTCAGTAAGGTGGATTTACCGACGTTTGGTCGGCCAACAATCGCGACAAAGCCGCAATAAGTAACGTTTTCGCTCATTCGAGTCCTGAATTGTTCAGCGCCTGATGCGGCGCCGAAAGAGTGCTATTTGAGTCATGTGTCATTCAGCGTCTTCTGACGCCGGGATAGAGTGTCAGGTTAATGGTCAGTGCCGGTTCCGGCACTGTCATCCCGACAGATCTATTCAAGACCTAATTTTATCAGTGCCTGTTCAGCCGCTGCCTGCTCGGCTTTACGACGGCTGGAGCCGACGCCAACAACCGGCTCGGCCATGCCACTCACCTGACAGTGAATGGTGAATTCCTGATCGTGGGCTTCGCCACGTACCTGTACCACCAGATAACTTGGCAGCGGCAGATGACGTCCCTGCAGATACTCCTGCAGGCGCGTTTTCGGATCTTTTTGTTTGTCGCCAGGACTGATTTCGTCGAGGCGGGTCTGATACCAGTCGAGGATCAGCTGCTCTACCCGCTCAATACTGCTGTCGAGGAAGATACCGCCAATCAGCGCTTCCACCGTATCCGCCAGGATCGATTCACGACGGAAACCGCCGCTTTTCAGCTCACCGGGTCCCAGGCGCAGGCACTCGCCAAGATCAAATTCGCGAGCCATTTCAGCCAGCGTGTTGCCCCGTACCAGCGTGGCGCGCATGCGGCTCATGTCACCTTCATCAACCCGCGGGAAGCGGTGATAAAGGGCATTAGCAATCACATAGCTAAGAATAGAATCGCCAAGAAATTCCAGGCGTTCGTTGTGCTTACTGCTGGCGCTGCGGTGAGTCAGGGCCTGCTGTAACAGTTCCGAATGAGTAAAAGTGTAGCCCAGTTTGCGCTGAAGCTTGTTAATCAGGATGGGGTTCATGCGATTCCAGTTCTTTGTTGCGTCTGTGACTCTGCATACCAAACGGGGCTGGTAATCCAACACGTTCCGTTTGGTGTGCAGTGGCCTCCCTGAGGAGGCCACCCGATTTGCCTGTTAATCAGACAATAATGTTAGTGGATACCACCGATGCGACTGAATCGCACGCCGGTTGGCCACTGGCCTTCTTGTTTCTCAAAGCTCATCCAGATAGCGACCGCTTTACCGACCAGATTACGCTCCGGGACAAAGCCCCAGTAGCGGCTGTCGGCGCTGTTATCACGGTTGTCGCCCATCATGAAGTATTGCCCTTTCGGCACGACCCAGCTCGCCTGCGGCTGACCCGGCTGCTGATAATACATGCCTGCCTGACTCTGCGCTTCGTTTACCAGCAGAATGTCATGCGTCACGTTACCGATTGTCTCTTTGCGGGTTCCCAGGCGCAAACCACCGCGCAGGGTATCGCCCTGCGGCACCTGATAAAAACCGTTGCCGGTTTCGTTGCCATCAAAGCCGCTAAAGGTCTGAACAAAGTTGCTTGGCTCAACGTCGGTGTAAGTTACCGCTAACGCTGTGTCACAGGCTTTATCATCGGAGCAGGTCGGTTTCACCGTCAGCGTTTTGCTGTAAGGATCATAAATGACTTTGTCGCCCGGCAGGCCGATAACGCGCTTAATGTAATCCAGGCTCGGATCTTTCGGGTATTTAAATACCGCGATATCGCCGCGCTTCGGCTGACCGGTTGGGATCAGCGTCGTCTGGGTGATCGGATCCTTGATGCCGTAAGCAAACTTCTCCACCAGGATAAAGTCACCAATCAGCAGTGTCGGCATCATCGAGCCAGAGGGAATCTGGAACGGTTCGTAGATAAACGAACGCACGATGAAAACCACAGCCAGCACCGGGAACACAGACGCGGTGGTTTCAACCCAGCCTGGCTTTGCAGCGACCTTCGCCAGCGTTTTGCTGTCGAGCGCGTTACCGGTCTGGGCCTGAGCCTCAGCCTGTTTCGCGCGACGCGCGGGTGCCCATTTAAAACGATCAATTACCCATACGATGCCAGTAATCAGCGTCGCTATCGCCAGAATCAGGGCGAACATATTAGCCATTGGAAATCCTTATTTGCTGTCCTTACCGACATGCAGAATGGCGAGGAACGCTTCCTGTGGCAGCTCAACGTTACCAACCTGCTTCATTCGCTTCTTACCATCTTTCTGCTTCTGCAACAGTTTCTTCTTACGGCTGACGTCACCGCCATAACACTTGGCGAGAACGTTTTTACGCAGCTGTTTCACCGTTGAACGCGCGATAATGTGGTTGCCGATGGCAGCCTGAATCGCAATATCAAACTGCTGACGCGGGATGAGCTCTTTCATTTTCTCAACCAGATCGCGTCCGCGATAAGGCGCGTTGTCACGGTGGGTAATCAGCGCCAGCGCATCCACACGCTCAGAGTTAATCAGTACGTCGACGCGTACCATGTCTGAAGGCTGGAAACGTTTAAAGTTGTAATCCAGCGAGGCATAACCGCGCGAGGTTGATTTCAGACGGTCAAAGAAGTCGAGTACCACTTCAGCCATCGGAATTTCGTAAGTCAGTGCCACCTGGTTGCCGTGGTAAACCATGTTGGTCTGCACGCCACGCTTCTCAATACAGAGCGTGATGACGTTGCCCAGATACTCCTGCGGCAGCAGCATGTGACATTCGGCAATCGGTTCACGCAGCTCTTCGATATTGTTCAGTGCCGGCAGCTTGGATGGGCTGTCGACATGAACGATTTCGCCGCTGGTGGTCACGACTTCATACACCACCGTCGGTGCGGTAGTGATCAGATCGAGATCGTATTCGCGCTCCAGACGCTCCTGGATGATCTCCATGTGCAGCAGACCGAGGAAGCCGCAGCGGAAACCAAAGCCCAGCGCCGTTGAGCTTTCTGGCTCATAGAACAGCGAGGCGTCGTTCAGGCTCAGCTTACCGAGCGCATCACGGAACGCTTCATAGTCGTCAGAGCTGATTGGGAACAGACCGGCGTAAACCTGTGGCTTCACTTTTTTAAAGCCTGGCAGCGCTTTGTCTGCCGGGTTACGTGCGGTAGTCAGCGTATCGCCCACGGGTGCGCCGAGGATATCTTTAATGGCGCAGACCAGCCAGCCTACTTCACCGCAGTTCAGCTCATTACGATCAACCCGTTTTGGGGTGAAGATACCCAGGCGGTCAGCGTTATAAACCTGGCCGGTGCTCAGGACTTTGATCTTGTCGCCTTTGCGCATGGTGCCGTTTTTCACGCGCACCAGGGAAACAACACCCAGGTAGTTATCGAACCAGGAGTCGATAATCAGTGCCTGCAGCGGCGCTTCCGGATCGCCTTCTGGCGGCGGAATGTCGCGCACTAAGCGCTCCAGCACTTCCGGAACGCCGACGCCGGTTTTGGCTGAGCAGCGCACCGCGTCAGTCGCATCAATGCCGACGATATCTTCAATTTCCTGCGCGGCGCGATCGGGATCGGCAGCGGGCAGGTCAATTTTGTTCAGAACCGGCACCACTTCCAGATCCATCTCCATCGCGGTGTAGCAGTTCGCCAGTGTCTGCGCTTCAACACCCTGACCGGCATCCACCACCAGCAGCGCGCCTTCGCAGGCGGCCAGTGAGCGGGAAACTTCATAGGAGAAGTCTACGTGGCCTGGGGTATCGATGAAATTGAGCTGGTAAGTTTGGCCGTCTTTCGCGTGGTAATCGAGTGTGACGCTCTGTGCTTTGATGGTGATGCCACGCTCGCGCTCCAGATCCATAGAGTCAAGAACCTGCGCAGCCATTTCACGAGCGGTGAGGCCGCCGCAAATCTGAATCAGGCGGTCAGAGAGCGTAGATTTGCCATGGTCGATATGAGCGATGATGGAGAAATTTCTTATGTGCTTCATTTATTGGGATATCTTCGCTTAAAATTCAGTTGAAAACCTGAGCACAGACACATTCAGGAAGATCGCTCTTTACCCACAATCCTGTCAGCCTCATTAATGACGACGCATATTACACTGTTAACGCCGCGCATAAAAGAATGGAACGTGGTGGAAGCGAAACAGATATCTGCGCGAGGCAGAACAGACAAAGGCCGCGGGATGCGCGGCCTGGACGTGCGTTACGCTTCGCTTTCAACACGCAGCGCATCGGGAGGCAAGGCGATGTTCAGAATGACCGGCTGAAAGGCTTCTCGATCGCCGAATTTCATTGAAACGCCTTTGGCGACAATAAAACCCCCGATGCCGCCCAGCAGCGCACCGCAGGCGGCGGCCAGATCGCTGCTGAACAGCGCCTGAAACAGCCCGGAAACCAGGAACAGGCCAAACAGCGGCGTCATGTAGACCAGCAACGCTGAACCCAGCAGGCTGCTCTCTTTGATACCAAGTTCAATCCGCTGCCCCGGCTGCAGCGGCTTGCTGCTGGCGATTTGCATCACGTGGGCATTCTTCGGACCGAGCTTATTCAGCATATGGCTGCCGCAGCCTTTACGCGCCTGGCAGCTGTTGCAGGAGGTTTTTGCTTCGGTGTGCAGCGTGGCGATGCCATCCTGCCATGCCACCACGGTGGCCCATTCTCTCATCATTTTTGTGACCCCAGGTCAATGCTGTCCGCAATACGTTTTGCGGTCGAGGGCGGTAATTCGCCGATCACCGCTATTTCGTTATTATTGCGCACAACGGTCTGGACCGTACGACGCCCAGTGCGCAATGTCTGCGTTGTGCTGGTTTTATCGGCCGGCGTCACGTTGATCGCGAAACTAAACAGGCCATCGCTGTAGAGCTTCGATTCCATATTTTTATTCAAACCGGGTAGCGTGCGGCGATTCTGCGACACCAGCGACATACCGGCAGGTATCCAGCCTGGCTGCCAGGTGAGCGTAACCGCATCCCCTTTCGGCACCGAAAGCGACGGAGGCAGATTGGCTTTCTCCAGCCCCTGCATCAGATTACGCACCCCTTCGTCCACCGCAAAGCTGATGACGCGGAACTGCTCCAGCGTTTCGCCATCACGATCGAGCAGGTCGATGCGCAGCGGCAGCTTGGTGTCCACATCCAGCCAGACCACATAGCTGTAACGAGTGCCATCGCGTGAAACGATGCGCAACACATCACACATCTGATCGGCAATGCGCGAGCGGCCTACGGTAATAAAATCATAGGCTGTAGCGAGCTTGGTGAAGTCAGCAAAAATCACCGACGGCAAAGCATCGATAATGTGATTACCGGGGAGCGAAAAGGGATCGAGGCCGGGTTCGAAGTAACTGATATCGTTGCCGCGCTGGATCACTTCCCGACGTGGCCCGTCCATCTGCAACAGCTGCGCGAATATCCGGTTATCGATTACAGCATGACGATAACGCAGCGATTCGATGCCGATGCGGGAGACGTTGATATAGGCGAATTCGTAGTTGAGGTTCTGACTTGCCTGCTCCATCTGCTGCAATAGCGCCCCGGACGCAGAAGGTTGCGCCGGGGCGGCAGATGACCACAACAGGCTGCCTGTCAGCAGGCTAACAGCATACCAAAGCGGCTTCATTACTGCTGTTGCTGTCCTAATGATTGATTTCCGGGAACATCAACCTGCGCCTGTTTTGGCGCAGTGGTTTCAAACTGCAGCTGGTCAGCGTGCAGGCGACGTTGCAGTTCGTAATCCTGCAGCATGGCATTTACGCGACGACGCTGGTCCTGAACCTGCTGGTTAGAACTGTTGGTGTCAAATGCATCAGACGGCACGCCCAGGCTCACCGGAGACGCTTTGCCCATCATCGGCATCGTATTGAACACCGGAGAGTCAGAGGTCTGCGTGGCGCTGCCCTCTGGCTGGTTATAGTGCTGAACGCCTACGATCACGGCCAGTGAAACACAGGCAGCGACACCGACCTGGGTCAGTTGCGCAGCCCACGGGCGCGCTTTTTTCCAGAACGGCATTTTTTCCCAGCGGGAAGGTTCTGGCTGAGCTTCAGGGATCAGCGTTGTAACCGTACGCAACGGTTCTTTTTCGATGGCAGCAGCGACGCGCGCAGAAATATCAAAATGCAGGACATCGCCCACATCACCGCGCATGGTGTCGCGAATGAGATGATAGCTTGCCCAGCTTTTCTGTAATTCTGCGTCCTTAGACAAGGCGGAAAACAGCTCGTTATCTAAGGTCTCACCATCCATTAAAGCGGAAAGTTTTTCTTTCTGCATGCCTATGTACCCTTCCAGTAGCCGTTATCACTGACGTTGGATAAGCGGTTGAACTTTGTTATCAATGGCCTCTCGCGCACGAAAGATACGTGATCGAACAGTGCCTACCGGGCAATCCATAATGACGGCGATCTCTTCATAACTCAGACCGTCCAGTTCCCTGAGGGTGATTGCCATACGCAAGTCCTCGGGTAGCGCCTCGATGGTACGAAAGACAATTTGTTTCAATTCTTCTGACAACATTAAGTTCTCAGGGTTCGAAATTTCTTTTAATGCACCCGCACTTTCGAAATTTTCTGCGTCAATAGCATCCACATCGCTGGATGGCGGACGACGCCCCTGAGCAACCAGGTAATTTTTCGCTGTATTTACCGCAATGCGGTACAGCCAGGTATAAAACGCGCTATCGCCCCGGAATGAGTCCAGTGCGCGATACGCTTTAATAAACGATTCCTGTACTACATCAGGTACGTCGCCCGAGGGAACATAGCGTGAAACCAGGCTCGCCACTTTATGCTGGTAACGAATCACCAGTAAGTTGAAAGCTTTTTGATCTCCCTTCTGTACGCGCTCGACAAGGACCTGGTCCGTCAACTGCTCGCTCATCCGAGGTAATGTCTCCCCAAATTTTTCATACGCATAAAGTAACTGCCAGCACATCTCATGGTTCTGAGCAAGCATGCGCTTAGAGTTGTGATGTGGTGCGAAGTTCACTTCTCGCCCTGATATTTACCGCTCCGATGGACATTACACAGGTTCTTCGTTTTCGTTCAGTGTAAGGAGCGTAAATCGCAGGCAGAGTAACCTATGACAACAGCTTTTTCATCATTAAATCCTTTAGGTTTAATAAGTTTGCTATAAAAAACCGCGCCAAAAGCAGTCCGGTTTTAACTCACTGATATTAAGTAACTTTGGGAAATCATCAGACAAAAACCTGCGCCAGATGTTTAAAATACTTCACAGCAACCCCCATTGCGCTTATGCTCAGCCCTATTCTTGTTTAGTAAATTAAACATTATGATGAATGCGAACCCGGATTATCAGTGTGATGTACTCATTGTGGGCAGCGGTGCTGCTGGCCTGTCGCTGGCGTTGCGGCTGGCAAAACAGTATCAGGTGACAGTTCTCAGTAAAGCGCAGGTCAATGAGGGGTCAACCCTTTACGCCCAGGGCGGTATTGCTGCGGTATTTGATGAGACTGACAGCATCGAGTCGCACATCGAAGATACGCTGATTGCCGGAGCAGGATTATGCGACCGTGAAGCCGTCTCGTTTATCGCCAGTAATGCCCGGCATTGCGTGCAGTGGCTGATCGACAACGGTGTCGCCTTTGATCTCGATCCGCAGGCGGCCGGCGACATGCGTTATCACCTGACGCGGGAAGGCGGCCACAGTCATCGCCGTATCCTGCACAGCGCTGACGCTACCGGCCATGCGGTTGAAACGACGCTGGTAAGCCAGGCGTTGAGCCATCCCAACATCCGGATTCTGGAACGCACCAACGCGGTCGATCTGATTCTTTCAGATAAAATCGGCCTGCCAGGCCCACGCCGTGTAGTAGGCGCGTGGATCTGGAACCGTAATCGCGAACAGGTGGAAACCTGTCGGGCACGGGCCGTGGTGGTTGCAACCGGTGGTGCCGCCAAGGTCTATCAATATACGACTAATCCCGACATCGCCTCCGGTGACGGCATCGCGATGGCCTGGCGTGCCGGCTGCCGGGTTGCCAATCTGGAATTTAATCAGTTCCACCCGACCTGCCTGTTTCATCCGCAGGCGCAGAATTTCCTGTTAACCGAAGCGTTACGCGGAGAAGGTGCCTGGCTGTTGCGTCCCGATGGCAGCCGTTTCATGCCTGATTTCGATGAGCGTGCCGAACTCGCCCCGCGCGATATCGTCGCCCGGGCCATCGATCATGAGATGAAGCGGCTGGGCGTTGACTGTATGTATCTGGATATCAGCCACCAGCCTGAGGAGTTTGTTCGCGCGCACTTCCCGATGATCTATGAGAAGTTGCTGACCTTTGGCTTTGACCTCACCAAAGAACCCATCCCGATTGTGCCTGCCGCGCACTATACCTGTGGCGGCGTGGTCGTCGATCAGCATGGCCAGACTGACGTGAGTGGCCTCTATGCCATCGGTGAGGTGAGTTATACCGGCCTGCATGGCGCTAACCGCATGGCATCCAATTCGCTGCTGGAGTGTCTGGTTTATGGCTGGTCCGCTGCAGAGGAGCTGATTCGCACCCTGCCCGCCATCGAAGCCGTTACTGCGCTACCCGCATGGGATGAAAGCCAGGTCGATGACGCCGATGAGCGCGTGGTGATCCAGCATAACTGGCACGAGCTGCGGTTATTCATGTGGGACTACATGGGAATCGTCCGCACGACCCGGCGGCTGGAGCGGGCGCTGCGTCGCATCAACCTGCTTCAGCAGGAGATCGATGAATATTATCGTCATTTCCGCCTCTCCAATAATCTGCTGGAGCTACGGAATCTGGTGCAGGTGGCTGACCTGATGGTGCGCTGTGCGCTGGAGCGAAAAGAGAGTCGCGGCCTGCACTATATCCGCGACTACCCGGATTTACTGCCCGAGGCGCGGCCAACCATACTGACGCCGCCGGACTACATAAAAAGGTAGAACTCCCGCGTCAGACTACACCACTCATCAGAATAGCGGGTGTCCGGCGTGCGGATGGCAAGGCGCTCCAGCAGGGTTTCACCGGCCTGCGGCGACAGCCCCAGCAGGACGCGGTGCGGCGGACGATGGGCATATTCCGCCACGTCCAGCCGGAAACGCAGATGCCAGCCATCCGCCTGCGCCAGGGCGATGAATTCCTGGCCGGTCGCGGTGGGCAGCACCACGCAGAACATCCCCTCTTCTTCAATCAGTAATGCAGCACTGCGCAACAGTGTCTGATGATCGAGCGAGGCAGTCGCACGGGCGCTGTCCCGTGCCGCAGTAGAACAGGCCACGCCAGGTGCAAAATAAGGCGGATTGCTGACGATTAGCGAGTAACGTTTATCGCACTGTTCAGCCCAGTCGGCGATATTACGCTGATGAATCTGAATACGTTCAGGCCACGGCGACTGCTGCACATTCTCCTGCGCCTGAAGCGCGGCTTCCGGTTCTAACTCAACCGCATCGATGTTGACCGGCGACGGCGTACGCTGCGCCAGCATCAGCGCGATAAGCCCGCTGCCGCTGCCAATATCCAGAATACGTTTTACCCCGGCAACCGGCGCCCAGGCCCCAAGCAGAATGGCATCGGTGCCCACTTTCATCGCACAGCGATCGTGCGCGACAAAAAATTGTTTAAAGGTAAAACCGTTCTTGTTTAACTGTGGCCGTTCACGCGGCTTATCCTGCATCATTCGTCACTACCATCGTTTTTTTCCTGCCGTACGGCAGCGCATGAGTGTAACGTGACAACAGAGGGAATTCACGCGGCAGACAACCCCAGGCGCAGCCGAAACGGATTAACAGATGAAGATTCAGTCTGATCTGTCTATAATCAGCGCCCCAAACTGAGGTAGACCATGACAGTAACCACATTTTCCGAACTCGAACTCGACGAAAGCCTGCTACAAGCGTTGCAGGAAAAAGGCTTTACGCGCCCAACAGTGATCCAGGCTGCTGCAATTCCGCCCGCGCTGGAGGGCCGTGACGTTCTGGGTTCGGCACCTACAGGGACCGGGAAAACCGCCGCGTATCTGTTACCGGCGTTGCAGCACCTCCTTGATTTTCCGCGTAAGAAATCTGGCCCGCCACGCATCCTGATTGTGACCCCGACCCGCGAACTGGCGATGCAGGTCGCCGATCATGCGCGTGAGCTGGCGAAACATACCCATCTGGACATCGCCACCATCACTGGCGGCGTGGCTTATATGAACCATGCCGAAGTGTTCAGCGAAAACCAGGACATCGTGGTCGCCACCACCGGCCGTCTGCTGCAGTACATCAAAGAAGAGAACTTTGACTGCCGCGCAGTAGAAACCCTGGTGCTGGATGAAGCGGACCGCATGCTCGATATGGGCTTTGCCCAGGATATCGAAACCATCGCGGCTGAAACGCGCTGGCGCAAGCAAACCCTGCTGTTCTCTGCCACGCTGGAAGGCGACAATATCCGTGACTTCGCCGAGCGTCTGCTGAACGATCCGGTTGAGCTGGAAGCGGACCCAAGCCGCCGTGAGCGCAAAAAGATCCAGCAGTGGTACTACCGCGCTGACGATCTGCAGCACAAAACCAAATTACTGATCCATCTGCTGAAACAGCCGGATGTGACGCGCAGCATCGTGTTCGTGCGTAAGCGTGAACGTCTGCATGAGCTGGTGAGCTGGCTGCACGAAGCGGGGATTCGTAGCAGCTATCTTGAAGGCGAAATGGTGCAGGCAAAGCGTAACGAAGCGATTAAACGTCTGAGTGAAGGCCGCGTTAACGTGCTGGTTGCGACGGATATCGCCGCGCGCGGCATTGACGTTGAAGATGTCAGTCACGTCTTCAACTATGACATGACGCGCACCGCCGATACCTATCTGCACCGCATCGGGCGTACCGGTCGTGCGGGCCGTAAAGGCATCGCTATCTCACTGGTTGAAGCGCACGATTTCGTGCTGCTGGGCAAAATCACCCGCTATGTGAACGAGCCGATCAAAGCGCGCGTGATTGATGAGCTGCGTCCTGAGACGCGGGCGCCAAGTGCCAAAACGACCGGCAAACCCTCGAAAAAGGTTCTGGCGAAGCGTGCAGAGCAGAAAGCCAGTGAAACAGAAAAACCGCGTGTGAAAAAACGCCATCGTGATGCCAAAAATGTCGGCAAACGCCGCAAGGCAAGCGGCAGTACGCCAGCTAACGAGAATGCGGAATAAATCATCGCAGCCATAAAAAAATCGCCTCACAGGAGGCGATTTTTTTTATCTGATAATCAGTAACAGCCCTTTCACAATCTTTTGTCTGCCAGAGCGCTTTCTTCACGACACTGTCATCAGCGTGCCAGGCAGTTAACTGTTTATCTTATTCATAATATTAATAAAAATTGCTGTGTGCGCTTTGCGCTAATTTTCAGCAACCGATAACTCAGGCTGCTCAAAGACTTTCAGTAAAGGTACGGGTAATCACGTCGCGCTGCTGCTCAGGCGTCAGTGAGTTAAAACGCACGGCATAGCCTGAAACGCGGATGGTCAGCTGCGGATAGTTTTCAGGATGTTTAACTGCATCTTCCAGCGTTTCGCGGCGCAGAACGTTGACGTTCAGATGCTGTCCACCTTCAACACGTACCTGAGGTTTGATTTCAACCGGCACTTCACGGTAAGCGAATTCGCCCAGTTCGCTGATGGCGACAACCTGATCTTCTTCGTAGCCCGCTTTTGCACACAGGCAACGCGCTTCGGCTTTCTCTTCGTCCAGCAGCCAGAAGGAGTTCAGTAGTTGTGAATTGTTTGATTGAGTGATCTGGATACCAGTGATCATGATTGCGTCTCCCGGGTAATACGTGGATAAATCAAATTTGAGGCCCCGGTATATCACCTTTGATCTCGGACAGTTTTGACCTGTATCAATATTAATCAGGCATTCCGACCGCTTTTAAGCTAACCCATTGATCTCAATATCCCTGCCACCTAAACTTAATTTGTATTATTCAAATTATTTTTGCCTTCAGGTCAGCGGCAGGAACCGCTAAGCTTATGGCACTAACGTTAAGGGAGTTAAACATGGCTGAAAAGCTGACCTGGCACGACGTGCTGGCTGAAGAGAAAGAGAAACCCTATTTTATCGAGACGCTGAAGCAGGTCGCCGATCAACGCGCCGCAGGTGTCACGGTCTATCCGCCGCAGAAAGATGTGTTCAACGCCTTTCGCCTGACGGAGCTGGGCGACGTCAACGTCGTGATACTCGGTCAGGATCCCTATCACGGGCCTCATCAGGCGCACGGCCTGGCCTTCTCGGTACTGCCCGGCGTCCAGGTGCCGCCCTCTCTGCAGAATATCTATAAAGAGCTGATGCAGGATATTCCAGGCTTTCAGAAGCCCAGTCACGGCTTTCTTGAAAGCTGGGCAAAACAGGGCGTGATGTTGCTGAACACCGTGTTGACAGTTGAGGCGGGCAAAGCGCATTCCCATGCGCGATTTGGCTGGGAGACCTTTACGGATAATGTGATTGCGGCGATTAACCAGCACTGTGAAGGGGTGATTTTTCTGCTGTGGGGTTCACATGCGCAGAAGAAAGGCAGCATTATTGATCGCCAGCGCCATCACGTGTTGCAGGCACCGCATCCCTCGCCGCTCTCCGCGCACCGTGGCTTTTTCGGCTGCAAACACTTTTCAACAACCAATGAGCTGCTGAGCGCTGCCGGTAAAAAGCCGGTGGACTGGATGCCGGTTTTACCTGACTGACGCCAGAAAGCACACGGCCGCGTCAGTGCGCGGCCGTGTAACGGGATTCAGGCGTTGAATCAGCTTTTCGCTTTGGAAACCGCAACCATCGCCGGGCGCAGCAGGCGACCATTCAGCGTATAGCCACGCTGCATGACCAGCATGACATGGTTAGGCTCAAACTCTTCAGACTCCATCATCGACATCGCCTGATGCACTTCCGGGTTAAATGGCACGCCGGTTTCGCCGACCACTTCAACACCGAATTTACGCACGGCGCCCAGCAGGCCTTTCAGGGTCAGTTCAATCCCTTCAATCATCGAAGCCAGCTGTGGGTCCTCTTTGTTCGCTACTTCCAGCGCACGTTCGAGGCTGTCGATCACCGGCAGCAGTTCGTTGGCAAACTTCTCAAGCGCAAATTTGTGCGCCTTCTCAACGTCCATCTCGGCACGACGACGAATGTTCTCAATCTCTGCCTGCGCACGCAGCTGGGCATCGCGCACACCGGTCTGTGACTGCGCTAATTCAGCTTCGAGCTGAGCAATACGCTCATCACGCGGATCCACCTCTGCCGCTGTCTCCGCTTCCTGAGGTTGCTGCTGATCCTGCTGAATTTCGTCTGAGACTTGCTCGTTTGGGGTGTTCTGTTCTTTACTACTCATGAATTTCTCCGCGTTTTGCACATTCATTTCGCTGGTTGGCTTATTATGGGGATTGGTATGACGGATTCAAGGGAACCTATCACATTGCCTTACCGTTTTGGCTTATAAGGAACACCGACCAGATGAACAAACACTTTAACTGCATTGGTATTGTGGGTCATCCGCGCCATCCCACCGCGTTAACCACGCATGAGATGCTCTGGCGCTGGCTGACAGCCAAAGGTTATCAAGTGATCGTTGAGAAGCAAATTGCGCAGGAGCTGTCGCTTCACGACGTGCAGACGGGCACGCTGGCGGAGATTGGTCAGCAGGCCGATTTAGCGGTCGTGGTGGGCGGTGATGGCAATATGCTGGGCGCAGCGCGGGTGCTGGCGCGCTACGACATTAAAGTGATTGGGATTAACCGCGGTAATCTCGGCTTTCTCACCGACCTTGACCCGGACAATGCGCAGCAGCAGCTGGATGAGGTGCTACAGGGCAACTATTTCGTCGAGAGCCGCTTTCTGCTGGAAGCGCAGGTGTGTAAGTCTGACTGCTCGCCGCGCATTGGCTCCGCTATCAACGAAGTGGTGCTGCATCCCGGCAAAGTCGCGCACATGATCGAATTTGAAGTCTACATCGATGAAGTGTTCGCCTTCTCCCAGCGATCAGATGGGCTGATTATTTCGACACCCACCGGCTCGACCGCCTATTCGCTCTCTGCGGGCGGCCCGATTCTGACGCCGTCACTCGAAGCGATTGTGCTGGTGCCCATGTTCCCGCATACGCTGTCAGCGCGGCCACTGGTCATCAACAGCAGCAGTACCATCCGTTTGCGCTTTTCCTCACGCCGCAGCGATCTGGAAATCAGCTGTGACAGCCAGATTGCGCTGCCGATTCAGGAAGGCGAGGATGTACTGATTCGACGCAGCGCCAATCACCTGAACCTGATTCACCCCAAAAACTACAGCTATTTCAATACGCTGAGTTCAAAACTGGGCTGGTCAAAAAAATTGTTCTGAAATGCGGCCTCCCCTCTTTACTGGATAAAAAACCAGTTTATACTGTATGAAAAACCATATGTGTTTATTCATACAGGTGAACCTATGCTGGCCCAACTGACCATCAGTAATTTCGCTATCGTTCGTGAGCTCGACATTGATTTTCAACGCGGCATGACAGCAATCACTGGTGAGACCGGTGCCGGTAAGTCTATCGCGATTGATGCGCTGGGATTATGCCTGGGCGGTCGTGCTGATGCCGACATGGTGCGTCAGGGTGCCAGCCGGGCCGACCTTTGCGCCCGCTTCCAGCTTAAGTCCTCTCCTTCTGCTCAGCGCTGGCTGATTGATAATCATCTGGACGATGGCAACGAATGTCTGCTGCGCCGGGTTATCAGCGCTGACGGACGTTCCCGCGGCTTTATCAATGGCACGGCGGTGCCGCTCTCTCAGCTGCGCGATCTCGGCCAGTTACTGATTCAGATCCATGGTCAGCATGCCCATCAGCTCCTGCTCAAACCAGACCACCAGAAACATCTGCTGGATGCCTATGCCGGTCACGACGAGCTGCTGCAGCAAATGCGCGCCAGCTATCAGACCTGGCATCAGAGCTGCCGCACCCTGGCGCTGCATCAGCAGCAGGCGCAGGAGCGCGAATCCCGCCGCGAGTTGTTGCAGTATCAGCTGAAAGAACTGAACGACTTCGCCCCGCAGCAGGGTGAATATGAGCAGATCGACGAAGAGTACAAGCGTCTGGCCAACAGCGGGCAGCTGCTGTCGACCAGCCAGCAAGCACTACAACTGTTAGCAGACAGCGATGACAATAATCTCAACAGCCTGCTCTACAGCGCGCGTGAGATGATTTCAGAACTGACCTCGCTGGATGAGAAGCTGAACGGCGTTCACAACCTGCTGGAAGAGGCGGCCATTCAGCTGAGCGAAGCCAGCGATGAGCTGCGCCACTACTGCGACAGCCTCGATCTGGATCCTAACCGCCTGTACGAACTGGAACAGCGTATTTCGCGCCAGATTGCTTTAGCCCGTAAGCATCACGTCACTCCTGAAGGGCTGCCTGAACTGCATCAGCAACTGCTGGCAGAAGCGGAACTGCTGTCTCAGCATGAGAGCGATCAGGAGAGCCTGCAATCACTGGTGGGTGAACACTATCAGGCAGCGTTGTACAGCGCAGAGCAGCTGCATCAGCAGCGCAGCCACTATGCAGATGAGTTGCAGCTGCTGATTACCCAGAGTATGCATCTGCTCTCGATGCCGCATGGCCAGTTTAAAATTGCGCTGACCTTTAATCCGGATCAGCTGACCGCAGACGGTGCGAGCCGCGTCGATTTCCAGGTGACGACTAACCCAGGTCAGCCACTGCAGCCACTGGGCAAAGTCGCTTCGGGCGGTGAGCTGTCACGTATCGCCCTGGCGATTCAGGTGATCACCGCGAAGAAAATGGAAACGCCAGCGATGATTTTCGATGAAGTGGATGTCGGCATCAGCGGCCCGACCGCCGCCGTGGTAGGTAAGCTGTTGCGTCAGCTGGGCGAATCAACCCAGGTAATGTGCGTAACCCACCTGCCGCAGGTTGCCGGTTGTGGTCATCAGCATTTTTATGTCAGCAAAGAGACCGATGGAGCGATGACCGAGACCCATATGCAGCCACTGGACAAGCGTGCACGTCTGCAGGAACTGGCACGACTGCTGGGTGGCAGCGAGGTCACACGCAATACCCTGGCCAACGCAAAAGAACTTTTAGCCGCATAGCAGCGCACTTTTTTAACCGGCTGGGGTCATAAGCTTGCTCTGTAGAGGTTTCCAATAGCGAAAAGGTTTATTATCATCGGCACTTATGTCGCCAAAGTAATAAAGCCTGCCGCAGGCAGAGTTCAGATTTTGATGGCAAGAAAACCGCCTGTAAAAGGCGTTTGGCCCCGGAAAAGGAATGTATAGATGCGCTGTAAAACGCTGACTGCCGCGGCAGTAGTAATGTTGATGATGACCGCCGGATGTTCCACCTTAGAGCGCGTGGTCTATCGTCCTGATATCAACCAGGGTAACTATCTGGTAGCTAACGACGTAGCCAAGATCCATACCGGTATGACACAGCAACAGGTGGCTTACACCCTCGGTACGCCGATGATGAAAGACCCGTTTGGCAGCAACGTATGGTATTACGTGTTCCGTCAGGAGCCAGGTCATGAGCGCGTGAAACAGCAGACGCTGACACTGAACTTTGATGGTAACGGTGTTCTGACTAACATCGACAATAAGCAGAATCTGGCCAAAAACAGCGACTGATTGAACGTAAGACCGTTTAAACGACAGACAGCAAAAAGGCGCACTGAGCGCCTTTTTTTATGCCCGCTATCCACTGAGCCTGTAGGGATAGCGACTTATTTTTTGCTTTCTGCCGCTCGCTCTGCGCGCTGACGGCGCAGCTCTTTGGGATCGGCAATCAGCGGACGATAGATCTCAATACGATCGCCCTCATTAACCTCATCACCCAGCTTCACTGGCCGACTATAGATGCCGACTTTATTACTGGTGAGGTCAATCTCCCTACGCAGTTCCAGTAGCCCTGACTTTTGGATGGCCTGCTCTACCGTACTGCCCTGCTCCACTTTCACGTAAAGCTGATACTGTTTTTCAGGTAAGGCGTAGACCACCTCAACGGAGATCTCAGGCACTGTAGACCTCTTTGGCACGCTGAGTGAAAGCCTGCACCATGCTGTTGGCAAGCTCTTTGAAGATACGTCCAAAGGCCATCTCTACCAGCATGTTGGTGAATTCAAACTCCAGGCTAAGTTCAACCTTGCAGGCGTCATCGCCCAGCGAGACAAACTTCCAGCCGCCGGTCAGCTTGCGGAACGGTCCATCAACCAGTTGCATATGGATGCTCTGGTTATCTGTCAGGGTATTGCGGGTGGTAAATGTCTTGCTGATGCCCGCTTTCGACACATCCACGGACGCAGTCATCTGATTATCTGACGCATCCAGCACGCGGCTTCCGGTGCAACCCGGCAGGAATTGCGGATAGGCATCCACATCATTTACAAGTTTGTACATCTGCCCGGCACTAAACGGGACCAGCGCCGAACGACTAATCTGAGCCATAATGGTTCCTGTTCATCACGAAACCGCTGAATAATAGCATTTTCAGCGATTAAACAAAAATGTCCCCGAGTGAGGGTGTGCTAGAATATCCCGTTTCCTGCCGCCCCGCTGGACTGGGGATGCGATAACCGACTAAGTGATGTAAAATACGCCGCACTATGACAAAGAAAAAAGCACACAAACCCGGTTCTGCCACTGTTGCCATGAACAAACGCGCCCGTCACGAGTACTTCATTGAAGAGGAGTACGAAGCGGGATTGTCGTTACAAGGATGGGAAGTTAAGTCACTTCGTGCTGGTAAAGCCAACATCAGCGACAGCTATATTCTGCTGCGCGATGGCGAAGCCTTTCTGTTCGGTTCAACCTTTCAACCCTTAGCCGTTGCCTCCAGTCACGTGGTCTGTGACCCGACGCGCAGCCGTAAGCTGCTGCTGAAGCAACGTGAACTCGACTCCCTGTATGGCCGCGTCAACCGCGAAGGCTACACCATTGTGGCGCTGTCGCTGTACTGGAAGAACGCCTGGTGCAAACTGAAGATTGGTGTTGCACGCGGTAAAAAAGAACACGACAAGCGCGATGATATCAAAGACCGCGAATGGCAATTAGACAAAGCACGTATCATGAAGAATTCAAAGCGTTAAGCACTGGATTTTGAGTTGTTTTGTTGTTAGTATTTGAAGTTCTGGGGCTGATTCTGGACTCGACGGGATTGTGAAGCCTTAGGAGCATGCCGAGGGGCGGTTTGCCTCGTAAAAAGCCGCAAAAAAATAGTCGCAAACGACGAAAACTACGCACTAGCAGCTTAATAACCTGCTTAGAGCCTTCTCTCCCTAGCTTCCGCTCTTAAGACGGGGATCAAGAGAAGTCAAACCCAAAAGAGATCGCGTGGATGCCTTGCCTGGGGTTGAAGCGTTAAATCCAATCAGGCTAGTCTGTTAGTGGCGTGTCTGTTCGCAGCTAACCGGCGAATGTAAAAACTGACTAAGCATGTAGTGCCGACGGTGTAGTAATTTCGGACGCGGGTTCAACTCCCGCCAGCTCCACCAAATTCTTGGTTGATGGTTACCAGAACCATCATCGAAGTCCTGAGAGCCCGCAAGGTGAAAGCCTTGCGGGCTTTTTTGTGTTTGTGATCTTCCGGGATGATCCAGCCAAATCCGGTGATTATTGGTACACGGTAATATGCATCCTAAAACGTATACCTATTCACGCAGGAACACCCAGTATGGCAAGGACAACTCGCCCTTTAACCAATACTGAAGACTTCGTTCAAAAGCCATAGATAGGATTTAACCCTAGATCTTGGCGGCGGGGCTTTTTTGGTAGTAAAAATCACCTGAAATAAGCTTTGGTGCTTCCACTATCAAAAGCCAGCGACAAAGCAGCGCACCATGATGGGCCTCGATGCCTTCCCTGCCCTATCGCTGGCCGATGACAGACGCCTGTGCGCTGATCACCTATCCTTACTCGCTAAAGGTAGTGACCCGCAGACACAGGCTGAACGGGTCACAGAACAGCAGCGGATCGCATTGGACAGCATTTTCTCAACTATTGCCGCTAGCTGGTTTGCCTAGAAGCAGGACAGCGTTACGCCGGATTACGCAAAGGATATCGGGCGTTCTCTTGAGAAAGATGTTTTCCCTGCCATTGGCGAGATTCCCGTGCAGGAAATCAAAACACGTAAGCTTATAGAAGTACTTGAGCCGATTAAGGCCCGTGCTGCTCTTGAAACAGTACGCCGATTGGTACAGCGTATTAACGAAATTATGATATATGCTGTTAACGCGGGTTTGATTGATGCTAATCCTGCTTCTGGGATCGGTATGGTTTTTGAAAAGCCTAAAAAGCAAAATATGCCAACATTGCGATTGGAAGAATTGCCGAAGCTCATGCGTTCTTTGGAAATGTCTAACCTATCTGTATCTAATCGTTGCTTGATTGAATGGCAGCTACTGACACTTGTGCGCCCTACTAGCTTCTGATACACGATGGGCAGAGATCGATTTTGATGAAAAGCTTTGGATAATTCCAGCCGACCGGATGAAGGCTAAGCACAAACATATTGTTCCGTTATCACCTCAAGCGTTAGAAATTTTGGAAGTGATGAAGCCTATCAGTGCTCAGCGCGAACACGTATTTCCAAGCAGAAATGATCCTAAGCAAACGATGAATAGCCAGACTGCTAACGCAGCATTAAAGCGCATAGGATATAGTGGTAAATTGGTGGCTCATGGTTTACGTTCAATCGCGAGCACAGCAATGAATGAACAGGGTTTTAATTCCGACGTGATCGAATCTGCCTTGGCTCATTCAGATAGGAATGTAGTAAGGCGCGCATATAACCGTACTACATACATTGAACAACGAAAGTTAATCATGGATTGGTGGGGGCAATATGCTCAAAACAAAGAATAATTGCGGCAAATTCTTTTCATTAGCTAACTAATTATCAGCATAAGGAATTACTATGATTTTAACTAAAGTTGAACTGGGTCCATTTCGTTCTATAAACACGTCACAGGCTTGTAGCATTGATCCATACACAACGGTTCTTGTTGGTATGAACGAAGCCGGAAAAACAGTTTTCTTGCAAGGTATACATAAAGCTAGTGATGCTTTGGGGATTGAGCAGTTCAATGTAATAGAAGATTATCCAAGAAAAGATCTTACTCGTTACAATAAAATTCATCAGGCTAACCCTGAAAATGCCATCAAGCTTACATACGAACCTGAAGAGGATGAAATAAACAGAATTAATAGAACATATGGTACAAATCTAGAATTCGGTTTTACCTACTCTATATCTACAAATTATGATAATAAAAGAAGCATAGCAATTTCTGTAGATGAAGGCCCTGCAATATCTAAAGTTATAAACACTGGTAACTTTACGTCTGATACAATAAATACCATTAAAGAGAGTAAAAGCATTAGACAAATTGTTGAAAATCTTGAATCATTAGATTTAAATGAAAGCGAGCAGAAAACACTTCAATTACTTCAAGCTCGAATAAAAAAATCGAGTTGGGATAGTATCGTTCAATATGAGGTATTTAAAGATCTTGATAACTATATACCTAAAACACTATATTTCAGTGAATACGATATACTACCAGGAAAGTTAAACATAAAGGACCTATTGCGTAGGCATAAACTATCAGAAACTGACTCGACACAATTAACTCCTAAACACAAATCTATATTAGCCCTACTAAGGATGGCTGATGTCAATATTGAAGATCTTTCTGACATTGATGGCTATGAGTCTCTCAAAGCAAAAATAGAAGGTGTTTCGAACAGCTTAACAGATCAGATAATGACCTTCTGGAAACAAAATGAGAATATTGAAGTCGTCGTTGACATTCAGAGCGATTCTCGGGATGAGGTCCCCTATAATGACGGTGCTAATATCTATCTTAGGATAAAAAATAGCAGACATAGAGTTACAACACCTTTTGATAAAAGAAGTCGTGGATTTATTTGGTTTTTTAGCTTCTTAGTTTGGTTTGATAGTGTTCAATATCAGGTCGATGCAGAAGATGAAGATAGAAAATTAATATTACTCCTCGATGAACCGGCCTTAGCTCTACATGCTTTAGCACAATCTGACTTTTTAAAATATATTGACCATTTATCAGAAAGCCATCAGGTAGTTTATACAACTCATTCTCCCTTTATGGTTCATTCCGATCGGCTTAATCAAGTTCGCATGGTCGAAGATAAGGATAAGATCGGAACAATAATAACTGACAATCTTTCTAGCTCAGACCCTAAAACCATATTCCCTCTGCAGGCTGCATTAGGATGGGATATTGCACAAAACCTCTTTATATCAAAAAGAAATCTTTTAGTTGAAGGCCCGTCCGAACTTATCTTTCTCAAACACATGTCTGCCATACTCGAACAAAAAGGCAGAGTGAGCCTCGATGAAAGTATCACTATAGTTCCAACCGGCGGACTGGATAAAATAATCACTTTCATTGCACTACTTGGAGCAAATGATCTTAGCCTTGCCGTTCTTCATGATTATGAGGGAAAAAGCAATCAGAAATTGGATGAACTGATAAGAAATAAAATTATTCACCCCAAGGCAATAAAGCATACATCAATGTACATTGAAAAGAAAGATCAGCCAAGTGATATTGAAGATTTAATATCAGCCAAATTATACATCGATTATTTTAATAAAACATTCGAAAAAAACCTACGAGATAAAATAAAAGCAAGTGATTTACCCGCCGGTTCAAGGATAGTAGAGAGGTTGAATAGATACCTGAAAGATAATGGTATTTCATTACGCCCTTCAGGTGGATTTAATCATTATCTAGTAGCATCCACCTTTGGAGCAAATCCACCCAAGACTATCGATGAGAAGACCATAAGCCATTTCGAAAATCTTTTTCAAGACATTAATAAACTATTGATAATTTAGCTATGATATAAATATGTGGGGGGTAATCCCCCACTATCCAACTGAGATTAGGTAAACCAACGTGATTAAGAATTTTTAGAAGCAGGCTAAAGACTCTTTATGCCGCTAAATCATTACTTTCAATAAACTCCAGCGATCATCTGATGTCTTTTACGACAAAACTATCCTAATACCTCTTTTGCTATTAATAGCAACTTCTCCCCCTTTCGCGCGCTCGTAGCCGCGCTGCTGCTGGCCTTTCCTGCCGTTCCAGGATGCCGGAGATTCATGCGTTTTCATGCAGCATAGACGTACACGCACGCAACGGGCTTCGGTGAGTTCATTCGCCCGATAAACTCGAAGCGCTATCTCTATCATGCGTATCTGTCATTTATTGAATCGCGAGGACATCAGCACCCGCTTAGCTTGACGGCTTTCGGGCAGGTTGTGCCGCAGACGCTGAAAGAGTATGAGCGAGTGCTGCTCAAGCGCAGAACGAATAACGGCATACAAACTAATCTCACACTACATGAAAACAGCGAGACAGATTAGTTGCCCGCATGTTACGTCTTATAACATCATTCAACGTAAACCAGTTAGGCCGGTTTTTTTATATTTGATGCAACTATCAACGTCAGCCAAGGTCCGCTAAGAGCGAGCAGCGAACAATGACATGCCTGTTAAAATGAATCTTTTTTCAAGGATACTTACAATGCTATAAGTTATTTTTGCACCACATAATCGATAGGATTTTTAAAGGATAGCAAAACTGCCACCCTTTAATATTACCTAATTTATTTATGCATTACGTAACTCAGAGCAAATTATTAATAAAAATGAGTACTGAAGTATTCTGACCTTATCTTTAAGATCAATAAGTGAGTTAATATCTGTAGCATTTGCAAAGTCATTACCATGGGCTATTTTATGACGCTTTTGATTTAAATCATCTAAAAAGGTCTGCCATAAACTTCGCCCACGATATAATTTCGGACTTGTATAGTAGGCATTTTTCCTTACATTGTAAGGAAAATCACAAACTTTTCGCTTTGTTAAAACAGAGATAACTTCAAGAGCGTTTTTAATTTGTGGAGATGTCATGGCAAAAATCTTATCAAACCTTGATTCATGCAGGTTTTTAAAAATATCTCCAACCCCAAACCTTGATGCTATACTACCAATGACATCAGGCTTTGGATTTCTATTTCTATCCGATATAAATGGTTCAGGGGAAATTTTGAAGTCATCTGTTCTCTCTAAATCATCCATTAGGCACTGGATTGCATCTTGATATCCGGGAAACACTTTTTCATCAAACCCCAAATATTTTTTACAGTAAGTTCTTTTAATAGAAGTCGGTAACTCTTTGAATTTTATGGATGCGTAATCGCTAATAATGTTTTTGACTGCTCCTTTAACAAACCCTTCCATATGAGCAACAATCAAAACTGTAATCGAACGACAAAGAGCATTATATAAATATTCATTTGACTCTTGAACACGAACTGCTTCATCGACTAAAATATCAACTTCTCTCCACTGAAGATCAACGGTATCAAGATAATCCGCAATGAATGTAGCCATTATGCTGTTTCCTTTGCCTTATTAATTCTTGTATTCAGTTTGACAACATCATTTACACTACCTTCACATGCTGCAAAAAAATCCGGATCTGAAAACATTTCGAGAATTTTTTCGGACGTAACAACCGTTCCTTTTCTCAAACTTTGAATAAAGAGGTGTGTAATTGAATCATACACCGCAGCATTAAAATCAGACATTTTTTCAAAGCCATTGACTGTTGCCCGAAACTTAGTGAAAGGATAATCTATATTAGATTTACTAATAGCTTCAAAAGTATCATTAAATAAACTTTCCATTTCATCTAACTCTTTCATAGGTAGATTGTTAAATGAATTCATCTTACTAGTCAGGAAATTTTTGAACTTCCCTTTGTAATCCTTATAGCTATCAAGATAGTTTATGGCAAAGAAACGCAGTACAAGCTCTTCATCTTCCATTTTTTTAACGCGGGAACTATCAGGTGTTAATTTACATGCTAATATAAAGTGCTCATTTTTTGACATTCCTTTTAAGAGGTCTTTAAATGGCCCTCTGCATGTTGCATTGCGCAGTTCTTGTGACTCCAATTTTACCGAGCCAGAGTTCAGTCTTTCAAAGATGTCATACTTCACTTGTGGGTCAAGCGTCGAGTCAATTCGCAAACATCTGATGCTTCTTTCTTCGAGACGCCTCATTAAAAATGGAGGTAAATCTTTATGGAATGCCCCATTGAGTTTGTCAAGAACCTCTAAACCTTGTAGTTGATATTTATTCTCAAAAAAATTATAGATTGCAGTAAGACGCTGCTGTCCATCGATGACCGAGAAACGTGATGACTCCGAATCTATTTCCTCATCAACATCAACATCTTGGGAGATGTAGATAAAAGGTATCGGTATATTAAGTATAAGACTTTCAATCAGTTTTGATGATGTTTCATCATCCCAACGGTGTTTTCGTTGATACTCAGGATTGAGCTTTATGACGTTTCTTTTTATTTTTTTTACTAAAGTTTCCAGATCATATTCGATAGTTTGTGTTTTTACTGTGCGTTCTTTTGCTATTTGCTGCAGCTCATCGAGGTTATGTTTGAGATTGGTCATTTTTTTTCTCCACGAAACGACATTTAAAATGGCTATCTTTACCACAATACATGATTCACAAAGTATGTCGTTATTTGCATGTAATTGCATTAAAAATGAAGCATCTACTGCCTTCGCCAAGAACCGATGTTGACAGACTTTAGCAATGCAACTGCATCAAAACCACCCCATTAAGCGGGCAGGCGTGACGGAGAAAGCATTGTGCGCCAGCCGTGATGCTATACCTGATCTGCCCCCAAAAAATTATTGCAGCATAGTCTAGTAATGACCGTTTCTGGCACAAAGCGGACTGTTGACAAAAGCAGCTTCTAATAACTTCATATCACACGTAGCGGCTCGAGTCGCTTTTTGTCATCTTGGCTAAGGTGATCACCAAAAGTGCACACTAGTGTACATCTTTCCTCAAACCATTAACTACCTAACAAAAGAAATTAGTACATAAAGAACCAAAGGTGAACAGTGTGAAGACTTTTCTCTAAATTCATTTTATTTTGGATCTAGCGCCGGGCATTCGTTATCATTTCCGTGCCGCTACGGGATATGAGATCCAATAATTGGTACTCGTTTAGGTACACGAGCCAAAGTTGAATTGCCAAAAAATAATTGATTTCATAAAGTTGCGCGGTCTATTTAGACTCCGCCAGCACCCGCTAGATCAAAACTGTGCGGACTTTTTTTAATCTGCGATCCTACTTAAAACATCCCCCTCGACTGACGCAATGCCCGCTTCATCGTCTGACTAACCCCGTAAACTAATAAAACTAGCTAGCACCCTGCTGTGTGAGTTAATCCCCATAGTTAGTGACCTGAGTATATTATTTTAAAAACAAATAATGAATAATTCAGATAACGAAGATTTAGAGAAACAGTGTTTATTTAAAGTAGATCTAGTCAAGGCACGTACCTGCCTGATTTAAAAAGGATGTCGTTCACACAGATGGAGTTGAATCATGGATGATGGGTTAAAGATAGTATTGTCTCCTGTCCAGCTTGCTGCTGCCCTTTCTGACAAGTCAGTCACAGAATCTGAGACAATGTCTAACCGTCTTATGGGCGGGCTGGGGCTGGTAATGGGAACGCTTGAGCTGGCCGGGGCAACTGCGCTTTGTATGGCACCCGAGCCTACAGGCTTAACAAAGGCGGCCTGCATCGTGGTTGGCTCGCACAGCATGGACAGTATTAATACTGCAGCAAATCAGGTTCTGAGCGGCAAGAATGTTCGTAGTGCAACATATCGGACCGCCATTGAGATGGCAAAACAGTTTGGTGCTGATGAAGATACTGCCTGGAAGGTAGGTTTGACCTTCGATGTTGCTGTACCTGTTGCTCTTTCTCTGGGAGTAGGAGCGGCGAGAATTGCAGCCATTCGCACAGGACGCATCAAACTTATTCATCATGAATCAGTAACTGGTAACACGCCCGGAGGTCATGCAATTTTAAAGCATATTGGTAAAACGCAGCATGAACTAGCAGCCCGGTTAAAAAGCACAGAAAATATGGCTCGCCCGCCAAATGCTATTAGCTCTTTCACCAATATAGATCTGGCCGAAAAATCAATATCCGATGCCATAAAGGTAAATAAAGAGTGGGTAAAGATTTGGGCGGCAAGCAGACCAGGACATAATTTAAATATCAAATATGACACCGGGAAAGCCATTGGTTATTCCCTGTTCAGGGATAGTCAAAAACTGACTCCGGCAACGAAAGTTAAAGTTGTTCTTAAATATGAATTGTACAACGGCAAGCCTTACTATATTCTGACTGCATTCCCGGAGGTTTAAACTATGTTACTCACTACTAATATAGATATTCTGATTGAAGGGACATTAAATCAGGACTTTGACTTTATTACAGGTGCTGACACCATTGATGAAGCTATTGATATTTATACAGCTGAATTAACACTCCAGGATCGTGAAGACCTAAAAAAAGAAGTGATGAACTTTCTGACATATGACGATGAAATGATAAAATCAGAGTTCAGAGACAGGTATATTAACGCCTTTGCACCGGAAGATGGTAAAGGGTTGCTTCTGCGAATACTCGAAAGCATCAACAAGCATAGTGACCATGGCAATCCCTTATAAACGAGCATTGGTGTTCGATGGAGGGTTACCAGAACTTCGTCGAACTCCTCAGAGCCCGCGAGATAAACGTACTGCGGGCTTTTTGTGTCTGTGCAGCCTTGCGGCCTTCCGTACGAATGCGCTTCAGGCATGTATATCAACATTTTCTGCAACGTCATTACTATACTCCCTTCCGCCTCCCCACTCCCCCTTTACAGCCCCAACCCAAACACGAAATAATACCCCTCTACGCCGGGCCACAATGCCCTGCCAACGCTTAAACCCAAACTCAACTCTGCGGACACCCTATGAATAACGAAATCTCTCTCAAATACTATGATGTCGCAGATGAGTATGCGACGGAGTCCGCTAAGCCGGTGAGCGAAGCTGAACGTACCCCACTGGCGCATTACTTCCAGCTGCTGATCACCCGTCTGATGAACAACGAAGAGATCAGTGAAGAGTCGCAGCAAGATATGGCGCGTGAAGCGGGTATCGATGAGCAGCGTATTGATGAAATTGCCGAGTTCCTGAACCGCTGGGGCAACGAGTAACAGACGCTCACCGGCAGACGAGCTTTGCGCAGTTCGCCGGTTAATCTGCCTGACTCAACAACCTGATTCGACACAGCGCCGGTATCCCCGTAACAACGCCCAGTGCTGACAGCCACGTGTATCACGTGGCTGATGTCCGTTCCCGGCTCTACCGACCCATCACTTCGTCTTTATCTGCCGCTACACACACTCCATCACACACGCCTTCATCTGCCACAAAGCCCCCTTCCGCCGCTCACCCTCTGGCGCACCTGAAAATTATCATCCAGACTTATATAGTCTGCGCAGGCATTGTGTTTTACACTGCGCGCTGTAAAAAACTGAGTAGATTAAGCAGGCAAAAATGGCGATGAACGGAACAATCACAACCTGGTTTGAAGATAAAGGTTTTGGCTTTATCAAAGATGAAAACGGTGATAACCGCTATTTTCATGTGATTAAGGTCGCCAATCCTGATCTGATCAAGAAAGATGCGGCGGTGACGTTTGAACCCACCACCAACAACAAGGGCTTATCCGCCTATGCGGTGAAGGTCGCCCCGACCAGCAAATACATCTATATCGCAGGCGAGCGGCTCAAGATCACCTCGATTAAGTCTTATCTGGTCTACAACGAAGAAGTGCCGGTCGATGCCGGTGTCGATAAAGAGAACGCGGTGTTGTCAGTGGGCCTGTTGCTGAATAATATCCGGCCGAAAACTGACCCGAACGCCAATGAGATGCGCTCGCTGAAAAAGCTGGCGGTCACCACCTTCCAGGGTACGACACTGATCTTCTCTGAAGATGAGATCGACATTGAAAGCACGGTTAAAGTGCTTAAAGGTCTGAAGTAATCCCGCAGGCGGGCCGAAATTCTGTTGGCAGAATTCCGGCTTTCAGCCTCCCGCCAGCCTGCTATTCAGGCACATTTCTCTGACACTAAATCCCCGCCCACAGGGCTGTTACAAGACAAAGCGTTGCTCTGGCGGATAAAACCTTCCTGCTCTCCCCTCTAATCCATTGTTTATGATAAAACAAAGGTCAAAAGCGCAGCTCATCAAGGTTCATCCCCACAAAGCGACTTTCCAGGGTAGAATTAGAAACTTTGTTCAGTCATTGCCAATGTTTTCCATCATCGCAAAGTGATACGAAAAGCGGGTGAAATAAGGTATAAAGCCGCATGAAAATCCCAAACAGAATCCAGCCCCTGGTCGATGACGGCCTGATTGACGATGTCCTGCAGCGGCTGAAAAGCGGCAAAGAAGCAGACGTCTATACCGTGCTATGCGGCGGCAAGGTGCAGTGCGCCAAAGTCTATAAAGAAGCGACCCAGCGTAGCTTTAAGCAGGCCGTGCAGTATCAGGAAGGCCGTAAAACCCGTAACAGCCGTAACGCCCGCGCCATGCAGAAAGGCACAAAGTTCGGCCGTAAGCAGCAGGAAGAGTCCTGGCAGACCGCCGAAGTAGATGCCCTGTTCCGCCTGGCGAACGCCGGTGTTCGCGTTCCACAGCCTTATCTCTGCATCGACGGTGTGTTACTGATGGAGCTGGTGACCGATGCCAATGGCTCGGTCGCGCCACGTCTCAGCGATGTCTCTCTGTCTGAAGAGCAGGCGGTGACGGATTTCCACACCATGATCCGCAACATAGTCCGTATGCTCTGTGCCGGTATCGTTCACGGTGACTTATCCGAGTTCAACGTACTGCTGGATGAACAGGGCCCGGTGATTATCGACCTGCCACAGGCAGTTGATGCGGCGGCCAATAACCATGCCGAGTCGATGTTTGAACGTGACGTGGACAATATCACCTCTTACTACGGTCAGTTCGCTCCGCAGCTGCTGAAGACGCGCTACGCCAAAGAGATCTGGCTGCTCTATGAAGATGGCAAGCTCACCCCGGAAACACCGCTTACCGGGAAGTTTGTGGAAGAGGAGCGCGTAGTCGATATGGATTCTCTGATGGATGAGATCATCACGGCAGAAGATGAATATTACGAGCGCCAGCGCGCCAGCCGTGAGCGCGACGAAGAGTAACTGCATCAATAAAAAAAGGCAGCGAGTCGCCTCGCTGCCTCTCACTTACCGCACTATCACAACGCCATCACCGCACGATGACCGTCAGCACAATCAGAGTTAAGCCGATGATCATCACGCCGACAAATACCGTATCGAGCCTGCCTTTTTTCATCTTCTCCTCCCTAGAACCACTGACCAAAGCGACGGATATAGAAACGCTTCATGCCCTGCGCCACCAGGCAGTAGCTGAATAGCGTCAGCACCAGCCACGGGAAATATTGCCATGGCAGTGGCACCAGACCGACCATCGCACCCAGCGGGGAAAACGGGATCAGGATGCCCAGCGCCATCACCGCCAGCGTGGTCAGCATCACCGGTAAGGTGGCGCGGCTCTGGATAAACGGAATCTTCCGGGTACGCAGCATATGCACTACCAGCGTCTGTGACAGCAGCCCCTCAATAAACCAGCCGGACTGGAACAGCGACTGCACGCCTGCATGGTTAGCGCCGAAAACAAACCACATCAGTGCAAAGGTGGTGACGTCAAAAATTGACGAGGTCGGACCCATCCACAGCATGAAACGCTTGATGTTGCCGGCATCCCATTTACGCGGCTTATTCAGAAACTCACGGTCAACCTTGTCCCACGGCAGCGCCAGCTGGGAAACGTCATACATCAGGTTCTGAATCAGCAGATGAATCGACAGCATCGGCAGAAACGGAATAAAGGCACTGGCCACCAGCAGCGAGAAAACGTTGCCGAAGTTGGAGCTGGCGGTCATGTTGAGATACTTGATGATGTTGCCAAAGGTCTCGCGTCCTTTGAGTACACCCTCATTCAGCACCTGTAAATCCTTCTCCAGCAGGATGATGTCCGATGAGGCTTTCGCCACATCCGCCGCGCTGTCCACGGAAATCCCGGTGTCGGCTGCCCGCAGCGCAGGCGCGTCGTTAATGCCATCGCCCAGGAACCCGACGGTGTGACCGTTCTGCTGCATCAGCCGCACCAGACGGGATTTTTGCAGCGGCGTCAGCTGAGCAAACAGGATGCAGCGCTCTGCTTCCTGAGCCAGCTCATCATCGTTCATCGCCTCAATCTGATCGCCGGTCAGCATGGCCGGATCGGTCAGCCCGACATCGGCACAGACCCGCAGCGTCACCAGCGGATTGTCACCGGTCAGCACTTTCACCGTCACACCGCTGTCACGCAGGGCTTTAATCGCCTTACCCGCGCTGGCTTTAGGCGGATCGCGGAAGGTCAGCATTCCCTGGATAATCAGATCGCGCTCATCAGTGTCGCTGAGCGGCGCGTGTAGCTCGCCATCACGGGTTGCCACCAGCAGCACGCGATAACCCTGCTGATGATAGTGTTCAGTCTGCGCCAGCAGCGCCGCGCGCTGTGCCGCATCCAGTGCGACCACCGTGTCGCCCTGCCGCACGGCAATGCTGACGGCCAGCATCTTTTCCACTGCGCCTTTGCAGATCAGTTGTGAACGATGCTGAGTCAGATCTTCCACCAGCACCGACACCCGACGGCGGGTAAAATCAAACGGCAGCTCATCGATCAGCTGGAACTGGCTGCGCTGAGACTGTGAAATGACCTTGTCGCCCGCGCAGAGTAAGGCGCGATCCATCAGGTTTTTCGCGCCACTCTGGCTGCCGCTGTTGAGCCATGCCAGCAGCAGCACCTGTGCATCTTCGTTGCCTCGCGCGTCCAGATGATGCGCCAGCAGGATGGTGTCCTGGGTCAGCGTGCCGGTTTTATCGGTACAGAGCACATCCATCGCGCCGAGATTCTGAATGGCGTTGAGCTTTTTAACGATCACTTTGCGACGTGACATCGCAATCGCGCCCTTAGCCAGGTTGGCGCTGACAATCATCGGCAGCATTTCCGGGGTCAGCCCGACCGCAACGGCCAGTGCAAACAGCGTGGCATCCATCCAGTCGCCTTTGGTGAAGCCGTTAATCAGCAGCACCACCGGGACCATCACCAGCATAAAGCGGATCAGCAGCTTGCTGACGCTGTTCACCCCGCGGTCAAAGGCGGTCTGCGGACGGCTTCCGGTCAGCGATGAGGCCAGGGAGCCGAACCAGGTTTCGCCGCCCGTCGCTACCACGACTGCGCTGGCTGTGCCGCTGGCCACGCTGGTGCCCATCAGGCAGATATTCGGTGATGCCAGCCGCTCCTGAGCGGTCTGACCTCCGGCATCGATACCCGCATCGCAGCTCTGTTTCTCAACCGGCAGCGACTCGCCGGTCAGTACTGCTTCACTGATAAACAGATTACGTGAACTCAGCAGGCGGACATCGGCAGGCACCTGATCGCCGGTGCTGAGCAGAATGATATCGCCCGGCACCAGTTCGCTCATATCCACATCCTGACGCTGCGCGGTTTCGCTGCCCGGCTCACGGCGCAGCACGGTGACCTGGCTGCGCACCAGTGACTTCAGTGCCTGCGCGGCACGGTTGGTGCGAAACTCCTGCCAGAAGCGCAGCAGCCCGCTCAGCATCACCATGGTGAAGATGATGATCACGCCGGAAAGATCGGTCTCCTGACCGGCGCGCAGCGGCAGAATATAGTCGGTAAACAGGCTCACCAGCGCCAGGACCAGTAATACGTATATAAACGGGTTATTAAACGCCATCAGCAGCTGAATCAGCGCGGGTGGCGCTTTCTCATGCGCCACTTCATTACGGCCATACAAAGCCAGTCGTTTCGCCGCCTCAGCCTGGGTCAGGCCCTGACGCTGACTACGCAGGTTCGCCAGCGTCATATCAATGTGCTGGTCTGCCTGCTGCGCAACGGCAAACATTTTTTTACTTTTTTTATCATTACGGTTGCCGGATGAAGTGATCGCAACCTGTTCCAGTTTCATGTCGCTCATTTCGACATCTCCCTGATTTAAAGCAATAGTTGTCCTGCACGGGAAATAACGTGCATGGATAAAACCTGGCGTGGCCGGGTTATTTAATGGGGTGACTTTCAGAAACAGTCAGGTTATTCCGCCGGCGCGCTAAATAATGACGCGCGCAGGGTTACCTGACGCCGGTTATACGCGGCGTTTTAAAAGTCTGATATCAGCGATTGGGCGCAGCCTGGGCTACGCCAGACGGGGCGGAGGAAAAAGAGCGAATATAAACAGCAGCATAACGCGCACTCCTGGTGATAGCAGGATTAAAAATAAGGAGCGCGATCGTTAATTAAAGCGGGGATCGCTGCTCGCCGGTTGGCAAGCAGCAGAGGAAACTCAGCTTGCCAGAATAAAGGTTAATCTCGGGTGACTGTCCAACTGAATTCTCCTGAAGTTATCTGCCGCCATTATAAAGAGAGGCCGGCGTCGGTAAAGCAATAACGTATTGAATAACGGTTTCGTTGAGGATTTGTTTCTGCTCAGGTTGCCGCTTCGGTAACAGCGTGGCGATCTTCTTATAACCTCCAGGTAATGCTTATAACCTTTTGGCATATGATTAGCCCATATTCGACTATTCTTCGCATCGGCCCTTTCGTAAACTCGCGTAACTTTTTAGAGGCAAGGAAATTTCATGAAAACTATAATTCCATCACTGCTGGCGCTGACGCTGGCTGCCGCCTTCACAGCCCAGGCCGCAACACCAAAAGATACGCTGGTGATTGCACAATCAACTGACGACGCAGACAGCTTCGACCCGGCCAAAGGGTTTGAACTGACCAGCGTTCAGGCTTTTACGAACATCTATCAGCGCCTGGTGCAGTCTGACCCGCAGAATCCGGTGGATCTGAAACCTACGCTGGCCACCTCGTGGCAGCCCGGCAGCGACAACCGCAGCCTGACCTTTGAACTGCGTAAAGATGCGAAATTCTCTACCGGCAACCCGCTGCGTCCGGAAGATGTGATCTTCTCGCTGGGCCGCGTGGTGAAGCTGAACCTCGATCCCTCTTTCATCCTGACGCAGCTCGGCTGGACCAAAGATAACGTCGATGGCTTCCTGAAGAAAGTCGATGACAATCATGTGCAGATCAGCTGGACCGCCAACGTCAGCCCGACCTACGTCCTGAGCCTGCTCTCTGCCCCGGTTTCATCCATCATTGATGAAAAAACCGCGATGGCGAACCAGAAGAACGGCGATTTCGGTAACGCCTGGCTGGCCACCCACTCGGCGGGCAGCGGCCCGTATCAGATCCGCAAAGTGGTGATGCATCAGGTGGTGCTGCTCAGCGCTAACCCGACCTCACCAGCGGGCGCGCCAAAAATGAAGAACATCCTTATCAAGAACGTGCCTGAACCGGCTGCGCGTCGTCTGCTGCTGGAACAGGGTGATGCCGATATCGCCCGTAACCTGGGTGCCGATCAGATTGCTGCGCTGAACGGCAAACCGGGCGTGAAGACGGAAGCGATTCCCATGGCGTCGCTCTACTACATCCAGTTCAATATCGGCGCGAACGAGACGATGAAGAACCCGGCCTTCTGGGAAGCGGCACGCTACCTGTGGGATTACAAAGGCATTGCCAGTGAGTTGCTGAAAGGTCAGTTCGACGTGCATCAGAGCTTCCTGCCTAAGGGCTTCCTGGGCGCGATCAACGACACGCCATACAGCTACGATCCGGAAAAAGCCAAAGCGATTCTGAAGAAAGCGGGCCTGAACAACGTCACCTTCAAGCTCTCCACCAGCAACCAGCCGCCATATCTGGATATCGCACAGGCGCTGCAGGGCAGCTTCGCCAAAGCGGGCGTGAAAGTGGAAGTGGTGCCGGGTCTGAGCTCCGAAGTGTCGACCAACGTGAAAGCGCATAAATATGAAGCGACGCTGAACGCCTGGGGCTCCGACTATTTCGATCCCAACACCAATGCCGCCTCGTTTGCTTACAATCCGGAAGATGGCAGCAAAACCATCGCCTTCCGTTCAGACTGGCACATTCCTGAGCTGAACAAGCAGGTGATTGCGGCGACCGCCGAAAGCGATCCGAAGAAACGCGTGGCGCTGTATGAAGCGATGCAGCGTGAAGTAATGAAGAACTCACCGTATGTGATTGGGATGCAGGCGAAGAACCTCATCGCCCTGCGCGACAACCTGAAAGGCTATGTTCAGGGCATTAACCCTGACATGGTGTATTACTCGCAGGTCACTAAGTAATGGCACAGTCTGTTCCTTCAGCCGGGTTCGCCCGGCTTTTTTGGCAGCGTGGCGGGCGCCTGATCGGTAGCGTACTGTCGCTGCTGGTCACGCTGCTTGGCCTGCTCGCCTTCACCTTTATGCTATCGCATCTCTCGCCGATCGATCCGGTGCAGCAGATCGCCGGCGATCACGCCAGTGAAGCGACCTATGAGCAGGTGCGTCATGACCTGGGTCTCGACCAGCCGGTGCTGATGCAGTTCTGGCGCTACGTCGAACATCTGGCACAGGGCGATCTGGGTGTCTCCCGTCTCACCAATCAGTCGGTGAGCGGCGACCTGATGACCACCTTCCCCGCCACCATCGAGCTGGCGACCTGCGCGATGATCTTCGCAGTGGTGTTCGGTGTGACGCTGGCGCTGCTGGCTGCCTGGAAACCGGGCAGCTGGATCGATAACCTCGCCCGCTTTGTCTCGCTGCTGGGCTACTCGGTGCCGGTGTTCTGGCTCGGCCTGCTGGGCCTGCTGCTCTTCTATGCGGTGCTGCACTGGTCCGCCGGACCGGGACGGCTGGATGATATCTGGGTCTACACCCTGGAGCCGAAAACCGGCTTTGTGCTGATCGACAGCTGGCTGTCGGGTGAACCGGAGATGTTCCGCAATGCGATTGCGCACCTCTGGCTGCCGGTGGTGATCCTCGGCCTGCTGGCGATGGCGGGCATTACCCGCCTGCTGCGTGCTGCGCTGCTGGAAGAGAGCAGCAAAGAGTATGTGGTGCTGGCGCGTGCTAAAGGCGCGGGTCGGGTGCGCATCCTGCTGCGCCATATCTTCCCCAACGTGCTGGGCACGCTGGTCACGGTGATCGCCCTCTCCTACGCTACGCTGCTGGAAGGCTCGGTGCTGACTGAAACCGTCTTCGCCTGGCCAGGTGTGGGTCGCTATATGACCAATGCACTGTTCTCCGGCGATGTGCCGGCGATTCTGGGCTCAACCCTGTTAATCGGCAGCTGCTTTATCCTGATTAACACCCTGGCGGATGTTTTAACCTGGTTAACCGATCCGAGAACCCGATGACGCAACAACTCTCTGAACTCGAAACGCTGCGACCACGCCGTCGCCGTCAACGCGTTACCTCGTTAACCGTTGGGCTGACGCTGGTGGCGATTCTTATCCTGATGGCACTGCTGGCGCCGCTGATTGCGCCGTTCGATCCGAACGTGCAGACCATGTCGAGCCGTCTGCTGGCGCCGTCGGCACAGCACTGGTTCGGCACCGACGGCTTTGGCCGCGATCTGCTGTCGCGCGTGATTTACGGTGCGCGTCCGACCCTGCTGCTGGTATCGCTGATTCTGGTGCTGACCATTCCGGCCGGGCTGTTGATCGGCATCACCGCCGGTTACGTGGGCGGCTGGACCGAACGACTGCTGATGCGCATTACCGATATCTTTCTGTCACTGCCCAACCTGGTGATCGCGCTGGCGCTGGTGGCGATTCTCGGCCCAGGCCTGATGAACGGCGCGCTGGCACTGGCACTGACCAGCTGGCCGCCGTTTGCCCGTCAGGCACGCGCTGAAACCCTGGCACTGCGCCGCAGCGACTACCTTGCCGCCGCGCGGATGCAGGGGATTACGGGCTTTCGCCTGATGTTCGGTCATATCCTGCCGCTCTGCATGCCGACGGCGGTAGTCCGCGCCGCCCTGAGCCTGGGCGGGATTATCCTGGCTGCGGCCGGACTCGGTTTCCTCGGTATGGGCGTTCAGCCGCCGACGGCGGAATGGGGTTCGATGGTGGCCGAAGGCAGTAAAGTCATTTTTGATCAGTGGTGGGTTGCTGCTGCACCGGGCGCGGCGATTCTGTTTGCCAGCCTGGCCTTTAACCTGACAGGCGATGGCCTGCGCGACCGACTGGATACCCGTCATGCAAAATAATCTGCTCCATGCCGAGGGGCTGACCATTCGCAGCGACGATGCGCTGCTGGTCGATAACATCAGTTTTTCCGTAGGCCGCGAGCGCGTGGCGCTGGTCGGTGAGTCCGGTTCCGGCAAGTCACTGACCGCACGCAGCCTGATGGGCTTACTCTCGCCCGCGCTGCATCTGCAGGCCATCCAGCTCCAGGTGGCCGGTGAAAATGCGCTGACGCTAAGCGAGCGTCACTGGAACCAGCTGCGCGGTAACCACGTGGCGATGGTGATGCAGGACCCGAAGTATGCCCTTAACCCGACGCGCACCATTGGCTGGCAGGTGGAAGAGCCGCTGATCCTGCATCGCCGCCTGAGCCGTGCCGAGCGCAAAGAGAAAGTGTGTGAAATGCTGGATGCGGTCGGCCTGCCCGATCCGCGTCGTCTGATGCAGCAGTATCCGCATCAGCTCTCTGGCGGCATGGGCCAGCGTGTGATGCTGGCGATCGCCCTGATTACCGATCCGGACTTCCTGATCGCCGATGAACCGACCTCCGCGCTGGATCATGCCATGCGCGATCAGGTGCTGGCGCTGATCCGCGGTCTGGTGGAGGCGCGCAACATGGGCCTGCTGCTGATCAGCCACGATTTGCAGCAGGTTTCAGAACATTGCGAGCGGGTGATGGTGATGTATAAAGGCCGGTTGCTGGATACGCTGCCCGCCGCCGATCTGCCGCACGCTACCCATCCCTACACCCGCACGCTGTGGGCCTGCCGTCCGGGCAAAGCGACCCACGGACAGACTTTACCGGTGCTGGACCGCGCTGCGCTGGAGGCGAATGATGATTAAGCTGCAGAATCTAAGCGTCGCCCACAAACAGGGTTACGAGCTGCGCACCGTGGTGCATGAGGTTAACCTGGAGGTTAACGCTGGCGAGTGTTTTGGTCTGGTGGGTCCGTCAGGCTGCGGCAAGTCGTCGCTGCTGTGGGTGCTGGCAGGTCTGAACCCACACTGGCAGGGTCAGATGCAGCTTGCCGGTCACGAGGTTCAGCCGGGTAAAGCCTTCACCGGCGCGCTGCGTCAGGAAGTGCAGATGGTGTTTCAGGATCCCTATGCCTCGCTGCATCCGCGTCACCGGCTGCGTCGCACGCTGGCCGAGCCGCTGAAGCTGCTGAAACGCGACAATATCAACGATCGTATCGATCAGGGCTTCCGTCACGTCGGGCTCGATCCCGCTCTGGCGGATCGCTATCCGCATCAGCTCTCCGGCGGCCAGCGTCAGCGTGTTGCCATCGTGCGCGCCCTGCTGCTGCAGCCGAAGATCCTGCTGCTGGATGAGCCGACGTCGGCGCTGGATATGTCAGTGCAGGCGGAGATCCTCAATCTGCTCAACGATCTGAAACAGCAGGATGGTCTGACCATGGTGCTGGTGAGCCACGATCCCGACGTGATCGATCACATGTGCGATCGCGCCGTGCACATGTCGCAGGGTCGCATCATCGAACAGGTCTCTGCCTGAAATCAGGCCGGACGGCGTTGACCTGCCGTCCGGCGCTGCTGTATCCGCTGCACCTTTCTGTAACATCCCCTTCTTCCACCTTCAGTCTCATCCTCTCTATTGCCAGAACGGCGCGCTGTTCTCTTCCTCTGAGTCATTAGATTGCCACGCGACGCTGTAAACCTTTACAGGCTGAAGCAGGCACGCGAATGCGACAGCGCAAAACGCAGCGGCTGGCTGATGCGGTATACTCGCGACCATTATTTCATGAGAGGAAAAAGCAATGACGGTAAAACTACGTCCGCTGGAACGGGAAGACCTGCACTTTGTCCATCAGCTGGATAACAACGCCAGCGTGATGCGTTACTGGTTTGAGGAGCCGTATGAGGCGTTTGTGGAGCTGTCCGATCTCTACAACAAGCACATTCACGATCAGACCGAACGTCGCTTTGTGGTGGAGCACAGCGGGCAGAAAGCGGGATTAGTGGAACTGGTGGAAATCAACCATGTGCACCGCCGCGCCGAGTTTCAGATCATTATCGATCCGGCCCATCAGGGCAAAGGACTGGCAACCCAGGCGGCGAAGCTGGCGATGGATTACGGCTTCTCGGTGCTGAATCTCTACAAGCTCTACCTGATTGTCGATCAGGAGAATGAAAAAGCGATCCACATCTACACCAAGCTCGGATTCGAGATCGAAGGCGTGCTTAAACATGAGTTTTTCATCAACGGGGAGTACCGCAACACCATCCGCATGTGCATTTTCCAGCATCAGTATCTGGAACGCCATAAAACGCCAGGCGGAATGGTGAAGCCGACCGCGCAGTAATCAGCCGCGCGCGCCAACCGGGTTCATAAAGGGACGCGGGTGTTCAGGCTTAAGGTCGTACATGCCGCCATAGAAGGGATCGACCAGCAGCCAGCCGGGGAAGCCACCCAGCGGGATATTGCCCAGCAGATACCACAGGTTAGCGCGTGCCTCGATAGGCACCGTGACCGGCACGTAGCCCGGGCTTTCCAGCATCAGCAGGTAGTGCTTTTTGCCGAAGTAGCGGCCGGTAGATTTTTCCAGTTCAACGGTCTGCGGCGTGAAACCCTGCGCAACCGCATAGCCACGCTCATCCTGCACAGTGAAGCGCGCGCCCTGCGGCAAGGAGTCGATGCGCACCAGTTGGGTTTCATTGCCGACAATGGTGGCACAGCCGCTAAGCAGCAGCGCGGCGGCCAGGGCCAGAATTCGCTGTTTCATGAAGGGGTCCACAGAGTGATCAGTGATCAGAGTGTAGACCGCCCTCTCCGCCTCAATCGGGCTATCATCGCCCGATTCAGCCAGCTTATTGCGGTTGACAAGCGCGGGCGATAGCCGCGATGTCGTTGGGTGAGGTGCGACAGCAGCCGCCAATCAGCTTCGCGCCCGCCTGCTGCCACTCTGCCAGTTTGTCATGCAGCGTGCAGCCTGATGGCGCTGAGTGCCAGGTTTTGCTGCCAGCATCATACTGCTCGCCGGAGTTGGGATAGACCACCAGCGGCTTGTCGGTCAGCTTTTGCAACTGCTGCAGCGCAGGCGTCACGCTCTCAAGTGCCACACAGTTGATCCCCACCGCTACCACCTGCGGCTGCTGATTCAGCCAGCTCACGACGTCTGACAGCGGCGTGCCGTCGCTGATGTGTCCGGCGTCACGCAGGGTAAACGAGAACCAGGCGCGGCCTTCAGGAAATTCAGCCAGCAGCTTCACCAGCGCCTGCGCTTCGGCAAACGAAGGCAGGGTTTCGCAGGCCAGCAGATCGGCACCCGCCGCCAGCAGCGCCTGCACGCGTGGGCGGTGAAACGCCATCATCTCCGCTTCCGGCAGCGCATAGTCGCCGCGATATTCCGAACCATCCGCCAGGAAGGCGCCATAGGGACCAACCGATCCCGCTACCAGCAGCGTTTTTGCGTCGGGCCGGACCGCCAGATAATCGTGACGGGCGCGCCGCGCCAGCTCGACGCTCTGCGCGATCAACGCCAGTGACTCCGCCTCATCAAGGCCACGAGTGGCAAAGCCCTGCGGCGTCGCCTGGTAGCTGGCGGTAATGGCACAGCGCGCGCCAGCGACAAAATAGTCGTAGTGCACCTGATAGATCAGCTCAGGATTTTCCATCAGCACCTTAGCTGACCATAACGCATCGGCCAGATGACAGCCGCGGGCTTCCAGCTCGGTGGCCAGGGCACCATCCAGAATCAGCAGTGGCGACTCCGCTAAAGCCTGCGCGACAGGGTTATACGACATCATTGGCCTCCTCAGGCTTCGGGGATGATTTGTGAGTCAGATGGTAAGCGGCATAGCAGAACAGCACAAACGGGATGCCACACCACAGCGCGATACGCTGAGTCGGATCGAATGCCAGACCGACACAGGCCAGCAGGCAGAGCAGGAAACCCAGCACCGGCGTCAGCGGATAGAGCGGCGCACGGTAGGCCAGATCGGCCAGCGATTTGCCCTGCTGAAGATGGCGGCGACGGAAAACAAAATGCGAAGCGCAGATGCTGAGCCAGACGGCTACTACCGCAAAGCCGGAGATGGCCGACAGCGCCACAAACACCGTGTCGGGTGCGACCACGCTGGAGACCAGCGCCAGCAAACCACCCACCATGCTGACGGTGATCGCCAGCATCGGCACGCCGCGCTTGTTCACCCGGGCAAAGGCGCGCGGCAGCGTATTTTCATTGGCCAGCGACCAGAGCATCCGCCCGGAGGCATAGAGTCCGGAGTTGGCCGCAGACAGGATAGCGGTCAGAATCACAAAGTTAATAATGTCAGCCGCCCACGGGATGCCGATCTTTTCGAAGACCAGCACGAACGGGCTTTTCACGATACCCGCCTGATCCATAGGAATCAGCGCCGCCAGCACAAATACCGTGCCGATGAAGAAGATAATCAGCCGGGCCACGGTAGTACGGATCGCCAGCGGCAGCACTTTCTCCGGCTGCTGGGTTTCACCGGCCGCAATACCGATCAGCTCGGTGCCGGAAAAAGCGAAGTTGACTGCCACCATAGTCATCAGAATCGGCAGTACGCCGTTAGGCAGCCAGCCGTGCGCCGTCAGATTGCTCAGGCCCGGTGCGGGCGTGCCATCCTTCATCGGGATAAACCCAAACATCGCCGCACCCCCGAGCACGATAAAGGCGACAATCGTCACCACCTTAATCAGCGAGAACCAGAACTCCCCTTCGGCGAAGAAGCGGGTTGAGATAACGTTCAGCAGATAGATGGCGCAGCAGAAGACCAGACACCAGATCCATACCGGGATCTGCGGGAACCAGTACTGCATACAGAAGCCCGCCGCCGTCAGGCTGGAGCCGAGGGCGACGGTCCAGGTGAGCCAGTAGAGCCAGGCCACGGTGTAGCCGGTTGCCGGGCTGAGATAGCGTGCGGCATAGACGTGGAACGCGCCGGTTTCCGGCATCGCCACCGAGAGCTCGCCCAGACAGACCATCACCAGCCAGACCACCAGCGCGCCAATCAGATAGGCGAGCAGCGTCCCCGCCGCCCCGGTGGTGGAAATGATGTAGCCGGTGTTAAAAAACAGGCCGGTGCCGATTACGCCGCCCAGCGATAACATCACCAGATGGCGCACTTTCATGGTGCGTTTAAATTGTTCCTGCGAGGGAGTTGGCTGTTCGCTCATCACTTTTATCCGTATGGACGTCTAAACATCTATAAGGGACAGTTTTATACGCGTCACAGCCGGTAATTGCAACGGCAGGGAAACAGGGAGGAGGTAAAGGCGGTTCAGTGCCCCGTCGCGGCGGGGCCTGATGCGTTAGCCGAAAACGCTTTGAATATAACGTTCCAGCGCCATGCGGGAACTAAATCCGTGCGGGATGCCGTAGTGTTCCTGTGAATCACCCGCCAGGTAGAGAGGGAATTGGGTGTAGTGATCGCAGGTCTTCATTTCTGAAGCAGGTTCAGCGAACGGCTGGCTCTTCTCTTTCAGTGTCGGGTGAATGACGAGTGCCATGCGCCCCATGCGCGCTTCGCGATTCACATAAACATAGTTCTCTCCACGGCGATAACCATAGGCCCGTGGGGTAATTTCATCGACTTCGAAACCCGCTTTTTCCAGTACGCGCGCTACCTCATCTGGTCGTAAATACATGCTCGATCCTCTCCTCTTTCAAAAGCTTCGCAACCTTACAACAGCATGACAGAGTGGGCATTCGGAATTTTCCCTAAAGAACACTCCCGCGTCTCGTTTATCTCAAGGTCGTCTACACTAGTATTACGTTTTTAAATCAAAGGGAGCTAAAAAATGTTTAATCGCACTGTAAAAAACGATGACATTGATATTAATCAGGATGTTAACGAACTGGCCGATTCACTGGAAGCGCTGCTGAAATCTTACGGCAGTGACGCCAAAGACGAAGTGGATTCTGCACGCAGTCAGGCAGAAAAGCTGCTGAAACAGACCCGCTCCAGACTGAACGGCGGCAGCAACCGTGTTTCACAGGTTGCGCGTAATGCCAGTGCGCAGGTTGACACTTATGTCCATGACAAGCCATGGCACGGTGTTGGTATCGGTGCCGCTTTCGGTATCGTAGTGGGTGTGCTGCTGGCTTCACGCCGCTAAGCTCAACTCCAGAAAATCTCCTGAGCCCTGCCCTGTGCGGGGCTTTTTTATGCCCTTTTTCTGGCCGATGACATTTACAAAAGATTTTTCCAGGCTGCAGGGCGCATCCCTGCTGGCTTTGCCGCTGTTGCGCAAATGCAAATCATAAAACCCTATATCTGGTGGGCTTGACCCACAAAACCACTACATCTAGTATTTATCTCATCAGCACGACACCAGATGTCCGGCAGAATGAGGCCCGCAACCTGCTCCTCCAGCTCTGTTTCCTGACATCAGAACCGCATATAGAGGGAAATACGAATCATGCGCATTATTATTTACACTAAAGATAACTGTGTCCAGTGCACGGCAACCAAAAATGCGATGGACCGTCAGGGTCTCGCCTATCAGCTTATCAATCTCGACAGCCAGCCCGAGGCGATCGACAACCTGAAATCACTGGGTTACCGCCAGGTACCGGTCGTGATGGCAGATAACGATCACTGGAGCGGTTTCCGCCCGGACAAAATCGCCACGCTGCGCACGCTTTCTGCTGTCGGAGGATAAACACATGTTCCCGCTGGTCTATTTTTCCAGCCAGTCGGAAAACACCCACCGGTTTGTGACGCGCCTCGGCCTGCCCGCCCGGCGCATCCCGCTTGATGCCCGGCAACAACTGCATATCGACCAGCCCTATATTCTGGTGGTGCCCAGCTATGGCGGTGGCAGCAGTCGTGGTGCGGTGCCCGGTCAGGTGATTCAGTTTCTTAATGATGAGGCGAACCGACGCGGTATTCGTGGCGTGATCGCAGCGGGCAACCGTAACTTCGGTGCCGGTTACTGCCTGGCGGGCAGCATCATTGCAAATAAATGTCAGGTTCCCTGCCTCTACCGCTTCGAGCTGATGGGAACGCCTGACGATATCGCGAAAGTTAAAGCGGGAGTAACCCAATTTTGGCAACAACAGACACCCTCAACGGCGTGACGCTCGATTATCACGCCCTTAATGCCATGCTCAATCTCTACGACGCCGAGGGCCGCATCCAGTTCGACAAGGATCGCGAAGCGACACGTCAGTTTTATCTGCAGCATGTGCAACCCAATACCGTCCCCTTCAATAGCTGCGCTGAGCGTTTACGCTATCTGGTGGCAGAGAGCTATTACGAAGCGGAAGTGCTGAACCAGTACGATTTTTCGTTCCTGCTTGCGCTGCATGAGGTGGCGGAGAACTGGGGATTTGAGTTCAAAACCTTTCTCGGTGCCTGGAAGTACTACACCAGCTACACCCTGAAGACCTTCGACGGCAAACGCTATCTGGAAACCTTCGAACAGCGCGCCTGCATGGTGGCGCTGACGCTGGCTCAGGGCGATGAAAAGCTTGCGCGGGCCCTGCTGGAGGAGATCCTCAGCGGCCGTTTTCAGCCCGCTACGCCAACCTTCCTGAACTGCGGCAAACAGCAACGCGGTGAGCTGGTCTCCTGCTTCCTGCTGCGCATCGAAGACAATATGGAGTCGATTGGTCGCGCCGTGAATTCGGCACTGCAGCTCTCAAAGCGCGGCGGCGGCGTCGCCTTTTTGCTGTCAAACCTGCGTGAGTCCGGTGCGCCAATCAAACGTATTGAAAATCAGTCGTCGGGCGTTATCCCGGTGATGAAAATGCTGGAGGATGCCTTCTCTTATGCGAATCAGCTCGGCGCGCGTCAGGGCGCTGGCGCGGTGTGGCTCAATGCGCACCATCCCGATATTTTCCGCTTCCTTGATACCAAGCGCGAAAACGCCGATGAGAAGATCCGCATCAAAACCCTGTCGCTGGGCGTGGTGATCCCCGATATCACCTTCCAGCTGGCAAAAGAGAACAAACCGATGGCGCTGTTCTCGCCCTACGACGTTGAACGGATCTATGGCCAGGCGTTTGGCGATATCAGCATCAGCGAGAAATATGAAGAGATGCTGGCCGACGACCGCATCCGTAAAACCTATATTCAGCCACGAGACTTCTTCCAGACGCTGGCCGAGATTCAGTTTGAGTCGGGCTATCCCTACATCATGTATGAGGACAGCGTGAACCGCAGTAACCCGATTGCCGGTCGCATCAATATGAGCAACCTCTGCTCTGAGATCCTGCAGGTGAACAGCGCCAGCGAGTACAATGACGATCTCAGCTATCGCCGGATCGGCAAAGATATCTCCTGTAATCTCGGCTCACTGAACATTGCGCACGCCATGGATTCACGCGATCTGGCGCGTACCGTGGATGTGGCGATCCGCGCCCTGACCTCGGTGTCGATGATGAGCGAAATTGGCTCGGTGCCCTCGGTCGCCGAAGGCAATCGCCGTTCGCACGCCATTGGCCTGGGTCAGATGAACCTGCACGGCTATCTGGCGCGGGAAGGCATCGCCTATGGTTCACCGGAAGCGCTGGATTTCACTAATCTCTACTTCTACTGCATCACCTATTATGCGCTGCGCACCTCTAATCAGCTGGCACAGGAGCGTCAGCAGACCTTCGATGGCTTTGCGGAATCGCAGTACGCCAGCGGCGTCTACTTCGATAAGTATCTGCAGCGCGAATGGCTGCCGCGCACGGAACGGGTAGCGACGCTGTTTGCCGACGCCGGACTGACGCTGCCGACACAGGCGGACTGGCAGGCACTGCGCGACGCGGTGATGCAGCACGGGCTGTTTAATCAGAACCTGCAGGCGATCCCGCCAACCGGTTCAATCTCCTACATCAACCATGCCACCTCCAGCATCCATCCGATTGTTTCCCCCATCGAGATCCGCAAAGAGGGCAAAACCGGCCGCGTCTACTATCCCGCGCCGTTTATGACCAATGAGAATCTCCATCTCTATCAGGATGCGTATCAGATTGGGCCGGAAGCGATTATTGATACCTACGCAGAAGCGACTCAGCATGTCGATCAGGGCCTGTCGCTGACGCTGTTCTTCCGCGATGACGTCTCGACCCGTGACATCAACAAAGCGCAGATTTACGCGTGGAAAAAAGGCATCAAAACGCTCTATTACATTCGACTGCGCCAGATGGCGCTTCAGGGCACGGAGGTTCAGGGCTGCGTCTCATGCTCCCTGTGATGAAAACGATGAAACTAAAACAGATTCAGGCAATTAACTGGAACCGCATTCAGGATGACAAAGATCTTGAGGTGTGGAATCGTCTCACCAGCAACTTCTGGTTGCCGGAGAAAGTGCCGCTCTCCAACGATCTGCCCGGCTGGCAGACGCTGGATAAACAACAGCAGCAGCTGACCATCCGGGTATTCACCGGCCTGACGCTGCTCGACACTATCCAGAACGTGATCGGCGCGCCGGGGCTGATGGAAGATGCCATTACCCCGCACGAAGAGGCGGTGCTGTCGAATATCAGCTTTATGGAAGCGGTGCATGCCCGCTCCTACAGTTCGATCTTCTCAACCCTGTGTAACACCCAGGATGTGGATGCCGCTTATCAGTGGAGTGAAGAGAATGCGCCGCTGCAGAACAAGGCGCGCATCATTCTGGAACACTACCAGGCCGATGATCCGCTGAAGAAGAAGATCGCCAGCGTTTTCCTGGAGTCGTTTTTGTTCTATTCCGGCTTCTGGCTGCCGATGTACTGGTCGAGCCGTGGCAAGCTGACCAACACCGCTGACCTGATTCGCCTGATTATTCGCGATGAGGCGGTGCACGGTTACTACATCGGTTACAAATATCAGCAGGCGCTGGCTGCCGCTGACGATCTACGCCGCGAAGAGCTGCAGCAGTTCGCCTATGATCTGCTGCTGGCGCTGTATGAGAACGAAGTGGCTTATACCGAGGCGCTCTATGCCGATGTCGGCTGGGTAGAGGAGGTGAAAACCTTCCTGCACTACAACGCCAACAAAGCGTTGATGAATCTGGGCTATGAGGCGCTGTTCCCGGCGGAGCTGACAGCGGTGAATCCGGCCATTCTGTCGGCTCTGTCGCCCAACGCCGACGAAAACCACGACTTCTTCTCCGGTTCAGGCTCCTCCTATGTGATGGGAAAAGCGGTCGAAACCGAAGACGAAGACTGGAATTTCTGAGGGTTACCGGGTGCTGTTTTGTCAGCATCCGGTTTTCTCTGGCAGTGCCGTATCAGCCGCGCCATTCCGTCTAATCATAAGAAAAAAATATTACTGCAACACAGCCTGACTATTTTACCGTTTGTTGATTCTGCCCCTCCCCGCATTTCCTTTTTTTTCGACCAATTATTCCACTGAACCCGATCGTTTCAGGCGTGATTATTTCCCTGCATCGGAATCCATTATTTCTGTAATATTTCACCCTGGTGACGCTTGTTTTTCTCCCTTTCACGCGGCAAATAGGCTGAAATGCCAAAAACCCGCCAATGATTTCACAAAAAATTAATCCACGCTTATCCCTTGTGAGCACTGAAGATAATCGGCATCTGAATGTCCCGCGGCCGGCCAATATCCCACTTCAGGGTTGTCAGATAACGTCAGTGTGCTACGGTATGGCCTGCTTAAATTTCAGCGGGAACGACAGGATAATATTAGATATTTCAACCAGGATTTAATGACTGCATGGCTATTAAGCTCGAAGTAAAAAATCTCTATAAAATATTTGGCGACAATCCGGATCGCGCGTTTAAATATATTGAAAAGGGTGCGACCAAAGATGTCATTCTTGAGAAGACCGGGCTCTCTCTTGGTGTAAAGAACGCCAGTCTGGCCATTGAAGAAGGCGAGATATTCGTCATCATGGGGTTATCCGGTTCAGGAAAATCGACCATGGTTCGCCTTCTCAATCGTCTGATAGAGCCGACGCGCGGCCAGGTGATTATTGACGGTGTCGATATTGCCAAAATATCAGCCAGCGAACTGCGCGACGTGCGCAGAAATAAAATCAGTATGGTATTCCAGTCATTTGCTTTGATGCCGCACATGAATGTATTAAATAATACGGCATTTGGTATGGAATTAGCGGGCGTCGCACTGGCTGAACGCCAGGAAAAAGCACTGGAAGCGTTACGTCAGGTCGGGCTGGAGAATTATGCGCACGCTTACCCGGATGAACTTTCCGGAGGGATGCGGCAGCGCGTCGGATTAGCCCGCGCACTGGCCATCAATCCCGACATCTTATTAATGGATGAGGCCTTCTCCGCTCTGGATCCGTTGATTCGTACTGAAATGCAGGATGAACTGGTTAATTTACAAGCCAGGCATCAGCGCACCATCGTCTTTATTTCCCACGATCTTGATGAAGCGATGCGTATTGGCGACCGTATTGCCATTATGCAGGGCGGCGAAGTGATACAGGTTGGTACGCCGGATGAGATCCTGAATAACCCAGCCAATGACTATGTCCGCACCTTCTTCCGTGGCGTCGATATCAGTCACGTATTCAGCGCCAAAGATATCGCCCGTCGTAGCGCGGGAGCGTTGATCCGCAAAGCGCCAGGTTTCGGCCCGCGCTCCGCCATTAAGCTGCTGCAGGATGAAGACCGCGACTACGGTTACGTGCTGGAAAAACAGAAGTTTCTTGGCGTGGTCTCCACCGACTCGCTGAAAGCCGCGCTGGCAGCAGGTCTGGGACTCGATAGCGCCCTCCTCGACTCGCCAGCCGCGGTGCCCGCCGATACCTCACTGAGCGATCTGCTCTCGCACGTCGCTCAGGCGCCCTGTGCGGTGCCAGTGGTCGGCGAGGAGAATCAGTATGTCGGTATCATTTCCAAAAGCACGCTATTGCGCGCGTTAGATCGTGAAGGAGCCCAGCCATGAGTCAGGAAACCACCAATCCGTGGGATAGCGGCACCGCCGCCAGCAGTCAGGCTGCGCCCACCAGCAGCGGCGGTGCCGATGCCTGGGGCACGCCCGATGGCAGCGCGACACCCGATGCAGCCAGCAGCAGTGACTGGCTCAACAGCGCCCCTGCGCCCGCGCCGGAACATTTCAATATCATGGATCCGTTCCACAAAACCTGGATCCCGCTTGATCACTGGGTGACTACCGGCATCGACTGGGTGGTCAACCATTTCCGCCCGCTGTTTCAGGGTATCCGGGTACCGGTTGACTATATTCTCAGCGCCTTTCAGCAGCTGTTGCTGGGAATGCCCGCGCCGGTAGCGATTCTGGTGTTTGCGCTGATCGCCTGGCAGATCGCGACGCCCGCCATGGGCATCGCCACGCTGGTATCGCTGATCTTGATTGGCGCAATTGGCGCCTGGTCGCAGGCGATGGTCACGCTGGCGCTGGTGCTTACCGCGCTGATGTTCTGCATTCTCATCGGCCTGCCGCTGGGGATCTGGCTGGCCCGCAGTGAACGGGCAGCGCGTATCGTACGCCCCTTGCTGGATGCGATGCAGACAACACCCGCCTTTGTCTATCTGGTGCCGATTGTAATGCTGTTTGGTATCGGCAACGTGCCAGGCGTGGTGGTCACGATTATCTTCGCCCTGCCACCGATTGTACGCCTGACTATTCTCGGCATTAAGCAGGTGCCCGCCGATCTGATCGAAGCGAGCGAATCCTTTGGTGCCAGTCCGCGTCAGCTGCTATTCAAAGTGCAGTTGCCGCTGGCGATGCCCACCATTATGGCGGGCGTTAATCAGACCCTGATGCTGGCGCTGTCGATGGTGGTGATCGCCTCGATGATCGCCGTGGGCGGACTCGGTCAGATGGTCCTGCGCGGTATTGGCCGTCTCGACATGGGGCTGGCTACGGTGGGTGGTGTGGGGATTGTGATCCTTGCCATTATCCTTGACCGCCTGACCCAATCGTTTGGTCGCGATAGCCGCAGCCGCGGTAATCGTCACTGGTATCACACCGGCCCGCTGGGCCTGATCTTCTCTCCTTCGCGTAAAAAATAATCTGTCGGGCGGTGCCTGCGCGCCGCCCATCCTGACGCGACATCTGAAATAAGGAATGACTATGCGCAACAGAGCCTCTCTGCTCGCCGCCGTGGTAACCACGCTGGCCGTTTCACACGTCTCCGCTGCCGATCTGCCGGGCAAAGGTATTACGGTACAACCCATACAGAGCACTATCGCTGAAGAGACTTTTCAGACCCTGATTGTCAGCCGCGCGCTGGAAAAACTCGGCTATCAGGTCAGCAAGCCAAGTGAAGTGGATTACAACGTTGGCTACACCTCTATCGCCGCTGGCGACGCCACCTTTACCGCGGTGAACTGGCAGCCGCTGCATGACGACATGTACAAAGCCGCCGGTGGCGATCAGAAGCTCTATCGTCAGGGAACCTATGTTACCGGTGCCGCCCAGGGTTATCTGATTGATAAGAAGACCGCCGAGAAATATCACATCACCAATATCGAACAGCTGAAAGATCCTAAGATCGCCAGCCTGTTTGACGCCAACGGCGATGGCAAAGCGGATATGACCGGCTGTACGCCAGGCTGGGGCTGTGAAGCGGTGATTAATCATCAGAACAGCGCCTTTGGTCTCAGTGATACCGTGACCGCCAATATGGGTAACTATTCGGCGATGGTGGCGGATACGCTGGCACGCTACAAACAGGGTAAACCGATCCTTTATTACACCTGGACGCCCTACTGGCTGAGCGATGTGCTGAAGCCGGGCCGCGATGTGGTCTGGCTGCAGGTGCCGTTCTCTTCGCTGCCTGGCGAACAGAAGGATGTGGATACTAAGCTGCCAAACGGCGCGAACTACGGTTTCCCGGTTAACACCATGCACATCGTCGCCAACAAAGCCTGGGCGGCGAAAAACCCGGCGGCTGCCCGTCTGTTTGCGGTCATGAAGCTGCCCATTACCGATATCAATGCTGAAAACTCAGCAATGCATGCCGGACAAAACTCAGAAGAGGCGATTAACCGTCATGTGGATGGCTGGATTAAGGCGCATCAGGCTGAGTTCGATAAATGGATCAGCGAGGCGCAGGCCGCCGCGCAATAACCTGAAAACATTTCCGCCCCAGGGTGGTTGATAAAAGTGCTGGCTCAGTGAGCATACGCTTTTAGTCGGGCAGTTATCTGAGGGCAGAAATTTTTCTGCCCTTTTTTATGGCTGCTATCCCGACTGGTATGGCCTGTTAATAAACATGCGTGTGAAATAGTTTTTTGAGTTACTATTAACCTCAAATGATTATTAGCGACCGATGCTGTTTATGAATGCGACTCGCCAGGGTCTGACGCCTGCTTTAGTAATGCTGATGTCAGTAGCAACCGGCCTCTGCGTAGCCAGTAATTACTACGTTCAGCCACTACTGAATACCATCGCCCAACAGTTTGATCTCTCTGTCAGCCTCGCCGGATTTATTGTCACCACGGCGCAGCTGGGCTACGCCTGCGGTCTGCTGCTGCTGGTGCCGCTTGGCGATCGGTTTGAACGACGCAGCCTGATTGTTACGATGATCCTGCTGGCTGCTGCGGGCATGGTGATTATCGCCCTTTCGCACTCCTTTCTCTTTTTACTGCTGGGCACGGTGATGACCGGCCTGTTCTCGGTCGCCGCACAGATCCTGGTGCCGCTGGCCGCCACGCTGGCAGAGCCGGAGCGGCGCGGCAAAATAGTGGGGACGGTAATGAGCGGTTTGCTGCTGGGGATTCTGCTGGCGCGCACCGTGGCAGGCGGCCTGGCGCAGCTTGGCGGCTGGCGTACCGTTTACTGGACTGCCAGCCTGCTGATGGTGGTGATGGCCCTGGCGCTGTGGCGATCGCTGCCGCGCGTGAAACAGTCTGTGCCCATGAGCTATCCGCAACTGCTGGCCTCCATCTTTCGCCTGTATGCCGGTAATCGGGTGCTCCGCACCCGCGCCTGGACCGGCTGCCTCTCCTTTGCCAATTTCAGCCTGCTGTGGACCTCAATGGCCTTTCTGCTCGCCGGGGCGCCTTATCACTTCTCAGAGGGCGAGATTGGCTTGCTGGGGCTGGTCGGTGCCGCGGGTGCGCTGGCCGCACGTCAGGCGGGCGCGCTGGCTGACAAGGGTAAAGCGAAGCTGACCACCCGACTGGGCCTGCTGCTTATGCTGCTGTCGTGGGCTGCCATTGCGTGGGGCGCGGAGCAGCTTGCGCCGCTGATCGTCGGCATCCTGTTGCTGGATCTGGCGGTACAGGCCGTCCATATCACCAATCAAAGCGTGATCTACGCGCAGATGCCGGAGGCGCGGAACCGTCTTAATGCCGGTTACATGACCAGCTACTTTATGGGTGGCGCGGCCGGCTCACTGCTCTCCGCGACCGCTTACCATCTTTGGGGCTGGTATGGCGTCTGTGGCGCTGGCGCGCTGCTGACTGTGGTTAATCTGCTGATTTGGGCAGCCGGATCGCGCTTTGAGCCGGAAAAAATCAACTGAAGCCTGGCCGGACAGCGCATTGCGTCTGGTCACAAATGGTTAGGTTTGTTATGGTTAGTAGCAAACCTATTCACTTCAGTTATTTTTCCCCGCGATATTATTAAATTTGCCCCCTTTTTGATCACGTTTCGGCACAGCGGCTGCCGCCGGACGTACGGGTTTTTGACCCAGGGCCAGGGAATGGCCTGGAATACCTTTGATGGTGAATAGTGATTCTGTCAGCGATCACCTGCCAAAAAGTGACTACGCTTATCCTGTCACCATAGTTATTATACAAGTTGCAATTAGTGAGGTTTTTTTTAATGGAAAGTTCGTTTACTCCCATTGAGCAGATGCTAAACATCCGTGCCAATCGCCATAAGGATTTTCCGTTGCAGGAAATTATTCTGACGCGTCTCTGTATGCATATGCAGGGTAAACTGCTGGACAACCGCAATAAAATGCTGAAAGCACAGGGTATTAATGAAACCCTGTTCATGGCGTTGATTACGCTGGATGCACAGGAAAACCATAGTATTCAGCCCTCTGAGCTCAGCTCTGCCCTTGGCTCTTCACGTACCAATGCCACGCGCATTGCTGATGAGCTGGAAAAGCGCGGCTGGATTGAGCGTCGCGAAAGCGATCACGACCGTCGCTGCCTGCACCTGCATCTGACCGATAAAGGGATGGAGTTCCTGCGTCAGCTGCTGCCACCTCAGCATCAGAGCCTGCAGTACCTGTGGTCGTCGCTCTCCGTCGATGAGAAGTCGCAGCTGGAAGGCATCACCCGTAAGCTACTTAATCGTCTTGATAAAATGGATGAAGATCAGCTGATCGCCTCGCTTTCCCGCTAATAGCAATAAGTGCGACACAATCACCTGTCGGAATCGTTATTTTAATTTCCTTTTTTATCTGGCCAGCGCTCAGTCGCTGGCTTTTTCGACTCGGGCGCTGGCGAAAAGGGATTTCTGCCGCCCGACTAAATGGAAAACGTGGAGAAAGACATGAGTGCAACGGCAGAAGCACAAAGCCCGCAACCGTCAGCCAACAAAAAGAAGAAGCGCAAAAGTGTGCTCATCGTGCTGGCGTTGATCTTTGTGCTGATTGGTATTGCCTGGGGAGTTTACTGGTTCCTGGTCCTGCGCCATTTTCAGGAAACGGATGACGCCTACGTTGCGGGTAACCAGGTGCAGGTGATGGCACAGGTCTCCGGTAGCGTGAATAAAGTCTGGTTTGAAGATACCGATTTCGTCAAAAAAGGCGATGTGCTGGTTTCACTGGATAAGACGGATGCGGAGCAGGCGTTTGAAAAAGCGCAGACGGCACTCGCCACCAGCGTGCGTCAGACGCATCAGCTGATGATTAATGGCAAACAGTATCAGGCCAGCATTACCTTGCAACAGACCGCTCTGGCGCAGGCACAGGCCGACCTGAAACGCCGTGAGCCGTTAGGCGCGGCTAATCTGATTGGCCGTGAAGAGTTGCAGCACGCCCGCGATGCCGTCGCGACGGCCAAAGCACAACTGGACGTGGCGATTCAGCAATACAATGCGAATCAGGCGATGATCCTCAACACCTCACTGGAAAATCAGCCTGCCGTGCAACAGAGTGCGGCTGAGCTGCGTGACGCCTGGCTGGCGCTGCAGCGCACCGAAATCCGTAGCCCGATGGATGGTTTTGTCTCCCGTCGCAGCGTGCAGGTCGGTTCGCAAATCTCCACCAGCACCCCGCTGCTCGCCGTCGTGCCTGCAACGAATCTGTGGGTCGATGCCAACTTTAAAGAGACCCAGCTGGCTGGCGTTCGTATTGGTCAGCCTGTCACCGTGGTTGCCGACATCTACGGTGACGAAGTGGTTTATCAGGGCAAAGTTGCAGGACTGGATATGGGCACCGGCAGCGCCTTCTCACTGTTGCCGGCACAGAATGCCACCGGTAACTGGATCAAAGTGGTTCAGCGCCTGCCGGTTCGTATCGAACTGAATCAGGAAGATATCGCCAGACATCCGCTGCGTATTGGCCTCTCAACGCTGGTTAAAATCGATACCACCAGCAAAGAGGGCAGCGCGCTGGCCTCCAGCGCCCGTCAGCAAGCCGCTTACAGCAGCAACGCACTGGCGATTGACCTTGCGCCGGTCAATCAGCTGATCACCGATATCGTCCGCGCCAACGCCGGATGATGACGCGGAGGCTGTAATGGCACAAAAACCGCTTGAAGGAATGCCGCTGGTCCTGATGACCATTGCGTTGTCGCTGGCGACGTTCATGCAGGTTCTGGACTCGACCATCGCCAACGTGGCTATCCCCACGATTGCCGGTAATCTCGGAGCGTCGAACTCCCAGGGAACCTGGGTGATCACCTCGTTTGGTGTGGCCAATGCGATCTCGATCCCGCTGACCGGCTGGCTGGCCAAACGCATCGGTGAAGTGAAGCTCTTTACCTGGTCGACCATTCTGTTTGCTATCGCCTCCTGGGCGTGCGGCATGTCAGACAGCCTGGAGATGCTGATCTTCTTCCGCGTCATTCAGGGGATCGTCGCGGGTCCCTTGATCCCGCTGTCGCAAAGTCTGCTGCTCAACAACTATCCGCCCGCCAAGCGCAGTGTTGCGCTGTCGCTGTGGGCGATGACGGTGATTGTCGCGCCAATCTGTGGCCCGATACTGGGCGGCTGGATCAGCGATAACTATCACTGGGGCTGGATCTTCTTTATCAACGTGCCCATTGGTGTGGCGGTGGTAATACTGACGCTGCAAACCCTGCGCGGCCGGGAAACCAAAACCGAAATCCGGCGGATCGATATGGTCGGGCTGGTGCTGCTGGTGGTGGGGATCGGCTGTTTGCAGGTGATGCTGGATCGCGGAAAGGAGCTCGACTGGTTTAACTCGACCGAGATTATCGTGCTCGGGGTAGTGGCCGTGATTGCGCTGTCAGTCCTGCTGGTGTGGGAGCTGACGGACGATCACCCGATCATTGACCTGTCGCTATTTAAGTCGCGCAACTTCACCATTGGCTGCCTGTCGATCAGTCTGGCTTATATGCTCTACTTCGGCTCGATTGTTCTGTTGCCGCAGCTGCTGCAGGAGGTCTACGGCTACACCGCAACCTGGGCCGGTCTGGCGTCTGCGCCGGTGGGCATTTTGCCGGTGATCCTGTCGCCGATCATCGGACGCTTTGCCCATAAGCTCGACATGCGACGGCTGGTCACGTTCAGCTTCATTATGTATGCCGTCTGCTTCTACTGGCGCGCGTATACGTTTGAACCGGGAATGGACTTTGGTGCCTCAGCCTGGCCGCAGTTTATTCAGGGCTTTGCCGTGGCCTGCTTCTTTATGCCGCTGACCACCATTACGCTGTCGGGACTGCCGCCGGAGCGCATGGCCGCTGCCTCCAGCCTGTCGAACTTTATGCGTACCTTTGCAGGCTCGGTGGGGACGTCGATTACCACCACCATGTGGAGTAACCGCGAGTCGATGCATCATAGCTACCTGACGGAGTCGATTACCCCGTACAACGTCAATTCGCAGCAGATGTATAGCCAGCTGGAGAGCATGGGGATGACGCAGCAGCAGGCGTCTGCCTGGATCGCGCAGCAGATTACTAACCAGGGACTGATTATTTCAGCGAATGAAATTTTCTGGGCGTCGGCGGGGGTCTTTTTGATTCTGTTAGTGCTGATCTGGTTTGCCCGTCCGCCGTTTAGCGCAGGCGGCGGTGGTGGTGGTGCGCACTAACGTTACACAGCAAAACGGGCCTTTCGGCCCGTTTTTTTATGCGTTCTGACGCCACCATTCGGCGAGCAGTACGCCGGTTGCGACCGAGACGTTGAGGCTTTCTACGTTGCCGGTGCCGCCAATCGACAGGCTCATGTCACCCTGTTTGAACGCGGTATCAGAAAGACCTTCACGCTCCTGCCCTAACACCAGCACCATTTTCTCCGGCAGCTGAGCCTGCGCCAGCGGCGTGCCCTGATGGCTGGAGGTGGTGACGATGGTGTAACCCGCTTTACGGAACGCTTCCAGACCTTCACTGAAAGTTGCGCCGCTGATAGCCTGCACATGCTCAGCACCGCCTTCTGCGGTACGTACCGCTGCGCCGGACTCCAGCAGTGAGGCGTCGTTCACCAGCAAACCTTTTACGCCAAAGTGCGCGCAGCTGCGCATAATCGCGCCGAGGTTATGCGGGTTGCTGACATCTTCCAGTGCCAGCACGCAATCTTTGGTATTCGCCTGGCTCAGCCATTCAGAAACCGCCATACCCATGCGCTTTTTGATCAGGAAGCAGACGCCACCATGATGCTCAGTGCCTGATGCTTTGGTAATCTCTGCATCTTCCACGACGTGATAGGCTTTGCGGTTAGCCGCCAGCCAGCGCAGCGCTTCGCGGAAACGCGGTGTCACTTCCTGCACGAACCAGGCGCGGACAATCGCTTCAGGACGGCTCTGGAACAGCGCCTGACAGGCGTTCTCACCATAGACGCGCGTCTCTTCGTTACGCTGACGACGGATCTGCTCGGGATCGACGAAGCTCTTGCCGCTGATGCCGCCGTGATCCGGCTTATCGCTTTCGGTTGCCGGACGATCTGCTGATGGCGCGCGTGACACGGTGCGCCATGGGGAATCGCTGCTGCCATAGGCGCCGCGATTATCATCGCCACGATCGTTGCGGCGGCCTGCGCCATCGTCTGAACGGCGTGGAGCGCCACGTCCGCCTTCATCACGACGCGGTGAACTGCTGCGACCGGTGTCGTCGCTGCGACGGCCAGCGGAGCGACCACCTTCCTGACTGCGTTCAGTACGGGGGCCAGACGAACGACGATTATCATCCGAACGGGCAGCAGCGTGACCACCTTTGCCTGTACGAGGATTAGGCGCGCGCGCGCTTTTATCGTCCTCGCCACGCACGTACATCACCTTAACCTTACCGCTCTTGCCTTTAAATTCGTCGTTCATGTCTTCCTCCTGCATTGAGAGCGCGCAGATTACCTGATGTGCTGGCGCTTAGCTATCAACTATTGAACCTATAGAGCAATCCAGATTGAGAGGGAATCCGTCCCCTTTCATAATGAACAATATTTACCAGACTGACACTTTTCAACATCAGAGGTTCCTATGAATACGGTATGCGCTTCCTGTCAGGCAACCAATCGCGTTCCTGAAGAACGCCTTGCCGACGTGGCGAAATGTGGTCGCTGTGGAAATGCGTTATTTGATGGCGAAGTGGTGAATGCCACCAGCGCTAACTTTGACAAATATCTGCAGGACGATCTGCCGGTGGTGATCGATTTCTGGGCGCCCTGGTGTGGTCCCTGTGTCAATTTTGCGCCGGTGTTTAAAGATGTCGCCAGTGAACGCAGCGGTAAAGTCCGCTTTATTAAAGTGAACACCGAAGCGGAACCGGCCCTGAGCGCCCGTTTCAACATTCGCAGTATCCCGACCATCATGCTGTTTAAGAACGGCGAGCGGGTCGACATGCTGAATGGCGCGATGCCCAAAGCGCCTTTCAATGAATGGCTGGATGAGTCACTTTAATCTTCAGAGGCCAGCCTGGCTGGCCTTTTCCTTTTCGCCTGCGCTTCGATTACACTGACGTTTTTCCTGCCCTGAATACTCATGTCTGATAATGCTGTTTTGCGCTTGCGCACCCAACGCCTTGCCCGATCCACTCGTCCTTTCCTCGCACGCGGGAATCGGGTCATCCGCTGTCAGGGCTGTCTGCTGCCAGAGGTCAACTGTCTCTGCAGTCAGATCGTGCCGCAGTCCGCTCGTAGCCGCTTCTGCCTGGTGATGTTCGATACCGAGCCGATGAAGCCGAGCAACACCGGCCGGCTGATTGCCGATATTCTGCCGGAAACTCAGGCTTTTGGCTGGTCACGCACCGAGCCGGATCCGCTGCTGCTGGCGGCGGTGCGCAATCCCGATTATCAGCCGCTGGTCGTTTTCCCGGCCGCTTATGCCGATGCCGGTCGCGAAGTGCTGACAACGCCGCCCGTCAGTGGCAAGCCGCCGCTGTTTATTATGCTGGACGGCACCTGGACCGAAGCCCGCAAAATGTTCCGTAAAAGCCCCTGGCTCGACGCCCTGCCGGTGATGTCGCTGGATGTCAGCACCCCGTCGCGCTATACGCTGCGTGAAGCCCACGGCGCAGGTCAGCACTGCACTGCTGAAGTGGCCGCGGCGCTGCTGGCGCAGGCGGGCGATCGGCTGGCGGCTGAGGCGTTATCTCACCATTTTGATCAGTTCCGCGCGGCCTATCTGGCAGGGAAACCACACCACGCCGGACAGGATTAAGCGCCCTGTCACCTCCTGGCGGGAGCGTCCCTGCGGTGACAGAGATTAAAATCGGGATGCGCAGCCTGCGATCTGCCCGGAAGCACTGCCAGCCAAAAGCGTTTACAATCACGCAAATCCCGAACTCTGGAGAGTGAGATGAGCCAACGCGGACTGGAAGCGCTGTTACGACCTAAATCAATTGCGGTGATTGGTGCCTCGGTCACGCCAGGGCGCGCCGGATACTTTATGATGCGTAACCTGCTGGCGGGCGGTTTTAGCGGCCCGGTGTTGCCGGTGACGCCGAAATATAAAGCGGTCAGCGGCGTACTGGCCTGGCCCACCATCGACAGCTTACCTTTCGCGCCAGACCTGGCAGTGATCTGCACCCACTCAAAACGTAACCTCGAACTGCTGCAACAGCTCGGGGAGAAAGGCTGCAAAGCCTGCATTATCCTCTCTGCGCCCGCCAGCCAGTCGGCCGAACTCAAAGCCTGCGCCAGCCAGTGGCAGATACGTCTGCTGGGCCCGAACAGTCTTGGACTGCTGGCCCCCTGGCAGGGATTGAATGCCAGCTTCTCGCCAGTGCCGATAGAGAAAGGCCGTATCGCATTTATCTCCCAGTCCGCCGCCGTATCCAACACCATTCTCGATTGGGCGCAGCAGCGTAATCTCGGATTCTCCTGGTTTATCGCGCTGGGTGACAGTCTGGATACCGATGTCGATGATCTGCTCGACTTCCTGGCTCGCGACGGTAAAACCAGCGCTATCCTGCTCTATCTTGAGCACCTCAGCGATGCGCGTCGTTTTGTTTCTGCCTCACGCAGCGCCTCCCGTAATAAACCGATTCTGGTGATCAAGAGTGGTCGCAGCCGGGAAGCACAGGCGCTGCTGGGCACCCACAGCGGTCTGGACGCCGCCTGGGATGCTGCCATTCAGCGTGCCGGGTTACTGCGGGTGCAGGATACCCATGAGCTCTTCTCCGCCGTTGAGTCGCTGAGTCATATGCGGCCGCTGCGTGGCGACAGGCTGATGATCATCAGTAATGGTGCCGCCCCCGCCGCGCTGGCGCTGGATGAGCTCTATGCCCGCAACGGGAAACTGGCGCAGCTCAGCGAGCAGACGATTCAGCAGCTCGAGGCGCTGTTGCCCGCTGGCGCAGGCCGCGGCAACCCGCTGGATTTAAAAGATGACGCCACAGCAGAACGTTATGCCGCCTGCACAGAGATCCTGCTCGACAGCCATGAACTTGATGCATTGATGATTATTCATGCGCCAAGCGCGGTCGCGCCCGCGACTGAAACGGCCGGACATCTGATCGACACCATCGCCCGTCACCCGCGCGGTAAGCTGGTGACGCTGCTGACCAACTGGAGCGGCGAGTTCTCTTCACAAGCCGCGCGCCGAGCCTTTACGCAGGCGGGGATACCGACCTGGCGCACGCCAGAGGGAACGGTGACCGCTTTTATGCATCAGGTTGAGTACCGCCGTAACCAGAAGCAGCTGCGCGAAACCCCTGCCCTGCCCGCCACCCTGAACCTGGACAGTGCCCATGCACACCAGCTGCTGTCACAGGCGCTGGAGCGTGGTGTTACTGCGCTGGATACCCATGAAGTGCAGCCGGTGTTGCAGGCTTACGGCCTGGCCACGCTGCCGACCTGGATCGCCAGCGACAGTAAGGCGGCAGTGGCGATTGCCGATCAGATTGGCTATCCGGTGGCGCTAAAACTGCGTTCACCCGATATCGCGCATAAATCGGAGGTGCAGGGCGTGATGCTCTACCTGCGTAATGCCAGCGAAGTGGAGCATGCCGCTGAGGCCATTTTTGATCGGGTAAAACAGACGCTGCCGCAGGCACGTATCGAAGGGCTGCTGGTTCAGAGCATGGCGAGTCGTGCAGGCGCACAGGAGCTGCGGGTCGTGGTCGAACAGGATGCCCTGTTTGGCCCGATCATTATGCTGGGGGAAGGCGGCGTTGAATGGCAGGCCGATAAACAGGCTGCCGTTGCCCTTCCCCCGCTGAATATGACGCTGGCACGCTATCTGGTGATTCAGGCGATCAAGAGCGGAAAAATCCGCAGCCGCAGCGCGCTGAATCCGCTGGATATCCCCGGTTTAAGCCAGTTGCTGGTGCAGGTCTCTAACCTGGTGGTGGATTGCCCGGAGATCCAGCGACTGGATATTCATCCGCTGCTGGCGGCGGGCAATGATTTTACCCTGCTGGATGTCACCCTGACGCTGGCTCCGTTCCACGGCGATAACGAAGCACGGCTGGCAATACGTCCTTATCCTCAGCATCTGGAAGAGCAGGTGGAGTTAAAGGATGGGCAATTCTGCCTGTTCCGGCCCATTCTGCCAGAGGATGAGCCCCTGCTGCGCGATTTCATCAGTCAGGTCACCAAAGAAGATCTCTACTACCGCTACTTCAGTGAAATCAGTGAGTTTACTCATGATGATCTCGCCAACATGACCCAGATCGATTATGACCGCGAGATGGCGATTGTGGCGGTACGTCAGCATCATGGACGACCCGAGATCATCGGCGTCACCCGCGCTATCTCTGATGCAGATAACATTGATGCAGAGTTTTCGGTGCTGGTCCGTTCCGACCTGAAAGGCCTGGGCATGGGCCGTCGTCTGCTGGAAAAGATGATCCGCTATACCCGGCATCACGGCTTGCAACAATTGAACGGTATCACCATGCCCCATAACCGCGGCATGATTACGCTGGCACGAAAGCTCAACTTTCATGTTGATATTCAACTGGATGACGGTATTGTCAGCCTGAAATTGTCTTTACAGAATGAGATCAACTAACCTTGTAGAGAAAGGTAAAAAACGTTCGAATCGGCGAAGTTGATGTTATTATTTGTGGTTATAACCCTGATTTGATGGCAAAAGGCCATGCAATGAACAGAGAAGAAGTGCACTGTGATGTTGTCTAAATTTAAACGTAACAAACACCAACAACACCTCGCACAGCTGCCGAAACTGTCACAATCCGTTGCGGATGTGTCGACACTTTACTCGCCTGCCGAATTTCGCCAGACGTTGCTGGAGAAAATTGCGGCAGCGCAGACTCGCATCTGTATTGTTGCGCTCTATCTGGAAAATGATGACGCCGGACGTGCCGTCATGGATGCGCTTTATAGTGCGAAGCAGGCGCGGCCGGAGCTGGATATTTCGATTCTGGTTGACTGGCACCGTGCGCAGCGTGGGCGAATTGGCGCAGCGCGAGGCGTAACCAATGCCGACTGGTATTGCGAAATGGCGACACGTTATCCGGATATCGCCATCCCGGTTTATGGTATCCCGGTCAATACCCGTGAAGCGCTGGGCGTGCTCCACCTTAAAGGGTTCATTATTGATGACATGCTGCTCTACAGCGGCGCCAGCATCAATGATGTCTACCTGCATCAGCATGATAAATATCGCTATGACCGTTACCAGGTTATCCGTAATTCCCAGCTGACAGATACGATGTATGACTGGATCACGCTCAATCTGAAATCAGCGGAAGCGGTAAACCGACTCGATTTTGCTGAGCGCCCCTCAAGTCCTGAAATTAAAAATGAGACACGCCAGTTCCGTCAGGACCTGCGCGGCTTCAATTATCAGTTTGAAGGGAATGCCGGCAACGATGAACTGACGGTCACGCCGCTGGTCGGTCTGGGTAAGCATAGCCTGCTCAATAAAACCATTTTCCACCTGATGCCCTGTGCGGAACAAAAACTGATCATCTGTACCCCCTACTTCAACATGCCCGCCTTGCTGGTTCGTAATATCATTCATCTTCTGCGTCAGGGAAAACAGGTTGAGATCATCGTCGGCGATAAAACAGCCAATGACTTCTATATTGCGCCCGATCAGCCGTTCAAAATCATAGGCGCGCTGCCTTACCTGTATGAAATCAATCTGCGTCGCTTTATGAGCCGTTTGCACTACTACGTTACGACCGATCAGCTGGTCGTGAGACTGTGGAAGGATGGCGAGAACAGTTATCACCTTAAAGGAATGTGGGTTGATGACGAATGGCAGCTGATTACCGGTAATAACCTCAATCCACGTGCCTGGCGGCTCGATCTGGAAAATGCGGTGCTGATCCACGATCCTCATCAGGAGTTAGCGGCTCAGCGTGAGAAGGAACTGACGTTAATCCGGCAGAACACGACGATAGTGACGCATTTCCGTGAGCTTGAAAGTATTGCTGATTACCCGGCCAAGGTGCGCAAGCTGATTCGTCGTCTGCGCCGGATACGTATCGATCGCCTGATCAGCCGGATTCTTTAATCACTACGGTCAATAAGGCATCTGCTATGCGAAGTGTGCTGCTTGCTGGGCTGTTGTGTAATGGATGCGGCCATATGGCAAAAGATCAGTAGACCGGACGGGATAAAGCGGAGCATTTTGTCGCCTCTGCAGTCCTGGCCGCTGCCGGTAGTGAATATGGGAAGGCAGCGTCAGCACCATTCTGACCGGCAAAGCCAGACTGTTTTCATTAACGCCTGGGGCGGGAAAAGAGTGGTATGACAGCCGCCCGAATGGCAGCGGCTGGAGCTGGAAAGATTTCGCCTGGGATGCCGCCGGTGCTGCCAGCGGCATTGCCCTGTGGAATCTGAGTCAGTAGCTTTCTCTGTTAAAGCTTAATCCCCTTACCGCGCTTGTGCAGCAACAGCGACACCAGAAATGCCACCGCGCCCATCGCTGAAACATACCAGAAGAAAGTCGTCTCAATCCCCTGCTGCTTCATCAGCAACGCAACATACTCTGCCGACCCACCAAAGATCGCATTCGCTACTGCGTAAGATAGCCCTACACCCAGTGCGCGCACCTGTGGCGGAAACATTTCTGCTTTAAGAATGCCACTGATGGCGGTGTAGAAGCTGGTAATCAGCAGCGCCAGCATGATTAACAGGAAAGCCACACCGGGACTTTGCACGTTTTGCAACAGCGTCAGAATGGGGACCGTACAGATGGCCGCGCCCGCGCCAAAAATCATCATCGAAGTGCGACGACCGATTTTATCTGACAGAGCACCAATAATCGGCTGAATCAGCATAAAGACCAGCAGCGCACCGGTCATCAGGCCGCTGGCGGTTTTAGGATCCATACCTGACGTATTAACCAGATACTTCTGCATGTAGGTGGTGAAGGTGTAAAAACTCAGGGAGCCGCCTGCGGTGAAACCCAGCACCATCAGGAAGGGACGAGTATGATTGCGCAGTAACCCGATTACGCTACCCGCATCGCGATGTTCGCGGCTCGTCTTATCTGAGGTCTCTTCCAGTGAGCGTCGTAACCATAATGCGACAACGGCGAGGAGTGCGCCGAGGAAGAACGGAATACGCCAGCCCCAGCTTCGCAGTTCTGCATCCGTCAGTAAAAATTGCAGGACCACGACGGTGAGTACCGCCGCTAACTGGCCACCAATCAGGGTGACATACTGGAATGAGGCGTAGAATCCTTTACGTCCTTCCAGAGCCACTTCGCTCATGTAGGTTGCGCTGGTCCCATATTCTCCGCCCACCGATAATCCCTGAAACATACGCGCCAGCAGCAGAATGACGGGCGCAGCCACGCCGATCGTTGCGTAACCGGGTAAGCAGGCGATCACCAGCGAACCAAAACACATCATGCAGACCGAAACCAGCATCGAATTTTTTCGGCCATGTTTGTCGCCGATATAGCCAAACAGCCAGCCGCCAATCGGACGCATTAAAAATCCTGCCGCAAAAACGCCCGCCGTCTGTAACAACTGAGTGGTGGTATCGCCCTGCGGAAAGAAAATGTGGGCAAAATAGAGTGAGAAGAAGGAGTAAACGTAGAAGTCGAACCACTCAACCAGGTTACCTGATGACGCGCCGACGATAGCCCAGATACGTTTCTTTGTATCATCCGTCTGAGTTTTATTATTTGTGGGTGCCATGCCTTACCTCTGTTCCTTGCTGATCAACAGCGTTTAAAGGAGTGAGTAAAGCATTTAAGTCTACCGAAGGTAAAGGCGGCGTAATCCGAGATTATTATTGTGAGCCATGTCGCTAATTATCGAAAAATCAGCGGGTTGCTGGTCATTCAGAAGTTAATAATGGGGAGTTAAGGGTGACATACCGCGTGCCTGCAGGTCATGTATTCAGCTTAACGTGGCAAAGTGCAGACGTAAAAAAGCCCCGCACTTTCGTGCGGGGCTTCTTCACTTATTTAATGCCTGGCAGTTCCCTACTCTCGCATGGGGAGACCCCACACTACCATCGGCGCTACGGCGTT